>CAIKRR010000098.1 GCA_903829815.1 uncultured Pseudomonadota bacterium | reverse complement strand
TCGGGGCGCTGCGACCTCTGTGGCCAGTCCAAGGGCATGTTGTTGCCTTATCTCACCGGCTACTCGACGAAAGACCCCGGACATACATGGCTGCATCAGGAGTGTTCGCGGGCATGGCATCAGGCACATCGGGCGAAAGCGGTGTCTTCGCTGGTGGCGATGGGGATCAGCATTCCGGCCAAGTTCGCAGACGATTTCGGTAAAAACGGGAGCGCATGATGGGTGGCTTCGGATCAGGACGGCCAAGCGGCTCCGGGCGCGACAAGGTGGAATATTCGCGCTCGATCGACGTGAACCGGCTGCACAAGGCCGGATGCCTTACGCCGGGCTGGACACGCGGTTGGCAGTGGACCCAAGACAGCGAGAAGGTCGCCTCGATCAATCTTCGCGCCGAACCGGACCGGTTGCATCTTTCCTATCGGGTGCGCATCGCTGGCGGTGAGTGGGAAAGCATAGAGGAGCCGGTGCGCATTGTCCGCGTGCCGTGCCGTTTCGGCGGTGCGCGTCCGTATTTCATCTGCCCCGGCATCGTCAACGGCATCGCCTGCGGCCGCCGCGTGGCCAAACTGCACGGCCCAGGGCGTTATTTCCTGTGCCGGCACTGTTATCGCCTCGCCCATGCTAGCCAGAGCGAAGGCCATTGTGACCGGACCCTGCGCCGCGCCAACAAGATCAAGCAACGCTTGGGCGGTGATCCCGGCATGGCTGCGCCTTTTCCGCCCAAGCCTAAGGGCATGTGGTGGCGAACCTACGAGCGCCTGCGCGAAGAGTGTTTCGATGCCGAGATGCGTGCCGACGAAGCCTTTGCGATCCATGCCGAGCGATTGATCGCTCAGATCGACAACCGACGACCCAAAAGGAGATATTGATGATGACCGATACCAAACCTGACCTGCCGCTGGCGATTGTGCCTACCGACATCACCCGCTTAAACGCGCTGCGCCACGGCGTGCTGTCGTGCTACACCGTGCTGCCGTGGGAGGACGAGCAGGAATACCGTGCCGTGGTGTCCGCCCTCGTGGCGGAACATGCGCCGCAGGGCCCCACTGAGGAGCATCTCGTCGAGGAGGTGGCCGGCATCATCTGGCGCAAGCGCCGCCTGCGTCTTGCCGAGGCCGCGGCGCACCGGCGCGGTCTTGAGGACACGCTCAAACCCTACCGCGAAACGGTGAAGGCAGCCCTCGTGCATCTCGATGACGCCGAGCAGTCCGAGCGCGTTGTGGATGCGATCCGTGCCACCGCGACCGATACCGAGGACGACATCCGGGACGTGCAGGACGACGAGGCAGTGACGTGCCAAGCCCTCAAGATTCTCGGCGGCAAACGGGGTGACGCCTACGAGGCTGCGCTCACCGTGTTGCGCGAGGACACGCAGGAATGGTGGTCCGACCGGCTGGCGCGGGAACCGGAGGAACTGGACGAGGGTGAGGAACCCGCCACCCCGGATCGCGAGGGCCTGCGGCAGTTCATCGATGGCGAGGTCTTGCCGTGGTTCGAGAATCGCAAAAAGGAACTGGCCAATCGACCGCTGATCCGGGAACAGGCGTTCGGCGAATCACTCGATGTGCACAAGATGGAGCGACTGGGCCGCTACGAGGTGCATCTGGACCGCAAGCTCGAACGGATACTCTCCATGCTGCTGCGCCTCAAGGAGATGCGTCTGGGCACGGTGGCAGGCTGAACAACCCCGCAAGAGCGCGCCCTCGGCCGCCTGCAACGCACAACCCTTGGGGAGGGGGGGGTAAAACTCTACGGTCCATCAGCCGCGATGCGTGCGCCGCCGCGAATTTTTGCGCGTGCAAAATGGAGAATTGTTTTTCTGACATTGGTTTGTTGACCGATTCCGTTTCGCAAAATCAGCCTGTTGCGGGTTTGGGCGATGGGCCGTCCACGCAGGGCACCGTGCGCACCAAAAAGACGCATTGATTGCGTTGCAATCATCAATTACACTATTGACCTTATATCTGCAAGGAGCGCACCGCCATGGCAAGTATCACTATTCGCAACCTTGAGGACGACATCAAGCAACGCCTGAGAGTCCGCGCCGCCGAGCACGGTCGCTCGATGGAGGAAGAAGCGCGGGA
>CAIKRR010000097.1 GCA_903829815.1 uncultured Pseudomonadota bacterium | reverse complement strand
ATCTCTTCTGCGGCTTGGGCAACTTCACCTTGCCAATCGCCCGGCGAGGCGCCCGCGTGCATGGGGTCGAGGGCAATGCCGGGTTGGTAGCGCGGGCGCGTCTCAATGCCGAAGCCAACGGCCTTGCGGCGACCTTTGCCGTGGCCAATCTCTTCGAGCCCGACAAGCTGCCCGACCTGTCGAGCTTCGACAAGTTGCTCATCGATCCGCCGCGCGATGGCGCACTCGAGGTGGTGAAGGCGCTGCCTGAAGAAGGGGGCCCACGCCGCATCGTCTACGTGTCGTGCGATCCGGCGACCCTGGCGCGCGATGCGGGCATTCTGGTCAACACCCGCGGCTATCGGCTGGTATCAGCCGGCATCGCCAACATGTTTCCGCACACGGCCCACGTGGAGTCGATTGCACGCTTCGATCGGGCGTGAGGCCTTCACCATGAAAAAGGCGCCCGAAGGCGCCTTTTCCTGGTACTGCCTGTTCTCGTTCAGTCGCGGTCGCCACCGAAGATTCCCAGCAGTTGCAGCAGGCTGGTGAACAGGTTGTAGATCGAGACATAGAGGGACAGCGTTGCCGACACGTAGTTGGTTTCACCACCCTGCACGATGGCATTGAGCTGCCAGGCAATCATCATTGCCGAGAAGATGACGAAGGCGCCGACCACCACCAGATGCAGTACCGGGCTCTGGAAGAAGATGTTGGCGATGACCGCCAGCATGATCACGATGCCACCGACCATCAGGAAGCGACCCATGCCCTCGAGGTTGCGCTTGGTGGTGGTTGCATACGCCGCGAGGCCGAAGAACGATGCTGCGGTACCACCGGCCGCCATCATGATGAGTTGGGCACCATTGGAGAAACCCAGCGTGTGCTGGAGGAGTGGGCCTAGCAGCAGTCCCATGAAGAAGGTGAAGCCAAGCAGCAGGCCGACGCCCAGTCCGCTCTCGCTGTTGCGATCGATCGCGTACATCCAGCCGTAGAGAATGCCGATGACGACCAGCGAGCCGATGATCGGGCTGGCGCGCAGGAACGAGAAATCGAGGTTCGTGCCGATCACCGCACCGATCATGGTGGGGACGAGGCTCAGGGCCAGCAGCCAGTAGGTGTTGCGAAGGACCGCGTTCTGACGGGTGGGCGTGCTGAGGGTGCCGCCGTAGGTACCGAACTGGTGATTCATCAGGAGTCTCCCGTGGATTGCCGAACAATGCTTCGGATGCGTCGTCAGTACTTGCAACAGACCGGCGCGCCTTGGAAGGTGCGGGCGCTTCTGCCGATTGCAAG
Organism: uncultured Pseudomonadota bacterium; assembly: GCA_903829815.1. GTDB lineage: Bacteria > Pseudomonadota > Gammaproteobacteria > Burkholderiales > SG8-39 > CAIXPL01. The sequence goes on along the minus strand of CAIKRR010000097.1, from coordinate 1,981 downwards.
ACACTTGGAACAGGTTTTGATCAGAAAGTTCCCGAGCCTGCACTTGCAGGATGTGCAACAGGTGTCTGGCCTGCCGGGATGCAGCGGCGCAGATGCTATCATCACGTTCGCGATCCCATTGTCCAACCTGGCTTGCGATGGCAAACGGATGGATGGATGCGCGTCTCGGGGCGCTCCTCGTGACACTCCGATGAAGGAAGCGTGGCAGAGTGGTCGATTGCACCGGTCTTGAAAACCGGCAACGGGCAACCGTTCGTGAGTTCGAATCTCACCGCTTCCGCCAAGTCGGGTTGTCAGACCTCATCGGTGTACCCGTCGGATCCACGCTCAGGGTCGACTGTCGCCACAGAATCGCTTCAAGACGTCCTCTTCCGGGGTGCCGGAGATGATTCGCTCAGGGCGGGCGTCCCGTTCGGCACGGTTCATGGCGCCCACGGTTTGCGGGTCTGCGTAGACCGCACCACCGACCAGGCTCATCTCGGTGAGATTGCGCCCGCTTGCACGCGGGCCGGTGTAGAGGGCGATCGAATGCCGGACGATGCTGCGCTGAGTGCAGTCGAATTCCCAGTCGAGTCCGGCCGAACGATACGTGTCGCCCGAGAGCGGATCGCGGATGTCCCGTGGGCTCTCGCGAAGGAGCGTGACGCGCACCGTGTTGCCACGCGATCGACGCAGCGAGTGGGCCTCGTACGAGTAGACAAACCCGTCGCGGGTGAACAGACCCGTCCAGGTCAGCTGCGACGCGCAGCCGGCGAGTGCGGTTGCGAAGGTCGTCACCACAATGGCGAGTGCTCGCGTTGTGCAACTCGCCAGGGGTGGTGAAGCAACGCGCTCTGCCATGGCTTGCCGATCAGGACCTTCGGGAGATGCGGGTATAATGACAGGTTTGATCCGAGACGATGACGCAGCAATGGCCCTGATCGTTCAGAAGTTTGGCGGAACTTCGGTCGGCACAACCGAGCGGATCCGCAATGTTGCGCGGCGCGTGGCCCGCTGGAAGGCGATGGGACATGACGTGGTGGTCGTTCCGTCGGCCATGTCCGGCGAGACCAACCGGCTGCTTGGCCTCGCGCGCGAGGTTCAACCGGTGCCAAGCCCGCGTGAACTCGATGTCATCGCGTCCACCGGCGAGCAGGTCACCATCGCGCTGCTTGCCATGGCGATCCAGGCCGAGGGGCTGAAGTCGCGCAGTTACACCGGTGCCCAGGTTCGGGTGCTCACTGACAGCGCCTTCACCAAGGCACGCATCCTGCACATCGACGAGGAGCGTCTTCGACGCGATCTCGCCCAGGGCATCGTGCCGGTTGTGGCCGGTTTCCAGGGCATCGACGAGAGCGGCAATATCACCACCCTGGGTCGTGGCGGCTCGGATACGTCGGCTGTGGCCCTGGCTGCGGCATTGAAGGCTGACGAGTGCCAGATCTATACCGATGTCGATGGCGTCTACACCACTGACCCGCGCATCGTTCCGGAGGCCCGGCGCCTCAAGACCATCACCTTCGAGGAAATGCTCGAGATGGCGAGTCTCGGCTCCAAGGTGCTGCAGATTCGTTCGGTGGAGTTTGCCGGCAAGTACAAGGTCAGGCTACGCGTCCTCTCGTCCTTCGAGGATGAAGGCGAGGGCACTCTCATCACTTTCGAGGAAGACGAGAAGATGGAGCAGGCAGTCATTTCCGGCATTGCATTCAGCCGCGACGAGGCGAAGGTCACGGTTACCGGTGTTCCAGACCGCCCCGGCATTGCTTACGCCATCCTCGGGCCGGTGGCCGATGCCAATATCGATGTCGACATGATCATCCAGAACGCCGGCACTGATCAGCTCACCGACTTTTCCTTCACCGTTCATCGCAATGAGCACGCGAAGGCGATGGAAATCCTTCAGAAGGTGAAGACCCACATCGGCGCGCGTGACATCGTGGGCGACAACCGCATCTGCAAGGTGTCGATGGTCGGGGTGGGCATGCGCTCGCATGTCGGCATT
>CAIKRR010000096.1 GCA_903829815.1 uncultured Pseudomonadota bacterium | reverse complement strand
TGAGCCGGCCATTATAACCAGCTTTCCTGCGGCGTCAACCCCTGTCGAAACGTTTTCTTCAGGACTCGCTCACCGCGCCTCCCTTCCGGGTGGCCCCTTCGTTCAAGGGAGGCGCAGTGTACATGAGTTGGAGGCTTGTGCGGGGTTCTTTTGAGCCATCAAGCGACGCGAGCGAATCGACCTGGATCACTGCGCGCGATCTGGACGGCCTGGCCCGTGCCCCACTCGGTGAGCCGTTGCCTGGATGAGATCGTGGCGACTTGCTGCCATCGGCTGGGCTGGCGCATGCTATTGCTCGTTCGAGCGTGCCGACCCGATCGCAGACAAGATCGGGCAGCCGCCTCGACGCGTTCGAGGAGGAGAAACAGATGAGCAAGCTGTGTTGGACTCGTGCGCGTCCGAGGCGCCACGTCAAGGGGCTGCCACTGGCCGGTTGCAGCCTCGAGCCCGGATGGCGGCCCGTCGCCTTGGCTTCCGTGGCCGCAGTCGCGCTGATCTGGGCAGCGATGCTGGCCACTTCTACGAGCGCGCGCGCCGAGACGGCCTGGCCCACTCGCACTATCCGGCTGGTTGCCCCTTTCTCTGCCGGCGGCAGCAGCGACCTCATGGGACGGCTGCTCGCTCAGAAGGTGGCCGACAGTCTCGGCCAACCGGTCACCGTCGACAACCGCCCGGGCGCCGGTGGCAACATCGGACACGAGATCGTCGCTCGAAGTACACCGGACGGTCATACGCTGGTGCTCACCAGCAGCGTGTCCATGGTCAACAACGTACAACTTTACAAGCGACCTGGCTTTGATCCGGTCGCCGATTTTGCACCGGTGACGATGATCGGCATCTCGGGCACGGTGTTGGTGGTACCCGCCACTCTCCCGGTGAAGACGGTGGCCGAACTCACGGCATTCGCACGCGAGCAGCCCGGCAAGCTCAACTACGGCTCGGGGGGACGTGGGACGACCGCCCACATCACCGCCGAAGTGTTTCGTACGGCCACCGGTACCGAACTCGTGCATGTGCCGTACAAGGGTTCGGGCGATGCGGTTGCGGCGCTCCTTACCGGGCAGATTCAAATGGTGTTTTCCGATACGGCACCCGCCATTGCGCACATCAGGGCGGGCAAGTTACGCGCGCTCGCCGTCAGCAGTGACCGGCGCTTTCCGGTCTTGGCCGATGTGCCCACACTGCTCGAGGCGGGCTTGCCCGGCGAGCCGCTGCAGACCTGGTGGGGCATTCTCGCGCCAACGTCTACGCCAGCGACTGTGGTCGCGCGGCTCAACGAAGAATTCGGGCGCGCGCTGAAGCAGCCTGAGGTCATCGACAGGTTCACCGCACTCGGGGTCTTTCCCATGCACACCTCGCCAGAGGCACTAAGCGAGCGCATCCGGATCGAGACCCCGCGGATGGCCCGTATATTCAAGGGGGCTGGTATCGAGCCGGAGTAAGACATGACAGACTCGGTATACCGGGCCAGATACACGTCTGGCGCATGCAGACTGCTAGACTTCGGTCTGCCTGTCACTGGCGGTCCGATACTTCATGCGCCCTCTCATTCAGTCACTCCCCGGATCGAAGATTCGCGAGGTTGCCAACGCAGCCCTCGGGCGTCCTGACGTACTGGCGTTCTGGTTCGGCGAAGGCGACGAGACCACGCCTGCCGTCATTACCGAGGCGGCGATCGAATCGATGCGTCGCGGCGAGACCTTCTACACCCACAACCTGGGATTGCCCGAGCTGCGCGAGGCTATCGCCGTCGAGATGACTCGCCGCCATGCGCCGGCGGGTCGAAGCCACCCGATCACCGCTGGTCAGATCGCAGTGACTTCGGGCGGGGTCAACGGACTCATGCTTGCAGCCCAGGCACTGATCGATCCCGGTGCGCGCGTGGTTGCGGTGACGCCGGTGTGGCCAAACCTCACGGCACAAGCCCTCATCATGGGTGCAGACCTGCACTGCGTCAGTCTGGCACCGCGTATCGGCGAATGGAGTCTCGACGTCGCACGGCTGCTCGATGCCATCACGGCAGACACCCGGGTGTTGATCGTGAATGCGCCAAACAACCCGACCGGGTGGACTCTCACCCGCACCGAGCAGGCAGCCATCCTCGATCGCTGTCGGCAGACCGGTACCTGGATTGTTGCCGATGAGGTGTATGAAAGCCTCTACTACGAACCGACTGCCGGCGGATGCGCGCCGAGCTTTCTCGACGTCGCTCAACCGGAGGATCGGCTGGTGGTTGTCCAGAGCTTCTCGAAGAGCTTCTTGATGACCGGGTGGCGCCTGGGTTGGCTGGTGCTGCCACCGTCGATGACCGCACAGATGGGAAACCTGATCGAATTCAACACCTCGTGCGCGAGCGTGTTTACTCAGCGGGCGGGCATCGCGGCACTGGCGCACGTGGATGAGGTTACACCGCGCGTGGTCAGTCATCTCAGGCTGTGCCGCGACACACTGATTGATGCGCTTGCTGCGCATCCACGGGTTCAGGTCGCACGGCCCCGCGGTGGGATGTACGGCTTTCTCAAGGTCGAGGGGCACGACGATTCCCTCGCCACGGCAAAGCGGCTTGTGGCCGAGGCAGGGCTGGGCCTGGCGCCGGGCGAAGCGTTTGCGCCTGAGTCAAGCCAATGGCTGCGCTGGTGCTTTGCTTCCAGAGATACCAGGCGCCTGAGCGACGGGGTCGAGCGTCTGTCGAGATGGCTGTCGAGTCAGTGAGGGTGACCCAAAGGGTCAGTTGCGATTTCGTCGCAGGTTGCGGCACCACGATCAACTGGACGGCTCGCGCCAGAGGATGGCGTAGGGCGATAATCGACGGGCAGTGGAGTGTGATCTTTTTTGTCCACGCTCATCCTGAAGTGTGGAAAGCTGATTCCGGGGACATGCGCCGTGACAACCGTAAAGTACTGCCTAGACCAGAAACCACAGCCCTTCGTCATCGTGAGCGTCAGCCCCGACGATCGCGTGGTCACAGCGCTCCAGCAGATGCGCAACAATCGCGTTCGAGCGGTGCTGGTGATGGAGGGTGATCGAATGGAGGGCATCGTGACGCAAGGCGACTGTGCCATCAAGGTGCTTTTGCCGGGGCTTGACGCTACCCGAGTGACGGTGCGTGAAGTGATGACAGCCAAGCCCATGACAGTCAAGCTGACCGATCCGCTCGAGGCGTGCATGGGCCTCATGGCCACCCGCAATTTCCGCCATCTGCCGGTTCTGGAAGAAGGCAAAGTGGTGGGTGTGGTCTCGATCGGCGACATCGTGAAGGACACGATGCGCCAGATGGCACAGCAGATCAACTTTCTTGAAACCTACATCAAAGGCACGCCCGTCTGAAGGGGGTGTGTGAGCCAGGCGGGATATACCCGCCTGCGCAGGAGATCGGCTGTGCCGCAGGGAGTGCCTCGGGTCCGGCTTGACCCGATGCCCCGTTCGCTAAGCGATGTCTTCGCGTTCCTTGAGGGCCATGGCTTGTTGCGCCCTGTGCTCGACACGCTTTAGCCCGCATGGGAACCGCACCGTTGGCCGCTGGAGGCTGCAACGCGTGCTCAATCCGACTGTGGAATATTGGCCTGCCGCACAATGCGCTTGTACAAACTGATTTCATTGACGTAGCGGGTGGCAAACGCCTCGGCACCGAGCGGCGTTGCGTCAGCCCCCCAGGGGCGCAGATATTTCGCGATGAATTCTGGAGAACTGATGACTTTGCGGGTCTCCTCGCTCACCGCCATCACGATCTCGCGCGGCGTACCGCCCGGCGCAAACAACGCGATCCAGGGCTGATAGTCAAGATCCGCCAATCCGGCCTCTACCGCGCTAGGCACCTCGGGCAAGGCCCAGTACCGATTCGGTCCGGTCACCGCGAGCGCGACGACCGTTCCTTGTTTAACGGATCCGAGCACCAACTGGGGGGGCAGCACGCCGACGGTCACTTCACCCGCGGTCAGTGCCGTAAATAGCTCGGCATCCCCTTTGTAGGGAACGTGCTCAAGCTCGATCCCGGCAATGGACTTCAACCATTCCATGGCCAGGTGAGGTCCGGAGCCCACCCCCGTCGAACCGTAATTGTATTTTCCTGGTGCGCCTTTTGCCGCAGCGATCAGGTCACGCGGTGTACGTGTCACCGCATCTCGCGGCGCGACCAAGACGCTGGGCGCGGACACGAGCATGGCAACCGGCACGAGGTCTTTTACAGGATCGTAATTGAGCTTCCTGCGAATGGCGCTACTCGTGGCCAGACCCGATGTGGTCATCAGAAACGTCAGTCCGTTGGGCGCGCTTTTCGCCACCATCTCCGCCGCGAGTTGAGTGCCAGCGCCGGGGCGGTTTTCCACCACGACCGGCTGATTCCAGGTGCGCGACAGAATGGGGGCCATTGCTCGCGCGAGGTTATCGACCGTGCCACCGGCGTTGTAGGAAACAATCAGCCGCACTGGCTTGTCGGGCCAACGCGCGGGCTGCGCTTGGCAGGTGCCGCCCGCTAGGGCGACAAACAGCAGTGCCTTGCACGTCAGATCTGATAGCAAGCGGTGCTTCATGGCCTTGTCAGCCCTCCGTGCATTGCGAGCACAACAGCCTGCACTATAGAATGAACCCGGACGGTTCGCACCGGGTATCGCGAGTCGTCAGTCTCAATGCTGCAAGGGCACTCGTCCTTGGTTATCGAACAGGAAGGCCCACGTGTCCCATGCAGTAGCCATCGATATCGGCGGTACATTCACCGATCTGGTCGCCTTCAACCGCTCGGGCGAGCGGGTCGTGTACACCAAGAGCCCGACCACCTACGGGGATTTTGCCGAAGGCATCCTCGATTGCTTCCGCAAAGCCGGCCTCGTCCTGGCCGATGTCGATGTGATCCATCACGGGACAACGCTGGTCATCAACACATTGATCCAGCGCAGCGGTGGGCGCACTGCGCTTGTCACGACGCGTGGTTTTCGTGACGTCCTGGAGATTGCACGTGGCAATCGGCCCGCGCCGCTTGATTTGTACTACCAGCGCGACGAACCGCTGATTCCGCGTGAACGCCGGTTCGAGATCTCCGAGCGTATCGCGAGCGATGGCGCGATCATTGAAGCGCTCGACCTTGCCGAGCTCGAGGAACTGGCCCAGCGCCTGCGCGATGCGCGCATCGAGTCGGTCGCTTTGTTTTTCCTGAACTCCTATGTCAATCCAACGCACGAGGAACAGGCCGCGCGCGCCCTGCGCGCAGCACTTCCCGGTGTATTCATCACCGCGAGCACGGAGTCAAGCCGCGAGTGGTACGAGTACGAGCGCACCTCCACCGCATGCGCCAATGCCTACGTCGGCCCGCAGGTGATCGCCTATATGCGTCACCTGGAACACCGTCTGAAGGCCGAAGGGTTTCACGGCACCCTGCACATGATGGGCTCCAATGGCGGCGTGCTCTCGGTGGAGCGCACCTGTCGCCAACCCATTGCGCTGGTGGAGTCCGGTCCGGTGGGCGGCGCGATCGGTGCAGGTATCTATGCCAGCGCTCTGGGATTCAGCAACGCGATCTCCTTTGACATGGGCGGCACAACGGCCAAGTGCACACTCGTTGAGGACGGTCGATTTTCTGTCGATTCGGTGTACTACGTCGATGGCTATGTGAAGGGTTTTCCGATCAAATCGCCCGTCATCGAAATCCAGGAGGTGGGTTCAGGCGGCGGGTCGATTGCCTGGCTCGATGCGCAGAATCGCCTGCATGTCGGTCCGCAAAGTGCCGGGTCATCGCCTGGTCCGGCCTGTTACGGACGTGGCGGTGAGCAACCGACGGTGACCGATGCCAACCTGGTGCTCGGGCGCCTCAATGCGGATAACTTCCTCGGCGGTGAATTGCACCTCGAACTGGAAGCGGCTCGCGCGGCGCTCTCACGTATCGCACAGCCCCTGGGTTATGTGGGCGAAGAGGGACTCGTACGCATGGCCTCTGGCGTGGTCGCGATCGCAACGGTCATCATGGCCGGTGTCATTCGCCGCATTTCCATCGACCACGGTCGTGATCCGCGCGACTTTGCGCTCATTGCCTATGGCGGTGGCGGGCCGCTGCACGCCTGTTCGCTTGCGCGCGAGCTCTCCATCCCGATGGTGATCATTCCGGTTGAACCGGGTAATTTTTCGGCCGTCGGAATGACACTCGCTGAAGCGCGAGTGGATGACGTACGAACGTATTCGTCCCGCATGGGCGAGGCTGCAGTCACTGCAATGAACGCGCTCTTCGGTCAGATGGAGGCCGATGGCGCAAACGCCCTGCAGCGTGACTTTCAGAGCCCGGTTGCGCGGTTCGAACGCCATGTCGAAATGCGGTATGTCGGGCAGCGGCACAATATCAAGGTGCTGGTAGCGCACGACGCTGATGCAGTACAGATGCGCCAGGCCTTCGAGCGGCAGTACAAGAGTCGTTATGGCCACGCAGATGCGTTGGCCGCAGTTGAGATCCAGGCTTTGCACCTGTCTGCCTTTGCGCAGATTGATCATCCGGACATCGGGCGCCTTGCGCGGCCGCATGCAGATTCCGTTGCATCCTCTCGCCGGGTTCACTTCGATGCCGATTCCGGTGCCATCGAGACCGGTGTCCACCAGCGTATTGCCCTTGCGCCTGGGTTCAGCGCCACCGGGCCCGCGGTGATCGAGGAATATGGCTCGACCACCCTGGTCTGGCCCGGCGATTGGTTCGAGATCGGTCCGCTCTTCGAGATTCGCGTGCATTGCAACGTCGTCAAGGGGCAATCGCATGCCGCATGATCGTCCCACACCCAGTCCTCTCACGATTGATCCCATCACGCTCGAGGTGATTGGTCACGGCCTCACCTCGATCACCGACCAGATTGACGCCAATATCTCGCGCACGGCATTCAGTCCTTACATTTACGAGTACAAGGACTATGCAGTTGCCATCACGACCGCGAATGGGGAGTTGATCACCACGTCAACTGGCGGGATGCCGGTGTTCGTGGCCGATGCCGTCGGCATGGCCGTCAAGGATGGGCTTGCAATCTACGGCCGCGCGCGCCTGCATCCGGGCGACGTGATCGTGTGCAATCACGCCGGTGTGCAGGGCCAACACCTGAACAATACGGTCATGTACACCCCGATCTTCGCTGGCGCGGGAGCCGATGAACTGATCGGATTCTTTGCCATCAACGTGCACTGGATCGACATTGGTGGCACGGCGGTGGGTGCGATCTCCTTTCGCACCGAGGACATCTTCATGGAAGGCCTTCAACTGCGCACGGTGAAGCTGTGGTCCAAGGGCGAGCCGGTCGAGGATATGTACCGGGTCATCGAGAACAACACGCGGTTCCCGCAGGAGTTGATGGGCGATATTGCCGCGCAACTGGGCGGATGCCTGCTGGGACGCGATCTGGTCGCCTCGCTCGCCAACAAGTACGGCGTGCAGAGTTTCTTCGGCGTGATCGAGGCCATCTTCAAAAAGTCTGAAGCCGCCGTTCGCCAGACCATCCGCGCGATACCCGATGGCGTCTATGAAGCCGAGGCGTTTCTGGACAACGACGGTATCACCGACATGCGCATCCCGATCAAGGTGCGCATCGTGATCGCAGACGACGAGATCACCGTTGACTACTCGGACATGGCGCCACAGGTCGGTTCCTGCATTAACTCGGGCCGCCATGGCGGCGGACGCACGACGGCACGCCTCGCTTTCAAGTATCTGATTGCCGCTGATGAGAACGCGAACGAAGGCACCTACCGCCCGCTCAAGCTCATCTTGCCTGAGGGCACGATACTGAGCGCATCGGACGACGCAGCAATGGCGCTCTACCCGATCCCCTTTCCGACAGTCATCGATACGTTCATCCGCGCCCTCGAAGGGGCGTTGCCCGAGCGCGTGACCGCGGCTCATTTCGGCACGTATTCCTCGTTTCGGCTGCTGGGAAAGCGTGCCGATGGATCAACCTTCAGTTGCACGGATAGCGGCCACGGTGGCTGGGGCGCCTGCGCGACGCACGACGGTTCGGGCCCGTTCCGCACCATGGCTCACGGCGATTCGCACATCATCCCGGCTGAACTTCAAGAAGCGCTCTATCCCATACGGATCGAATCGATCGCGCTGCGCCCCGATTCGGGGGGTGCCGGCCATTTCCGGGGCGGGCTGGGCATTGTGAAGCAGTATCGGATTCTTGCTTCGTGCAAGTTATTCGCGAATTTTGATCGTGTCGAGTGCCCGCCCTGGGGCATACGGGGCGGCCTTGGTGGACAGCCCGGCCAGGTCACCGTGGTTCGGTCGAACGGCGCAACCGAAGTGTTCTACAAGTCAGAAGGGTTAGCCCTCGAACCAGGCGATCGCATCTGTGTTGAAACCGGTGGTGGCGGTGGCTATGGTGAGCCTGCCTTGCGCGAAGCGAGCCTCATCGAGCGCGACTTGATTCGCGGCTACATCTCGAAGGACAACGCGGATCGGGACTACGGAGTACGCTCGCCTGCAGGGTAACAGCCGCCGCCTGGGGCCTCGAGCAAGCGGCGCTGGAGTTGGCCGCAGAGGGGCGGTCAACAGAGGCACCGCCATAAAAAAACCCCGACCATTGCTGATCGGGGTTTTTCGTTAAGCTAGCCTGGCAGTGACCTACTTTCGCACGGGCTACACCGCACTATCATCGGCGCTGCGCCGTTTCACGGTCCTGTTCGGGATGGGAAGGAGTGGTTCCAGCGCGCTATTGCCACCAGGCAATTCGGTTGATCGGGATGCGCCTGTGGGGCGCACCTCGGTCTTGTTCGGTTTGCAGCAGTCACGCATGAGCATGGCCGTCTGCAGCAGACCGGTTCACGTCCCCTCTCGGGGGATCGCTCGCCGATCCGGCGGGAAGAAGATTCAATGGGCAGGCAATGATTGCCAATACTTTTCGATATGTCGTCACAGCGTCGGCGGAGGGTATCCGCATCGATCGCTATAGAGTCAAGCCTCTCGGGCAATTAGTACGCCTTAGCTTAAACGATTACTCGTCTTCCACATGGCGCCTATCAACGTCCTGGTCTTGAACGACCCTTACAGGATCAAGTCCTGGGAATCCTCATCTTCAGGCGAGTTTCCCGCTTAGATGCTTTCAGCGGTTATCTCTTCCCCACTTAGCTACCCGGCAATGCCACTGGCGTGACAACCGGTACACCAGAGGTGAGTCCACTCCGGTCCTCTCGTACTAGGAGCAGCCCCCGTCAAGATTCCAACGCCCACGGCAGATAGGGACCAAACTGTCTCACGACGTTTTAAACCCAGCTCACGTACCTCTTTAAATGGCGAACAGCCATACCCTTGGGACC
>CAIKRR010000095.1 GCA_903829815.1 uncultured Pseudomonadota bacterium | reverse complement strand
TCGTGCCGTCATCTTTCGTGAGAGGCGGGCTGTTGTCGATCGCCACCTGCCCGTTCGCTTTCACCATTTCATCGCCCGCCGCTGCGTCGCTCGCACTGCCGGTGGCGAGAACCCACTTCTTGGCATCGGTGACCGTGTCCTTGATGTAGCCGCTCGTTCCGGAACTGTCGATCGCCTGGTTGGCGAGTGCGCAGGAGTTCTGCAGTTGCCGGGTCTGTTGGTTCAGGTAGTCGGCGATCTGCTGCATCTGCGCGTTCAGATCCGGCGAGATTGCGTTCAGCGCGACTTTGAACGCGAGGCCGGCCGCGTTCTGGCCGATATTGCGAAGGAAGGCGATGAACTGGTCCTTGTTCGCCATCGAGAACGAACCCAGATAGGCGTCGATCCCACCGCACCCCGCCTTGATGCTCGGGGGGGTGACGTGAAAGGGGATGAAGTTCCGAGAGGGCGCGCGAAGCATGAACCCGCCACCGCTCACGATGCTGAGCGACTGGGTCTGCATGACACCTGGGGCCGTGATGTTCGATCCGCCGCCCGCCTGCGAATAGAAGTCTTCCAGAAACCCCGCGTAGGATGGCGTAACGAGCGCTGCGGTCACAGCCAATGCGATCGCTGTCGTTCTCAAGGAACGACCTCGAAGAGGCGGCAACGGATTTCGATGGGACATCGCAAGTCGTCCTTCTCTAGAAGTTGTCGCCTGGCCGGGTTGTCGTGAGGATCCGTACGCGGTCAACGATTTCGTCGACGGCGAGGACCCCCGCCCCCAGCGGGATCACCTCGGACTTGTCGCGACTCACGAGATAGAGGCTTGGCACGATCTCGATCCCGCGGCCATTGCTCACCGTGAGGCTGATGCCGTTATCTGGGCGCGCATTGGGGAATTCGGCGATCGGCGTGTTGTCGATCGAAACGGCAAGCACGTCGATCTTGTACCGCTGGCTGAGCATCTTCAGAACGGGAGCCTGCATGTGGCAGTACTCGCAGCCACCCCGAAAGAAGAAGAGGATGCCGTGGGTTGTGGCGAGGCGACTCATGATCGCGTTCTCGTTGGCGGTGCGGTTCTCCTTCATCGCGAGCTGAGCGAAGTTCGCCTGGGGGCTACGGGCGTTGTAGTCAAGCGCTGCGTTGCCCCACACCACCCGGCGCCAGACGTCGGTGAAGACGCTCGACTTGTCCATCACGAACTTGTTGGCCTCGAGGTAGGCCGTCATGTTCTCGTTGGTCGGATTCATGATGGCCAGATCACGACGGCGGTCGACCTCGGCCCGCAGTGCCGGGAGCGCGGTGATCGAACGCAGGTCGCGCAGCGGGGTTACCTCGGGCGCGGGCCGTGCCGGCGTATCGGGTGGATACCAGTTGAAGCCCCGCTCAGGATCGGTCCAGGGGTTCACGCTCCACCAGCTCATGCCGGCCGATTCCTCCTGCGCGCAGGAGGCGTGGCTTGCACCCATGAGAGCGGCAAACGCGAGACTTGCGACCAGGGCGCTGGCAGATAGCGGG
>CAIKRR010000094.1 GCA_903829815.1 uncultured Pseudomonadota bacterium | reverse complement strand
CGCGCCGGTACCGGCAGGTGCAGTCGGCGGCAGGTGGTCAGGAAGGTGAGCTCGCACACGCCGTAGCGGTTCAAGAGCTCGGGAATGGGGCGGGTCCACAGCTCCTGGTAAAGGGCTTCGCGCGAAGTGGGCGTGGGGATGGGCAGCATGGCGCTCTCCGGTTCCGTGAGGGGACGGGGTAGGGCGCGCAGCGATCTCCGGGAGTTGCCCTTGGGTGTGAAAAATCGTAGTCAAGGGTGTGCGACGGGTGGTCGGCGCTCCGATCGCGTCAGACCGGGGGACTGCGTCGCGATGTGCCGCGAGGCACGGCAGCCAGCCCGACCTCGCCATCGAGCAGATCCTGATCCTGCTCCGCCTCCGGCCACAAGGCGGGGAAGTAGAAGCGAAGCGCATGACGTGGGATGCCAAACTGCAGGCTCCCGTAAGGGGAGTCCGTGGTGAGGAACCCGCGAGCGAGCAGCGCTGACAGCGTGGCGGTGGCCACGCGCTCGCCCAGGCCGGTCATGGCCTTGAACTGCGCACGTCCGAGCTCGCCTTGCGTGGCGAAGAGGTAGTGCAGGGGAAGCAGCGCCTCCTCCCGAACCCCTGACTTCACCGCAGCCGTCTCGTAGGCGAGGGCCGCGCGGATGCGGTCCTGCATGCCCTGCACATCCAGTTGGCGGGCCATGAACTCGACCTGGTCGAGGCAGACATCCAGGGTGTACTCGATCCACTGCACCAGCCCAGCCTGGGTGAGGTTGCCCCGTCCGTCGAGATCTCCGCGACGGTCCTCGTCGGCAGCCTGCAGCAGGGCTTTGTACTTCGATTCGGTGCGGGCGTATCCCCGCAAGGGGGACCACAGGCCGTCCGTGAGCCCCCAGGCGTGCAGGAGCAGGTGGGTGTGCAGCCGGGTGACCCGGCCATTTCCGTCCCGGAAGGGGTGTGTCCACGCCAGCCGATGGTGCGCAGCAGCCAGGGCGACGACGGAAGCTTCCCCCCGCCGGATGCTGCCGTACACCTGCTGCCAGCGCTCGATGAAGCGGGGCAGCGACTGCGCTGTCGGCGCCTCGTACCGGCCGACCGCCACACCGCGCTGGCGAAGCTCGCCGGGCACCAGGGTGCTGCCATCGGCCAGCCGCAGGTCGTCCTCAGGAAGGTCGCGGAACAGCTCCTTGTGCAGCCAGATCAGTGCTTCAGGCGAATAGAGCCATCTGGCGGCATCTGGGCCGTCGGCCTCGAGCTTGCGGTCGACTTGACCTTCGCACAGGGCTTCGGTGCGGATGTGGGCGACGGCCAGGCGCTGCTTGCGCGCGAGGTCGGCGTTGGCGGAAAAGTCCTGCTGCAGCGCGCGCTCGATGTCGCTGGGGCGGGTGTGCTCACCCTCGATCCGGTTGGTGTAGTACGAGTTCATGCTGCGCAGGAGCTTGCGCAGTTCGGTTTGCGCAGTCTTGCCGGAGGCTGCCCCGAGGGCCGTGGCCTTGCGCATCAGGTCGCCGGCCTTCTCCAGCAAGGGCGCGAGCAGGGGCTCCGCAGGCATCAGCGGCTCGAACTGATGCGGAGAGTCGTACTGCTGGATGATATGCGGGTTCACGTGCGAGATTCTATGCGTGAATATCGAGTATGAAAAGTCCATGGTTCGCGTCTTCACATGCGAGATTAAACGCAGGTCATAGCGGTGGTGTCGAGCTTCAGATCACCGGGGTGAACGAAGATAACGTATATATGCACGATAACATCGTCGATGTTAAACTGCGGTGGCGCTCTGTTCGTGTGGGGACCTGTGACTGACCTCGATGCCGCCATTCGCGCGTACTTGAAGGGCACGCTCGGAATCGACGCTCCGAGCGCCCCCTGGTCGGGCGCGCCCAGCTTGCCGTACTTCCTTGTGGATGCCTTCGACCTGAAGGCTCTGACGATGCTGGGTCGCCCCGTCCTGCTGGCCATCGACAAGCGGGCCGATCGCCCCGGCCTCGCCACCATCCGCGCCCAGATCGACAGGATCCGCGAGAGGAGCGGGCTCCCGGTTCTGTATGCCACGGGGACACTGGCCTCCTACGAGCGCAAGCGGCTCATCGAGCAGAAGGTGCCCTTCGTCGTACCTGGCAACCAGCTCTACCTGCCCGATCTTGGCGTGGATCTGCGGGAGTACTTTCGCAAGCCGGCGGCGCAGCCCCAGGGCGAGATCAGCCCGGCTGCCCAGGCCATGTTGATCGCCGTGCTGCTGGGTAAGCCGTGGCGGGGCGAGTGGGAGCCTGCCGATGTGCTCGGCCGTCTCGGCTACACCGCCATGACCGCCTCGCGCGCCGCTCGGGAGGTGGTGGCTGCCGGCATCGCGACTTCGGAGATGGTCGGCAAGCTTCGGCGGCTGAAGGCCGAGGGCCCAGCCCGTGCGCTCTGGGGACACATCAAGCCCCTGCTGCGCAACCCGGTCAAACGCCGGGTCTGGGCCCTGCCGACCTCTGACCTTGCCGTGCGTGAGTTCAGGCTTGCGGGTCTCAGCGCATTGGCGCAGCAGTCGATACTGGCGGAACCAACGTGGCCGACCTATGCGCTCAGCCCTTCGCAATGGAGGCTTGCCTCCCAGCAGGGCGTCAAGCCGGTGCCTGAGGCCGAGCCCGGTGTCATACAACTGGAGCTGTGGAACTACAGCCCCGCCTTGGTGCCGGGCACTGCGCTGGTCGATCCGCTGTCGCTGGTGCTCAGCCTGCAGAGCGACGCCGACGATCGGGTGCAGCAGGCGCTTGCGGAGCTGGAGGAGCACTTGCCGTGGTGACTCGGATTTCGATCGACTCGACGTTCCGATATGCAGGTTAAGATTGACAAATACCGGCAAATCGGAACATCATGACCCCGTGGACTCCAACCATCAGCGAATACTGGCCCTCGCGGCCAACCAGGGTCTGATCCGGCCTCGCGACCTGGATGAATGGTCTCTGCCGCGTGTCGCCCTCACGAGGCTGGTCCGTCAGGGGCGCCTTGAACGCGTCGGGCGGGGTCTGTATGCGACCCCCGGTCGGCCTGCGTCAGAACATGGCTCCATGGCCGAGGTCGCCCGCAGGCACCCGCAGGCCATCGTCTGCCTGCTCTCTGCGCTGCGAGTGCACAGTCTGACGACCCAGTCTCCGTTCGAGCTCTGGGTGGCCATCCCGAACAAGTCGCGCGCGCCCAGGATCGACTACCCCCCGCTTCGGGTCGTTCGCTTCTCCGGTGTCGGCCTGACCGACGGTGTCGAAGAGCACCCGATCGATGGCGTCGTGGTCCGCGTGACCAGCGTGGCACGCACCGTCGCCGACTGCTTCAAGTTCCGCAACAAGATCGGTCTGGATGTGGCCCTGGAAGCCCTGCGCGAAGCCTGGGCTGCGCGGAGGGTGACCATGGACGATCTCTGGCGCTACGCGGTTCAGTGCCGGGTCGCCAACGTGATGCGCCCCTATCTGGAGAGCCTGTCGTGACAGGGCGAAATGTCGGCGCATCGGTGCGTGCGCGCCTTCTCGCCCGCGCGCGCGAGACCCGGCAGGACTTCAGTCTGGTGTTGACGAGGTATGCAATCGAACGCCTTCTGTACCGGATAGGCGTCTCCAGCCACGCGGACCACTTCTTGCTGAAGGGCGCGTTGCTTTTCGATCTGTGGTTCGACGTGCCGCATCGGCCGACCAGGGATATCGACCTCCTGGGGTTCGGGTCGGGCGAGCTGTCGCTCATGGAGAGCACGTTTAAGGAGATCAGTGCCATCGCCGAGCACGACGGCGTGACCTTCGACCCCGACACGGTGCGTGCAACGGAGATCCGCAAGGATGCGAACTATGCGGGGGTGCGCGTGGGCCTGCTGGGCTCGATCGATGGAGCCCGCTGCCAGATCCAGGTCGACATCGGCTTCGGCGATGCCGTGACACCGGATCCAGATGATGTCGAGTACCCGGTGATGCTGCCGGAGTTCGCTGCACCGAAGCTTCGGGCCTACCCGCGGTACACGGTTGTGGCTGAAAAGCTTGAGGCGCTCACGTCGCTTGGTATGGCAAACAGCCGGATGAAGGACTACTTCGATCTCTGGGTGCTCGCGCGGTAAGCCGACTTCGACGCAGACATCCTGCGCCGTGCTGTACGGGCAACGTTCGATCGGCGCGCTACGAGCATGTCCGGATCGGCACCCCTAGGACTCACTGACGCGTTCGCGCAAGATGCGCAGAAGGATGCGCAGTGGCTGGCATTCCTAAGCAGGAATCGGCTGGAAGGACTCGCGTTGCACGACGTCATCGCGGCGCTGGGGCGTTTCCTGCTGCCGATCGTCGAGGCCGCAGCGAGCAATTCACCGCTTCGTGGTCGGTGGACGGCTGGTGGGCCGTGGTCACGGGAGGAGAGTGCCTGAGCACGTCGACGGTAAAAGATCAGCCTGAAAGATCTGATGCGACAATGACTTACGCGCTGTGGTGACGGTAGCCTTCCAGGCAGATTTGATCGCTCTCCTGCAGGGGGCAACACTCCGGATCAACCCCTCGCCAAGCCCGATAGACCTCGATAGATCTCGAAACGTGCATCCCGCGCAAATCGCCCGGAAACCCGCGCCAATGCTGGACCTCATCAAAGTGTCGGTAGTCCTGACGGTACAAGTGGGCCTTCGCGCGGCCAGGACCAGTCTTTCCGAGGGATTGCCGGCTCCATTGGTGTTTGAGTGGGAGTGAGGGGACGAGTCAACTCGCCGAGGCTGTCTTCAGTCTCGTCACGTCGGGCGGCGTGCAAGCCGCGATAGGGAAGCGGCGCCGCACGGGCGAAGCGCCTCACGAAGTGTTCATTAGCACCTTGGTCGTGTCCTCGGGTCTCGTTGGCGATGGGTACAGGGATAGGCGTGGGGTCCTTGGTTGTAGATACGGACTTCCGAGGAAAAGTGTCGGATCGCGGCATGACGGGTTGAGTCCCCCGTCGCTTGTCGGTTTCTGGTCGGGTGATCTTTACTGAACAGCAAATATCGCCATCTCGTCGAATGTCGGATGCGCCGCCTCCCCGAGGCCGGACGACCAAGTTGCATCGGCACGCTAACAGCAGCGATGTTGATGCGCGAGCAGCGCGTTATCCTTGAGGGGGACGCGCTGCGGCGGTCACGCGTCGTGCTGCGGCCTTCGCAGGTGTGGGCTTGGAGGTCACGTGATCGTTCGTGTCCCAAGCGACGCGGCAATGAGGTCCTTGGCGGACGATCGTGGACCGGCGACCAACGCGCGAATTCGCCCCTCGATCTCGTCAGTACATCCGCCGTTTCTCGCGGCAGCCAGGGTGCTCGAGCACGCGGCGAGTACGTCTACACCCGTGATCTCGTAGCCATAGCCGGCGGCGATCCAGCGCAGGGCGGCGAGGCCCGCCTCGACGGCGAACCGGGGTTGCGTGGCGGCGAAGTCGCGAGCGGCCCGAGTCAGCGTGCGCGGGTCGCACGGCGTTCGGTGGGCGAGGGCGACCGCCTCGTCGTATAGCCCGGCATCCTTCGCGGCGGCGAACCACTTGCCATCCTGACCCGGAGTGCTGGCGACCAGATCACCGAGGATCTTGGCGGGCACCTGGGTCGGGTACTTCTTCGCGATTGCGCGGAAGGTCGCGAGGAACGTCGTCCCCTGGTTGGCCGCGATCGCGTATCTCGAATACGCTTCGTCGGCGAGGCCCGACGAGAGCAGGATTTCCTCGCAGGCGCGAGCGATCGCGACCGGGCTGTCGTTCAGCCCGCGGCTTGCTTCAGCGTATCGGATCGCCTCCGCCTTCCGCCCCGAGGCCACCAGCGCCTTGACGCCCCACTCGCGGTAGTGCCACATCGAGTGGGGCGCCTTGTCGAGGAGGGCGAGCAGTTCCTCGTGGCGCCCTGCGTGGAAGAGGGCGCTCAGGCAGGCGATCGTGCTGTGGAAGTAGCCTCCGGGCTTCCGGTTAGATCCCCACATGCTCTCGACGGCGCCAATCAGTCTGTCGGCCCACGCAGAAGCGCGCGTCCGCGATGCACACAGTTCGCCCCAGTAGTCGGCCAGGCGCTCGATGTAGGGGATCGCGTCCTTCTGATGCGCTTCCCACAGCCGGTCGAGCCACTGATCTCGCGTTCGGTCGTCGACCGGCGCGGCGGCGATGATCGTCGCGCAGGTCTCGATCGCGTAATTGACGGCGGTGCCGATGGCGCCCGAGGAGCTGTCGACTTGTTCGAGCGCACGCGACACCTTCTCCACGAATAGGACCGCGCCGGCAGCGGCCAATGCCGGGTCTTTCCTCGCAACCGTCTGGATCTCGGCGCTGGCTTCCCTGACCCGCTGCACGGCCGGTTGCGAGCGCCAGCCGAAGGCGTGCCGGCGAAAACGCGGCGCGAACGCCCACTTGTGTGCTGAGGGCCTGGTCATTGATTTTCACGCTTGTCGTTAATAACGCACTGCGTTACTATTTTGCCCGTGGCTATTCGATCGTTCAAGTGCGCCGACACTGAGGCGCTGTTCCAGCTGCGGCGCGTGGCGCGCTTCGCCAACATCGAGCGTCCGGCGCTGCGCAAGCTGAAGCAACTCGACCTTGCGCGCCGCATTGATGACCTGCGCGCGCCGCCAGCCAACCGGCTCGAGCAGCTGAAAGGCGATCGCGTCGGCCAGTGGAGCCTGCGGGTGAATGACCAGTTCCGCATCTGCTTTCGCTGGACGGGTAGCGATGCCGAAGACGTCGAGATCGTGGACTATCACTGAGGCAGAACGACATGAGCAGGAAACTCAAGCCGGTGTCACCCGGCGAAATGCTCGCCGAGGAGTTCCTCAAGCCCTTGAGCATGAGCAACTACCGCCTGGCAAAGGAGATCGGCGTGCCCGCGCAGCGCATCGGCGAGATCGTTGCCGGCAAGCGCGCCATCACCGCGGACACCGATCTGCGGCTGTGCCGCTTCTTCGGACTCTCGGATGGCTGGTGGCTGCGCCTGCAGGCCGACTTCGATACTGAGGTCGCGAAGGCGAGCTTGGCAAAGACGCTTGCGAAGATCAGGCCGTGGAAGGAAGCAATCGAGGAGACGGCGGATGCGCACTGAGCGCGCCGCCCGTTCGGCGGCGTCGTGACGGTAAAAAATCGGGCAGAAAGACTCGATGCGACAACAACTTGAGGCGTTTGATGCCGGTGTCGTCTTGATCTCTTCACGAGGAGCAAGGGGTCTGCCCACACCTTCGGGGAACGCATGCGAGGACGCGATAGACCTTGATAGATCTCGAAAGCTGGCCATCGTGGAAGTGCCGACTGTCCTCGATAGATGTCGAATGATGGTGAATGCTGCGCTTGGGGATCCCAGTCAGAATGACGGTAAGGATGACGGCAAAACTCAGGCGTTGCGAGGCAAGCATCAAGCCAGACAACGACTTACCGAAGCTGTTTATGATCGAGTGGGAGTAGAGGGCTTGATCGCCGCTCATCCGCCCCGCTCGGGTCGGGGCGAGAGGGCGTACTGACGCCGCAGATTCGATGCAGACCGGCGGGCGCTTCGCGGCGCTCGTCGTGCGTCTACGTCCGCCGTGCGACATCGTCTCGCATCAGCCGGCATCCGGCTTGACCGTACCGACCGCGGCCCGTTCGCGCAGGGCTTGCCGAGTGTAGGAGTCTGGCAGCCCGATCGACCTGCGCCAGACCCTGCGCGGCCGGTATTCTGCGCGGGGACTGCGCGTGTCCACAGCTCGGAAACAGCCCTCGCCGACGTGTCGAGATCGTGAACGGGATGGCCAGGGCGTACCCGGAGCGCGATCCAGCGGGTCCAGGCCGGTCTGCCGATCAACTGCCACTTCCATTGCATCGGATCAACTGCGACCACGCCGTCGGGGTCCAAGCTGAAAGCGTCGATCCGGATTTGCTGTGGAAGACGGAGGGACGCTCACCCAGCCTGGAGGATCACCAAGATGTTACGCACCACACTCATCGCCGCTTTCATGACTGTCGCGGCAATCACGACAACCGGTTGTGCCGTGATGCGCGGTCAGGAAACCACCAGCGCCTACCTCGACGACTCGACCATCACCGCCAGAGTGAAGAGTCGCTTCATCGAGAACAAGGAAGTCGATGCGGCATCCATCAGCGTCGAGACCTTGAACGGTACCGTCATGCTGTCGGGTTTCGCCAAGAACGCCAGGGAAAAGAGCACCGCCGAAGCCATCGCCCGCGAAGTGAGCGGTGTCAAGTCGGTGAAGAACGAGATCGCCGTCCGCCCCTGAGCGGGTCCGCGACTTCAAGCCGTTCGTCCGCCGATACGCAATCGAATGAGATTCAAGATGAACTGGGATCGCATTCAAGGCAACTGGACACAAATCACCGGCAAGGCCCAGGCCCAGTGGGGAAAGCTGACCCACGACGATCTGGACATCATCGACGGTAACCGCGATCAACTTGTCGGGAAGATCCAGGAGCGCTACGGCATCGCCAAGGAAGAAGCCGATAAGCAGCTTTCTGAGTGGCAGGGCAAGGCGAGCGATTCGTGGTTCACGAAGTCGTAGCGCGTTCAAGGAGTCGGAGATGAGCTTGGGTACGATCTTGTTGGTGGTTCTGATCCTGATGCTGATCGGTGCCATTCCGACCTGGCCGCACAGCATGAGCTGGGGCTATGCGCCCAGCGGCATTCTCGGCCTGGTGGTTATGGTCATCATCGTGCTGCTCCTATTGGGGAGGCTGTAAGCCCCCAACCGTCGTCCGGGGACCCGCCGACAGCGTCCCCGGACCGGCCATGCCGGGCGCCACGTCAATCATCGCGAGGACGGGGACAAGGGCGCTGGCGGCAATCGAAGCCGCGCATGTCAACGAGGTGCGAGCCTTCGGCCTGCGGCACATTGATGCGTGCGACGGGTCACGACGAAGTTGCCGACCTTCGCAAGGTGCCCGGCGACGCTCTCTTCATGACTGCAGCGCGTCCTCGAACGCCCGTTGGCACGTTGCTTCGTGAAGCGGTCACCCTCGGGCCCTCGTGACACGCCGGAAGACTATCCCTCTTGCCGTATTACGTGTGACGTAATATCATGCCCGCATGATTCGGAACTTCCGCTGCAAGGACACGCAGGCCTTGTTCGAAGGCGGACACCCGAAGCGCTTCCGCGCTATCGAGACGACCGCGACCCGCAAGCTGGCGATGCTCGACGCAGCGAAGACGCTGGACTTCATGCGTTCGCCGCCGGGCAATCGGCTTGAAGCGCTCAAGGGTGACCGGGCTGGGCAGTGGAGCGTCCGCATCAACGATCAGTGGCGGCTGTGCTTCGTGTGGACCGACTCCGGTCCAGACCAGGTCGAGATCGTGGACTATCACTGAAGGAGTGTGGCGATGGGACGGGCTATCAACCGAATGCGCGCCGTGCATCCGGGCGAAGTGTTGCGTGAGGAGTATCTGGCGCCATTGAGTCTGAGCGTGAACGCCCTCGCCATGGCGCTGGGAGTACCTGCCACGCGTATTCACGAAATCGTGAAGGAGCGCCGCGGCATCACTGCCGACACAGCCGAACGGTTGGCGCGCTACTTCGGGGGCGATGCCGCGTCGTGGCTGGCACTGCAAGCCGACTACGACCTGAAGACTTTGGCCACACGGGACGACATTGCTCGCAAGGTATCGCCGCGCGAGGCCGCGCCCGCATGACTCGCGACCGTTCCAGGCCCCTTGGGGCGATTCCTGGACCGGCGCGCGCGCGCGTCGAAGGTGTCGGCGATGGTCGCGGGAGTCGATAGACCTCGATTGATCTCGAAAGGTGAGTTTTCTCGGAACCGCCCGGAAACCCGCGCCAATGCTGGTGCCTGACAGGTTGACGGTAGAACTGACGGTAAAGGTCTTCGAAGCACCGGCGAGTCCCCTACGAATCAACAGGTTGGAAGGCTCGTTGACGATCGAGTGGGAGTAGGTGAATTCGGCCACCGAGCGGTTGGCTTTCAAAGAGCATCGCGTATGATGGAGCAATCCGAGAACCAAACCGCCGACCACGGCTCGGCATTGACCGTTCTGTACGACGGTGCATGTCCGTTATGCAGGCGCGAGATCGCCCTCTATCGCGGGCTGGCGCCGCTGCAATCCGATTCGTCCATCTGTTTTGTCGATGTCAACGACACAGCATCGCCTCTGCCGCCTCAGACAACACGCGAGCAACTCCTGGCGCGTTTTCATGTGGTGGCCCAGAATGGGGAAGTACTGAGCGGCGCGCTTGCTTTCCTCGCTCTCTGGGCGGCGTTGCCCGGCTGGCGTTGGCTGGCACTGATGGGCCGTGTGCCTGGCGCACCTTGGGTCATGGAGCGTGCGTACCGCTTTTTCCTGCGCATCCGACCGCTGTTGCAGCGCTGGGCGCTTCGCTTCGAGCGGTCGAGGCCCGTCTGATCTGGCAATATCAAGGAGTTTCCCCATGAAGAGTGACCCACGTTGCTGCGGTAGCCTGCTCAGTTGGGTGGCGTTGTTGCTGGGGAAGCGCTGGGGCTGACGCTCATTGCCGCGCTGCTCTGGGCCTGCCTTGCGGCTGATCGCGTGCTGTACCCGCGCTACCGGGTGCAGGCATGGTTGCCCATGCGGTGGTGGCTGACGACGGTGGCCAGTGTCTGCTGTCTGGCTGGGGTGGCGGCGTTGCTCCCCTGAGCGCCGAACTCACGTCAGCGTTCGCGGCGGGATCTCCCTGCCGATTCAAGGGGCGCGGTGCGCCGGCCACGGCCGTCATCGCCCGCGAGATCGTCAAGCGCGTGTTCGCCTACCCGGCCATGCACATGGTCAGAAAGTGCTTGGCCGGGCTGCCACCACGCACGACTACGTATCCGGTTCTGATTTCCTTGCGGCCCCACGTTGTCTGCCAGGGCGCCGTGAATGACCAGAGCTCCTCATCACCTGCGACACCATCGACGAAGGTCTTCCAGGCTGCATTCAGGTGGCCGAAGGGCAAGGTCGGAACGGCACCCAAGGGGTCTTCCACCACTTCTCGTGCCTCGATCTGCGCGACTGTCAGTGGTTCATGCAGGTGAGCGCGCTCGACTGCGAACTCGCGTTCCTCCTGCACGGCAGACGATCCCTTCTTCGAGAAGACTTCCTTGCCCTTCATGCAGATGACAACGGGCCAGACGACGACGATGGCCACGGCAGCAAGCGCCGGCGCCACGCAGTTGTTCAGAATTCGGTACGAAAGCTTCTCGCGCTCGGGGTTCACCGCATCGAGGAGTTTTCGAACCGACTCCGACTCATGCGCTTTCGTCAGTCGGTGCGCGCCAAAGACGATGGCAAGCACCGCAGCGCCGACCCCGAGGTACCAGTAGAGGTAGATCACGCGGCCTCCCCGTCGTCCGTCTTGACCCGAGGAAGCACGGTCATGGCCCCGACTTCGTAGCCTTCAGGTGCGCTTTCAGACGCTGCCGTCCCGTTGTGGCGTACCCGGGTGGTCTTGACGACGCCACGCTCCAGGTCTAGGAGCAGGTCTCGCTCGAAGGTGCTGCCGTAGCCCATGTGAACGTACTCGAGCTGCTTGCCCTGCGGGATGCGGATCGTGCCGGAGTACCAGTGGGCGAAAACCCTGTCAGGAAAGTTCGGAAAGATGGTGGCAACCGATGCTTCGTCGCCGCTCTCCAGGGTGCCGTGCAGCTCGAGCAGATAGAGCCTGCCATCGATGATTTCCCATCGCCCAACGTAGCCGCGCCAGAGCGCCGTGCAATTCGATTCGAAGCGCGGGTTGATCCCGCCCATGGCGAAGTAGTCGCTGAGGGGGTTGGTGCACATGGCCACATCCTTACCCTCGTGGCGGAGCTTTTCAGCGATCTGCGCCGTCATGCCTGCACTCCGAGCGACGCCAACAGGGCGTTTGCCCATTGTGCGCGGTTCATCGCCCAGAAGGCCGCTGCCAATCCCTCGCTGGTGTGAAAGTCATCGGTACCGATGCAGACGTCGAGCCGAGCCTTCGAGGGATCGGCCATCTCGTAAGGCAGTGCCACATCCAGTTCGCGCCCGAGCTCGGTGTCGTCCAGCAGGAATTGCGAGCGGACGTCGGTCGGGATAGGCACGCCGCTCCGAGTCACGATTGCGTAGACGCTGCCGTCATCCCACAGCAGGAGTGGACCAGCATCGCCGTGACACACCAGGGTGTAGCCGCCTCGGGATTGCCCAATGCTCGGAAAGTCATCCGTGCGCAGCGTCGGGGGAAACGTCTTCTTGCCCATGCAATCAACTCCTCACTCTCGCCAATCATGTCGAGCCGGACACCTTCCTGGCCGGTCGCGCGGGCGGCTTCCTTCATGGCGATGATGGCCTGGCGGGTCTTGCCCAGGCCCATATCGTCGCCCAGGATGGCGCGGCCGCGGCGCGCCAGGAACTCCACGCAAGGTCATCCCCTCGACTGCGCACCCGCAAATGTACGGAGTGACGCCGGCAGCACCTGGAGGTCCTCCGGATCTATTGTCTTGTTGGTCCACAGCAGCCGCGGCATGCCAGTCACATGGATGTATGAGTCAAAGCCGTGGAAGATGCGGCCGTCGCAGACGGGGGCATACAGGCTCGTCACGTGGTTGGATTTGAGTCCGAAAAGAGGATAAAGATCGTTCAGGACAAATATGGCATTGCACATCGTGACACAGACAAGCTCATAGCCCTTCTGCTTGCCGAGAATAACCAGAGCCAGCAAGGAAGCACCCTGGTTGATTGTCATGTCCCTGGATTGAACAAAGATCACGTCATTAGGGATGCTTGGATTGAACTCGATGACCACCACACGTGGCTTGAAGCGTTCAACGCTTTCCCAGACGAAATAGTCGGCGCCATCGATGTCTATCGACAGAAGATCAAAGTCGATGGGGAACCGCGCTTCCTCGATGAAATTGTCGAGCCGATTGTTGCCATCGAACTCCACGAATCCTTTCCGGCACTTCACATTGGCTGACTGCCCGTGGTTGGCCACGAGCTTCTGGAATTTTTCATCATCGGATTCGATGAAAAGCCCCGACCAACCTCGGTTGCGCACCAGATTGAAGCAGTTTGACAGGTATTTGCCATCCCAGGCACCAAACTCGACGCAGTAGCGGCGCTCGGCGGGTGGAAGAACGCCAAATATATATTCAATGATTCCATCCTCGCCGTTCTGCGATTCGACGTTGCGGCTATGTTGCAGGAGAGGACTGTCAATGGAAAAAAAGCGGACCATTTTCAGTACATGAGGCGGTGCGGTTGGCATGTTTGTGACCAGTGTGTCTTCATGACGTCACGCTGTGGTGCAGCGACCAGTAGGGCGTGTTGCCCATCCTGTTGCAACGATGCGCATGCGGGCGTTTGGGCTTGCTCTTGAAAAAGCAGGGGATGCGCGCGTTTCAAAAAAGCGCCTCGTTTGTCGAGTCGGCCAGGGCCGTCGTCACTGCCACAACCAACTACCCGAAGATATGGCGTGACATCCTGAGTCTGAAGGACAAGGTCGATAGCGGGAAAAGCTTGAGCAGTATCGCCCTGATTGCCAAGTTTGGCTACCTGGTGGATGCTGCACATCCATCAATTCGTGGGGAAGGTTCCTCCATTCCCTTCTACAGTTTTACGCCGCCCGCAGGGGAAGCGTCAGCGCAGTCTGTCAATCACTCAAACTACAGGCTCTATGTCGAGCAGCACATTTATGCGTTTGTCTGGGAGCCCAGTTATTCGGAAACCTACCATGCCATGATGGCCACCATCGCCGTTGCGAAGGTGGCAGCCGCCATCGGCGCCACCGTGATGTCAGGGGGTGCAGCTGCGCCTTCGCTCATAGTAGCTATCAATGCTGCTCACCAGAATGCAAAGAGCGTTATCGTGGTAGGTCAGGCGATTTACCAGACCGGCTCAATGCTTGCAACCCTCGGGAAAGGCGCCTATGAGGCCTATACCGCAGGGAGTGAAGCACGGGCAAGCAATCAAAGGGGGGTGGATGCCGCGGCCGGCAGGAATTCATCTGCGCAGTCGGAAATTTTGGCTGGTGTCACTGGCAATCTGGACCTTGCCGCCCCCGTTGTGGGCGCTGTTCCAAAACAGAAAGCCAAGTATTATTTTGACATGTTCGGGATGAGGCAACAAACAACCAAGGAGGTGCTTCAAGAGCAGGGCGCTCAAGTGCAGGCACAGGAGGCTGCTTTCCAGAGGTTGAATTTCATCGTTGTGCAGCAGATTACCCCGATACTGCAGACGCGGGGCAACGTCAGTCTTTCAGCAGACACCATGACGGTCGAAACGACCACCCGATTTTGGAACAATTCCATGATCAGGGTCGGCGAGACCAATCGGGACAAATATGACCAGCTCATCCAGTCGATCAAGACCGACTCCTTCGATCATAGTGCCGCAGTGGATCACCTGATCAGTCCCTGGGGCGCTGAGGGTGCCTGGTTGCAGTCAAAGCGGGACCGAACGACAGAGTCGCAACAACCCACTCGAGTTTCAGCCGGTGATGAGCAAAGAGAATTCACGCCAGCATGGGCAAACGAAGGCGACGCGGGCTGGTTGGTTGGAACTCCCGGCCGGGTAAACGCGCCGCTGCCCAACGCGTTTGTCGTGGCGATGGAGAAATTCAAGGAAAATGCGCGAAAGGCGGTCCATGAGCGTGATGTCAGGCTCCAGATCGATACCAGGTTGAAGCTGTTAGGCAGGAATGCGCAGCTGGCTGTGACGAAAAGAAACATGGCGGCGATGGCAAGCAACCAGGCAGTGAATAATTTGATCCGCACAAGTGGCATGTCCAAGGCAAGTTTCGTCCTTGCCACCAAACCGTCAGGATTTCTAGGTGGCCGTCGGGAAACAAATGACTTCTTGATGAAGATTGATGCCGCACTGCATGAATGGGAGCAAACGTGCTGCAAGCACCTGGGCACAGGTGAATGGATAAAAGAACTCAAAGTCGCTGCCAAGGTGGTTGAGATGACCTGCACCGCCTACATCAATGACAAGGGGAGTCGCCAGAAATCCGCCATCTTCAGTCATCACACGGGTGACAAGATTCCGGTCGTCCAGGCGCTGGATCGGCAGGCGAACAAGATCTTCCAGCAGCTTGAGCAAATGGATGTCGCAAACCGTTGCGTTTTGAACCTTACAGGCCGGTTTTTTGTTTCCAGAATTGTGCCGAAGCCGTGTCTTGATTGCCTGGCAATGACCTGCCAGGGCGTCTTGGCCCAGCGGACTGTCGACTTTGCCGGCGGCGTGCACATGATCTGATCGCTCCGAGTCTTTGGTTCGCAACCGCACAGACTTGCGACGATATCGCCAGTACGGTCGCTCGCAAGGAGCAGGCCGTCGATCTGGCCTGACCATGGCTGTGAACCCATCTGATCTCGCCAAACCAGGCACACGACCCGAAGACGAGGTGCCCCCGCCTGTGGTGGACGCCAACGCGGGCCTGTCCGTCGCCGAGGCCGCCCGGCGCTTGGCTTCGGACGGCCCTAACGCGCTGCCCGGCGGGCAGCGGAGGTCCTTGGTGTCGATCGCCTTGGAGACCGTGCGTGAGCCGATGTTTCTGTTGCTCCTCGCCGCGGGAACCCTCTACACCCTGTTCGGTGACTTGCAGGAGGGATTGACGCTCTTTGGTTTCGTGGTCGTTACCGTTGCGCTCACCCTGTACCAGGAAGGCAAGACCGAGCGCGCCATCGAAGCCTTGCGTGATCTCACCAGTCCGCGTGCGCTGGTCATCCGGGACGGCCTGCCCCAACGTATTGCCGGGCGCGATGTGGTGCGCGGCGACCTGTTCAAGTTGAGCGAGGGCGACCGCGTTCCGGCCGATGCCTTGCTCTTGACCGCCGACGGCCTTCGGGTGGATGAGTCGTTGCTCACGGGTGAGGCGGTGTCTGTCGGCAAGCGCTCGGCACTCCCCGATGAACGAGTTGCCGCTCAGAAGCCTGTCGACACCGCACGCCATGCGCCCGGCGGTGACGACCAGCCAGTGATCTACGCCGGTACCCTGATCGTGCAGGGTCACGCGCTCGCGCAGGTAACTGGTACCGGTGAGCGGAGCGAGATCGGACGCATCGGCACGGCCTTGGGCAAGGTGGAGAAAGAACGATCACCGCTGCAGAAGCAGACCGCCAGGCTGGTTCGCAACCTGGCCCTGCTGGCGCTGGCGTTGAGCCTGGCCCTTGCGCTCGTGCACGGGCTGATGAAGGGCGACTGGCTGCAGGCCCTGCTGGCCGGCATCGCCCTGGCCATGGCCATGCTGCCAGAGGAGTACCCCGTGGTGCTGACCGTGTTCCCGGCCCTCGGGGCACGCCGGCTGTCCCGGGAAGGGGTGCTGACCCGCCGCATCAGCGCCATCGAGACTCTGGGTGCCACCACGGTGCTGTGCAGCGACAAGACCGGCACGCTCACCCAGAACCGCATGACGGTGACGCGTCTCGCCGCTGGTGGCGTCGGCCTGAAGGAAAGCATCGCCCTGGATTCTGTGACCGCTGGGAACCTGCCCGAGACCTTTCACGCTTTGGTGGAAGTGGCGATTCTGGCGAGCGTGGTCGATCCCTTCGACCCGATGGAGAAGGCCTTCCACGAACTCGGCGAACGCTTCCTGGCCAACACCGAGCACCTGCACCGCCACTGGCGCCTGGTGCAGACCTACGCGCTCAGCCCGGCACTGCGCGCGATGTCGCACGTGTGGGCGGCTCGTGATGGAGCCCGGACGGTCGCCGCCAAGGGCGCGCCGGAAGCGGTGATGGATCTATGCCACCTGGACGATGCGCAGCGGGTTCGCATCGGCAGCGTGGTCGACCAACTGGCTGACGACGGATTGCGCGTGCTGGCGGTGGCACGCGGCGGATACACGGGCGAGGACTGGCCGGTGAACGAACATGATTTTGATTTCGAGTTCATCGGGCTGATCGGACTGGCGGACCCGGTGCGCCCAGAGGTGCCCGCCGCCGTGGCCGAGTGCCGTGCGGCTGGCATCCGGGTGGTCATGATCACCGGCGACTACCCCACCACGGCGCGTGCCATTGCCCGCGAGGCCGGGCTGGCCGAATCCGATGGCGGCATTCTGTCGGGCGAGGAGATCGCGACGCTCAGCGACGCGGCCCTGCGCGAGCGCATCGCCACCGTCAGCGTCTGCGCGCGCATCGCCCCTGAGCAAAAGCTTCGCATCGTGCAGGCGCTCAAGGCCCGGGGCGACATCGTCACGATGACCGGTGACGGCGTGAACGACGCCCCTGCGTTGCGTGCGGCACACGTGGGCGTTGCCATGGGGGGGCGCGGTACCGACGTGGCCCGTGAGTCGGCCTCGCTGGTGCTGGTCGAGGACAACTTCGCGGCCATCGTGGCGGCGGTGCGACTGGGGCGCCGTATCTTCGACAACTTGCGCAAGGCGATGTCCTACATCCTCGCGGTGCATGTTCCTATTGCGGGCATGGCGATGCTGCCGGTGCTGTTCGGCTGGCCTGCGTTGCTGTACCCGATGCACATTGCCTTTCTGGAACTCATCATCGACCCGGCCTGCTCGATTGCGTTCGAGAACGAACCGGCCGAGAGCGACGTGATGCAGCGTCCGCCGCGCGACGCCGACGCGGCGCTGTTTGGCGGCGCCACGCTGTGGCTGGCTCTGCTTCAGGGCATGGGGGTGCTTGCCACAGTGCTGGCCGCATTCGCCTGGGCAAGTCCGCGTGTTCCCGAGCCTGAAGCCCGCGCCTTCGCCTTCGCCACGCTGGTGGTGGGCAACCTGGCCCTCATCCTCTCCAACCGCTCGGCCACTCGATCGCTGTGGGCGACGCTGCGCACACCGAACACCACGCTCTGGGTGATCGTCGGCCTGGCGTTGGTGCTGCTCCTGGCCGCGCTTTACCTTCCTTGGGCCGTGGGCGTGCTGCGCTTCGCTCCACTCCCGGCGCACGAACTGGCCGCAGCCTGCGCGCTGGGCCTGCTGAGCGCGCTATGGTTCGAAGGCATCAAGTGGGCACGGCGAGGCGCGCGTCAGCCACATTGAGCCGCCAGGATGGGCGGCGCGTTGCCGCGCTGCCCATCGAATGACACTTATTTGGGCATCAGCACCGTATCAATGGCGTGGATCACGCCATTGTCGGCGCTCACATCGGCGCCCACCACCTTGGCGTCGTTGACCATCGCGCCGCCCATGGTCCTGATCATCACGTTGCTGCCTTGCACGGTCTTCACCTCACCGGCCTTCAGGTCCGTGGACATGATCTTGCCCGAGACCACGTGGTAGGTCAGCACAGCCTTCAACTTGGCCTTGTCCTTGAGCAGGGCGTCGAGGTCGGCCTTGGGAATCTTCGCGAACGCCTCATCGGTGGGCGCAAAGACCGTGAAGGGCCCCTTGCCCTTGAGCGTAGGCACCAAATCGGCTGCCTTGAGCGCCACGACCAGCGTCTTGAAGTTGCCGGCGGCTACGGCGGTGTCCACAATGTCTTTTGCCTGTGCGGCAACGGCTGCGCCTGAAAGGGCTGCTGCCATGAGAAGTTTCTTCGCATTCATCTTTGATCCTGCCTTTCTTTGAAGGGGTTGGGTTTCAGGGTATTCACAGGGTTTTTGTCAGTTGATTGGGTGCCGCGCCCCGGTCCCACGGTGCCCTGCGAGACGGAATGTCTGCAGGTTTTGCGGGAAGCCCAGAACGTAGCGCTGCGAACGCGGTCGGTCTGTGCGCTTGCCCACACACCGTGTCCCTTAAACAAGCCCGTCATGTCAGTGCGGTCAAGCCTGTACATGGCATCGACAATCGTGTGCGGTAAGCTCGGTCGTCGGGGGTGCAGGGTGTTCGGCACCGAGACTTCTCGGCGTGACAAGGGCCTGCATGCCTCTCCTGCGTTGTCCTGTGCGCAGACTGAATGCAAGGAGTTTCGAATGAATAACGACACGCGCTGCTGCGGCATCGGCACCTGCATCGTCAACCGCGAGGGTCGCTGCTGGTGTGGCCAGCAGTGGGATGGCCAAAAAATGTACCGTCCCGCTCTGAGTCATCCGCCAGTACCAGAAACGCCACCGACCAAGGACGACGAGTGATCGGAACGCTCCATCTGGCAAATGCGTGAGTTGCGCGCCCTCATCGTGGTGCTTGGCGACCAGCTTGACCTCGATGCGGCAGCCTTTGACGCCTTCGATCCAAGCGTAGACGCGGTGTGGATGGCTGAAGTCGACGAGGAGTCGACCCATGTGTGGTCGAGCAAGCCCCGCACGGCGATGTTCATCGCGGCCATGCGCCATTTCGGACTGGCGCTGCAATCGGCCGGCCGTCAGTTGCACTACACGCAGCTGGATGCCCCTGGCAACGCGGGCAGCCTTGCTGCGCAACTGGATGCCGACATCCTGCGCCTGAAACCTGCCCGTCTGGTGATGACCGCGCCGGGCGACTGGCGGGTGCTCCAGGCGATCAAGGCCGTGGCCCAGGCACGGGACCTGCCGCTGGCTATCCACGAGGATCGTCACTTCTTCAGCAGCGTTGCCGAGTTTGCAGCGCATGCCAAAGGCCGCAAGTCGTTGCGCATGGAGTATTTCTATCGCGAGCAGCGCAAGCGCCATCAGGTCCTGATGCAAGGCGATGAGCCTGTCGGTGGCCAGTGGAACTTTGACGCTGACAATCGCGAGGCCTTCGGTGCGGCAGGCCCGGGTGCCGTACCGTCGCGTACCGTCTTCGAACCCGACGCCATCACGCGCGAGGTCATCGAACTTGTCGACACCCGATTCGCTGGCCATCCCGGCCGACTGGAGAGCTTTGCCTGGCCGGTCACGCGAGCGCAAGCCGTGCAGTCCTTGCAGGCCTTCATTCGCGACCGCTTGCCGATGTTCGGGCGCTACCAGGATGCGATGTGGCCCGGCGACCCCTGGCTGTACCACGCGCACTTGTCGGCTGCGCTCAACCTGAAACTGCTCAACCCGCGCGAGGTGGTGGCTGCGGCCGAAGCGGCGCACGAGGACGGGCATGCACCGCTCGCCAGCGTGGAAGGTTTCATCCGCCAGATTCTGGGCTGGCGCGAGTATGTACGCGGGGTCTACTGGACCCGGATGCCGGCTTATCGGGAAGGCAACGCCCTCGATGCCCAGCAGGATCTGCCGTCCTGGTTCTGGACCGGTGCCACCGACATGGCCTGCCTGCACGACGCTTTGGCACAGACGCTCGAGCATGGTTATGCGAACCACATCCAGCGCCTGATGGTCACCGGCCTGTATGCGCTCATGCTCGGCGTTCAGCCCAGCCAGGTGCACGCCTGGTACCTCGCCGTCTACGTCGATGCGGTCGAATGGGTGGAGTTGCCCAATACCCTGGGCATGAGTCAGTACGCCGACGGTGGCGTGATGGGGAGCAAGCCCTACATCGCCACCGGCAAGTACATCCAGCGCATGAGCCCGCACTGCAAGGGCTGCCGCTACGACCCGGCGCAGCGCACTGGCGACAGCGCATGCCCGTTTACCACGCTTTACTGGGACTTCCTGATGCGCCACGAACACACGCTGGTGCGCAATCCGCGCATGGCGCTGCAAGTGAAGAACGTGGCGCGTCTGACCGATGCCCAGAAGCAGGCGGTGAGCGATCGTGCAGCGGCCATCCGCCGTGGTGAGGTGGGTGCGGCGCATGGATGAGAACGGTGCGGCCGGGTTCGCGCCGAGCTTCGCCCCGACATTGGCAGCGGCTCAGGCCCGTGTGGGCGCAGTGCGGCCCGCCGCCTACGCGCGTACGCGAAACTCGCTCGATGGCGCGGTCAGCCTGCTCTCGCCCTACATCACCCATGGCCTGGTCACACTTCCCGAGGTGCTCGCCGGCGTGGCCAGGCGCCACGCGCTGGAGGTGCAGCACAAGTTCGTGTACGAGCTGGGCTGGCGGGCCTACTTCCGCCATGTCTGGCAGCACCGTGGCGATGGCATCCTGCAATCACTGCATGAAGGCCTGCTGCCTGATGCAGCTTATGGGCGCGAACTGCCTGCCGACATCCGGCAGGCGTGCACCGGCGTGCCGGTGGTGGACGCGGCGGTGCGAACGCTCTATGCCACGGGCATGCTGCACAACCATGCACGCATGTGGCTCGCGAGCTACGTGGTGCATGTTCGCAAGGTTCACTGGCGATGCGGCGCCGACTGGTTGTACGCGCATCTGCTCGATGGCGACCTGGCCAGCAATCACCTCAGCTGGCAGTGGGTGGCCGGCACGGGCAGCAACAAGCCCTACCTGTTCAACGCCGACAATGTGGCCCGGTATGCTCCGGCGCAGTGGCACAGTCCGGGCAGCGTGATCGACACCTCCTACGAGGCGCTCGATCAGATGGCGCGTCAGCCTGCCTCGCCGCATCCCCTGCGCGAACCGAGCGTGCTGCAAGGCCGCCGTTCGCTGGTGGAACCTCTTCTGGCGACAGAGCCTCCCGCTGAGATCGGCTGCAGTGCGCCTGACGCTGTCGCGGTTGCCGATCGCGAGGTCTGGCTGGTGCACCCCTGGAGCCTTGGCAAACTGCCGGCATCCTTGCCCACCGATACCGTTGTCATCGGTCTTGTCTTGGCCGATTTTCACCGCGCCTGGCCCTGGAACGAGCGGCGATGGCAGTTTGTCGGCCATCGCATGGCCGAGCTGGCACCTCAGCGCTGGCACGGTGAGGCCGCTGAGATTGGCGCGGCTTTGGCGCGCGCCCGCACGGTGCGCAGCATCGCCGAGCCCCACTTGGCGCCTCACCTGGCGCGCTGGGCTGAATGCCAGAACGCCCCCGAGCTCTTTCCGCCAGTCGATCGGCGCTGCGATTCCTTCTCGCAATGGTGGCATCGGGTCTCGCGCGGACTGCGCTCCGCGAACGATCTGTTGGCCGTCAGCGAGCCGCCGGCAGGGTGAACGAATCTGGGTACACGATCGGCCTCGGCAAGGCCAGAAGATCGCGATGTCCGATGGTCAGTGCGAGCGTGCCGGCAGCCACCTGCGCATGACGGTGCGCCGCCCATTGGGCGAACTCAGAGGCGGCACCCGGCTCGAGCTCGCAGCCGATCGCGAGCGCTTCATCGATCATCTGCCCGAGCAAGGCCCGGTGCTCGTCTGCAATCAGCCAATCGCTGCGAGCAGTGCCAACAGAAAAGCCGTTCCTGGCGAGGCGCAGAGCCATCTCATCGACCGCGGCGATGCCCAGTGCGATTCCAAACCCCTTGTCACCCGCCTGGTGTTGCTCGAACGCCTGTAGCAATCGCAGATCGTCTGCCATCGCAGGCTGCCACCGGCGCTGGCCATCGACGCTCAGGGTTGCCAGCAGCGGGCGAGGTGACCGGGAGAGCATGTGGCACAGACGATCGATCCATTCGACCGAGACGAGGTCCAGAAAGGCGGTCGTCGTCACGCCATCACAGTCCTGCAACCGGAGCTGCTCGAGCGATGCGTGCAGGTCGAGTTCCTGCGATCGGACGCGCCAGCGCGCCGCTCCGACGCTGATCTCGACGGCGCCCGTCGCATCTTCGCTGAAGCCCCATTCGTGCTGCGCTGCCCATCGGGCGATCTCACGACGCTGGGCAACCAGCAGCGCAGGGTCCTTGTCGATCAGCAGCCAGTCCTGATCGCCAGCGATCAAGGGCGCGAGCAGTCGCAGGTTCGCGCCTGTCCCGGCACCCAGATCGATGATCCGGCGTGGTGTGCGCGCGATCGCCGCTGCGAATTCATGCGCGAGACCCGCGTCACGTGCAGCGGCGTCCAGGGGCTCGCGTTGTGCAAGCCACTCGGGTGAGAAGCCGCTCATGCGAGCAACTCGTCAAGGGCCAGCGCCCAGCGATGCACGGCCGCCGGCCAGTCGGACAAGTCTTGCGCCGCCCGCGCAGCACCCGCAGCCAGGTTTTGACGAAGGGTTGCGTCGCTGAGTACCTGGCGCAAAGCACCCCTGAGCGCATGAACGTCGCCCGGTGCAACCAGCACGGCTGCATCGGCTGCGACCGTGTCCGGAATCGCGCCGGCGGTTGTCGCAACGATCGGCAGGTGATAGCCCAGTGCCTCGGCATAGACCATCCCATAGCCCTCGTGGTGCGAGGCCAGTACGAACACATCAGCCCCGCGGTAGGCGGCATCCAGCTGCTGCATCGATACTTCTCCAGCCAGAGTCACACGCGTGGCAAGACCGTGGGCACGGATGGCCTCGCGCAGCGCCCGGGCGCTCGCCGGGTCGCGTGTGAGACTGCCGATGCAAGACAGATGCCACTCGAGGTCCCGCAGCGGCGACAGTGCGTCGATCAGATGAAGGTAGCCCTTGCGTTGCGTGACCGTCCCCACCGCAAGCAGCTGCAGGGGGCGCGATGCGCCTGATCGGGATGCCTTGGCAAGGGCTGCTGGGGGGCAGGGCCGTCGTGTGCCGGGCGCTGTGACCCGAACCCGATCAGCGACAACACCGGCCGCGATGACTGCTGCCGCGGTGTGAGCACTGGGGCACAGCAGGCCACGCATGAGCGGCCACAGACGGCTCTCGATCAGGGCATAGCCCCGAGCGGTCTGTGCCGACAACCCGCTCTCGAGCGACAGGGGGTGATGCACGAAGGCGACGATCGACAGGCGGCTCGTGTGTGCCTCCAGGCACTCGACAAAGGCCGGCAAGGCAAGACCGTCGATCACCACAGTGTGTCCCGATGGCAGGCCGGCGAGCGCATCTGCTGCGGCTGCGCGCGCCAGTTCATCGGTGCCAGGAAATTCGCCGGGCAGCTCGATCACGGCCACCGTGCGTCCCATCGCACGCAGGCCATCAACGACCTGCCGATCAAAGAGGTAGCCGCCGGTGAGCTGATCGAGTGCGCCCGGAACAATGAGCGTGAGTGCGGTCAACCGAGCAAGCCGTCGAACGCCGCCCAGGCGACCGGCGACTCGCGCAGTACGACCCGCATCGAGGCCAGCGTGTGAGCCGTGTCAGGGCCGATTCTGCCCGCTTCGATCTGGATCTTCATGCGGCGAAAGATCTCGCCAGCCATGAATTCGGTCGTGGTGTTTTGACCACCCAGTTCGGTCAGCTCATCAAGATTCTTGAAGTTCAGATCGGCGAGCACCTCGTGCAGCACGGCCAGTGCCAGTCCGATGTCGCAGACCAGCCCATTGGCATCGAGTCGTTCGCGTCTGAACTCGACCTCGACACCGTAGGTCGCCCCGTGCAGCTTTTGTGCCGGGCCGAAGATCTCGCCGGTGAAACTGTGGGCAATCATGATGTGGTCAGAGACGGCGAGGCTGTACATGATGGAAGGACTCCGGCAGTCGTGGTGGCAGTCAGCGGGTGGGTGGGGGTGGTGCGATCAGCGATAGATCACGCTGTGGCAGAGCGCACCATCGGGTCGGTCGGCCAGGCGTGACAGGGTGGCGGGCAACTCGTCCAGCATGCTCTGGCCGGTCAGCAAGGTGTCGAAAACAGGGTCGGCCAGCAGCGAGACCGCAAGCTTCATGCGGCGCGAAAAATCCCATCGTGCGCGCTGCGCGGTGGCAACCGAGCCCACCTGCGACGATCGCAGTGTCAGTCGACGGCTGTGAAACGCTTCGCCAAGCGGCGCAGGCACCATTTGCGCGCCGTACCAGCTCATTTCGAGTACGGTGGCCTCGAAGCCTGCCAGGCGCAGTGCTGTCTCGAGCCCGGCGGGCTGGCCGCTGGCATGGACAACGATGTCACGCTCGCCACCGGCCGTGCCGGGTAGCGCAAATGCGCAGCCCAGCGCTGCCGCCAGATCTGCGCGGCCCGGGTCAGGATCGACCAGTTCGACTTCGACGCCGGGGATGCGAGCGGCGAGCGCAGCCACCAGCGCGCCGACCACGCCGGCACCGATCACGCTGATGCGATCTCCGAGTCGTGGCGCAGCGTCCCAGAGTCCGTTGACTGCAGTCTCCATATTGGCTGACAGCACGGCCCGGGTATCGGGCACATCGTCGGGCAGGAGCGTCACCGCCGCAATCGGCACCACATAGGAACTCTGATGCGGATACAGGCAAAACACCCGCCTGCCCAGCAGCCTGTCGGGGCCGGCATCGATCTGCCCGACCGAGGCGTAGCCATATTTCAGCGGGCCGGGAAACTCGCCGATCTGAAACGGACAGCGCATCGCCTGCCACTGGCTCGGGGGCACCAGCCCTCTGAGTACCAGGCTTTCGGTGCCGCGACTGATCCCGCTGCGCCGTGCGGTCACGACAAGCTGGTCGGGTCCCGGCGCCGGCAGCACCTCCTCCCGGATTTCGCCGCGGCCGGGCTCGACAATCCAGAAGGCGCGTGCAAGCCGATCAGACATCGAAATCGCATTCGATCATGACATCGTCGCCCATGATCATTCGCCTGGTGCGGGGCCGCAGACTGTTGCTCAGATCGGTGATCGTCGGGAGCACGATCGCGGGGCGGCCCGAACCCAGGATCACCGGCGCGATGGTGATCTGCAGTCGGTGGAGGGCGCCTGCTGCCAGAAAGTGCGAGACCGTGACGCCGCCACCTTCGATCAGCAAGCTCGAGAGCCCACGCGAGGCGAGCACGCGGCAGATCTCGTGTGGACTCAGGCCGCGCTCGCCGCGCACGACAGGCACGACCTGGGCATTGGCGAGTCGCTCGCCTTCCTGGGCGCGATCAGCGCCGCAGAGCAGCAGCGTCTGCGCCAGGCCATCTCGAAAGAGGCGCTGGCTGCCGTCGAGTCGGCGATCGGGGTCGATGACAACCCGCACCGGATTGGGGCCCGTGCAGCGACGCACTGTCAGTTGTGGATCATCAAGAAGAACTGTCGTTACACCGACGACCACCGCCTGGACCATCGCTCGCATCCGGTGGGTGTGGAGCAGGTCCTCGGCACCGCTGAGCCATCGTGACATGCCGCACAGGGTGGCGATTCGCCCGTCAAGGCTTTGCGCAAGATGACCCACCACGAACGGTCCGGCGCGGCGCGCCTCGCACAGGGGCCCGTAGAGCGCCTGGAGTGGTGAGGGGGGCGTGAGGGGCAAGGCCTCAGGCGCCTGCGCACCAGAGGCCTGGGCGAGCAGCGACTGCCACTCGCTGTTGTCCTCAGCGGGTGGTTCCACGATGGTGGTTGGACCGATGGGGGAGGCTCTATCTGTCATGGGGCTTGATGGCATGGCCGGGCGCCAGGCAGTCGAAGAACAGGATCGGTGCCTGTGCGCTTTGCGCAGCCAACTTCCGCGGCCAGGCTTCGTCGGGTGTGCGGCACAGCCCTGATCGTGCCATTGCGCGGCCCAGGCTTGGGGATGCGCTCAGCATGGCAATGGGTACGCTGAGCAGCAGTCCGGCGATGACCGGCAGGGCAAACCCGATACTCAAGGTCGATGACTGGTAGATGCCCGCGGCAAGCGCAAGGCCCAGCAGGGTCTGGGGCCAAAGGCACCGCAGTGCATCCGACAAGGGCAGGCGATGAGCCTCGCGCTGCTGGGACGTCCAGCCGACGCGCCTGCCAAACGGCAGGCCGAGGATGAAAAGACTCACCGCCACGGCCGAGATGGGTGCCACCAGCATCGTCATCGTGATTTCCAGCAGCGCACTGCCCGCGATGCGCAGGCCGCCTCCATAAGCGGCACGCAGTCTGGCGCGCAGCAGGACATCGGCGAGCGTGGCGATCTTGGGCGCGAAGCTCATGGTCATGATGACCGCGAGCAGCACCAGACCGGTATCGCCGCGGACGGTCACCTGACCCAGCAGACCGAGCAACAACAGGCCCAGCCAGGCGAGCGACCCGAGATACATTGCAATGGCCAGCAGCAACTGGCAGCGGCTGATCGGCAGCAAGCCGGGCAATCCCAGAAGCCTGAAATACTGCATATTGCCCTGGCACCAGCGCAGATCGCGGCGGATGAATTCGGGCAGTGTCGGCGGGTTTTCTTCCCAACTGCCGTCTTCGATCGGCAGGACGCGGACCTCGAAACCCGCCCGGCGCATCAACACCGCCTCGACTTGATCATGGCTCAGGATGTGCCCGCCGAGCGGCGGGGTGCCGGCGAGCATCGGCAACTCGCAGTGCGCGATGAAAGGGGCCATGCGCAAAATGGCATTGTGTCCCCAGTAGGGCCCGCAGTCGCCCTGCCAGAAGGCCGATCCGAGCGTGTAGGAGCGCATGCCCAGTCGCATGCCAAACTGGAAGATGCGGGCAAACGGGCTCGCACTGGGCAGGCCGGTAACCAAGGTCTGCACGATGCCGATCTGCGGGCATCGCTGCATGATGCGCACGAGCCGCAGCATCGCTTGCGGTGTCATCAGGCTGTCGGCATCGAGCACGATCGCGAATGCATGTCGATGCCCCCAGCGTTCACAGAACTCGCGCAGATTGCCTGCCTTGAATCCTTCGCTGCGCTCGCGCCTGCGGTAGGTGATCTCGAGGGCTGATCCGAAGCGTTGCGAAAGCGCGGCAGCAGCCTGTGACTCGGCGGCGGCGATCTCGGGCTGGTTGCTGTCGCTCAGCATGTACAGCTGGAAGCGGCGCGCCTGACCCGTGGCGATCAGGGCGTCGAGCATCCATTCGAGATTGCGTCGGACCAGTTGCGTGTCCTCGTTCCGAATGCATATCAGCAGGGCGGTCGAACTGACGATCGCATCGTCACCCCCGCCAGTTTCGAGGCAGGGTGCGGTCACGAGTGCCGGATCGCGGCTGAATTGCATCAGTGCAAAGCCGATGACAGCGTTCCAGAAGCCGATGACCGTCCAGGGCAGCGTGAGCGCAAAGAGACCGAGCATGACGGTGCTGAGGGGATCCGAGCCGCTACCCGGCAGCGTTCGGGCCATCAGCCAGAACAGGGCCGCCGAGCTGGCGATCACCAGCGCTGCAAAGCCGCGCCGTCGCGAGCGCATCGACATCATTGACAGCTGCATTCAGGTCATCCGCTTGAGAAGGCCATCGCGGCGGATGAAGGTGTGATGCGCGGCACCTGCCAGATGGGCCCCGATCAGTGCCCCGATGGCGATGGCGCCGCATCCGTGCAGGAAGGACAGCGTGCCGGCAAGGGCCTCGTCCTTGCCGATCGGCGACGGCAGTGGGATCAGGTCGAAGAGTCTGAGCGGGAAGCCCCAGGCGTTGGTCGCCAGAAAGCCGATGGCCGGCATCAGTAACAGCAGCGCATACAAAGACAGATGCGTCACCCGGGCGCAGCGCTTGATCACTACCGGCGTGTCGTGCGGCAAGGGCGGCGGCGGATTGCGCCAGCGAGTCAGCAGCCTGGCGATCGCCAGTGCGAACACGATGACGCCAAAGCTTTCATGGATGTTGTACAGACGCAGCTTGAAGCCCTCGTCTTTGGGTTCGAAGTACACAATCCACAGCCCGGCGGTGAGGACGACGACCAACAGCACTGCAGTGAGCCAGTGCAGCCAGCGGGCGGCAGCCGGGTATCGAAGTGCAGATGTCATGGTGTCCTTCGTGGCATCGGTCAGACCTGGATGTGCGTGTCGCAGCGATGCAGATGATGGAGCGGATCGTGTGACGTGTTTTGAGGTCACCCACAAGCCACGACGCCAGAGATCGCTGCGGCCAGCGTCAGGGAAGTGAAAGCCCCGTTTTGA
The DNA here is from genome assembly GCA_903829815.1 of uncultured Pseudomonadota bacterium. Classification (GTDB taxonomy): domain Bacteria; phylum Pseudomonadota; class Gammaproteobacteria; order Burkholderiales; family SG8-39; genus CAIXPL01. Next base: position 87,862 of record CAIKRR010000094.1, on the reverse strand, counting down.
CCGAACACACCAGCATACTGGGATCGGTTCAGCCAGGATATGCGGTCTGGGCGCATGATACAGGCCCGGCTGCCGCGGCCGCGGACAGGCGGTGTCCTGGGGGGCGCCTTCGCCGTCTTGCCCCATGAACCTGGAGGCATCACGATGAAGACATGCACCCTGAGTGACAGTCGCAGGGCACCGGCGGGGCAGACCAGCCTGAGCCTGGCCATTGTGCTCATGCTCGCTGCGTGCAGTAACAACGCCATGCTGCCGATCGCGGCCGGCTACGGTCCCAACCCGACGCTTCCAGCGCCGCAGCACGAGCTGATCCCTACGGTGCACATCGCCCGGGCGCGTGGCTGGCCCGCGGGATCCTCCCCGGGCGTGGCCAAGGACTTGCGAATACAGGCGTTCGCCCAGCACCTCGATCATCCACGCTGGCTCTACACCTTGCCCAATGGCGACGTGCTGGTGGCCGAGACCGACGCACCGCCAAAGCCCGAAGGCGGCATGGGGCTGCGCGGCTGGATCGCGGGTCTGGTGATGAAGAAAGCCGGCTCGGGCAACGCGAGTGCCAACCGCATCACGTTGCTGCGCGACAGCAATGGCGATGGTGTGGCCGACATGCGCACGGTGTTCATCGACCAGCTGAACTCGCCGTTCGGCATGGTGCTGGTCGGTGAGCGGCTGTTCGTGGCCGCCACCGACGCCGTGCTGGTCTTTCCGTACAAGACGGGCGACACGCGCATCGAAGCCGCAGCGCAGCGCCTGGTGGCCTTGCCCGCCGGACCCATCAACCACCACTGGACGAAGAACATCATCGCCAGTGCCGACGGCGCGAAGCTCTATGTCACGGTGGGGTCAAACAGCAACGTGGGCGAACGCGGCATGGCGGTCGAAGAGAGCCGTGCGGCTATCTGGGAAATCAACAGCGACGGCAGCGGACACCGTGAATTCGCAACCGGCCTGCGCAACCCCAACGGCATGGCCTGGGAACCGGGCTCGCAGGTGCTCTGGACCGTGGTCAATGAGCGCGACGAGCTCGGGGGCGACCTGGTGCCCGACTACCTCACATCGGTGCGTGATGGCGGGTTCTACGGCTGGCCGTACAGCTATTACGGCCAGCATGTGGATGAGCGCATCCAACCGCAGCAGCCGGCGCTGGTGGCCAAGGCGCTGACGCCCGATTACGCTCTGGGTTCGCATACCGCATCGCTTGGCCTGGCCGCGTCCGAGGGCCAGGCGTTAGCGGCACGCTTCGCGCACGGCATGTTCATCGGCCAGCACGGCTCGTGGAACCGCAAGCCGCGCAGCGGTTACAAGGTGGTCTTCGTGCCCTTCGACCGTTCAATGCCCTCCGGTCCGCCGTTGGATGTGGTCAGCGGCTTTCTGCACGAGGACCAAGCCTACGGGCGCCCAGTGGGTGTGGCGCTGGACAATCGGGGTGCGCTGCTCATTGCCGACGATGTGGGCAACACCGTGTGGCGGGTCAGTGCGGCCGCCCAATGAGCCTGGCACATCCCACCTCCGCCGCCAAACAACAACAGGACAATCACGATGCGCGACGCCAGTGCAAGTCGGTCATCGACTCACCAGCCTCAACTTTGAGGGGCCGGCAGTCAGTGGTCTGTGCGTTGCCGGACACACTGCCTGCTGGTCGGGCGCTACATCCTCAAGCTCAATCCGCTCCTGCTCCTGGGGGCGCTGGCCAGTGCTGCGCCTCACTCCATCCGCACGCCTGCCTCGCGAATAACCTGACCCCAGCGCGCGATGTCGGCCTGGATCTGTGTGGCGAACGCCTCGGGGCTGCCGCCGACTGACTCGGTGCCTTGCTGTGCAAAGGCCTCACGCACATCGGTGCGGCGGACCACCAGATTGGCCTCGGTGTTGATGCGCATGACGATGGTCCGCGCGGTGCCGGCCGGGGCGAAGAGACCGATCCACAGTGTGGACTCGTAACCAGGTACCCCGGCCTCGATCATGGTGGGGATTTCGGGCAGGGTGGGGTTGCGACGAAGCGATGTGATGGCCAGTGCGCGGAGCTTGCCTGACTTCACGTGCGGCATCACCGAGGTCGTGGCATCAAACATCATCGACACCTCGCCACTGATGAGGTCGGAGAAGGCAAGGCCGCTGCCCTTGTAGGGCACATGAACGATGTCAAGAGCCGCCATGCTCTTGAACATCTCGCCACTCAGGTGATAGACCGTGCCGGTGCCCGACGAGGCAAAGGTGAGCTTGCCCGGCCGGCTCTTTGCCAGTGCAACGAGTTCACGCACCGAATGCACCGGCAGGCCCGCGGTAACCACCAGGATGTTGGGGCCGATGTTCACGTTCATTACTGGCGCGAAGTCGCGCACCGGGTCGTAGGGCAGCTTCGGATTGAGGTTGGGAGCCACCGCATGGGTGCTGCTCGTGGCCATCAGCAGGGTGTAGCCGTCGGGGGCGGCTTTGGCGGCGATATCGGTGCCAATGGTGCCCCCGGCGCCCGGTTTGTTGTCGATGGTGACGGTCTGGCCAAGTGCGGCCGACAGATGGGGGGCCATCGTGCGGGCGACGATGTCGGTGCCGCCAGCGGGCGGGAAGGGAACGATGAGCCGGATACCCTTGACCGGCCATGCGGTACCTTGCGCTTGGGCTGTGGTGTGGGCTCCGAGCGCACCGAGCGCTCCCAGGCAGAGTGCGACGAAGCGGGTTGCAAGGATGCGCGGGATATTGTCGGAGAGTGCTCGGGACATGGTTCGCTTCCGGAGGGTATTTAGGATGTGCGTGCGGTCACGACCGCAACGTGGGTGATGTTCGCATGCAGGGGGCAGACAATCGGTTCAGTCAATCGGTTCAGATCGCTCGCTGGTTGACCCGCTTCGAGAGCTCTGCCGCGCTTTCCCGTCGCTCGCTGTAGCGGTCGACCAGATAAGGTGCCACGTCCCGTGTGAGCAGGGTGAACTTCATCAGCTCTTCCATGACGTCCACCACCCGATCGTAGTAACTCGATGGCTTCATGCGACCGGTTTCGTCGAATTCGAGGAAGGCCTTGGCCACCGATGACTGATTGGGTATGGTGATCATGCGCATCCAGCGGCCGAGCACCCGCAGTTGATTGACGGCGTTGAATGATTGAGATCCGCCCGACACCTCCATCACGGCCAGGGTCTTGCCTTGTGTGGGCCTCACGGCGCCGATGCTGAGTGGAATCCAGTCGATCTGTGCCTTCATGATGCCGGTCATGGCGCCATGGCGCTCGGGTGAAGTCCAGACCATGCCTTCAGCCCAGGCAGCAGCCTCGCGCAGTTCCTGCACCTTGGGATGGGTGTCAGGCGCGCCGTCGGGCAAAGGCAGCCCTGCAGGGTCGAAGACACGCACCTCGCCCCCCATGGCCACCAGCAGTCGCGCCGCTTCGAGCGTGAGCAGACGACTGTAGGAGCGTTCGCGCAGCGATCCATAGAGCAAAAGAAATCGCGGCGCATGGGTCGATGTCCCATTTGCTGCAAAGCGAGCGCCAATCGACGCATCGAACAGGATGTGATCGACATGAGGCAGGCTCTGGTCAGGAATTTGCACGGCGCAGGGTCCTCTCGAAACGAACTGAAGGTGTCATATTCTGCGCCAGACCGCCCGCAGCCCCTGCTCACGGCCGCTGCTCGAGACGCAGGCGTCGCTCGCCGGATTGGCAGGAAGCCGGTAGCCTTGGCGCATGGGTGCGGTGCTGGTACCTCTCGCGAATGACAATATCGAGTGATACCCGCAGAGCATCACTCGAAAACCCCCTGTCATTGACACCCCACAGCCTAGGGCTCATCTGCCGATGTCTTCTGTCATCCGAATTGCCGTCAGCATCGCCCTGGCCACACTCTTCATGCAGGCCGACGCGATCGCGCAGGGCTGGCCCAGCCGCCCGGTGCGCATCCTCGTACCCTTCCAGGCGGGAGGCAGTTCCGACCTGAGCGGGCGGTTGGTCGCGCAACGCATGCAGGAGGTGCTCGGTCAGCCCGTCGTCGTCGAGAATCGTGTTGGCGCAGGTGGCACCATTGCCACCGAAGCGGTGGCCCGGGCAGCGCCAGATGGTTACACGCTGCTCCTCGCGGTCGGCGGGCCGGTGCTGATCGCCCCGCTTTTGCAGAAGACCGGCTATCACCCGATCCGCGATTTTGTGCCGATTTCGAACGTGAACAGCAACCCGCAGGTACTGCTCGTCAACCCGTCGGTCCAGGCGGCGAGCGTTCGTGAACTCATCGCCTTGGCGAGGGCTCGACCGGGAAAGCTCAACATCTCGACAGCCGGGCAGGGCTCGCTCATCGAGTTGTCTGCGCTCATGTTCAATCAGTTGGCGAAAATCGAACTCGCCATCGTGCCTTACAAGGGCGGGGCGATTGCCACCGCGGCCGTGCTCAGCGCCGAGGTGGAGGCCACCTTTGCCAATCCGAGCGATGCCATCCCTCAGGTGCGTGCCGGCAAGTTGCGGGCGCTGGGCGTGACCAGTGCCGCGGCCTTTGCGCCCATGCCCGAGGTGCCGCTCATGGCCGATGTGGTGCCCGGCTTCGTGGTGGAAACCTGGAACGGCATCCTGGCACCGGTCGGGACCCCGTCCGACATCGTGCATCGCATTTCGGTCATCGTGCAGGACATGGCGCGCGATCCGGGCCTGCGACAGCGCATGGCCGACATGGGTACGACGCCCATCGGCGACACCCCCGAGCAGTACCGGGCCTTTCTCGAACAGCAGTATGCGTTCTGGGGCCGGTTTGTCCGCGACTCAGGCATCAAGGGAACCCAATGATGATGGACGACAAGACCATGAACCAGCACCCCGTCGCCGCGCACACCTCGGACGCGCACACCTCGGACGCGCACACCTCGAGCGAGCGTCACACCACGGCGCGCTTTCTGCTCGAAGGGCTCCACGCGATGGGCATGGAGTACCTTTTCTGCAATTTCGGCACCGACCATGCACCCATCATCGAGGAGATGGCGCGCATGGAGGCTGCTGGCCTTGCCTTTCCGCAGCCGATTCTCTGTCCGCATGAGAACACCGCCATTCACATGGCAGGTGGCTATGCGCTTGCGACCGGCCGTGGCCAGGGCGTGATGGTGCATGTGGATGTGGGCACCGCCAACGCGGCAATGGGCATGCACAACCTCTCTCGCACCCGGGTGCCCGTGATGCTGATGGCAGGCAAGGCGCCCTTCACCTCAGCGGGCGAATTGCCCGGTAGCCGTGACGACTACGTGCACTTCGTGCAGGAGCCGCTCGATCAGGGGAGCCTCGTGCGCCCCTTTGCCAAGTGGGAGTACAACCTGCCCTCGGGGGCGGTGGTGAAGGAAGCGCTGCGCCGTGCCCACAGCGTGATGCACACCGATCCGAAGGGGCCGGTGCACCTCATGCTTGCGCGAGAGATTCTTGCCGAGTCGTGGGATGCGGCCGCCATGCGCGACTACCCGGCCAGCGGGCATGCGCCGCAATCAGCCGGTGGAGTCGATCCGCGTGACATCGAACGCGTTGCGGTGCGACTGCTCCAGGCCAAACGCCCGATGCTCATTACCGGGTACGCCGGGCGCTCGCGTGCCGCCTCCGATGCCATCGAGCGTCTGTCGCGGCTTGCTGGCGTGGCCGTCTACGAGAACAGTCCGGTCATCAACATCGGTCGCGAATTTGCAGGCTTTTCCGGCTTTCGGGTAGCCGACGCGCTGCCGATGGCTGACTTCGGTCTGATGGTGGACGTCGACGTGCCTTGGATCCCGCGCGACGTGGCGCCAGCCAATGACGCCTTCTGGGTGCATGTCGATGTCGATACCTTGAAGCCCACGATTCCGATGTGGCCCTTTCCTGCGCAACAGCGTTTGCAAGGCGATGCGTCGCGCATCCTCGAGCAGCTGGCCGATGCGGTCGAGGCGCTGATCACCGCCGCTGGGCGCACCGCGGTCAGCGAGCGCTGGAAGAACTTCGAGACGGCCTTTGCCGACCGCAAGCAGAAGGCGGCGGCGCTGGCAGCACCACCTGGGCTGCAGGGTGCCATCAATCTCGAACACTTTGCGGCGGCACTGGGCGCACGCCTTGACCCTGAAGACGCGGTGCTGGCTGAAGCGGTAACCAGCAACCCGGCGCTTGCGCGCCAGATCGCGCGGCCCAGAGCCTGCACCATGATCCGTCACGGTGGCAGTGGTCTCGGTGCGGCCGGGGGGCTGGCGCTCGGCATCAAGCTCGCCCGCCGCGAGCACATGGCAGTGCAGATCGTGGGTGACGGTGGCTTCTACTTCGGCAACCTCGACTCGGTGTTTGCGGTGTCCAAAGCCCACAATCTGCCGATCTTCACCATCATCATCGACAACGCAGGCTGGAACGCGGTGAAGGACGCGACGTTGCGGGTTTATCCGGACGGCACGGCGAAGGCGCGCGATTCGTTCCAGGCGCGGCTGCCCATGGGCATGAACTTCTCGAAGCTTGCGGCGGTGAGCGGTGCGCATGGCGAGTGCCTCGACGACCCGCGAGCGGTCGGTGCCTCAATCGATCGGTGCATCGCCCTGGTGCGCAGCGGCGTGAGCGCGCTGCTGCATGTCAAGGTGGCGAAGATCTGATGCACGGGCTCAGCCTGCGCCACCTGCGCTGCGATTGCACCACCGGTCAATGTTGCTGTGCGTGCGTCGCTAGTCCGGCATCGCCATGTAGGCCTCGAGCGTTTCCAGATCAGGCACCGCCCTGAGGGCGAACGCGCTCAGGTGGTCGCCCGCCTCTGTGAGGGTGCATTGCCCGCTCACGACGAGCTCTGCGCCGAATTCCGTCAGTCGAGCGCCTACGCGACCGACCGTCGAACTGTAGTTGGCGTTGATTGCCGCTCCCACAGCAGTGCCTGCGAGCTGTGGCAAACCGCTCGTGCCCGAAACCAGAACCCCAAAAAATGCATTGCTGACGTCAATGGCTGCTGCGGTTTGCATGGCAGGGGAGGAGAGGCTTTGCCCACCCAGACCGTGTCTGAACACGAAGCAGTTCAACGCACCGGCCGCGTAGGCAAAGCCGTACATGGTCGATCGCGTCCAGGATCCCGCGATGCCCATGCACGCACCGCCAACACCAAAGGCCGCCTGATAGCCCGTGATATTCCCTTCTGTGTAGTCAACCACGTGATCGACAACGGTGGCAGCGTTGGACAGTGTATTGCCAATCGCGACCATTGTGCCCAAGCCTGCCACCATCCGCCCGACCATGGTCGCTCCGTTGCCGGCAGTAGCAGTGCCCGAGGGTGACGCGGCCAGGCGACCTATCGGCGACCTGGCCATACGTGGCAAGGCCGAGGTGGCGAACTGGCGGTTGCAGACCATGATTGCACCGCAACGACCACCAAAGACGCGTGGTCCTGCTGCTTTGATGAGTTTACCGAGCATACGTTCCCCACGCTTTCATTCGATCAGCAAGGACCCGCACGCCCCCGATCCTGGAGCATAACGCCTCATGGTTGCAGTTGCGATACTGTCTGTGCGCAGGCAGAGGTTGCACGTCATGTGCACCGCAGAACGCCTTGCGACCCCTTACTCGAGTTCCATTCGGAACGCATCATTGCCCGTCTGTTCGGCTGAGCCCTGGAGCGCGACCTCGGCCACAACGTAGGGCGCGTACTGACGCACCTCGGCCCCGTTCAGTTGCTGCACGACTTGATGAGGGGGTTCTTCGATGGCCATGGCTCGAAAGGGCAAGTACGCCAGGAGCAGCAGCATCACCGCGGCTCGCCGAATGCGTTGAGTGGGGTCAGTCCTTGCCATCTTCGTCGCTCCTGCAGCCGATGTGGGAATTCTGGGGCCAGGTCTTGCCTTTTGCTACCGGTGTGTCTGGCAGGACCGATCGTGCCATCGATGAGCGCGCGCAGTCAGAGGGTCCATTGCTGTAACATTTCAAGAAAGCGGCGCTGGCGCCGTGCAGCCATCAATCGCGGGGCTCACCCCGCTTCGGAGACGTTGATATGTCAGACACCCGAGCCCAGACCATCAAATCCCGTGTCGCGACCTACTATGGGCGTGGCATTCTTGCCTTTTCGGTGCTCATTGCATCGATCACCGCGCTGGGCCTCATCGTGATGCACTTCAACGGCGGTTGATGAGAACTTATCCGGTCTCGCTCACTGGCCGGAACTGGCCGGACCATGGGGGGGCTCGTTTGATCGCATCTGCACGCATTGCACGGGCATTCCTGCGCGCTGCGCTATGCGCAGGGGTTTTTGTTGTCGGTGTTCCTCTTGCCGCCGAGTTGCCCTCGCGCCCAGTGCGATTTGTTGTTTCATTCACGCCCGGGGCCGGCCCCGACATCGTTGCCCGCGCGTTGGCTGAAGCACTGGGGCGCAAGTGGGCGCAGGCTCCAATCGTCGAAAACCGCCTCGGCGCCGATGGTGCGATTGCGACCGAACAGGTGGCGCGTGCCCCTGCCGATGGAAGCACGCTCTTGCTGGCGACCATGGGCAATATCGCGCTGCTGCCCGTCACCAGCGAACGCCTCGGGTATGACGCTGCCACCGCCTTTCGCGGCGTGAGCTTCGTGTCTGACAATCCCTTCGTTCTGATGCTGCCCGCCGGATCGAGCATACGCTCGCTCGCCGACCTGGTGGCGCTCTCCAAGAGCCGCGATCTGACTGTCGGCTCGGCAGGTACGCTCGGCCCGTTGATCGGTTCGCTGCTGGCCAGACGCACGGGTGCGCGGTTGGTCAGCGTCCCCTACAAAGGGACCCAGCCCGCCACGGTCGATCTCATGGGGGGGCGGATCGACATGGTCATCGCCGACTTGTCCACGGCGCTGGCCACGAGCCGGCAGGGGCGGGCTGCGTTGCTGGCGATATCGAGTGATGCGCGTTCAGCCCTCGCACCCGAAGTGCCCACGCTGATCGAGTCGGGCGTGCGCGACTTTGACTACTCCACCTGGTACGCGGTGGTCGCACCGCGCGCCACGCCTGCCGAGGTGGTGGCACGGCTCAACGCCGATATCGTCGAAGCGCTGGCGCAGGCCGACGTCGTGCGCCAGTTGTACACCCTTGGGATGGTTGCCCGCTCGTCCACCCCGCAGGCCCTCGACGAACTCATGACGCGCGAGATGGAGCGCTGGGCGCGCATCGTTCGCAACTGAGGCGCATCCCGCGAGTTGACCCGGATCACACACGCTCGAACAGGCGCGCGCCTGGTGCGCGGTCGGTGGTTATGCGGACTCAGGCCGTCGTCTTCTGGACATAGAGTTGATTCAAGGGTGCCTTGAGCACACGCAGCTGGCGCATATGCAGGTTTGTGAACGCGTCTATGGCCGGCTTCGGGCAGCGAAGCAGGTCGGCGCCCCCTTGCAGCGGTTCCTGCCAGAGATAGTCGTCAAACGCCATCACGCCCCCTTTTCTCAGCAGCCGGAACCCCAGTACGGCATCGCACAGGACATCAGGAGCCTGATGCGATCCGTCGATATAGACGAAATCGAAATAACCCCGCTTGCCGCTTGCGAGCAGCTCTGACAAGGCAAGGTCGCTGCCAGCCTTGTGGATGGTGACGTCGATCGTGTGCCCAGCCTGCTCTTTGGCCCTCTGGATGTTCCGTGCAAAACGCTGCTCCACCACGGCCATGTCAAGAGTGGCGTGCTCGATACCCCCAAGCCAGGTATCGACGCAGTGGATTTCGAGTGCCTTGTGCGCACCCAGTGTCTCGATCAGGTAACAGGTGCTTGCGCCCTCGTAGGATCCGACCTCGAGGATGCGCGCCGGGCTCAACTTCACGATGAGGTCATCCCACACCTTTCGGGCAGTTTCGTCAAACCAGTTGTTGGTGAATTCGTAAGTGATCATCATCGTCGTCATTTAGCCTTTGGGGCGAGCAAGGCAAGGTCAGGTCCAGCGAAGGTGTGCCAGCATGCGTGCCTGCTACCAAGGCACCTTGCGTTTCGAGCATCGCATGAAGTCCTCTGGCAAACCATTAAGGATGTTTTTTTGAAAGCCGGTGGGCACTGGTCGGGCATCGAAGTTCGAGGACACACCGCGCTTGCGCCGTCCCGAGTGCAGACGAGCAGTCACACTGTCGTTTCATCCCCGCTTATCTCTTTTCAGTTCAGGGAGCATGCATGCAGGAACCGGCTATCCTCGATCAGGTCCTTCGGGGGCTTGCGCTCAATCGCACACCCGGTTTTCACTTCCCGGTGCACTTTCTCGAGGTGTCGTTTGATGAGGTCACCGATGGTGGCGCTCACCTGAGCATCGACCCTGGTCCGCACTGCGTCGATGCCACTGGCGCGATCCATCGGGGTGCTCTCGCGTTGCAGGCCGACCTGGCGATGTCCGCGGGCATTCGGGCCGGACTCGATCCGGCGCAGCGCCTGGGCACTGTCAGCATGACCTTGCACCTCACGGGCGTTGCGGCGCGGGGTCGCATCGAGGCGCACGGCTGGTTTGAAGGCATGGTTGCAGGCGCCGCCGGTCGGCAGGCGCAGGCCCGCTTCGTGCTCCGCGATGCCAACACCACCGTGGGCTTCGGTGGTGGCAGTTTCATGGTGCTCGACCCGCCTCCCGGCGTGTCGTTGCATCCCACACCGCTGCGTCAACGCGGTCATGTGCGCCCGCCTGGGCTCGCCCTTGACGACCTCACGGCTGACGAACAGTCAATCTACGGGCGAGCGCGCAAAGCCCTCGAGGCCGCAGGAGCGGCAGGCGCTGCTGGTCCAGTCGCCGCCGACAGGACCGATACGGCACGATGCCCGCCCTGCAGTTTCATCGAGGCCTTCTGGGGTCCGCAGATCGAGCGCAGCCCGAAGGGGGCGACCGCGGTTGTCGACAATGCGGGCCACGTCGGCAATCGTGTCGGTCACATGCAGGGTGGCCTTCTTCTCGATTTCCTCGCAACCTGTGCCGATGCGGCGCTACCCGCCGCCCCGTCCTGGCAACTGACGGCTTCGACGGTCGCTTTCGTGAGCCCGGGGGCCGGGCCTCGCCTGCATGCGAGCTCGCAGGTGGTCCATCAAGGCGGACTCACGGCCGTCGTTCGAACCGAAGTCCGGCGCAGCGACGGACGCCTGGTGCTCGACGGCGTGACGCATCACAGTCGTTCGCTTACCCCGTATTCCGAAGGCCGGCCGCCAGACCGTTGATCGAGATGTGGATGCCGTTGCGCACCCGCTCTTGCAGGGGCGCCTCGATGCCGCCCGCCCGGTAGCGGCGCATGAGTTCGACCTGCAGGTGGTTGAGTGGATCGAGGTAGGGGAAGCGCCGCGTGATCGAGTGCGCGAGCGCCGGGTTGCCGGCAAGGCGTTCGGTATCGCCCGTGATAAGCCCCAGGGCCTCGCTCGTTGCCTGCCACTCGGTGGCAATCCGGTCATGAAGGCGCCGCGCCAGACGCGGTTCGCGCGCGAGGTCGAGGTATCGCAGCGCGATGCCCGGGTCGGTCTTGGCGAGCACCATGTCCATGTTGGATAGCAGGGTGCGAAAGAAAGGCCATTGGCGATACATCCGCTGCAGCACGGCCAACCTTGCCGTGCGCTCCCTCTCGCCCAGAAAGTCGCGCACCGCAGAACCGAATCCGTACCACCCCGGCAGCGCCACCCGGCACTGGCCCCAGCTGAAGCTCCACGGGATGGCGCGCAGGTCTTCGATGGCCCGGGTGGCCTTGCGCGAGGCTGGGCGAGAGCCGATGTTGAGTTCGGCAATCTCGCGGATCGGGGTGGTGTCGAAGAAGTAGTCGACAAAGCCGGGCGTGCCATAGACGAGATCGCGATAGGCCGCGGTGCTTGCATTCGAGAGGGCTTCGGCCGTTTCGATAAACAGGCGCGGCGGATGTCGTTGCGGGGTGAGCAGCGTGGCTTCGAGCGTTGCCGCCACGAGCGTTTCAAGATTGCGTCGTCCGATATCCGGATTGGCATACTTCGATGAGACGACCTCGCCCTGTTCGGTCAGACGGATCTGCCCGTTCACGGTGCCGGGCGGCTGTGCCAGGATGGCCTGGTAGCTGGGGCCGCCACCGCGTCCCACCGTACCGCCCCGGCCATGGAAGAGGCGCAGCGTGATGCCGGCATGCTCGGCGAGGGGGGCGAAGCGTTTCAATAGCGCGACCTCGGCCTTGTACAGTGCCCAGTTGCTCGTGAAGAACCCGCCGTCCTTGTTGCTGTCGCTGTACCCGAGCATGATGTCCTGCACGCCACCGGAGCGAACCAGGAGGTCGGTGATGCCGGGCAGGGCGAGAAAAGCCTGCATGATCGAAGCTGCATTGGACAGGTCGCCGATGGTCTCGAAGAGCGGCACCACCACCAGTTCGGCGCGGGCCGATTCTCCCAGGGTGCCGTGCAGGAGCCCCGCCTCCTTCTGCAGCACGAGTACTTCCAGCAGATCGCTGACCGTGCGGGTATGCGAGATGATGCTGTGCCGGATGGCTGCCGGTCCGAAGCGCCCGAGCAACTCGCGCGCCGTGTCCATGATGGCCAGTTCGCTCAGCGTGAGTGCCGAGTAATCGGCACCGGGCACGCGCAGGGGACGCGGGTCTGCCAGCAGCGCGAGGAGGCACTCGCACCGCGCGGCTTCATCCAGCACGCCATAGTCAGGCTCGATGCGCGCTCGAGCGAGCAGTTCGGACAACACGGCTTCGTGCTGGTCGGAACTCTGACGCAGATCGACGGTTGCGAGGTGAAAGCCGAACACCTGAACCGCGCGCATGAGCGGTGCCAGTCGTGGTGCGAGCAGGGCTTCGCCATGGTGCGTTCGCAGCGACTCGGCAATGATCTCCAGGTCGCTCAGAAAGGCTTCCGGGCTTGCGTACGGGACGCCCGGGGCAAGCGCATGACGCAGGGCTTCGGTACCGGTGAGCGCATGCAAGGTCGCAGCCAGGCGGGCATAGAGCCCGGCAAGGGCGCGCCGGCAGGGCTCGTCGGCGCGGTGCTCGCTCGGGTCACCCGAGGCGGCAGCCAGCCCTGCAAGCGCGGGCGTGACGGGCACCAGTCTATCGCTCACCGAGAGTTCGGCCCCGAGCGCGTGCACTTCACCCAGATAGAACCGTAGCGCTGTCTCCGACTGCCGCGCGAGCGCGCGGCGCAGTGTCTGCGCGGTTACATTGGGGTTGCCGTCACGGTCACCACCGATCCAGTTGCCCATGCGCAGGAAGGTGGCCACCGGGTGACCTTGCAACGCTGCTTCCAGTTCGGCGTAGACGGCCGGAATCTCGCGCAGGAAGGTGCTCTGGTAGTAGCTGAGCGCGTTTTCGATTTCGTCGGCCACCGTGAGTCGACTGGTGCGCAGCAGGCGTGTCTGCCACAGTTGCGTGACGCGTGCGCGCAGCCGCTGTTCGTTGCGCACCCGTTCCCGCGGCAGGTCGAGCGTGTCGCGTTCGGCCATGAGGTCAGCGATGGCCCGTTCGGCGTCGAGCAGGCTCCTTCGCTGCACTTCGGTCGGGTGGGCGGTGATGACGGGCGACAGATGCCCGCGTGCCAGCATGGCCGCGATGTCACTCGAGCGCACCCGTCCTTGCGCCAGCCGCTTGAAGGTGCGAGAGAGCGAGCCGGGTTCGGCTGCGCCGCGCCGTTCCTGCTCGCGTGCATGCTTCAGTGCCTGGCGATCCTCGGCGATGTTTGCCAGGTGCGAGAAGTAGCTGAACGCGCGCACCACCAGCACCATCTGTTCGATGCTGAGGCTTCTGATCAGTCGGTCGAGCGAGCGCGCTGCGGCAGCATCCTTGCGGTGTCGATGGGCGACCGATAGCACCCGGATTCGCTCGATCATGTCGAAGACCCGGGTTCCTTCCTGCTCACGAATGACATCGCCCAGCAAGCGGCCGAGATACTGGATGTCGGTTTCCCCGTCCCGCGCGGGGGCTGTCGAGCGAGTTTGGCGCTGTTTCGGTGCAGGCATCAGGTCGGTTCCTCGGTTGATGCACCAACGGGTCCTTCGGAGGCTGTCCCGGCGGACGGCACGCAAAGGCTGCAGGTCATCGTGGCGGGCCCGTGGGACGCCGCCGGCCGAGACCGAAGCAATGAACGTACCGGGTAGCCACGAGCATCAACCGGCCGGCATCCCTCAGCGATGCCGGCTTCGGGCGGGGCGCTACCCGGATTGGCGGGCGAGACCCGTAGAATACGCGGGGCGACCAGCCCCGGCGCCCAGCCACGGCGTTGATGCCGGAGGAGGCACTGTCCGCCAGGCACCTTGCAGCTGCCTCGCTGCGCGGTGTCGGCAGGGTGCGCCGCGCTCGGGCACTGCGCAAGAAGGAGGGGACATGAATCTTTCGAATTTTTCCGAGGTCGATGCGGGCAACGGCAGTGCAGAACGGGCCCGTTGCGGTTTGACAACCCCGATGAATCGCGCAACCTGGAGAACGCTGAGGGCTGCAAACCGCTTGCGACGCATCTCGATATCGTGCCTTGCCGCCTGCCTCGCGCTGGCATTGGCCGGTCCCGCGATTGGCCAGAGTACCGGTGCCGCGAGTACCGGTGTGTCCGGTGCATCGGCCGCGTGGCCCAACCGACCGATCCGGATCGTAGTGCCGTTTCCGGCCGGTGGCAGTGGCGATGTGCTTGCACGCCTGCTCGCGCCTTCGATGGCGGCTGGCCTCGGGCAAGCCGTCTTGATCGAGAACCGGCCGGGTGGCGGGATGGTGATTGCCGCAGAGGCGGTGCTGCGTCCGCCGGTGGACGGGCACACGGTGCTCCTGACGGCGGCAAGCTTCACCATGGGGCCGCTGCTCAGAGCGCGCCTCAGTTATGACCCCTTGCGCGATTTTCTTCCGGTGACACAGTTGGTGAGTTCGCCTCTGGTGCTCGTCGTGCGCGAACCGGGCGGCGCGCGCAGCGCGCAGGCGCTGATCGAGCAGGCCCGTACCACGCCCGGACGACTGATGCTGGGGGCTCTCGGGCCGGGTGCCACGCAGCACGTCGCTGCCGAAATGTTCAAGGCCGCAGCGCGCGTCGACATGACCTATGTGCCCTACGCCGGCGGTGCGCCTGCAGTCAATGCGCTGCTGGGTGGTCATGTGGATGCGGTGATCGCCAACTATTCCGAGGTCGGCCAGCAGGTCGATGCCGGACGCCTGCGCGCGGTGGCCGTGATGACCACGGAGCGCCTCACCATGCTGGCCGAGACGCCCACCATGACTGAACTGGGGCTCGCGTCGGTCAATGCCACGGTGTGGTTCGGTTTCAATCTGCCGGCGGGCAGTTCGAACCAGGCTGTTCAACGCCTGCATGACGAGGCTGTGCGGGCTTTGCGACTGCCCGATGTCGCTGCGCGTCTCGCGGCGATCGGCATGGTGCCCGTTGCCAGTTCGCCAGCGGCCTTTGAACGTCACCTGCGCACCGAGACCGATCAGTACGCGCGCATCATCGCGAGCGCCGGGATCAAGGTGGAGTAGGGGCCTCTTGCAGTTCAGAGCGAGCAGAAACGGATCGACAATCTCCTTCGCCAGTTGTGCGCCGATGAGCGCGGACTTGCTGAAGTAGAAGAGGTCGAAGCAGCGCCCGCCGAGTGTCGAATAGTCGACAGTTACACAGAAGACCTGACCGAATCTCGACGCAAAGTGCAGGCCAGTGCCAACTAATCCTTGATTCAAGCATGAAAGCGCTGTCCGATGCCAAGGCTGCGTGCTCCCACGGGTATCATCGCCCGCTGCGACAAAGCCCCGTTGATCGATGCAGCACCCGAGGGCTCGCGCATCTGTACACGGGGCCCATATGTCTGATTATTGCAGTCGCTGGTTGCGATCGGTCGTGCTCGTCACCTGGCTTGTGCTGCTCGCTGGCTGCTCAGGCGGCGGGAGCACGTCGTCGACAGGCTCTGCGGTCGCCAATGGGGGTGGTGCCGTCTCGTTGCAGTCAGCCACGGTGGCTGCCGATGGACGTGTGTTGCAACTGACCTTCGCGGTGTCGCCCGTGCCGAGCCAATTCGGTGTGCCCGATGCCCGCCCCGGCGTGATTGCGGGGGCCACCGTCACCTTGAGCAACGGAGCGCCACTGGAGTACGTCGGTGGCTGGGCAGCGACCGCCGATTATCCTGAGATGGGCGCATCGTACGATCTCGTCCCTCAATACGCGGCCACTGGCGGTTCACTGGCCGCAGGCACCTACTGGGTGGCCTACAGCCTGGTGGATGGTAGCGGCAACGAGGTGAAACTCAGCCCGAGTTCCCAGTTGACCGTGGCGGCCGGCAATATCCCGCAGGTAAGCAATATGGGGGGCTATTACATTCCGGCGGGTTACTCGATCAATCTGTATCTTTCGGCACCCAACGGTACGCCGGACACCCTGGCCCTTTATCGCAATGTGCCGGCTGTCGCGAACGTGCAGTCTTCGGTGCTCCTCGATACCCCTGTCTGGCGCGATCCTTCGCAGGCATTTCCGGGCTACAACACGCTGACCTGGCATGCACAGTACCTCATCACCGATCCGGCCAAGGCCGTGCTCCTCGCCCAGAGCAATATCACCGTGAGTGGATCGGGTGGGCTACTGCAGGACAGCGCTGGCAACAGGACTGCCGCCTTCAGCGCTCATGCTGTGACCAATCTCTCGCTCATCGATGCCAGCGGATTCACGGCAGCCTCGCTTGCGCCGCCCCAGGGCGCGGTGGTTCTGTATGTTTCATCGAGCCAGGGAAATGACAGCCGCACGTTCATGCAGGCTCAGAATCCGGCAACCCCCCTTGCTACCGGCGTCAAGGCTTTCCAGATGTTGAACAATAACGGGCAGACTGCGACCGGCGCTGCGATCCGGTTCCTGCGCGGCGATACCTTCTTCAATGCCGGCATGCAGTTGCGCGCCTATGGTCCTGACCCTTCGCACCCGATGATCCTGGAGGATTACTGGTACGACTACACGGGCCATTCGGTCGATCCGGGCACGCGGCCGCTCTTTACGAACAGCAACAACCCTGCGCAGCAGAACGCTTTCAACTCCAGTCAAGGCGGGCAATGGGGCAGCACGCTCGTGGACAATGTGCTGATCAGAAGGCTTGCTTTTCAGCAGACCGACTCGAACGGTGGTGGTGCCGCGCTGAGTCTGCTGGTTCCGGGAACCCTGACGCTCGACGACCTCCTGATCCAGGGTTATGGCGGCAATGTCGTGGTTCAGTACCAGGGCGCGTTACGACCGCAGAACCGCCTCACCGTGATGCGCTCGATCATCATCGATGCGCATGACACCTCCGGAGCGCACACCCAGGGTATGTTCCTGCTCGGTCTGGATTCCATCCTGCTCAGCCAGAACATCATTGATAACAATGGTCATGTCTCGGCCGATCTCACCCAGAACGACATCTACAGTCACAACGTCTACCTGCAGGTCGAGAATCAGCCAGCGATTGCCTGGGGCAATCTGGTACGCCAGGGGGGCTCGCACGGCATCCAGTTCCGCCCCGGCGGCGTTGCTGCTTACAACGTGTTCTCGGGCAATGCCATCGCAAGCTTCCAGGCCGCTGCAGGGGGCGGTTACTACAAGAACGTGATCGAAAAGACGCGTGATATCAGTCCCGGCGCTGTGCGCGGCCAGGGACTGCTGCTCGGCAACGGCGTGCTCGCCGAAAAGAATATCATCGTCAACACCGTGAGCACTGGTGTCAATGCGCTGGCTCTGGGCTATGACCTCACCTATCTTGCCAATCCGGTGCGTGAAACCATCGTGCGCAACAACACGGTCTACAACCATGGGCTTGGCCTGTCGGTTCCAGCCGCATCAGCCGGCATGATGGTGACCCAGCGTTGCAACGTGATTGCCACAGCAAACTATGGGGTGATGGATTGGCTCAATCAAAATGCAGCTACAGGCACCTTCGCCAACTGGTTCGGCGCTGACTTCAACGTGTACTGGAGCACGAGTGCCTACCCTTTCAGGGTCGAGTACACCGGGGCCGCCAACCGGGCGTTTGCAGCTTATCTGTCGGCGCTTGGCGTGGATACGCATTCGACTTTTTCTGCGGTCTCGGTGGCCAACCCGACGGCCGACATGGGTAGCTATTACGCATCGATCGGCGGCGTGGCCAATGGTGGCACCGGGCTTGAGGCCAGTTACATCACCCTGCTGCGTAGCCGACCGGCGAGGACTTGGGCGCCGAAATATCAGATCGAGTTGATCTGGCCTTACTACGCAGCGCAGTACGCGGTGACTGCACCGCAGACGCTGCCCAGTACCTGTTCGTACCTGGGTGCGGGTAGCTAGGGGCGACGTCTCCTTGAGTCGCTCACGGTAAACGTATCGCCTCAGACGATCTTGCAGTGGATAAGTGCGTCTTCATCGAAGTGATAGACCGCGCACATCCGGTGATAGCCGTCGGCGAGGATGACCCGTCCGTTGGCTGGGTCGCGCACCAGCAGCAGCGGTGACAGCGACTTGTGTGCGAGGATCTTCTTGCGGTCTCGTTCCACGTGCAGATTGCTGATGCCCAGAAGCGAGAGGGCAGACGCACGAAAGAGATCCTTGGCCTTGAACTGGACGATGGCGGCTTTGCGCAACCGGCTCACGATGCTCGCCGCGCGCTCTGGCTCATAGATGATCTGCAGATACGATTCGGCCGCGGGGTAGTCATGCTCTTCGACATCCGTTAGCCAGTTGATGTTGATCGTCACCGGTTCCATCGCGCGCCTCCCTCATGCAGGCTATCCTGGCGGGCTGCCAGAGTGGGTATGCACGTTCGATTGTGGCTCAGACTTCCCTGCCCTGGTGAGTCGGTCAGCGTGCAGGTGGCACGTACGCATCACGCCGGCGACGCCGCACCGGTCATTCCACCCGTATTCCCGACTCGCGAATCACGCGACTGTATTTGCTGATTTCGGCCTGGATGAAGACGGTGAACGCCTCGGGCGTTCCGGCTGCAGGCTCTGCACCCATGGTGGCGAGTTGCTCGCGCACATCGGCGCGTGCCAGGGCGCGTAGCACTTCAGCGTTGATGCGTCCGACGATGGCACCCGGGGTGCGCGCCGGGGCGGCGAGGCCAAACCAGGCCAGGGTCTCGTAGCCGCTCAGGCCAGCTTCGGCGAGCGTTGGCACATCGGGTAGGAACGGCGTGCGTCGCGCCCCCGTCGTGGCGAGGGCGCGCAAGCGGCCTGACTTCACCAGTGCGAGGGTCGAGGGGATGTTGATGATCATGGCGCTCACCTGACCCGCCATGAGGTCGGTGAGGGCTGGGGCCGCCGCCTTGTAGCCTATGTTGACCGCGTCGATCTGTGCCTGCCTGCGAAACATTTCGACCGACAGGTGCGAGAGGCTGCCGTTGCCGGCCGAGGCAATGTCGGCCTTGCCCGGGTGCGAACGCGCCCAGGCGAGAAAATCGGCCAGGGTGGTGGCAGGGTTCGCCGGGTTGATCACCAGCACGTTGGGTGAAATGGCCAGCAAGGCAATCGGCGAGATATCGCGCACCGAGTCGTAGGGCAGGTTGGGGTAGAGGCCCGGCGTGACACCGTGCGAACTGCCATTCACGAGCATCAGCGTGTAGCCGTCCGGGCTCGCGGATGCCAGTTGCGCACCCGCGATGCTGCCCCCTGCGCCAGGACGGTTGTCGATCACCACCGGTTGACCGAGTGCTTCGGCCAGCGGCTTGCCCAGCAGACGGGCCACCACGTCGGTGCCGTCTCCCGGGCCTGCCGGGACAAGCAACTTGATCGAGCGTGCCGGGTACTGGGCCAGAGCGCCGGTCGATACCCCCAGCGCGAGCGCCAGAGCGAGAAGGGTCACGGTGAGGACGCTGACTCTTGCGTGGGCGATCGCTTGCGCCAGAGCGTGCGTGGGCGTGAAGGGTGGGCGTGGGTGCATGGTGCGGGTAGTGTCCCACGCGGGCAGCCGCGCTGCCAGCGCTCGCTTGGTGCGAAGAAGGTGGGCTCGGGTGTTTGCATGCGTCGGCCCCGCTGGCTGGACTCGCGGGCAATCATGACGTTTCTCGCCCTGGTCTGCCTTTTTCTCCTGCTGCTGGTTGTCTGAGGTCGCGCCTCGCGGGGGCTTCGCGCGGGTCAACCCGGATCAGTCACCTCGGCGGGAAGGCGCTTCATCACCCCCACGCTCAGCATTCTCTGCTGGTCCGGAATGCCATTGGAAAAGCGGATGAACGCCTTGGTGGCCTCTATGGCGTCGCTGCCCTCGTGGCGCATCAACTGCAGTCCGACGGTGCCATCGTCGTTGACGCCCGCACGAGCAAAGTGCATTGCATGCCCGCAACGCAGTGCGAAGTCGGGAAGGATCGGACTCACATGCCTGAAACAAAGGGTGTCGTCTGAAAAGTCGATGCAGTTGGTGGAAATGAGGCCCTGATTCACCGCCTTGTGGATGCGCAGCAGGCAACCGAGGTCATTGGGGATCACTTCGACATCCTTGCTCGACAACCTCGAGCGCGCAAGCGTCAGGTCAAGCGATGACCAGGACGAGATGACTGCGCAGCGCCGCCCGAGGGCAGCAAACGCCTGCACCATGTAGGCAAAGCCGCTGTGCAGCATGAAGAAGTGCGATGGCGCTGGCGATTCGGCCACCGAGCGCAGCAGCTCTGCGCTGCGCGGGCCGAGCATCAGGCGAGGTGCAATCAAAAGCTCGTTAGCCTGCATCACGTCGATGACGGCGAGCAGCAGCCGTTCCTTGCGGCTCAGCTGCAGGTTCTTGAAGGTGGGTACTTCGCTTTCTTCGAGGCTTGCACAAAACCGATCGTTGGCCAGAAGCGTTTTCCAGAGGATGGTGAATACCTGGTCGACGTTCATCGGCAGATTGCGCTCGCGCAGGGCTGCCATGACCCTGACCAGCGTTGCTTGCGCAATGGGAGCGAAGCCTGCGGGCCGGGTCATGATGTGGAGACTTTCGAGGCTGTGAGGCGGCCGCAGTTCAACATGGCTGCAGCGACTCCAGCAAGGTCTGCAGGGTCGACTGAGGCGTGATGGCTTCGACATCGAGCCGCAAGTTCACGGCATCTTCCAGATCCATGGCGAACTTGAACAGTTCGAGCGAGTCCATGCCCAGATCCGAGAGCGTGTGCCCCAGTGCCTCGAGCGCCGGTCGATTGAAGGTGGCCATTCTGTCAATGGCTGCCAGCAGCTCGGATTCTGGAACGCCGTGGTAGCTCTTCATCGTGCAGTACTCGTTGGGGTGGTGAGGGTTCGCAACATGACATCGGTGCGCATGCTGCGTATTGCGCCGCTCGGTGGCGTGAACTCGTTACGTGAAAGTTCTTCGAAGAAGGCGCGCGCAAGATGCATGGAAAGTATCTGGCCCAGGCAGGCATGCGCCCCTTTGCCAAAGGACAGCGAATGGGTTTCGAGATCGCTGCCTGCCTGCTGAACATCGCCGTGAACAAGATGTGGGCTCACGAAGACCATCTGCCCCTTGCGCAGCGCCAGATCGCCAAAGCACACATCGTCGAGTGCAAAGCGGCCCAGGAGGTTCACCGCTGCCGCTTCGGTAAAGAGCGCCTTCAGCGCTGGGGTCGTCGTCTCGGTGGTCTCGCGAAGCATGCCGTGGACGAGGCTTGCCTCGAGGGGTTCGTTGCCGATCACCTGAAGGCTCGCAAGCAGCGCTGCTTCTTCGGTGGGTCTGTTGCGTTCAACCAATGCCGCCTCGAGGGCTTCGAGGAGACATCCGACTTCGCGATCGAGCGTTTCGAGTCGGTGGCGGGTCGGTCGCAGCGAGAAGAAGGTCTCCGAGAGGGCGGGTAACTGGCCTGCATCGATACCCAGATCGTGCGCCATCATCTCCTGCATGGCGCTGTTCACGAATGTGCGTGCAAGTGTGCCGGCATCCAGCGGCCCCAGCGCCCGCATTTGGGCAAAGAGCGTTGTCGTGAAGGCCGGCAGCCATGAGGCCATGTCGCGTTCGATCGCGCGGCAGCGCGTGGCGAGCGCCTTGCGCGCCTGCTGATGCGTCGGGCCGTGGCCAAAGGCTTGTGATGTAGCGAATAGCCGACCCAGTTGGGGCAGCGCGCCCGGTTCAAGCAACAGCAGTCGCGCTGCGTACTCGAGCATGTCGATCGGGGCAATCGAGGGCGAGCGCAGGATGTCGCTACAGAGTTGCTCGCCTCGGGCGAGGAGGGGGGGCGCTTCGCCCTCCTCGAGCGCGACCCATGCCCCTGCCGGGTCGATGGCTTCGGGGCTTCTCAGGTAATGCTGCAGGCGCAGGAGGTAGGACACGTGGCTTCTGGCTTCTGGCGTGAACTGGGGCCGTAGCACGCCGGCACGTGGCGCACCAAGGCTCGCGCATTCCCCACGGATCGGCAATATCGTTGCACGGGTCGTCTCAGGTCTTGATGAACTTGCGTTGCGAGTCCGTCTTCCGCCCGATCAGGCGCTGCGCGGTTGCAGATACCGAATGAAAAGGCCATAATGAGAATCATTCTCATTGCTCCGGATGATCTCCGGTCGCGCACTGCCATGTCCGACTACGATGATTCACATCACCGCGTGAGCGCAGGCACACCGTGCTCGCTTGGCACCATTGCCGTGGGTCAGTCGGTGCTCGTGCACGAAGTGCGCGCAAACCCCGCGCTTGCCGGAGATCTGGGACTGCGCCTGCTCGAACTGGGTTTCGTACCGGGTGAAGCCTTGCGTGTGGTTGCACGGGGCTTTCCGGGCGGGGAGCCCATGGCCGTACGCATCGGCAACACCACCTTCGCACTGCGTCGCTTCGAGGCCGACCTCGTGCAGGTCGTGCCTGCGGCAGTCGGGGCCCCCACGTCGTGACGATCAGCCTGCGCGACCCGATCCATATTGCCTTGCTCGGCAATCCCAACTGTGGCAAGACTGCGCTTTTCAATCTGCTGACCGGCAGTCGGCAGAAAGTGGCCAATTACGCTGGCGTCACGGTTGAGCGCAAGGAAGGGCGATTCGAGACACCCGGGGGCCGCTCGGTTCGGGTGCTCGATCTGCCGGGAGCCTACAGCCTCAACCCGCTCAGTCAGGATGAGGCGATCACGCGCGACGTGATTCTCGGTACGAGTGCAATCGAGCAGCGCCCTGATCTTCTGGTGTGTGTGGCCGATGCCACCAATCTTCGCCTTAACCTGCGTCTGGCGGTTGAGGTCCGCAACCTGGGATTGCCGGTGATCCTCGCGCTCAACATGAGCGATGTGGCGCAGCGGCGTGGGGTGCATGTGGATCGGGCTGTGCTGTCGGCCGAGCTTGGCATCCCGGTGGTTGAAACCGTTGCCGTGCGTCGGGGCGGCGGCGATGCATTGCTGCGCTGTCTTGACGAACTTGAATGGCCACTGCGGATCGAGGCTGCGGGACCTGGGCCCGTCGTCCCCGACGTGGCGGGCACTCAACGCGAGGTACGGCGCATCCTGCGCGCAGCGGTCAGTGAACCGGCCGACAATCTGCGCATCGATGATGCGATCGATCGCATCGTGCTGCACCCGCTCTGGGGGGCTTTGCTCCTCGTCGTGACACTCTTTCTCATGTTTCAGGCGGTGTTCGAAGGTGCGCGACTGCCCATGGAGTGGATCAAGTCTGGCGTGGATGCGTTCGGTGGCTTGATCGGGGTCGCGTTGGCTGAGGGCATGCTGCGCAGCCTGCTGGTCGACGGGGTTGTGGCTGGGGTGGGCAGCGTGCTGGTTTTTCTGCCGCAGATTCTCATCCTCTTCTTCTTCATTCTGGTGCTGGAAGATTCGGGTTACCTGCCACGGGCTGCTTTCATGCTCGATCGGCTCATGGGCACCGTGGGTCTGTCGGGGCGCTCCTTCATCCCGCTCCTGTCCAGCTACGCGTGTGCGGTGCCCGGCATCATGGCGACGCGCAGCATCAGCAACTGGCGCGATCGACTCACGACCATCATGATCGCGCCACTCACGACCTGCTCGGCGCGTCTGCCGGTCTATGCGTTGCTGATCGGGGCTTTCGTACCCTCGCGCACGGTGCTTGGCTTTATTCAATTGCAGGGTCTGGTGCTGTTTGCTCTCTACCTGGCCGGCATCGTTGCGGCACTGCTGGTGGCCTGGGTGCTCAAGCTCGCCGCAGGCCATGGCGCTCAGCATCCACTGCTGATGGAAATGCCCTCCTATCGGTGGCCCAATCTGCGCAACCTCGGGCTTGGCCTGGTCGAGAGGGCACGCATCTTTCTCGTCCGCGCCGGCACCATCATCCTTTCGCTCTCGGTGGTGCTGTGGTTTCTGGCCAGCTTTCCGGCGCCACCGGCCGATGCAACGGGTCCTGCCATCCAGTACAGTCTGGCTGGCATTCTGGGCCGGGCTCTCGAGGTGGTGCTCGCCCCGATAGGCTTCAACTGGCAGATCTCGATCGCGCTCATCCCAGGCATGGCTGCACGCGAAGTGGCGGTGAGTACGTTGGGCACGGTCTATGCGCTCTCGGCAAGCGGCGATCAGGTGGCCGAGCAACTCGCGCCGATGATTGCGCAAGGCTGGTCGATGGCAACCGCGCTCTCGCTCCTCGCCTGGTATGTGTTTGCGCCACAATGCATCTCGACGCTGTCGATCACGCGACGCGAAACCGGCTCGTATCGCTATCCCGTGATCATGGCGGTCTACCTGTTTGCGCTTGCCTGGGTGGCTTCCTTCATCACCTACCGGGTGGCGCTGGCACTGGGTGGTGGCTGAGGAGCGCGGTCCTGGCGCACTGCGCAGATCGACACCGCAATGGAGTCATTGATGGGTTCATGGATGGATGGTCAGTTGGTGCAGAACATCGTTGTTGGCCTGATCGTGGCGGCGGCTGCCTGGCATGTGGTGAGGCAGGTGATGCCTGCCCGGGTGCGGGGCGTACAGTCGGCCCGTGCCGGGGGCTGTGGGTCCTGCACGCGCTGCGGTTCCGGTCCCGGCGCCTCCAGGCGCAGCGCTGCTGGCTCGAACGCATGACGCAGAACCGCCGCTGGACGCTGCGTGCCCCGGTTGACGGTGTTCGACTCCCGACCGAAGCGGATTTCAACTTGGAGATCTGTCCGGTCGATGCACCGGCGGCTGGCGAAGTCCTTGTGCGCGCGATCTACCTGTCGATGGATCCTTACATGCGCGGCCGCATCAGCCCGGCGCGCAATTACAGCGCCGGTGTCGCGGCCGGACAACTGATGACCGGTCGTGCAGTGGCTGAGGTCATCGACTCGAGGCTTGCCGGCTTTGCGCCGGGCGACATCGTGACCGGTGAACTGGGCTGGCAGGAAATCGGTTTGATGCGTCCGCCCACCGTGCGCAAGGTCGACTGCACCCAGGCACCGATGGCCAGTGCGCTGGGGCTTCTCGGCCTGCCTGGACTCACGGCCTACTTTGCACTGCTCGACTTGGGATTGCCTCGCCCCGGTGACACGGTTCTGGTGACCGCAGCCTCCGGCGCTGTAGGTTCGGCGGTGGGCCAGATTGCCCGTCTGGCCGGTTGCCGCACCATCGCTGTGGCGGGTTCGGCGGCCAAGATCGCCTATTGTCTGGACGAACTGCGCTATGAAGCCGCAATCGACTATCGCAGCGAGCCCGACTTGACTGCGGCCATCGGGCGCCTTGCTCCGCGCGGCATCGATGTGTTCTTCGACAGTGCTGGCGGCTCGGTGCATCAGGCGGTGCTGCCGCATCTGGCGGTGCATGCCCGGGTGGTCATCTGCGGTGTGATGTCGCAGTACAACCCGATCGCCCAGTCGCAGCCCTCGGTGTACAACCTGCGCCATCTGTTGGTGAGTCGCGCCCAGGTGAAGGGGTTTCTCGCGCATGACTTCGAGCATCGCTTTGACGAAGGACGCAGCCGCCTCGGGCAGTGGTTGCGCGAAGGCGCACTACACTGCCGCGAGACGATCAGCCAGGGGATCGAACAGGCACCGGCCGCGCTTCATGCGCTGCTCACCGGCGATAACGTTGGCAAGCAGTTGGTTCAGGTGGCTCAAGAACCTCGATAGGTCGAGTAGGCCCAGGGGCTTGTCAGCAGCGGCACGTGGTAGTGCGCTGCTGGATCTGCGATGCCGAAGTCGATGCGTACCGTTTCCAGAAATGCCGGGTCGGGGAGCGCCACGCCGCGTTCGCGAAAGTAGCTCCCCACCTCAAACAGCAGGCAGTAGCGTCCCGGGTCCATCGTATCGCCCTCGAGGAGGGGGCCTGGCGCACGTCCGTCGGCGTTCAGCCAGTGCGATACCACTGCTTGGGCATGCGTGCCGTGAATCCGCTGCAGCGTTACCTTCATGCCGGCGGCCGGGCAACCATGCATCGTGTCCAGTACATGCGTGCTCAAGCGACCCATGGGGCTATCCTCTGTGTTGATCTGCCGCTCAGTCTAACGGTAGATGGCTGGCAGGGTTTGGCGCAGGATGGTGGCGCGCGCCTCACCCAGGGCAAGGACCACCGGTTGCCAGGTACTTGCATAGGGGGGCATCGCCGCCGGCGCGAATGCGGTGTGCGGCCAGTCCGAACCCCAGACCAGGTTCGATCCAAAGCGATCAGCGAGTCGGCGTGTGAGCGCGATCAAGTCATGGTGGGGTGCCGTGCTGCCAAGGCGATACCAGCCCGAGAGCTTCAACCACCCGCCGCCATCGGCAATGGCTGCCAGGGCATCCAGCTGCGAACGTGCGTGACACGCTTCATCGGCACGCAGCCCGGCCAGGTGGTCGAGCACGCAGGGGATGCCGCTGCCGCCATGCAGTGCCGCGATCCGCGGCAGTTCGGCCGGGGCCGCAAACCATTGCAGATGCCAGCCCAGCGTGCGCAGGTGTGGTGCCAGTGCATCGAAGCGGCGCTCGATGTCGGGGCCTTCGCCCAAGGGCGAGCCCAGGTTGAAGCGCACGCCCCGAACCCCGGCTGCGTGCATCGCCTGCAGGGTGCCCAGCGCAATGTCCGAATCGACCACCACCACCGCGCGATGTCGCCCCGGGTTGCGTGCGAGTGAGGCCATCAGCAGACGATTGTCGGTGCCATGAACACTGGGCTGTACCAGCACCAGATGTCCCACCCCTGAGCGCGCTGCGACCGACTCGATCTCCTCGATCGGTCGATGTGCGGGCTGGTAGTGTCCGGCGCGCACCGGGCAGGCGCTGTCAAAGACATGCACATGGCAGTCCCAGCCCTGCGGTATGGTCAAGAAGGGGCGCACGGTTCAGGCAGCCTCATCAGGCGGGGCGGGGTGCAGACTCGCGAGCTGTCTTTGCGGGCGGGGCGGGCCCTCCTGGGCGATCTCGATGTCAGCGGTGAGCCACAGTTGGCACATCAGTCGATAACCCGCACCAAGGCGCGAGCCGAGCGCCTTTTCCTCTTTCCAGTTGGGTGCGGGCAGGTGCTCGCCACCGGCGATGACACGACTGGCACAACTGCCGCATCGACCCGTGCCGCAGCCGTGCGCCAGGTGGGGCCAGGGAAACTGGCTGATACTGGCTCGCACCACCAGGTTGGCGTTCTCCTTCACCTCACCTTCGAAGGATTCGCCGTTCCTGTGGATCAGCACTCGGGGCATCGGATCACCTGAATGGAATCGGTCGCTGTGACTTGGGCCGGCCCGCGCCTCTGAAGGCGTCCGGAACGGCCCCTGTTGCTGTCCTTAGTAGGTTTCCAGATGCAGGCGTCCATCGCGTTTCATGGCCTCACCAAGCGTCAGCCAGTCAAGGCCCGCTTCGCGCGCGATATCCTCGAGCGCGTGGATGACACCGGCTTCCATCGCCTTCAAGCCGCAAACGTAGAAGTATGCATCGGGGTTGGCCAGCAGCGGGGCCAGGTCGGCTGAGCGCTCGCGCATCAGGTCCTGTACATACTGCTTTGGCGCACCCGGCGTACGGCTGAAGGCCAGGTTGATGTCGATGAAGTCCGTGGGCAGTTTCTGCAGGGGGCCGAAGTAGGGCAGGTCTTCCTGCGAACGGGCGCCAAAGAAAAGAAGGAGCTTGGCGCCCTCGAAGGTGCCGGTGCTGCGCGCTCGTCGACGCCATTCGGTCATGGCGCGCATCGGTGCGCTGCCTGTGCCGGTGCAGATCATCACGAGATGGCTTCGCGGGTGGTTGGGCATGAGGAAACTTGCGCCAAATGGTCCGGTGACGGTCACCGGATCGCCCACGGCAAGATCGCACAGAAAGTTGCTCGCCACCCCGCGCACCGCCTGCCCCGCCTGATCGACGAGCACTCTTTTCACGGTGAGCGACAGGTTGTTGTAGCCGGGGCGCTCGCCATTGCGCGGGCTCGAGACCGAATACTGCCGCGGGTGGTGCGGTCGACCCTCGGCGTCGTTGCCGGGGGCTACGACGCCGATGCTCTGGCCCTCCAGTACCGGGAAAGGGGTGTTGCCAAAGTCGAGCACGATGTGATGCGTATCGTAGTCACGGCCAGCAGCCGTCACTCGCACATTGCCTGCCACGGTCGCGACAATCGATCGGGCGGTGGCTCGGGGGCCGTAGAGGTTGGTGTAAGGGTGCGCGGCCGACCAGGGCGGCAGCGTCGAGCCCCAGCGGTTCGCGGCAGGCATGACAACGCCCGCATGCTCTGCGCTGGCCGTATCCGCGCCGGCAGCGGGTTGAGCCCGGGTGTGCGCCTCAGGGGCGGATTCGCCCTGGCCCATTTTTTCCGGGTGCAATGCCTGCGCTTGCAATGCCTCGGCGGGCAGTTCGTCGGGCAGGCTGTCCCATTCCAGTTGCGCCTCGATGGCCCAGGCACGTGCCTTGGGCACCGTTCGCCAGTTGTCGATGCTCCCCGTCGGGCAGGGCGGCACGCAGGCCATGCACAGGTTGCAGATCGCGGCATCGACCACGTAGTTGCGTGAGTCGTGCGTGATTGCGCCGACCGGGCAGGTGGCCTCGCAGGTGTTGCAGCGAATGCAGATTTCCGGATCGATCAGATGTTGCCTGATCACCGCGACGTCTGACTGCCCCATGGCGTTGCTCTCCGTGCTTGCGTTGATCAGTTGAACCGGATGTACTCGAACTCGGCTGGCTGGCGGTTGACCCCGACTGCGGGCGGGGCGATCCAGTTGGCAAATTGGCCGGGTGCAACGACGCGGCCCATGAGGCTTGCCACGAAGGCGCGGTCGGCGCCGGTGGGCAGCCACTGATCGACCTGGGCATTCCAATCGGCCTGCGACAGTACCTGGCCCTCAGGCGAGACCCGCACGCCGGCGAGCGATCCGATGTTGCGATGGAAGGCCTTGTGCGGCGCACGCAGCCGAAACGCGATCCCTGCCTTTTCGATGACCTTGTTCCAGCGCTCGACGCCGCCGATGCTGTCGCGGATATAGTCATCGCGCAGCACCTCGTTCAGCGCGTTCAACATCGGCACTTCGCGCTCGACGAGTTTGCCTTCCTTCACCGCAAGTACGCGGTAGGTCTGCCCGTGCAGCAGGTGATCATCGGTGCGCTTGCCCTCTTCGAAGCGGCCTTTCAGGCCGCTGCCATAGAACGTGGCGGCATTGCTGCTCTCGTCGGCACCGAACAGGTCGATGGTGACGCTGAAGTGAAAGTTGAGGTAGCGCTGCAGGGTGGGCAGGTCGATCACGCCGGCTTCACGCAGCGTGCGCGGATCGTCGGTGCGCAACTGGTTCATCGCGGCGCAGGTGCGCTGGATCACCCGACTCACGCCGCTCTCGCCCACGAACATGTGGTGCGCCTCTTCGGTGAGCATGAACTTCGTGGTCCGCGCGAGGGGATCGAAACTGCTCTCGGCCAGCGCGCACAACTGGAATTTTCCGTCGCGGTCGGTGAAGTAGGTAAACATGAAGAACGACAGCCAGTCGGGCGTGGGCTCGTTGAAAGCCTGCAGGATGCGAGGGTTGTCCTGCTGGCCGCTGCGCCGCTCGAGCAGCGCCTCACCTTCTTCGCGACCATCGCGGCCGAAGTACTTGTGCAGGAGGTACACCATCGCCCACAGATGGCGGCCTTCCTCGACATTGACCTGGAAGAGGTTGCGCAGGTCGTATTGGCTGGGGCAGGTGAGGCCCAGATGCCGCTGCTGCTCGACACTGGCGGGTTCGGTATCACCTTGGGTAACGATGATGCGGCGCAGGTTGGCGCGATGCTCGCCGGGCACGTCCTGCCAGACCGCCTCGCCCTTGTGGTCGCCAAAGTGGATCTTGCGGTCCTGCTCGGCCTGATTGAGGAAGATGCCCCAGCGGTAATCGGGCATCTTCACATGAGCGAACTGTGCCCAGCCCTGGGGGTCGACGCTGACGGCAGTACGCAGATACACGTCGAAATCCTGCGAGCCCTCGGGCCCCATGTCGTTCCACCAGGCGAGGTAATTGGGCTGCCACTGTTCGAGCGCGCGCTGCAGGGCCCGGTCTTCGGACAGATTGACGTTGTTGGGAATCTTGTCGCTGTAGTTGATGCTGGACATGGAGGTCTCCAGGAGATGTCTGCAGGTGATGCGGTGTCGGTTGGGGGCACGCGGGCTCTGGCGGGCAGGGCGAAGTGGGGAAGGTCCAGATCGCTTGGCTCAGACCCGGTTCCAGTCGAAGGACGCCTTCTGGCCCTTGCCGTAGACCTTGAGCGCTCCCTTGTCGCCAACGGCATTGGGGCGCTGGAATATCCAGTTCTGCCAGGCCGTAAGGCGCCCGAAAATGCGTGTGTTGAGGTTCTCCGGGCCATTGAAGCGCAGGTTGGCCTCAAGCCCGGTCAGCGCATCAGGACTCATGGCGGCGCGTTCCTCGATGGCGATGCGGGTCTCGTCGGCCCAGTCGATGTCATCGGGGTTGCTGGTGACGAGCCCTGCCTTGAACGCTGCATCGGCATCGAGCCGGGTACCCATCAGCTCGCGCGCAGCGGTCATGGCAGCATTCTCGTCATAGAAGCGTCGCTGCAGGCGGCTCTGGCCAGTTGCCATCGGATAGAGCCCGTCGTTGACTTCGCCAAGCGTGATGGTCGGTGCCCGCTCGGGCTCATCGGGGAGGGCGAGTTGATAGGTGCGGTCGCAGGCAAGCGCCAGTTCGAGGAAGGTACCGGCAAAGCACGAGCCCGGTTCGATCAGTGCAAAGAGGCTGCGCGAAGACACATCGAGTCGCGACAGCGTACGTCGCAGCAGGCCGATGGTCTCGCGCACCAGCCAGTGCTCGCGCAGGGCGAGAAGCGTTGCATCGATGGCCAGCACGGCCGCTGTGTCGCCCTCGGTTCGGACAATCCACAGGCCGATATCCAGTTCGTTGGTGCGCATCGACAGGATGGCATCGTCGAGTTCGCGCGCCAACGCGAGCGGATACCACCGGGCACCGGCTGCCGTGATGCCGGCGATGTCGGTAGGCTGCGGTGCTTGCGGCGCCCGCACGGTAAAGCTGGCCTTGCGGCCGGCTCGGTCGATCGAGACACTGACATGCGTGTAGTTCAGTGCGTCGGGTTCAATGGTTCGCTCGATCGGTGCCAGAGCGACGCCGGCGGCATTGCCCGGGCGATCGCTCGTGGCGGCCAGTTGCAAGGCCCGCTCGGCAATCCGGGCTGCAAACTGCGCTGGCCGTGCGATGTCATCGACCAGACGCCAGTCCTTGGCCTTCTGACCACGCACGCCTTCGCTTGTCGTGCAGAAGATGTCGGCCAGGTCGTGCCTCACATGCCGCTTGTCGGTCAGTCGAGTGAGGCCGCCGGTACCGGGCAGCACGCCCAGCAGCGGAACCTCGGGCAAGCTCACCGCGCTGCTGCGATCATCGACCAGCACGATCTCATCACAGGCCAGCGCGAGTTCGTAGCCGCCGCCTGCACAGGCGCCGTTCACTGCGGCCAGAAACTTCAGGCCGCTGTGTGCCGAGGCGTCTTCCAGGCCATTGCGGGTCTCGTTGGTGAACTTGCAGAAATTCACCTTCCAGGCGTGGGTCGATACCCCCAGCATGTAGATGTTGGCCCCGGAGCAGAAGATCTTGTCGCGGGCGCTCGTGATCACTACGGTGCGTACCTCCGGATGCTCGAAGCGCACGCGATTGATCGCATCGTGCAGTTCGATGTCCACGCCCAGATCGTAGCTGTTCAGCTTCAGCTTGTAGCCTGGTCGCAGCCCGGCGTCTTCATCGAAATCGGCAGTGAGGGTGGCGACCGAGCCTTCGAAGGCGAGTCGCCAGTGGCGGTACGCAGCCGGTTCGGTCTGGTAGTCGACGCGTTGGATATCGGTCACGAGCGCTTCCTTGAAGGTCGGTACGGGTCAATCGCCGGGCATTGGATCGGCGCTGGTTCGAACGGACGGCGCGTGGGTGGATCGGCATCTTGCCTCGCAGGCCGCTCACCGGCTGTCCGTATCCTCGCCAGCGGTCCATGCTGATAAGGCTATGCATAATAGTGCAAATTCACGCGCTCATCAATTGATTGGAGCATTTTCCTGCGTGCGTTCATGGCCTGTCTGCAGGAACTGACCCACACACATTCGCAGGGTCGCGTAGGTTGCCGGAAGGTCGGCGACGCTGGTATCGATGACGCGCTCGGCCTTGGCGTAGAACGCGGCGCGTCCAGCCAGTATCGATTTCAGATCCTTCATCGCCTCCGCGCTGGCGGCAATGGGGCGAGTGTCGCCTTGCGCCAGCACACGGTTCATGTGGTCTTC
The DNA here is from genome assembly GCA_903829815.1 of uncultured Pseudomonadota bacterium. Classification (GTDB taxonomy): domain Bacteria; phylum Pseudomonadota; class Gammaproteobacteria; order Burkholderiales; family SG8-39; genus CAIXPL01. Next base: position 55,547 of record CAIKRR010000094.1, on the reverse strand, counting down.
GGGTGATGCCTGCAGCCAGATGGTGCTGCACTGGGCGAGAAGCAGGTTGAACGTGCCGGGCTCCGAGACGATACCGCCGGGCGTGGCGATGACCGCCGCCGGGTAGATCCGGATGGTCTCTTCGAGTGCGCGGCGCTCGTGGCGACGGTAGGCGCTCTGGCCGTAGAGCGCCTGTATTTCGCTCACGCTGCAGCCCGCGAACTTCTCGATCTCGCGGCTCAGTTCGATGAAGGGATACTCCAGTTCCTCAGCGAGCATTGTGCCCAGTGTCGACTTGCCGGCACCGCGCAGTCCGATGAGCGCGATACGTTCGCTGCGGCGACGAAGGCCCTCGCCATGCGCGCCGCCGCTACCCAGGTGTTCGCCGATACTGGCCCGCAAGCGTCGCAGGGTCGGCTCGTCACAGCCCTGGAGCATGTCACGGATGAGCAGCCACTCGGCCGAATGCGTGCTGGTGTCGCCCAGCAGGTCGGCCAGCGGGCAATGCAGCGCCTGTGCCACCGCCAGCAGAATGAGCACCGATGCATTGCCGGTGCCGTACTCCAGGTTCGCCAGATGACGTTCTGATACGCCGGTGGCCGTTGCGAGCGCCTTGCGCGTCATGCCGCGTCGTGCCCGCAGCGAGCGCACCTGTTCGCCCAGTCGGATCAAAAACGGATTGCGCCCGGGCACGGCCAGGGGGGCTGTGTGGATCAGCGCCTCGGGCGTCGTTGGCAATATAGTGCTCGACATGAAGCTAGTTCCAGTTCTGTCATTGTTTCAGGCACAATACTGCAAGTTTCCGATCGCGACAAGGGGCTGTTGCGCAATGCGCCGAGGGCCGATCGACCGGTGTGTGAGCCCTGTGTCAGGGCGCCCGCCATTCTCCAGCCAGGGGGTGATATGTCGATGAGTGAACTCTTGCCGAATCATGCGGGCGGGCAGTGGGTACACGGTACCGGTCCTGGTACGGTACTGGTCGATCCAGTGCTGGGCGATGCGCTGGTGCGGGTCGATTCAGGCGGCCTTGACCTGCCGGGCGCCTTTGCCTTCACGCGCGAGGTGGGAGGCGCTGCCTTGCGCGCGCTCACCTACCGCGCACGCGGTGAACTGCTGGCGGCCATCGCGCGGGTGCTCCTCGCCAACCGGGCGGACTACGAAGGGATTGCCTGCGCCAACAGTGGCACCGTCAAAGCTGATTCCGCAGTGGACATCGATGGTGCCATCCATACTGTGTCGACCTACGCTCGGTTGGCAGCGCAGCTGGGTGACTCCCACCACCTCGTCGATGGCGAGGCAGTGCGGCTTGGCAAGGACGAGAGCTTTCGCAGCCTGCATGTGCAGGTGCCCTGTCGCGGGCTTGCCCTCTTCATCAACGCGTTCAACTTCCCGGCCTGGGGCCTGTGGGAGAAGGCCGCCCCGGCACTGCTCTCGGGCGTCCCGGTGATCGTCAAGCCGGCAACGGCTACCGCCTGGCTCACCCAACGCATGGTGCGTGATGTGGTGGATGCCGGCATCCTGCCGCCAGGCGCCCTGTCGGTGATCTGCGGCGGTTCGGCTGGCCTGCTCGATGCCTTGCGTCCGTTTGATCTGCTCTCCTTCACTGGCTCGGCCGACACCGCTGCCCTCATTCGCCAGCATCCAGCGGTTGCTCGTCATTCGGTGCGGGTGAACATCGAAGCCGACAGTGTCAATTCGGCGATCCTCTTGCCTGGCGAAGCGCCGGGGGGCCCGGCCTTCGATGCGTTCGTGAAGGAGGTGGCGCGCGAGATGACGGTGAAGTCGGGGCAGAAGTGCACGGCCATCCGGCGTGCCTTCGTTCCGGCCGAACTTCATGATGCGGCAGCTGCCGCCATTTCGGCTCGGCTTGCGAAGACCTCAGTTGGCAACCCGCGCAACGAAACCGTGCGTATGGGGGCCCTGGTCAACCGAACGCAATTCGAGGCGGTGTGCGCCGGACTCGAACAACTCAAGCAGGAGGCGGTGGTCCTTCACGATGGCACACGCTGGCCCCTGATCGATGCCGACCCGGCCATCGCCTGCTGTCTTGCGCCGACGCTGCTGGGTGTTCGCGATCCTGATGCAGCCTCGCTCGTGCACGAGATCGAGGTGTTCGGTCCGGTGGCAACGCTCATGCCCTATCGTGATGCAACACATGCGCAACACCTCGCACGGCGTGGCGAGGGCTCTCTGGTTGCATCGATCTATGGCGCCGATGAAGGTTCCCTGGCGGCAATGGCGCTGGATCTTGCCGACAGTCACGGGCGGGTGCATGTCGTAAGTCCCGCAGTCGCTGCGCTGCATACCGGCCATGGCAACGTGATGCCCCAATCGATCCATGGCGGCCCCGGACGTGCCGGTGGCGGCGAAGAGCTCGGCGGGCTGCGTGCGCTGGGCTTTTATCATCGTCGAACGGCGCTTCAGGCTGCGCCCGGTGTGCTCGAACAACTCGGGCGCTGACCCGAGGCAGTGCAGTGCCAGGCTGCAGCATCCCGGCTGCGGCTCAATCGGGAGGATGACAGACGATGGATGCCAAGACGGCCGGCCCGGCAGGGGGTGTGTCGGCAGCAGTTGATACGAAGAGGACCGCGGTGCTTGCACCGCCTGCGGGTCCATTCAACATTGCCGCTTACCTGCTCGAGGCGAATGCAGCGCATCCGTCCCGGGTTGCTTTCATCGATGATTCGAGCGCGATGCACTACGGTGAACTGGACGAGCGGGTGCGGCGAATCGCCGCCGGCCTTCGAGCGCTGGGGGTGCGTCGCGAGGAGCGTGTGCTCGTGCTCATGCACGATGGCAACGACTGGCCGGTGGCCTTTCTGGGTGCCATCTTTGCAGGTGCGGTACCGGTGGCGGTGAATACGCTGCTGACTGCCGATGACTATGCCTACATGCTCGAGCACTCACGGTCTCAGGCGGTGCTCGTGTCAGGGTCCTTGCTGCCGGCTCTGAAGTCGGCGATGGCGCGCGCCGGTCACGAGGTGCAGCGGGTCATCGTGTCGGCACCCGTGGCCCCGCTCGCCGCCGACGAGATCGAGATGGGTGCCTTCATGGTCGCTCACCCACCGCTTGCACAGGCGGCTGCAACCGGCGTCGATGACCCGGCCTTCTGGCTCTATTCGTCAGGTTCGACCGGCAGACCCAAAGGCACGGTGCATTCCCAGATCAACCCCTGGTGGACCATCGAACTTTACGGTAAGGCGGTGCTGGGACTTGGAGCGAACGACGTCTGCTTCTCGGCGGCGAAGCTCTTCTTTGCCTACGGGTTGGGGAATGCCCTCACGTTTCCGCTGGCCGTTGGCGCCAGCGTGCTGCTGATGGCGGGGCGGCCTTTGCCGGAGGCCGTCTTCGCGCGCCTCACAGGCGCAGGTGGCGCTCCCCGACCAACAGTCTTCTATGGGGCACCAACCGGGTTTGCGAGCATGCTGGCATCGCCTGCACTACCCGCGCGCGAGGCCGTCGCGCTGCGCCTGGTGTCCTCGGCGGGGGAGGCCCTGCCGGGTGAGATCGGCGAGCGGTTCCGCGCCAGGTTTGGCCTCGACATCATCGATGGCATCGGCTCTACCGAGATGCTGCACATCTTCATCTCGAATCGCCCTGGGCAGGTTCGCTATGGCACCACCGGGTGGGCTGTTCCGGGCTACCGGATCGAACTGCGAGCCGACGATGGCAGCCCGGCACCCGAGGGGGAGCCGGGTGATCTCTATATCAGTGGGCCGTCGGCTGCGCTGATGTACTGGGGCAATCGAGCCAAGAGCCAGGAGACCTTTCAGGGTGGCTGGACGCGAAGCGGTGACAAGTACATTCGCAACCCCGATGGCTCCTATACCTGCGCCGGGCGCAGTGATGACATGCTCAAGGTGAGTGGCATCTACGTGAGCCCGGTCGAGGTCGAGGCCACTCTGGTTCAGCATCCGGCGGTGCTCGAGGCCGCGGTCATCGGCGTCACCGATGCGAACGGTCTTGTCCGAACCAAGGCGTTCGTGGTGCTCAAGGACGGCGCGATGGTCGGTGATGATGAACTCAAGGCCTTCGTGAAGGATCGGATTGCACCCTACAAGTACCCGCGCCAGATCGAGTTCATCGCCGAGTTGCCCAAGACCGCTACCGGCAAGATCCAGCGGTTCAGGTTGCGCGAGCGCGAGACGCAGGTCGGTTGACAGCGAATCGCTCGGCTCGCTGCTTATTGCGCGACCGCTCCTGAGCGGCGTACCAGTTCGCGCCATTTGGGTAATTCGCTGCGTACGAACGCCTGAAATGCATCGGGTCCGAGTCCCGAGGCTTCCAGGCCCTGCAGGGTCATCTGCCGGCGCACTTCGGCTGTATCCATGGCCGCCAGGATTGCGCGATGCAAGCGCTCGACAATCGCTCGCGCGGTGCCCGCTGGCGCCAGCACGCCGAACCACGCATTGAAATCGAAATCTTCATGCAGGATCTCGGCGACTGCGGGCACATTCGGCATCGAGTCGATGCGGCGCCCGGATGTGGTGGCGATCGCTCGCAGGCTTCCCGAATCGACGTGCGGCTTGAGCGACGGAATCTGGTAGATCATCAGCGGGATCTCGCCCGAGACCACATCGGTAATCGCCTGTCCGACCGCCTTGTAGGGCACGTGCGTGAGACGCACGCCAGCCAGCACGGCCAGTTGTTCACCGGCCAGGTGGGTTGTCGTGCCCGAGCCGGCAGAACTGAAGTTGAGCCCCCCGGAACGCCGTGCATGGTCGATCAACTGGCCCAGCGTGGTGACCGGCAGTGCGCGGTTCACGACAATGATGCTGGGCGCATTGGTCACCAGCGTGATCGCCTGGAAATCGCGTACTGGATCAAATGTTACGTTAGCCATCATCACGACGCCGGTGCCATGGCTTGCTACGGTACCCAGCACCAGCGTGTAGCCATCGGCCTGGGCACGCGCCACTTCGGCGGCCCCCAGAGTCCCGCCGGCGCCCGGGCGATTCTCGATGACGAGCGCCTGACCGAGGTCGCGTCCCATCGAGGCTGACAAGGCGCGAGCAAGGATGTCGGCGGTCGAGCCAGCACCAAAGGGTACGACCAGCCGGATGGGCCGCTGCGGCCAGGGCGAGGTAGCGGTCTGTGCAGTGGCAGTGCCGCTCAGGACCGCGCAACAACTGGTCAGAAGCAGCCAGACAAGGGCGTGCAGCGCTGCGCCCGTTCGAGACTGAAGGTAAGAGTGCATGGTGCTTCGCTCACGCCGGTGTCAAACCAAGGGCTGGAGTGTCACCCGAGGTTCAGGCTGACGCAAGTCGCGGCGTTCGCGCGCCGGCCAGTGTGGCTACCGTGGCCATCAGAGTTGCAGCACCCACCGGCTTTTTCAGGATCTTGTCGATCCCGGCACTGCGCGCGCTCTGCGCGAACGCGCTATCTGCTTCAGCGGTGATCATCAGTATGGGGATGTGCTCATGTCCAGGCAGCCCGCGCAGCGAGCGAGCGAGCGTGAGCCCGTCCATACGCGGCATTTCCTGATCGGTGACCACCAAGTCTATGTCGCCGAGCGTGGCCCGTTCGAGCCCTTCCTGGCCGTCGCGCGCCTGCACGACTCTGTAACCGGCGCGCTCCAGAACCATCACAGCCATCATGCGCACCACTTCCGCGTCTTCCACCACGAGGATGCAATCGATTGACATGTGGTGTTTTCCCCTTGGGTGATGCAAGGCGCGTCGAGGTGCGTACTCTGAATCGATCCACTGTAAGAAGAGTGGGGCTGCGGCGGGGTTAATTTTTCTTGCTTGATTGGGTCGGCGCGCTCACTTGCCTTCGCGTCGGTGTCCGGTGGCCGTGTCCGGCAGCGCAAGGCTTAAGAATTCTTGCTTCACGGCACACGGCAAGGCCTGGCGATAAATTCTCGACGGGCCTTACCGTTGGTCTACGGATCAACACTTTGTCGCACCCCGCTCGACCTCAGGGACGAGCGGGGTCTTTTTTTGCGGTCAGCAGTTCCGCAAGTAGTGCCGCACGATTGAATGGCTTGAGCAGGACTCGATTGAATCCTGCAGCATCGGGCGTCTGGCCGAAGAAAGGATGGGCTGTGCATGCAATGAGGTACCGGATCGGGAAGGGTCCGGTACGCAGTGTGTGTGCCAGTTCGACACCCCCGATACCGGGCAATGTGATGTCGACCAGAGCGCAGTCGTAATGCTGCCCGTTCGACTTCGCGATTGCCTCCGATGGGGACGTGGCATCGTCGACCATCATGTGGGTACCAGCGAGCATTCTCTGAACCAGTCTCAGACTGAGCGCGTTGTCATCGACCGACAGTACCGACAGGGTCTTCATCGCGCCTCTCGGGAGGCCTCGGCCCTATCGCTACTGGGCCTGGATGGCTGCGCTGTTTCGCAGACCTGCGTCGCCGGTATTTCGACCCAGAACGTCGATCCCTCGCCTGGCGCACTCACAAGACCCATGTTGCCTCCCGCTGCGACAATCATCTTTTGAGCAAGGTACAAGCCCAGCCCGGAGCCTTGAAGTCTCGAGTCCGATCGCGTGGATCGACTGGAAAAGGGTTCGAAAAGGATCCTCTGTTGCTCTGTGCTCAGACCTGGTCCGTTGTCGATCACGGCAATCCGGCACCGGTCTACGGCGCTCATCCCCGCCGTGATGCGGATCGATCCGGTGTCGGTGAACTTGATGGCGTTGTCCAGCAGATTGCGCAGGGCATGTTCCAGCTCTGGCGAATCGGGAACAAGGATGGCCCTTTGGCCGGATGTCCCTGTGAGGGTGAGTCCTTTCGCGAGCGCGAGCCCTCTGGCCGATTGCAGCAGCCCGTGAACAATAGTGGCGCAAGGAACCAATGGGGCGTGGATGAGCGGAGCGTCGCGGTCAGCACCTTCCAGGAACTCCGCCCTGGACACCAGAAGCAACTGGTCGAGCAGTTGCAGCATCCTCTGACCCGATTCGATGATGTCGTTCGCGCTCTCGCGCGCGTCGAACGTGTCGGTTTCATCACGTACAAGCTCGGCGTTGCCCGTAATGCCGTGCAATGCTGTTCGCAGTTCATGGGCGGTCATCGCGAAATACTCGACCATCTCGCGTCGCGACAGCCGCCGCCGCCTGTTCGGGCCATGACTCAACCACGCCAGACGCAGCCGGTCCAGCGCGCGCAATGGGGCAGCGATCAGGACCCCGCTGGCGAATCGTTCAGCGAGCCTCATCAACGTTTTCATGTTCGGCGTTTATCGTTCGGCGAGCGGCATCACACGCAAGCGATAGCCCACACCCCTCACTGGGTCTATCGACACGCGTTGATCGGTCGCAATAGCGAGTTTGCTGCGCAGGCGGCACACATGGACATCCAGGCTACGATCGGACGGATCCCAGTCGTAGCCGCTCACCTGACGCGAGATCTCGTCACGGCTTGCGATGTCGGTACCCTTTTCGCAGAGTATCTTCAGAATCTGTGCTTCGCGCTCGGTGACAGGATGGGTTTCGCGCCGGGCGGAAACAATTTGCCTCAGCCCCGGGAAGAACGAGGCATCTCCGAACGAAATGGCGGCAGGTGCGGTCCCGAGGGTAGCCTGTGCGGTCTTCACGGCTCGACGAAGCACTGAGCGGATGCGTGCGAGCAGAACCTGTGGAGCGAAGGGCTTCACCACGTAGTCATCAGCACCCAGGTTGAGCCCTACCTCGACGGTCGAGTCGTTCGCTGTTCCGGTTACGATGATGATCGGGATAGGGCTGGAGGCCCGGATGGCGCGCAGGAGTTCGAGCCCGTCTTCACCAGGAAGTCGCAAGTCAAGCAAAATGATGTCTGTGCCCTTGCTTTCGACGAGGGTCAGCAGTTCTCTGCCTGACCGAACGATCGTCGGCACGAAGGCCGAACTCAGAACCCGGTGCAGCATGGTCTGCATGCCAAGATCATCGTCGAGTACGGCCACTCGAGAAAGCGCAAGGTCAGGATGGATTAAGTTGTGGATCATCGATTCCGCCCACGGTGAGTTGTTCACGGTTCGATATTAATGTTTCGCCATCAGTCTTCTTTTGCCTCCAATCATTCTTAATAGTGCCTGAGGGGGGCGACTGCAGGATGGATGACACACTCGTCGCCTCAGGTACCCTGAGCCGGATGAGTCAGCACTCTGCCCCGGCCGCTGGCTGGGTTGTCCGTGGCGGGGCAATGGTTGCCGGGTCTTGAAAATCATCCCGGTCGCCCTGCCTGTTTGAGCATATTGAGCGATCTGTGGAGGTGGGGGCTGATGCAAGACTCGGAGGACCCTGCAGACCAGAGGAAACCGCCTTCAGAGGCCTTTCGGCAGCGCATTGTGAATTCGATGCACACGCTGGTGCATGACATCAACAATGCGCTGGGGGTGGCGTTGGGTAATGCCTCGCTCACACGCGATGCCCTGGAGGGTGAAGCGGCCGACATTGTCCGTGATGTGGTCGATTCGATCGTGCTTGCTTCCACGCTCGTGCGGCTGATTCCGGTTTACGCCGATTGCATGCCCTCAGGTGACACGCTCGTGGATGTTGGCGCTCTCGTTGTCGAGCGCGTCGCTGCGCACAATCGTCGCGGATCCTCTGCCAGGCCTGTCGTGATCGTGGGCGGGGTGGAGATCGCGTGCCAGGCATACGTCGAGGCGGAATGTCTTCGCCGCGTTCTGACGCTTCTGCTCCAGCGCGTCGATGGCTCGCAGGCGATCACCAGGACGACGTCGTCCGAGGTCCGAGTCTGTATGCATGAGGTGGGCGCAGTCGGGCTGCCCGGGCCGCAGATCGAGATCGCCTTGCGCTGCCCTCGCGATGCAGTGCCCTCGATACTCGTCGATGCGAGGGATGATGCATGGGGCGATCCAGGCGCTATTCGCGCGGTCCGTGAAGGCGTAGCGCTCTTCGACCTGATCGGTGCCGTCGTGTACGGTGCAGGGGGCGCCGTCCGGATAACCGGGGATGCCCAGGTCGAGACGGTGCTTGTTCGCCTCTTTCTCCCGCTGCACCAGGCTGGAGACTGAGCCCTGCCGGTACTTCCCGGTCGGTGAGACAATGCGTGCCTGAGGCGCGTAGGGCTACGCGGCACTGGCTCGCACGTCTGACGATTTTTCGGGAGGTCGTATGGCTGAATCACAGGTGAAACGTCTTCCGGGGCGCGCACGCGCACGCAACGGGTTCGCGCGGCTGCGGGCGGCCTGTCCGCACAAGGCGGTGCCTGTGCGAGCGGTGGTGGGCTGGCTGGGGGTTCCCGTGCTGGGATTGGCCATCGGGCTGAGCGGATGCACGAGCATGGCCCCCGGATCGAGCGGTGCGCAGACCGGCACGGTCGATGCGGTCAAGGTCAATGTCTTTCGCGGTGCGAGCAATGTACCGATCTACATGGCCATCGAAGACGGCGCGTTTGCCCGGCGTGGCATCCGGCCCGAATTGCAGTTCACGCCCAACTCGGAGCAGCAACGGGCGGGTCTGGCCTCTGGCCGATTCGAGATCGCCCACGCGGCCGTGGACAACGCGGTGGCCATGGTGGAGACCGCGCGTGAGGACGTGGTCATCGTCGCCGGTGGCGATGGTGGCATGAATGAGTTTCTGGTGCGTCCCGAGATCAACCGACCCTCGGACATGCGTAACCGGGTCTATGTAGTCGACGCGCCGAATACGGCCTACGCACTGATCGGACGAAAGATACTGAAGAATGCAGGGCTTGTTGACGGGGTCGATTTCAAGCTCGATCCGGTCGGTGGGTCAGAAGCACGCACCCGTGCCTTTCAGACACCGGATGGGGCCGCGACCATGCTCAACCCACCGTGGAACTTCATCGCGCGAGATCGGGGCGCGAAGAGCCTGGGTCGAACCATCGATCTCTACGGACCTTATCAAGCCGGTGGCATCTTCGTGATGCGCACCTGGGCACAGGCCCATCGCGATCTGCTCCAGCGCTATATCGCCGCCTACATCGAGGGTTGCCGCGCGGCGCAGGACCCAGCGAGGCGTGAAGCCACGCTCCAGGTTCTGCAGCGTGAACTCAAACTCGATCGAAGCACGGCAGAACGCACCGTGGCCGATCTGCTCACGCCAGGCCATGGCCTGACGCGAGATTGTGCGATCGACCTTGCCGGCTTTCGCAATGTGCTGGCCTTGCGCGCCGAAATCGAAGGTCAGTGGGGGGGTGTCGCCCCTGACCCCGCGCGTTATCTTGACGATTCGTACTACCAGAACGCCATGCGGGCGCTCGAGCGCTGAGTGCGCGCGATGGGTCTGCAACCATCGATGGAGGACGACGCACGCTGGATGAGTCGCGCGCTTGAACTGGCACGCAGCGCGGGTGCAAGCGGTGAAGTGCCCGTGGGCGCGGTGGTCGTGCGCGAGGGGCGCTTGATCGGCGCAGGGAGCAATCGACCGATTTCAAGCTGTGACCCCAGTGCGCATGCAGAGATTGTCGCACTGCGTGCGGCAGCCACGGCGCTTGGCAATTATCGACTCGCCGGCTGTGAAATCTTCGTCACGCTCGAGCCCTGCGTGATGTGTGCCGGGGCACTGCTGCAGGCCCGCCTTTCACGGGTGGTATTCGGCGCCGCTGATCCCAAGACGGGTGCTGCTGGCAGCGTGGTCGATCTGTTCGCCGAGTCGCGTCTCAATCACCATGCCACCTGCACCGGCGGCTTGCTGGCGCACGAAAGCGCCGCACTCCTGCGTGAATTCTTCTTCGCCAGACGCCGGGCAGGCGGTGCAGCATGAGCCGCATCGCCATCTGCCTGGCGAGCCAGACATTGAGTCTTCATGTCGCCGACCACGAGGTGAGGCGCTACGAGATATCCAGCGCGCTCAACGGTGCAGGCGAGCATGCGGGCAGTCACTGCACGCCGCGCGGTCTGCATGTGGTTCGCGCCCGCATCGGGACCGGGGCCGCATTGGGCACGGTGTTCGTCGGGAGACGACCGACCGGCGAGATCTGGTCCGCTGAACTGGCTGCGACACATCCAGGGCGCGACTGGATCCTCACCCGCATCTTGTGGCTGTCCGGCTGCGAGCCGGGTTTCAACAGGCTGGGCGAGGTCGATACCATGCGTCGCTACATCTACATTCATGGCACCCCGGATACGGTGGCGATGGGCGTGCCGGGGTCTATTGGTTGCATCCGCATGCGCAATCGCGATCTGCTCGATCTCTATGATCGAGTGGCCGCCGGCACGCCGGTCGATATCCGGGCGCAGTCCGATGAGGCGCCCACCGCGTCCCGAGGGCGTTGATCAGTCTGGCGAAGTCGCGCATCATGCACGCCATGGATAGCCAATATCTCGCAACGCTTGTCGATGACCGCCTCGCCCAGGGCGTGTTCCGTGTACACCCTGACGTATACGCCAGCAGCGAACTGTTCGATGCCGAGCAAAAGCATGTCTTCGAGCGCACCTGGATCTTTCTCGGGCTCGAGTCGCAGATCGCCAAACCGAACGACTACCTGGTGACCTGGATCGGCCGCTTGCCGGTGCTGGTGACCCATGCGGCCGATGGCGTGCGCCGTGCTTTTTTCAATGTCTGTCGTCACAAGGGCACGGTGCTCTGCCGACTGGAAAGTGGCAACACCCGCTTCCATGTCTGTGGCTATCACGGCTGGGCCTACGATGCCGCCGGGCGTGCCGTTGACATCAAGGATCAGCCGAGCGGTGGATACACCGAGGCTTTCACCCGTGACAATCACGACCTTGTTCCGCTGGGTGCCTTTGCCTCCTACAAGGGGCTCATGTTCGGGTCGGTCTCTGCGCAGGTGCCGCCGCTGGAGACCTTTCTGGGTGAAATGCGCTTTTTCCTCGATCTGGCGATGGAGCAGGGGGCACAGGGCATGGAGTTCGTGCCTGGCCGGATCGGCTTTACCTACAACGGCAACTGGAAGGCGCAACTGGACAACAGTTCGGATGCCTATCACCTCACCTCGACGCACCTCTCGTTCATGGAAGTGCAGCGTCGGCGTGCTGATTCGGTCAGTGGCAATCAGGCGGCCCGACAGTTCGACTGGAAGAAACGATTCGAGCAGGAAGGTGGGGCCTACACGTTTCTCAATGGCCACAACGTCATCTGGCTCAATCAGTCTGAAGATACCAAGCGCCCGGTCTATCCGCAGATCGACGAGGTGCGCGCGCGAGTGGGTGATCTGAAGGCCGAGTGGATGCTGCGTCTGCGCAATCTCACCGTCTTCCCGAGCATGCAGATCGCCGACTCCACCTCGCTGCTCATTCGTACCTTCCGGCCGGTGGCAGTCGATCGTACCGAGATGCGTTACTACTGTCTTGCCCCGATCGGTGAAGCGGCCGAGGTACGCCAGTGGCGGCTGCGTCAATTCGAGGACTTCTTCAACGTGAGCGGCTTTGCAACCCCGGATGACACCGCGATGTACGAGGATATGGCCGTTGGTCTGAAGGCGGCGCAGATCGGCTATGTCCAGGGCTATGCGCGCGGCATCGGGGTGCAGACCGCAGGGCCTGATGCGCTCGCTCGTGCCGCTGGCGTGATGCCGATCTCCAGCGCGTCGGGCATGTTTGATCTGCAGGCTGAAACCTGGGGGCATGCGCTCTACCGCGAATGGGCCCGACTGATGCAATCTGGCGTGGCGGGCGAGCCCGCCTGGCCGCAAGCCGCAGGGGCAGCACAATGATTCCATCGACCCATGTCTCGATTGCCACACGACTCTTGTATCGCGAGGCAGCATTGCTCGATGAGCGCCGCTGGGACGACTGGATCGCGCTCTTCGCCCAGCATTGCGAGTACTGGGTTCCTACCTGGCGGACCGAGGCCGAGCTTGCGACTGATCCGCAACGCGAGTTGTCGCACATCTATTATGCAAGCCGTGCCGGTCTCGAAGATCGGCTCGTGCGCATCCGCTCGGGTCGGTCGCCGGCGACCACGCCGATGCGTCGAACGGCACATTGCGTGAGCAATATCGAGCTCCTGAACGCGGCCGAGGACAGGCTCGAAGTCCGATCGACCTGGGCCAATCATGTCTTCGATCCGCATCACCGCACGCAGCTCGTGCTCTTCGGGTGGTCTGAGCATCGTCTCGAGTACGGCAGTGGGGGGTGGCTCATTGCTCGCAAGAAGATCGTCTTGCAGAATGACCAGTTGCCCGCGATGATCGATATCTATTGTCTATGAACACCGGCGTTGCGCAGTCGCGCGACGCTATTCACCGTCAGGGCGACACAGACGCGCCCGGCCGTTTGCCAGGAGGAGAGGGATGATGAGGAACGCTTGCACCAAGGCAGTGCGCGATCATGCGCAAGGGTTCGATCTTGCCCAGAGGGCACTGGCCGGTCTTGCCTGTGCGATAGCGCTGCTGGGCGGGTCTGCGGCGTCGCTGGCGCAGACTCAAGGGCCCTGGCCTGCGCGGCCGATACGCGTGATCGTGCCTTTCCCGGCCGGCGGTCCGTCGGATGTGGGCATGCGGCTTGTCGCGCAGAAGATGACCGATACCTGGGGGCAGCAGGTCATCGTCGACAACCGTCCGGGCGCCAACACCATCATTGGGGCCGAAGCGGTTGCACGTGCCCCGGCCGATGGTTACACCTTGCTCTTTGCGATCGATTCGACGCTTACGATGAATCAGCATCTGTACGCGAAGATTCCGTATGACCCGATCCGTGACTTTGCCCCGGTGAGTCTGGCCCTGTGGTCGCCGTTGATCATGGTGGTCGACGCGGCGACCGGCCCGGCTTCAGTCAAGGATCTCATCGCGCGTGCCCGTGCCAATCCAGGCAAGCTGAGCTATGGCGCCGGGACGCTCACCACGCAACTGGCCGGCGAGCAGTTCAAGCGTCTGGCTGCGCTCGATATCGTCACCGTTCCCTACAAGGGCAGCCCACCCACGGTGCAGGGTCTCCTCTCGGCGGATGTGACCTTCATCATCGACGGGGTGACCTCGAGCGTGCCACACATCAAGACCGGCAAGCTGCGCGCGCTCGCCACCATGGGCAGCAAGGCGCCCAGTGCAATGCCGATGCTGCCGACCTTCGCGGCGGAATCCGGTCTGCGTGATTTCAATATCGGCGTCTGGCTGGGTCTGGTCGCACCCGCCGGTACCCCAGGCGACATCATCAATCGCCTGAACCAGGAGGTCTCGCGGATTCTCGCGCTGGGCGATGTGCGCGAGCGTCTCAACGCGGTGGGGCTTGAGCCGATGCAGGCGACGCCCGCCGAATTCGGCGCCTACATCGCCAGCGAGTCTGCCCGCTGGGGCGAACTCATCCGCCAGACCGGTATTCGACTGGAGTAGGGTTTGTGGTGTGCGCGAGCGCGGCCAGTGCCTGGCCCAACGGCGCTCGCGCGATGCCCTGTTCGGTGATGATGGCGGTGATGAGTTCGGCCGGGGTCACGTCGAAGGCCGGGTTGAACACCGCGATGTCGGCCGGTGCCCATGCAAGGCCCCCATACCCGGTCACTTCGATGCCGTCTCGCTCCTCGATGGGGATGCCGCTCGCGTCGGCGGTGGCAGCGTCAAAGGTCGACAGGGGCGCGGCGACATAGAACGGAATACGGTGACGCGCTGCCAGAACGGCCAGCGTATAGGTTCCGATCTTGTTGGCTGTGTCGCCATTGGCAGCGATACGGTCGGCGCCGACGATCACCGCGTCGATGCGGCCACGCTGCATGAGATGCCCGGCCATGTTGTCGGTGACCAGCGTCACCGGTATGCCGGCTGACTGCAACTCCCAGGCGGTGAGCCTCGCCCCCTGCAGATACGGGCGCGTTTCATTGGCGATGACACTCAATGGGTTGCCTGCCATCCAGGCCGATCGGATCACGCCCAGCGCGGTGCCATGTCCCGCTGTTGCCAGGGCGCCGGCGTTGCAGTGGGTCATCACCCGTGCGCCCTGGGGCAGGAGGGGTGCACCCAGCGCACCCATCGCCTGGTTGGCGGCGAGGTCCTCGGCGGTGATTCGGTGCGCTTCTGCAAGCAGTGTTGCCGCCTGTTCGCCCAATGATTGATCGGTGATCGAGCGAGCGCAGTGCGCCATGCGATCGAGTGCCCAGGCCAGATTGATTGCCGTGGGTCGGCTGGCACGCAACAGTCGATCGGCTGCCTCGAGCGTCGGGCGCAGCGTCTCTGCACGTGTGCAGGCCTCAAGCGCTGCGAGGGCTATGCCATAGGCGGCGGCACAGCCGATGGCCGGTGCCCCGCGCACCACCATCCGATTGATCGACTGGGCCACTGCAGCCGCATCGACGCACCGGACGTAGTCGATCTGACGGGGCAGCCGGCGCTGATCGATGAGTTCCAGGGCGTTGTTGCGCCAGATGAGTGTCGGGGGCGTGTCCAGGGCAATCTCCTTTGCGCAGCGCGAGGACTCGACCGAGTGCCCGCAGGCGATGATAGGTGCAGCCACTCGCGTGGTGAAAGAGGGCTGCTGGTGTTGATGGCATCATGGGTGGATCGATCAGCAGATCGATCGGCAGGTTCATCGGGACAGGACCAGGCAGGCGCAATGGGATCCTTATTGGTTGATATCGAGGTGCTTGACTGGACCGCGGCGCAGGTGCTGGCCATGCCGGTTCGCATGGCGGTGTTCGTGGTGGAGCAGGGTGTGCCTGCCGATCTGGAGCTCGATGAATGGGATGTACGCAGCCTGCATGCCATTGCGCGGCGCCAGGGGCAGGTCGTGGGCACGGCGCGTCTGCTGCCCGATGGGCATGTGGGCCGCATGGCGGTCCTCGAACCCGAGCGGCGCCATGGCGTCGGTCGCAGTCTCCTGAACGCCCTGGTGCAGGTGGCCCTTGCCCGGGGTGAACCCTGCATCCTGCTCAACGCGCAGACGCAAGCCATAGGCTTTTACGCTGCAAACGGCTTTGTGGTCGACTCTGACGAATTTCTCGAAGTGGGCATCCCGCATCGGCGGATGCGCTGGCAGGGGCTGCGCTGAAGCGCCCGTCATCGATGAGTGCGTCGCTGGATCACCTCGCGCATGCTCGATCGCACCTGCGCAGCCGTGTCGAAGGAGCGCTCGCTGAAGTCGATGCCGTGCCGATCGATCGAGATGACGGTGGCCGAGCGGGTACCGTAGACGGTGTCGGGTTGATCGGGACTGCCCATGAGGATGTGACTTGCCGAGAGTCCGCGTTCGCGCTCCAGGGCGAGCGTGCTGCGGGGCAGTTCGGCGTCCTGAGCCGGGGTGCGGTCGGCCAGCAGTTCGAAGAGGGCATGGCGACGCAGGGCGGTCTGGCTGTGGCGCAGTGCAGCGGCCAGTCGTTCGCGACCGCGCGTCACCTTGGGCCAGGGCGTGTCGAGCAGGTGATTGGAAAGCCCGTGCAGTCCTGGTCGAACGAGTTCGGCACCTGAGCCACGGTTGGATACGTACCAGAGTTCGGCGCCATCGTGCAGCAACAGGTTGTAGCCGTTGTGACGGTCGTTCTGCGCTGCCAGTGAGGCCAGCTGGTCTGCGTAGACAGCCGCCGACATCGTGCCAGCCAGAAAGGCCCCTGTCAGGGCCCCTCGCGAGGGTGCCGCGGGGTCATGACGCTCCGGCTCACGGTAGTTGGTGATGGCGGCAAAACGCCCCGATCGCGAGACACCCAGCCAGGTGCCCTGGTGGCTTCGGTCGCGCCCGGCCAGGATGCCGGGGGCATCAGTCCAGAAGCGAGCCTGTTCGGTCGGGCGTCTGAACCATTCGTCGCGATTGGCGGCAAGGTACAGGTGCCCCTTGGGGCCCGCAGCGTAGTCAAAAAGTATCAAGCACACGATAGCTGGCGGTGAAACGCCGGGGTGACGTCAGGGGCTGGAACAAGGGTCTGGCATCACCGGTCGGCATCAGAGGCTGGCATCGAGGAGCGCCAGGTCGGCGGCTGCCAGCGGCGTGAATCGTTCGGTGTGCCGCCCCGAGCCCTCGAGCAGGTCGAGAAAGCCACAGGCTGCGACGCGCTCATCAAGCACACGCTCCAAGGTCGCTGCATCGCCAATCGTGTCGTACACCTCCATCCAGGTGCCGGGTTGTTCGCGGCGGCGCAACAGGCGCGCTCGCGCCCCGGTCGCCTCGGCCACTCCGGTTGTCAGCGCCTGGGCGGCACGCAGCACCGCCTGGGCATTGGCAGCGTTGACCTTGTAGTAGACGTAGATCGTGTCCATGGGGTTTGGCGGGGCTCAGTCGAGGGTGAAAGGCAAGGGCTGCGGCTCAAGGCGCGGGCCATCGGCAGCACCCAGGTGCAGGGCAGCAGCCAGTACATCGGGTTGGGCGAGGAACAGCACCTGATGGCTCCCATCGTCGCTGCGGGCGAGATCAACCAGTTGTCCCACGGCAGCGGCAAGCGGGTCGGCGCCATGCACGGCCATGCCGAGCTCGGGCTTGAGTGCAGCACTTGCGGCGAGGCGGGCGCGCAGCAATCGCCGCTTGACCTTGCCCAGATAATGGGTGCGGGCCACGATCTCCTGCCCGGGGTAACAGCCCTTGGTGAAGCTCACTCCGCCGGTAAGATCGAGGTTGAGCATCTGTGGTGTATAGGCGTCCTGGGTGGCCGTACCGATCCAGACTCGACCCGCCGAGAGTTCGCCGCAGCGCCACTGCGACTCGCTGTGTGTTTCGTATCCAGCGGTCTGGGCAAGGGTGTCGACGCTGCAAGTCAGGCTCGTGGCGATGCCCAGCCAGTGACCGGGGCCCAGACACAGCCAGTCTATGACTCCAGCCCGGCACGCGGTCCATGCCAGCTCAGGTCCTGGAGGCAGGTCGCTGCCATCAAGTCCGAACAACGCGGTCTGTGACGAGTCGTCGCGCACCTGTACCTTGGAGCGCAGCACATACATCGAGAGGCGACGCGCGATGCCCGCAGCGAGCGATCGGTCGATTACCAGCACAAAGTCATCATCGCGGCGAAGCACGATGAGCGAGGCGAGTACCCGGCCCTTGGCTGTGCACCAGGCCGCTGATGTCGCCGATTGCGGCGCCAGTGCGTTGATGTCGGCCGTGAGTTGGCCCTGGAGAAAGGTCTGCGCATCGGTACCGCTCACGACAAGCACACCCAGGGAGGTCAGTTCTGCAACGCGCATGGTGCTCTCATCGGTTCGGTTCGGTCCGGGCTGTGGATGCATGGATTCCGTGAATCGGCAGGGCGCGCGACGGCCGTGCAGGCACTGCACCCTGCCGGGCGGGCGTCGATGTCTGGGCGCCAGCGCAGTATTATAGGGTGATGCTTGCATCACACCTGTCTCGCGTTGTGCGTTCCCGGCTGCCCCGCTGGCGAGCCCGCTTGATCGGGCTCACAGGACTGCTGGGCCTGGTGCTGGCGGGGTTGCTGCTGGCCTCTCAGGTGTGGACCTCGTGGGGCCTGATGCCCGCCGGGCGACAGACCGAAGTCGAAGTGCTTCCCGGTCACAGCGCAGGTGACATTGCCCGCTTGGTGAGCGCCAGCGGCGCGAGGCTGCCTGCCTGGGCGTTTCGCTGGGCGGCTCGTCTGGGCGGACGCGAGCGCCTTTTCAAGCCGGGCATTTACCGGATCGATGACCGACTGGTGTTGCGCGAACTGATGCGCAGACTCGAGCGCGGCGAGGTGCTGCTCACCGAGGTCCGACTCATCGAGGGAATGACCTGGCGGCAGTTTCGTCAGACACTGGCCACGGCCCAAGGGCTGCGTTCGCGCACGCAGGCCCTGGATGACGCAGCGTTGATGGCCGCGCTGGGTGTGCCGGGCTTGGCGCCCGAGGGCCAGTTTCTTCCCGATACCTACATCGTACCCAAGGGGAGCGAGGATCTGCTCGTGCTCTCCATGGCCCGGCGTGCCATGCAGCAGCGTCTCGACGCGGTCTGGAGCACGCGTGCACCGGGGCTGCCGCTGGCTGCGCGCGACGACCTGCTCACGCTGGCCTCCCTGATCGAGAAGGAGACGGGCGTGGCGGGCGATCGTCCCCTGGTGGCGGGCGTGTTTGTCAATCGACTGCGTCTGGGCATGTTGCTGCAAACCGACCCCAGCGTGATCTACGGCCTGGGTGAGCGCTTTGATGGCCGTCTGCACAAGCGTGACTTGCTCGCCGACGGCCCTTTCAACACCTACCGACAGGCCGGGCTGCCCCCGACGCCCATCTGCATGCCCGGACTTGCCGCGCTCGAGGCGGCCGCCCATCCTCGCGACACCGGGGCTCTGTATTTCGTCGCGCGCGGCGATGGCAGCAGTGAATTTTCGGCCACGCTCCAAGCGCATAATCGGGCCGTTGCCCGGTACATTCTGGGTCGTTGAACACAAGCGCGCGGTCCTGCCGCCCTGAAACCGGTCGAGCCTCTCATGCGTTCAATCCCCACTCGCGGACGCTTCATCACCCTTGAAGGGGTCGATGGTGCCGGCAAGAGCACCCACATCGGCCGTATCAGGCAGGTGCTCGAGGCGCGTGGTCTCGAGGTCAGACTGACCCGCGAGCCCGGCGGCACCGAATTGGGCGAACGCCTGCGTGACCTGCTGTTGCACCGCCAGATGGCTCTCTCGACCGAGACGCTGCTCATCTTTGCTGCACGCGCCGAACACATCGAGCAGGTGATCCGGCCGGCGCTCCGTGCGGGTACCTGGGTCTTGTGCGATCGTTTCACTGACTCGACCTACGCCTATCAGGGCAATGCCCGCGGCCTGGGCATGGCCGCCGTCGCCACGCTCGAGCAATGGGTCCAGGGCGATCTCCAGCCCGATCTCACGCTCTTGTTCGACCTGCCGGTGGAGGTGAGCCTGGCACGGCGCAAACAGGCCTCGCTTGAACTGGACCGATTCGAGCAGGAGGATCACGACTTCTTTCAGCGCGTGCGCGAGGGCTATCGTGCTCGTGCCCTGGCCGATCCTGAGCGTATGCGCGTCATCGATGCTGCACTGACGCCCGAAGAAGTTGGTAAAGCAGTTGAAAAGATCATCGAAAGCATATGATTAAAAAGACTTCCTTGATCGACTCTGATACGTCTGAGGGGAGGGCTGACCGGCCTCGGGCACAGGCTGCGCCGACCCTGTTACCGTGGCAGTCAGGGGTCTGGAGTCGCCTCGCCGAGCGGCGTGCATCATTGCCGCACGCACTGCTTCTTCATGGGCCACAATTTGTTGGAAAACAAAACCTTGCGGCTATTTTTTCAAGTGGATTATTATGTCTTGAGCCGAGCACGGAAGGACTCCCGTGCGGGCGCTGCCGTGCCTGCAGCCTGATGGCTGCCGAATCTCATCCTGACCTGCGCTGGGTGGTGCCCGAGGCCGACGAGCTGGTCAGCGGCGAGGAACCCGAGCGATCGAGCAGCAAGTCGCGAAAGCCCAGTCGCGACATCCGTATCGATCAGGTTCGCAGTCTCCAGGCCTGGATGTCGGTCGGTGCGCATCAGGGCGGGTGGAAGATCGCCGTCATCGTGCCCGCCGAATCGATGAATACGGCAACCGCCAATGCGCTCCTGAAGACCCTGGAAGAACCGCCACCCAGGAGTCTGCTTCTGCTCATCAGTCATCGACCGTCGCTGCTTCTGCCCACCGTGCTCAGCCGCTGCCAGCGTGTGGCCTGCGCACTTCCCGAGCGATCGCTCGCCCTGCAATGGCTCGAGGCTCAGGGTCTTGCGGATGCCGCTGAACGACTCGACCTGGCGGGGGGCGCACCCTTGCGTGCGCTCGACGCCGACGCGCTGAAATCACTGTCGGCAGACATTGCGCGGGCTGCGGCCGACCCGGAACTCGATGTGGTGCAGGCCTCGGCTCGCCTTGCCACGCAGCCGATGCCCCTCGTCATCGACCTGCTGCAGAAGTGGGTGTTTGATCTGCTGGCGGTTCGTGCGGGGCTCGCGCCGCGCTACTTCCCGGGGCATGCTGGCGTGCTCGTGCGCCAAGCCAAAGGGCTGGTCGCCGAGCGCGCGTTTGCGCTCGAGATGGCCTTGCGTTCGGCCCGCGCGCTGGCCGAGCATCCGCTCAATCCGCGTCTGGTGGTCGAAGACCTTCTGCTCCAGCTGCGGGAGTCGAGTCGCGCGCTGTCATAATGCACAACCGCAGACGCCTCTGGTAGACCCCATGCTGGTCGATTCTCATTGCCATCTCAACTTTGAAGATCTCGCCGCCCGGGTGCCGCAGATTCTGGCCGCCATGGATGCGGCCGGTGTCGGCGGTGCGCTCTGTGTCTCGGTGACACTGGAAGCCTTTCCCGAGGTCGAAGCCCTTGCGCTCGAGCATCCCCATCTGTTTGCTTCGGCCGGTGTGCATCCTGACTACGCCGATGTGGAGGAACCCAGTGTCGAGCATCTGGCGAGCCTTGCCAGCCGTTCACGCGTGGTGGCTGTGGGTGAGACGGGTCTTGATTACTTTCGCCTGGGCGAGGATGTCGACTGGCAGCGCGAGCGATTCAGGCGCCACATCCGCGCTGCGCGCGAGGTGGGCAAGCCGCTCATCGTGCATACCCGCGCAGCCGCAGAGGACACCTTGCGCATCCTGCGTGAGGAAGGGGCTGACCGGGTGGGTGGTGTGATGCACTGCTTTACTGAAAGCCTCGATGTGGCTAACGCCGCGATCGATCTGGGGTTCATGATCTCCTTTTCGGGCATTCTCACCTTTCGCAATGCCGAATCGCTGCGCGAGGTGGCGAGATCGATCCCGATCGAATCGATGCTGGTCGAGACCGACTCTCCGTATCTGGCGCCCGTGCCCCTGCGGGGCAAGATCAACGAGCCCGCCTTCGTGCGCCATACCGCCCAGAAGCTGGCCGACCTGCGTGGACTCGATCTGCCGACCATTGCTCGGGCAACCACTGACAATTTCCTGCGCCTTTTCAGAATCGATGCGACAGCCCTGCGCCCGGTGGGGGGGGCGGTGAATGCCTGAGCAGCGCCTGGTGCGAGGCGGTGCCTCGGCAGAGTGCAGTCGGTGGCTGATTGGCCTGGTTTTCGACGGATGCCTGGGCCCCGGACTCAAGGTTTCGCTGAGCCTGGTTCTCAGCCTTGTTCTGGCGCTCGCACCGGTCGAGTCGGCCCAGGCCACCGTCGATGACGTCTTCGCCCGCGTGCGGGTCGATGATGTGGCCGGGCTTGGCCGCCTGCTCGTGCAGGGCTATGACATCGACTCGGTCGACGGCAGTGGCGACTCCCTGCTCATCGTGGCCGCCCGTGAGGGCGCGGCCGGTGCGGTGAAACTGCTGCTCGCACGCAAGGCAAAGCCTGACTATCGCAACAAGGCCGGTGACACCGCGGTGATGGTGGCCGCGTTGAACGGACATCTGCCGGCCGTGCAACTCCTGGCCGATGCCGGTGCGCAACTTGCCCGCCCCGGTTGGACTGCCTTGCACTACGCAGCCTTCGGCGGCCATGTCGAGGTCTGTCGCTATCTGCTCGGGCGCGATGCCGACATCGATGCCCGTTCGCCCAATGGCACCACGCCGTTGATGATGGCCGCTCGGCAGGGGCATCTGGAAGCGGCCCGTCTGCTGGTGTGGGAAGTGGCCGATGTCAGTCTGCGCAATGAGGCCGGGCTGACCGCGCTAGGCCTGGCTGAGCGTGGAAAATTCGTCGACATCGTTGCCCTGCTGCGCAAGGCCGGTGCCCGGTAGTCCAGGCTCGTTCCGAACCTGTTCGGTTTTTTGGCTTCGCCTATAATCGCGGTCATTCCTACGACCGGAGACTTCCATGCCCGACCCACGTCCTGTTGCGCTCATCACCGGCGCTGCCAGCGGCATCGGCCGCAGCGAGGCCATCGCACTGGCGCGTGCTGGCTACGATGTGGTGATCAACTACAGTCAGAGCGAGCGCGCTGCGAAGGAAACAGAGCAGGCCTGTGCTGATGCAGGTGCCGCAACGATGCTCATCAAGTGCGATGTGAGCGATGAGGCCGGGGTCCGGGCGATGATCGCCGCGCTCGAGGCGCGCTTCGGGCGGCTCGACGTGCTGGTGAACAATGCCGGCATCACCGCGCCCTGGAAGCCCAAGGATCTCGAGTCGCTCGATCTCGGTGACTGGGATCGGGTCTTTGCCGTCAACGTGCGTGGCATGTTCCAGGTCACTCGCGCAGCAGTGCCGCTGCTGCGCAAGGCCGAGAAGCCCTGCATCGTCAATACCGCCAGCATCGTCGGCCTGCGTCCCGGGCCTCAGCCGCTGCCCTACGCCGCGAGCAAGGCCGCAGTGGTGAGCCTGACCAAGACCCTCGCCTGGAACCTCGGCCCGCAGATCCGCGTGAACGCGGTGGCCCCCGGGTGGATGGAAGGCGACTGGATGGAGCGCATGCTCGGTGACAAGTATGCCGATCTGATGGGCAAGCGCGCCCGAGCCACTCCGCTCAAGCGCTGCGTGACCGCCGATGACGTGGCCGAAACGATGATGAGCCTGGTGCAGGGCAACCGCTTCGTCACCGGGGAAGTGATCGTCATCGACGGTGGCTTTGCCGCCTCTACCTGAGCCCATCGGAGAACTCCATCATGCTCGAAGGCGTCGTTCCCTTTCCCCCCGAATTCGCGAAGCGCTATCGCGAGGCCGGCTACTGGCAGGACAAGTCACTCGCGGCCGAGTTTGCCGAGGTGTTCCGCATCTTTGCCGACCGGGTTGCGCTGGTCGAAGGCGAGCGCAGCTACACCTATGCCGACATCGACCGCATCACCGACAACCTGGCGCTCAATCTGCTCGAGATCGGGCTGCGACCGCTTGATCGGGTCGTGCCCACGCTGCCCAATGTGGCCGAGTTCGTGCTCCTTTACTTCGCGCTGCAGAAGATCAGCGCGATACCGATTGCGGCGCTGGTCACGCATCGCTACGCCGAGATCAGCCAGTTCGTGCGTCTGTCGGGTGCGACCACCTGCATCTACCCCGAGAGCCAGGGCGATTTTCGCTTTGCCCCGGTGATCGAGCGGGTCGCGGCCGAATCCGACACCTTGCGCATTCGCATCGTGCTGGGCGAGGCAGGGCCGGGTGAGCATTCGCTGCGCGATCTCATCGCGCGGCCGGCGCGGCTGCCCTTGAGCGAACTGGCCGCCATCACGATCGATCCGACCGATCCGTGCATTTTCCAGCTCTCCGGTGGCACCACCGGCATTCCGAAGCTCATTCCGCGCACTCACAACGACTACGCTTACAACTCGAGGACCGCAGCGCCGGTCTGTGGCGTCAATGGCGACTCGGTGCTGCTGCTCGCGCTGCCGATCGCGCACAACCTGCCGCTTGCCTGTCCGGGCATCCAGGGCTTCATGTTCAACGGTGCCAAGGTCGTGCTCTCGCCCACCACGCGCCCTGAGGAAATGTTCAAGCTGATTGCGCGGCATCGCGTCACGCACATCAAGGTGGTGCCTGCGCTCCTCATCCGGCTCATCAACGATCCGGCCATCGGGCAGTACGATCTCTCGTCGGTCAAGGTGATCCAGAGCGGCGGGCAGCGCATGCAGCCTGAAGTGCGACTGCGCACGCGCGAACTCATTCCGGGTGTCTTCGTGCAGGAGAACTTCGGCATGTCCGAGGGCGTGCTGATGTTTGTGCGCGATACCGACCCGGAAGACGTGCGTCTGGAAACCTGTGGTCGTCCGATCTGTGCCGATGACGAGATCCGGCTGGTTGATGACGAGGGTCGCGAGGTGGCACAGGGCGAGGTGGGTGAGCTGACCTGCCGGGGGCCGTACACCTTGCGGGGGTATTTTGGCGTGCCCGAGTACAACGCACGCCAGTTCACGCCTGATGGCTTCTACCGATCGGGCGATCTGATGCGTCAGCACCCCTCTGGCAACTATGTCGTCGAAGGTCGCAAGAAGGACCTCATCAACCGGGGCGGCGAGAAGATCAGCGCCGAAGAGGTCGAGAATCTCATTCTCATGCACCCGGCGGTCCAGAACGTGGCCTGCGTCCCGATGCCCGACGAGAACCTGGGTGAGCGCATGTGCGCGTGGGTCATCCTGCATGCGGGCCAGACCCTCGTGCTGAAGGAACTGGTGAGCTTCCTCATGGACAAGGAAATCGCCAAGTTCAAGCTGCCCGAGCGGCTCGAGACGATCGGTGAGTTTCCGGTCTCAACCTTTGGCAAGGTCTCGAAGAAGGCACTCGGTGAGTGGGTCACGAAGAAACTCGAAGAGGAGAAGCGCGCATCATGAGAATCATCGATCTGCATTGCTATCCAGGCACCCAGACCTGGATCGACAGCCAGGGCCCCTATGTCGAGGCGCTTGCCAAGTACTGGAGCCGCGGCTGGGTGGCCAAGACCGAAGAGGACGTGATCGCGGAATTTACCGGCGCAGGTGTCGAGGCGGTGCTGGTTGCGCTCGACCTGGAGACCACCGTGGCGACGCCGCCGTGCACGAATGATTATGTGCACGGGATGTGGAAGCGGCACCCTGAGCGGGTGATCCAGTGCTGGGGCACGCTCGACCCGTTCAAGGGCGAACTGGCGATGCGCGAGGCGAAGAAGGCGATGACCGAACTCGGATTCATCGGCTTTCACTTCCACCCGATCATGCAGCACTTTGCGGTCAACGACACCCGCTTCTATCCGCTCTTTGAACTGCTCGACGAACTTGGCGCGGCAGTGATGATCGATGTGGGCACCACCGGCATGGGCGCCGGCATGCCCGGTGGCATGGGCGCGCGTATCCGGCATGCCCATCCGGCAGCCATCGATGACCTCGCGGCCGATTTCCCCAACCTCAAGATCATCATGGCCCATCCGGGCTGGCCTTGGGTGGATGAGGCCACCGCGGTTGCCCTGCACAAGGGCAACGTCTTCTGGGAGATGTCGGGCTGGGCCCCCAAGTACTTCCCGGCCTCGCTCAAGGTAGACATGCGTGCCCGGCTGCAGGACAAGATCATGTTCGGCAGCGACTACCCGAGCCTTCCCTACGCGCGCATCCTGAAGGAGTGGATGGAACTGGGTTACAGCGACGCAGTGATGGAGAAGATCTTCCACGGCAATGCCGAGCGCGTGCTCGGTCTCTGAGAAGGCAGCCCCTACCATGTCCCAGGCATATATCTGTGATGGCATCCGCACCCCGATCGGCCGCTACGGTGGTGCGCTCTCGGGCGTTCGTACCGACGACCTCGGTGCGTTGCCGCTCAAGGCGCTGATGGCGCGCAACCCGGGCCTTGACTGGTCGCGGGTCGACGAGGTGTATTACGGCTGCGTGAATCAGGCCGGTGAAGACAACCGCAACGTCGGTCGCATGGCTACATTGCTGGCCGGCTTGCCCCAGACGATTCCGGCTGCCACCGTGAACCGTCTGTGCGGGTCAGGCCTGGAGGCGATTGCCTGCGGCACCCGTGCCATTCGTA
Source organism: uncultured Pseudomonadota bacterium (assembly GCA_903829815.1). GTDB lineage: Bacteria > Pseudomonadota > Gammaproteobacteria > Burkholderiales > SG8-39 > CAIXPL01. The sequence continues at coordinate 29,430 of CAIKRR010000094.1, read as the reverse complement.
CCGGCGAGGTGTCGTTGGTGATTGCCGGCGGTGTCGAGAGCATGAGCCGTGCGCCCTTTGTCATGCCCAAGGCAACGGCGGCTTTCTCCCGCAACAGCGAAGTGCATGACACCACCATCGGCTGGCGCTTCGTCAACCCTGAGATGGTGCGTCTCTACGGGGTCGACTCGATGGGCGAGACGGCCGAGAACGTGGCCGAGCAGTACGGCGTTTCTCGCGCCGATCAGGATCTGTTTGCTTTCGAGAGCCAGCAGCGAGCTGCCCGGGCGATCCGCGAAGGCACGCTGATCGAGGAAATCGTTCCGGTCCAGATTCCCGGTCGCAAGGGTGAAGTACGCGAATTTTCGGTGGACGAGCATCCGCGGCCCGAGACCACGCTCGAGACCCTCAATGGCCTGAAAGCGAGCTTTCGCAAGAACGGCACGGTAACCGCGGGCAACGCCTCGGGGGTCAATGACGGCGCGGCTGCACTCCTCATTGCTTCGGAGGACGCGGTGCGCGAATTCGGCCTGAAGCCGCTCGCGCGGGTGCTGGGCGCAGCGACCGCCGGTGTGGCCCCGCGGGTGATGGGCATCGGCCCGGTACCGGCCACGCAGCGACTCCTCGCCCGGTTAGGCCTTGGTATTGCCGACTTCGATGTCGTTGAACTGAACGAGGCGTTTGCGGCGCAGGGCCTGGCGGTGCTGCGCGAACTGGGCTTGCCCGACAACGGCGCCCATGTGAACCCCAATGGTGGCGCGATTGCCTTTGGTCATCCGCTGGGCATGTCGGGCGTGCGTCTTGCACTCACGGCAACTCGTCAGTTGCATCGCACGGGTGGCAAGCGCGCCCTGTGCACGATGTGCATCGGGGTGGGCCAGGGGATTGCCCTCGCCATCGAGCGGGTCTGATCGGCCGTGCCGTCGCCGCCTGTGGTTCAGTCGGGAGCAAGGCCGGTGAGCGTGATCGTCAGCAGCGAGCGCAATTCGCGCAGCCCGGCGGCGGCACCCGGCTTCTCACGCGCGATCCAGGCGCGCAGCGCGCCCGCGTAGACGAAAAAGACATGCCGGGCGATCAGGGTGGCAGAAGGATGCAGGGGCAGGTGCCCCGAGCGCTGTGCGCGATCGATCAGAGCAACCAACCCGCGCATCAGTCGTTCGCGGATGCTCTGGAAGGCAAGCGCCTGCTTGCCGGCCGAGTAGAAGGTGAGTTCCTGCAGGGCCAGTCGCGCGAGCACCGGTTCGCGGGCGAACTGCCGGTAGTGCGGCCCAAAGAGAGCCATCAGTTGTTCCAGCACTGGCATCGACGCGCGCGGCGCTGCCAGCGCGCGCTCGGTGAGGCTGGCCAGTTCCTCGTTGAAGACAAGAAAGACCAGATCGCGCTTGTCGTCGGCATAGCTGAAGAGCGTGCCCAGACCGACATGGGCACGCTGGGCGATGCTGCGCATGGTGGTAGCCGTAAAATCGTGCTGAGTGAAGAGCGCGCGTGCCGCTTCGCGGATGCGCGCCTGCTTCTCGGCCTTGTTGCTTTCTCGACGTCCTGGCATGGGCGAGCGCTGCAGTGTGGAGAGGAGTCTATTGTTTCATGTTGAGCAGTTCGTCGAGATGTGTCACGGTGCGCGGCTTGCGCACGCATCTGCGCGAGTGGGGGCCAGTCGATGCGCCCAGGGTCTGGCTGCTGCACGGCTGGATGGATGTATCGGCGTCATGGCAATTTCTGGTCGATGCGCTGGGCGGTCGCTGGCGCTTCCTTGCTCCAGACTGGCGCGGCTTCGGGCTGAGCGAATGGGTGCGTGACGGCATCTACAGCTATACCGACTATGTGGCTGACCTGGATGCCCTCGTTCGTGTCGTTGCAGCCGACGATGTCACGCGGGCGCCCCAGCCGGTGCGCCTCATCGGACACAGTCTGGGTGGCAATATCGCGTCGCTCTACGCGGCTGCGCGCAATGACCGCGTGTCTTGCCTGGTGAATCTGGAAGGCTTCGGCCTGCGTCGGCGTGAGGCACGCGAGGCGCCTGCGCACCTTCGCTCGTGGCTCGACGATCTCGATCGGTTTACCGAGCGGCGCGAGTTTGCCGACCGGGCCGCGCTGGAATCAAGGGTGCGTACTCTCAGTCATCGTATCGCCCCTGAGCGTGCCGCCTTCGTGGTCGAGCACTGGGGTGAGCAAGGTGCCGATGGCCGCTGGCGCCTGCGCGCCGATCCGGCCCACCTGCGGGCAGGTCCCGATCTGTGGCGACTCGATGAAGCCATGGCGTGCTGGCGCGACATCAAGGCACAGGCGCTCTGGATCGATGCTGCCCAGTCGGAGAACATCCAGCGCCACCGACTGACGCCTGCCACGCTGGCGCGACGCCGTGCGGCCTGGCCCTCGGTGCAACGGGCACGCATCGATCAGGCCGGACACATGCTTCACTGGGAGCATCCCGAGCGGTTGGCCGAACTCATCGCGCCGTTCCTGGACGCGAACGGCGCTTGAAGAGCGCTGCCGTTTACTGTCCGGCAGGTGCTGCGATTTCAGCCTCGCGGATGATCTCCTCAAGCCCTGTCTCGTCGAGGTCCAGCACATCGAAGGCGAAATCCTGGTTGTCTTCCCATTCCCGGTTCGCAAGGCGTGTGATGCGACAGGCCACTGCATCGACGACAAGCCCGGTTGCGACCAGTCGCTGCGCCAGGCGCGGCGCTGCTGCGCGACGCTCGGCATCGACCCCGTAGAGGTGATGATTGAAGATGGCGAGTTGTGTTTCGGTGCCCAGGTCCCATGAGCGGGCGAGCTGGAATCCGACGCGCGCGTGATTCACCCCGCACAAGGTCACCTCTTCCTCGAGCAGGTCGCGCCCCTGGAAGAGCCGCGCTGGCTCCAGCAGGTCGCCGTAGCGCTCATGGCGTGTGATCAGCAGACCCATGCCGACGTCGCGGAACAGGACATAGGTGGATGCCAGTTCGGGGTCGACCACGCGCGTGGTGCGGGCGACCAGCGATGCCACGATAGAGTTGCGCAGGGCCCCGGCCCAGAACCGTTTCATCGCCGGGGAGTCCGCCTGCGGTATCGCGCGTGCCAGCGAAAGCCGGGTGAGCAGCTGGGTGCAGGTATTGAGTCCCAGAAGCGACAGCGCGCGGTAGACAGTGGTCGCTTTGGTGCGCAAGCCGTACCAGGAGGAGTTGACCGTGGCCAGCATCGTGGCCGACAGCGCAACATCGGCGCCAATCAGTTCCGCAATGGCGCGAAAGTCGGGGTCCTCGCTGCGCACCTGACGCATGAGTCGCATCAGGATCGCAGGACAGGGCGGAATGCCCAGATTCTGGATGAAGGCCTCGGTTTCCTTGTCCGGCAAAGCCAGGTCGGCTTCCATGGGCGATCCGCACCTGGGGGGCACGGCCTTTTGTCACGATGGGCCGGAGTCTAGCGATCAAGTCACGGGCGCTGATCGGGTTTGCGCGCCTGTTGCGGTACTTTTCCCGCTTGGCGACACGACGAGCTCGAGCGCGAACAGGGGCCCGCACATTCAGTCGGCAGTCACCTCATAGCGCGCGACCAGCCGCGCCCAGCGTTCGATTTCGCCGCGCAGGAAGGCCTGTTGCTCCGCGGGGGGGATCGGCATTGTGCGTCCGGTGTCATGCTCGATACGAGCGGCAAAGTCCGGATTGCGCGAGAGCGATGCCAATCCGCTGCGCAGGCGCTCGATGGCAGTGCCGGGGGTCTGCGAGGGGGCAAAGACCCCGAACCAGCTCTCGCCACTGAATTTCACCAGACCGGTTTCATCAACCGTCGGCACCGTGGGCAAAGCTTCGGCGCGCCGGCTCGATGACACCGCCAGTGCTTTCAGGCGGCCGCTGTCGATGTAGGTGCGTGCGGCCGACAGGTTGTCGAACATCACGTCGATCCGCCCGCCAATCATGTCCTGCACCGCCGGGGCCGCACCCTTGTAGGGGACATGCACCATGTCCAGCCCCAGGCTCTTGGTGAGGATCGTCGCCCAGACATGCTGCACCGTGCCAACGCCGGCGGACCCAAAAGACATCTTGCCTGGATTGGCGCGCGCCAGGCGTGCCAGATCGGCAAGGCTCGAGCCGGGCAGATCGGGGCGGGCGACAAGCACGAAGGGATACGCGGCAAGGAACCCTACCGCCACGAAGTCGCGCAGCGGGTCGTAGGGCAGGTTGCGAAAGAGCGCCGGGTTGAGCGCAAGGCTGCTCACGCCGCCCAGCAGCAGGGTCTGGCCATCGGGGGGCGCCTTGGCCACGTAGTCGGTGCCAGCGAGCGATCCGCCACCGGTGCGGTTCTCGACGATCATCGGCTGGCGCAGAGTCTCGGCAAAGAACTGCGCGACATGGCGCGCGATGATGTCGGTGCCGCCACCGGGTGCATTGGGCACGATCAGGCGAATGGGACGTTGCGTCCCGTCCTGCGCGCGGGGCTGTGTCGGCGCACACAGCAGTGCGATGGCAGCCAGTGCCACGGCGAGCGCAGTCTGATGCATTTTCATCGTCCCCTCCCGAGTCTGTGCATGCCGATGGAGCCACGGCAATGCCACCTGATGGTAACGTAGCCTCTGAGGGTCTGCGTGGCCCATGCATTCAAGGAGGAGAATCATCTTGACCGAGTCCCTGTCCCTGGCCTTCAGTCACGTCGGCATGTTTGTCTGCGACATCGACGCGATGGTCGACTTTTATACCCGCGTGATGGGCTTTGTGTGCAGCGATCGAGGTGTTCTGGACAACGGCGCCCGCATTGCGTTCATGACCCGCCATCCGCGTGAACATCACCAGATCGTGTTTGCGACCGGTCGGCCTGATGAACTGCCCTTCGATGTCGTGCAGCAGGTTTCGTTCCGCGCTGGCGGCCTCGACCAGTTGCGCCTGATGGAACGGCGTCTGCGTGCCGAGGGCGTGGTGATGGAAGGGCCTACCCTGGGTTGCATCACCCACGGCAATGCCATCTCGGTCTATTTTCGCGACCCGGAAGGGCACCGAACCGAACTCTTCATCGATACGCCCTGGTATGTCCATCAACCGATGCGCATCCCGATCGACCTGTCGATGCCCGACGAGGCGGTGTGGGCTTTCGTCGAGGGGCATGCGCGCAGCCTGCCTGGCTTCAGACCGATTGCCGAGTGGCATGCCGAAATGGATGTCAAGGTTCTGGCCGCTCAGGGCTGAGTCGTGCCATTCACCAGACGCGGACTGCGTTGACAAGGCTTCCCTGCACAAGGTAAGTTCGACCGACTTGGCGGGTGCCTGTCCGGTCAACGCGGGTGCACCCCAGGCTCATCGTCGGGCTTCGCTGCTCGAGCCGGCAGGGTCCGTGACACCCGCTTTCTCAGCCGCTCCTCAGTCACTCACGAGAAAATCGCCATGAATTCCAGCAACGCCGCCGCAGGCACCCTGCGCCAGGTCGGACACTTTGTCGACGGTCGCCCGTTGCCGGGCAGCAGTGGCCGTTACGGGCATGTCTTCAATCCGTCGCTGGGTGTTGCTACCGCGCAGGTGGCAATGGCCTCGCGCGCCGAGGTGGTTGCGGCCGTCGATTCAGCCGCTCGCGCGCTGCCAGCCTGGGCCTCGACCTCGCCCCTGACGCGTGCACGCGTGATGTTTCGCTTCAAGGAACTGGTCGAACGACACGCCGATGAGCTCTCGCTGCTCATCGCCAGCGAGCATGGCAAGGTGCTCTCCGATGCACGCGGCTCGCTGCAGCGGGGGCTCGAGTGCGTCGAGTTTGCCTGCGGCATTCCGCATCTGCTCAAGGGCGAGTTTTCCGACAATGTGGCAACCGGCATCGATCTGTATTCGATGCGGCAGCCCCTGGGTGTGGTGGCCGGCATCACGCCGTTCAACTTCCCGGCCATGGTCCCGATGTGGATGTTTCCGATCGCGATTGCTGCCGGGAATACCTTCATCCTGAAGCCCTCCGAAAAGGATCCGGGCTGCCCGATGCGGCTGGCCGAACTGATGCTCGAGGCCGGTGCGCCGCCCGGCGTGCTCAATGTGGTCAATGGCGACAAGGAAGCGGTTGACGCGCTGCTCGATGACTCGCGCGTGCGGGCGGTGAGCTTTGTGGGCTCCACGCCGATCGCACGCTACATCTATGTGCGCTGTGCCGAGCAGGGCAAGCGCGTCCAGGCCCTTGGTGGGGCCAAGAACCATCTCATCGTGATGCCCGACGCTGACATCGATCTCACGGTCGATGCACTGATGGGGGCTGCCTACGGCTCGGCCGGCGAGCGTTGCATGGCCATCTCGGTGGCGGTCCCGGTGACCGAGCGCACCGCGAGCGAACTGGTTGAGGCATTGACCCCGCGCGTGCGCGCCCTCAAGGTCGGCTCCTCGATCGATGCGGCCTCCGAGATGGGCCCGCTGGTGACTGGCGAGCATCGTGACAAGGTGCGCAGCTATATCGACATCGGCGAGCAGGAAGGTGCCCGGGTGGTGGTCGATGGACGCAACCATGTCGTGGCGGGTCATGAAAACGGATTCTTCCTCGGCGGCACCCTGCTTGACCGGGTGACGGCTTCGATGCGGGTCTACCGCGAGGAAATCTTCGGGCCGGTACTCGCGGTGGTGCATGCCAATTCGTTTGACGAAGCGCTTGCGCTGCCAAGCGAACATGAGTTTGGCAATGGGGTTTCCATCTTCACCCGCAATGGCGACGTCGCGCGCAACTTCACCCAGAAAGTCGAGGTCGGTATGGTGGGCATCAACGTGCCGATTCCGGTGCCGTTGTCCTTCCACACCTTCGGGGGCTGGAAGGCTTCGCTCTTCGGTGACACCAACCAGCACGGACCCGAGGGGGTGCGCTTCTACACCCGAATCAAGACCGTGACCTCGCGCTGGCGTGAAGGCGTTGCACCGGGCCCGCAATTCGGCATGCCGATCATGAAGTGAGCGTGTGTGGCCTGGCTGCGCGCCAGCCGCAAACGCACTCGCGAACCCTTCACGAACACACCGCTGACAAGATCAGAACATGCCGCCCAGATGCGGCAAACCAGCCGCCAGCGCCGGCGAATAACCCACAGAGGTCGTGCATGAACGCTACAGAACAGCAGCAGATCAAGGTCCGCAAGGCCGCCCGTGCACTGGCCCGCGGCGGTCTGGTCAACGCCTATGGGCATTGCAGTCAGCGTCTTGACGAGCAGCACTTTCTGGTTTGCGCGGCGAGGCCCATGGGGCTCATCGCCAATGGCGAGGCCGGCACGGTCTGCACCGTCGATGGGGCGCTGCCCGAGGGCGTTCTGGGCGAGGTGCGGATGCACCAGCAGATCTACAAGCGCCGGCCCGAAGTCGGGGCGGTCGCCCGTTTTCTCTCGCCCAATGTCCTGGCCCTGTCTGCATTGGGTCGCACGCCGAAGGCTCGCCACGGATTCGGGTCGTATTTCTTCCCTGAAGTGCCGTTCTGGTCCGACCCCGGACTCATCCGCAACGAAGCGGCAGCGATCGGCGTTGGTGAGACCATTGGTGCTGCATCGGCCATCGTGGTGGGCGTGAACGGCGCAGTCACGGCCGGCGTCGACATCGAGCAGGCCGTGTGTCTTGCCTGGTTCCTCGAGGACGCAGCGCGCGTCGAACTGGCGGCGCTCGCCGCAGGTCTTGCCGACAGCGCCCCGCGCATGAATGAAGAGCAGGCCCGCGCCCGAGCCACCTGGGCGGGCCGCATCGCCGAGCGCATGTGGGAGTTCCTCACCGCTGGCGACACCGAGTAGATTGTTCCTTCACCGATCCAACACACACAGGTCCTTTCCATGTCACAACTCAAGATCCTCGGTCTCTGCGGCAGCCTGCGCAAGGGTTCCTACAACCGCATGGTGCTCAAGCTGGCCGGTCAGGTAGCCCCGGCCGATGTCACCATCGAGCCGTTCGAACTGCGCGACATTCCGTTTTTCGATGGTGACGAGTTTGCCAAGGGCTACCCGCCTGCAGCAGCGGCGTTCCGGGCGGCCATTCTTGCTGCCGATGGCATTCTGGTCTGCACCCCCGAGTACAACTTTGCCATGTCGGCCGTTCTGAAGAACGCGATCGACTGGGCCTCACGGGGCACCGACCAGCCCTTTGCCAACAAGCCGATGACGGTGCTCAGCGCCACCATGGGGCCCCTGGGTGGCGCACGCGTCCAGTACGAAGTGCGTCGCATCATGCAATTGATGCAGGTCTTCTTCATGCCGCGCCCCGAAACCTTCATTGGTCTGGCGCAGACCAAGTTCGATGCCGAGGGCAATTGCACCGACGAGGCCACCCGCAAGTTCGTCACCGAGCACATGGCGGCGTATCGCGACTGGGTGCTGCGTATCAAGAAACTGGGCTGACCCCGGTCTTTCGCACGGCGTGTTTCGCATTCCGCATCTGGCTCCATTCCCGAGGTATCACCCCGCATGAATCCGACTCCCCATTTCATTGCCAACGAGTTCGTCATTGCCCGCTCCGGCAAGACGTTCGAGAACCGCTCGCCGGTCGACAACCGACTGATTGGTCTGGTGAGCGAAGCGGGCGCGCCCGAGATTGCAGCGGCGGTCGCAGCAGCGCGGGCCGCACTCGAGGGGCCGTGGGGCCGGATGGATATCGCCAAGCGCGCAGAGATGCTCTATGCGGTCGCCGATGAGATCAACCGCCGGTTCGACGACTTCCTGGAGGCCGAGGTAGCCGATACGGGCAAGCCGGTGAGTCTGGCCAGCCATCTGGACATTCCGCGCGGTGCGGCCAACTTCAAGATCTTTGCCGATGTGGTGAAGAATGTGCCCAGCGAATTCTTCTCGATGAGCACCCCCGATGGCGCGGGCGCGATCAACTACGCGTTGCGTGTACCGAAGGGCGTGATTGCGGTCATCTGTCCGTGGAACCTGCCGCTGCTTCTCATGACGTGGAAGGTGGGGCCGGCGCTTGCCTGCGGCAACGCGGTCATCGTGAAGCCATCGGAAGAGACCCCGCAGACCGCGACGCTGCTGGGCGAGGTGATGGCCAAGGTCGGCGTCCCCTCCGGTGTCTACAACGTGGTTCACGGCTTCGGCCCCGGCTCGGCGGGCGAGTTCCTCACCCGCCATCCCGGCGTCAATGCCATCACCTTTACCGGTGAGACCGGAACCGGTTCAGCCATCATGAAGGCGGCTGCCGATGGCGTGCGACCGGTGTCGTTCGAACTCGGTGGCAAGAACGCCGGGGTGGTCTTTGCCGATTGCGATTTCGATGCCGCCATCGAGGGCATCGGGCGTGCCGTGTTCGCCAACTGCGGCCAGGTTTGCCTGGGCACCGAACGGGTCTATGTCGAGCGACCGATCTTCGATCGCTTCGTCACCGCGCTGAAGGCAAAGGCCGAATCGCTCAAGCTGGGGCGCCCCGAGGACAAGTCGACTGGCATGGGGCCGCTCATCAGCAAGGAACACCAGCGCAAGGTGCTCTCCTACTACGACAAGGCACGCACCGAAGGCGCCACGATCGTTACCGGCGGTGGCATCCCGCCGATGGAAGGAGAACTGGCCAACGGCGCCTGGGTCCAGCCCACGATCTGGACCGGCTTGCCCGAGTCCTCGGCGGTGATTCGCGAGGAAATTTTCGGACCCTGCTGCCATATTGCGCCCTTTGACACCGAAGAGGAGGCGGTGCGCCTGGCCAACGACACGGCCTACGGGCTGGCGACCACGGTGTGGACGACCCATCTCACCCGGGCTCATCGGGTGGCCGCACGAATCGAAGTCGGTATCTGCTGGATCAACAGCTGGTTCCTGCGCGACCTGCGTACGCCCTTTGGCGGCTCCAAGCAGTCGGGCATCGGACGCGAGGGTGGGGTACATTCGCTCGAGTTCTACACCGAGTTGCGCAACGTCTGCATCAAACTCTGAAACGGCCTTTATCGACCCAGGGGCATCCGTTGCCCCTGCGGCTCTCAACCTGACACTGCGGAGTTCCGTGTTGGCCACGAAAAAGAAGACATCCCCGAGTGCGCCTGCGGGCGCTTCCCAGAAGATTCGTGCTCTTGCCGAGCGCTTGCGCAAGGCCGGAGAAACGCTCCAGGCCACCTCCCCGATTCGCGACGAGATCGAAGCGGGCGACGTGGCGAGCGCCTACGCCATTCAGCAGGTCAATACCCAGTACTGGCTGAAGACGGGCCGCCGCCTGGTGGGCCGCAAGATCGGTCTCACTGCCAAGAGCGTACAGAAGCAGTTGGGGGTCGATCAGCCCGACTACGGCATGCTCTTTGCCGACATGATGTTGTGTGACGGCGAGGAAGTTGCGCTCTCGCGTGTGATGCAGCCCAAGGTCGAGGCCGAGATTGCGCTGGTGCTCGAGCGCGATATTGCAACGCCCGGGGTCACGATGACCGAGTTGCTATCCTCGGTTGCCTATGCCTTGCCGGCGATCGAGATCGTCGGTAGCCGGATCAGCAACTGGGACATCAAGATCACCGATACGATTGCCGACAATGCCTCCTCGGGGCTCTTTGTGGTCGGCAATGAGCCACGCCGGCTCGAAGGGCTCGACCTGCGCCTCTGTGGCATGGTGATGGAGCGTCGAGGCGATCAGATTTCCCTGGGTGCCGGTGCAGCCTGCCTGGGCAATCCGCTCAACGCGGCGCTCTGGCTTGCCCGCACGATGGTCGAGATCGGCTCGCCACTGAAGGCGGGCGATGTGCTCATGACCGGCGCACTGGGTCCGATGGCCGGGGTTGCCCCGGGCGATGTGATCGATGTGCGTATCGGTGGTCTGGGTTCGGTGCGCACGGTGTTCGGCCGCTGAGGCGCCTGCGCCCTCACCGAGCCCATCCGACTGAACCCGATTCAAGCGACTCAATCAGAGCGATTTCAAAGCCATGAACAAGATCCAGCGATTTGCAGCCATTGTCGATGATGCCGCGCGCCAGGCGCAGGCCATTTCCCAGATCACGCAGTCAGGCGGCGCCAAACTCTCGGTTGAGGATGCCTACGAGATCCAGCGCCAGTCGATCGAGCGTCGTGTCAAGCGTGGCGCCCATCGTGTCGGCATGAAGATGGGTTTCACCAGCCGTGCCAAGATCATCCAGATGGGCGTGTCAGACATGCTCTGGGGGCGTCTGACGGTCGACATGGTTGTGGAGGACGGCGGGAGCATATCGCTCGCCAATTTCGTTCACCCCCGTGTCGAACCCGAGATCGTCTTCCTGTTGAAGAAGGATCTCGTTGGTACCGTGACCCCGTTGCAGGCCCTGGATGCGGTCGAGGCGATCGCGCCGGCCATGGAGATCATCGATTCTCGCTACGAGAACTTCAAGTTCACACTGGTCGATGTGGTGGCTGACAACTCCTCGTCGTCCGGCTTCGTGACCGGCCCCTGGCATCGCCCCGACATTGATTTTTCCAACCTCGGTCTGGTGCTTTCCTTCAATGGGCAGCCACGGCTCATCGGTTCGACGGCGGCCATCCTCGGTCACCCGATTCGCTCGCTGGTGTCGGCAGCACGCTTTGCCCAAGAGGCTGGCGAGCCGCTCAAGGCGGGCTGGATGGTCATGGCCGGTGGTGCCACGGCGGCCGAACCGCTGGTGGCCGGTGCGCATGTCGAGATGGAGATGCAGACGCTGGGTCGAGTTGCCTTCTCGGTCACTGCCTGAAAGCGTTTTCGGGTTTGCTGGCTGCAAGGACTGCTGTCTGCCCTGGCTCAGACAGCGGCCCGGATCATCATCCAGATACCCAGCGCGAGCACGCTCCAGAGAAATACCCGCCTGAAGGTCTCGGCCTCCAGGCGCGCACGCAGCCATTGCCCCATCGCCATGCCGATGAAGGCCGGAATGACGGCCAGCATCGACCATCCCGCGGCGTCGGGGGTGAGCTTGCCGAAAAACCACAGGCTCAGGCCGAGCGCCAGCACGGCCACGGTGAAAGCGGTACCGAGCGCCTGGATGAGCACTTCGCGGCCTAATCCGAGCGAGGCGATGTAGGGCACCATCGGAATCACGAAGATGCCGGTACCGCCACTGAGGATGCCGGTGATGAGGCCGGCGAGCGGGCCGAGCCAGGTTTCATGACGGGCGGGCATGCTCAATGGCAGGGCCCCGAGCGCAAGGAGCGCATACGCTGACAGGACCGCCCCCAGTGCGAACACGGTGAACATCGACGAATGTCCGGCCAGAAAGGCCACCCCGAGTGCGGTGCCGGCGACGATGCCGATCAGCATCCCGGCGAGACGACGCAGTACGGCACGCAAGGCCGGCCCTGCGAGCATCTGCCACACGTTGGTGAGAAAGCCGGGCAGTATGAGGATGCCGGCGGCTTCGATGGGGGTTAGAAAGAGGCTCATCAGGCCGACCGCGACCGTGGGCATGCCCATGCCCATGATGCCTTTGACCACGCCCGCGAGCAGAAACACGAGGATGATCACGACAGGCATCGCGCCCGGGTCGATTGAGAACATGATGCAAGCAACCACTGGAAGTGAACCGCGATGATCGCATGGTGTGCGAGGTTTCCTGCGCTCTTCAGGAGACACCCGAGCGACACCGGGGCCGCGCTGGCCCGGTGGTCCCGATGACGTTGAAGAAGGCAGCGGATGCACCCGCCGATCAGTCTGCCGTGCTGGCGGCCGCACATGCCCTGATGACACTGTCGGCAGGGGAGGCGACCGCGGCCCTGCAGGCGCTGCGTCGCCTCTATCGCGAGCAGCCGGGGCTCTTCACGCCCGTGTCGGTGGCAGTGCTGCGCACTCAGGCGGCGCGCCTGAAACTCGAGGCCGAAGCGCGTGTGGCGAGCGATGCCATCGCCACACTCCAGACGCTCTTCGGGTACCCGGGATTTCGTGCCGGGCAACTCGAGATCATTCGTGCAGTGATGAGCGGCCGTGACTGTCTGGGCATCATGCCCACGGGCGCCGGCAAGTCGGTGACCTACCAGATTCCGGCGCGCCTCCTGGGCGGGCTCACCCTGGTGGTGTCGCCGCTCATATCGCTCATGAAGGATCAGGTCGACGCGATGAGCGAAGTCGGTATACGTGCCACCTTTCTCAATTCGTCCCTCGAGGCTGCCGAACGCAATGACCGCGTGGCGCGCTTGCGCGCCGGTGAGTTCGAGTTGCTCTATGCCGCACCCGAGGGACTCGATGGTGGCGTGGGGCGTTTGCTCGAGGGGCTTGACCTGCGCCTCATCGCTGTCGACGAAGCGCATTGCATCAGCGAATGGGGCCACGATTTTCGCCCGTCCTACCGCAATCTGGCCGGGTTGAAGGAGCGGTTCAGCGGGCTGCCGGTGCTCGCGCTCACCGCCACGGCCACGCCGCGGGTGACGCGCGACATTCTCACCCAGCTCGCGTTGCACGATCCGCTTCAGGTGCAAGGCTCGTTCTTTCGGCCCAACCTGCACCTGCACAGCATCCGCAAGGGTGAGGGCGAGGGAGTGCGCGAGATGATTCTGCGCATCGTGCGGGCGCGCCGCGGTGAGGCTGGCATCGTCTACTGCCTCTCGCGCAACGCGGCCGACTCCACGGCCGCCTGGCTCGCCTCGAAGGGGGTGCGGGCCGACGCTTACCACGCGGGCCTCTCGCCCGAGGCGCGTGGCGGCATTCAGGAGGCCTTCAGCCGCAACGACCTCGATGTGGTGTGCGCGACGATTGCCTTCGGCATGGGCATCGACAAGTCTGACGTGCGGTTCGTCATTCACCGCGACATGCCGCGCTCGATCGAGGGGTATTACCAGGAAATTGGCCGGGCAGGGCGCGATGGTGCCCCCTCGGATTGCATCCTCTTCTACTCGTGGGCCGATGTGATGTCGCTCGAGCGTCTGATGGAGGGGAGCGAGGTGAGTGCCGATCGCAAGCAGGCGGTGCGACGGATGTTCGACCTCGCGCAGGGCGGTGGCTGTTTCTGGCGTGATCTGGCCGCTTACTTTGCCGAGTCGATCCAGGCGTGTGGCGCTTCCTGCAGTCGGTGCGCTGCGCGCGACGTCTTCGCTGCTGCGGTCGCAAGCGATGAGACCGATGTCGGTCTGCTCGATCGGCTGCGCGCGGTGCGCAAGCGTCTGGCCGATTTTCGCAAGGTGCCCACCTTCGTGGTGTTTACCGATCGCACGCTGCAGGAAATGGCCCAGGTGCGGCCGCGCAACGCGCGTGAACTGCTGGCGGTGCATGGCGTGGGCGAACGCAAGCTTGCGCAGTATGGCGCCGACTTTCTGGCCGAGATCGCGCGCGGTGATCCTCGCGATGCCTGAAACTGGGTAACATCGGTGAACGCGCTCGAAGCGTCCGAAACCTGAGTCTGATCGAGGAGACACGATTGAACGCTGAACAGAGAGCCCCCGGGCTCATCGTTGCACCACTCACGCCGTTCGATGCCGACCTGGGTGTCGACCTTCCTGCCTTGCAGCGCGAGATCGATTACATCATCGACGACTGCCGGGCCACGATGGTGGTTGCCGCCGGGGTCGAGACGCAGGAGTACACGTATCTGTCGATGGAGCAGCGACTCGATCTGGTACGTCAGACCATCGAGTGCGTGGCAGGGCGAGTGCCGGTGATGGTCGGCATCACCCATCCCTCCTTCCGGACGGCCATCGGTATTGCGCACCAGGCCGAACGTCTGGGTGCCGCGGCCGTCCAGTTGCTGGCCCCCTTGCGACCCTTTGCCGGGCCGCCCACGCAGGCCGATCTCATTGCCTATTACGAGGCGGTTGGCCGCGAGACGCATCTGCCCATTACGCTTTATCTGAATCCGGGGCCGGGCGCCGATGTATCCGTGCCTGACACGATTGCACTGGCCAAACTGCCCTGCATACAACTCATCAAGGAAAGCTCGCGCGACCTGGCACGGGTGTCACGTCTGATCGTCGAGATCGACCGGGCCGGGCATGCACGCTACTTCACCACCATGCAGATGCTGCTTGCGACGCTGCAACTGGGCGGGTCAGGTGCGACCATGCCACCGCCCGGCAGCGAGATCGCGCGTCACATCATCGATGCCTTTGTTGCGGGCGACCATGCACGTGCTGCCGAATTGCAGTTGCAGTTCGCGCTCTTTCCGGCCAAGTGGATGCATCGAGGCCTTGCGCCTGCGATGAAGGCTGCCATGTCGCTCATCGGTGTGCCCACTGGCGAGCCGTATCCGCCCTATGTCCCGGTGACGGCCGATGAGCGTGAGTCCATGCGCAGTCTGCTGCGAACCACGGTACTCGGCCCGCGCATCGGCTGACCACTTTTCAACGACTCGACCAAGGATGACTCGATGAGCAACGCACAGACTCCGCCACCCACAACCCCCTACGGGGCCCCGATCTCGCTTGCCCTGGCGCGTGCCGCGATTGCTGCCGCCGAGGCCGAGGCGCAGGCCAATGGCTGGGCGGTGGCCATCTGCGTCGTCGATTCAGGTGGCAATCTGGTGGCGATGGCACGACTGGATAACACCCAGTTGTCCGGTACCCGGATTGCCGAGCACAAGGCACGCACCGCCGTGGAATTCCGACGCCCGACCAAGGTCCTTGAAGATGCGGTGGGTGGTGGCGGCATCGGACTGCGGGTTCTCACCTTCGGTGCGAGCGTGGCCGATGGTGGGGTGCCCATCATCGTCGGCGGCGCAATCGTCGGCGGCATCGGCGTATCGGGTGCGGCAGGCCATGAAGACGGCCGCGTTGCCCAGGCCGGTGCCCGGGCGGTTGCTGGCTGAACTGGCACTTCCAGGTCGCGCGGCCCAGGACGAGGAACGGGTCGCTCGCCTATCCGTACCTCAGACCGATTGCGACCTGCCTTTCGTGCAATCGCGCAATTGCTCGAGCCGGGTGACGCCCAGTTGCCCCATCGTTGAACGAATCTCGTCAGCGAAGAGGTCAAGCGCATGGGCAGGCCCTGACTCTCCCAGTGCGCCCAGGCTCCAAAGGAAGGCCTTGCCGGCGAACACGAAGTCGGCCCCGAGACTCAAGGCACGCACCACATCGAGCCCGCCCCGGACCCCGCTGTCAAAGAGGACGCGGGCTCGACCATTGACCGCCGCAACAAGGTCGGGCAACTGCTCGATGGTTGCCGGCAGCCCTTCGATCTGGCGTCCGCCATGGTTCGACACCTGGATGGCATCGACACCCAGTGCGACCGCTTTCTCGGCATCGGCAGGGTGCAGGATGCCTTTGAGCACCAGCGGGCCCGCCCACTGATCGCGGTAGCGGGCTACTTCGGTCCAGTTGAAGGTGCCGGTGAATTCCCGCTGTGCGAATCGGGCCATTTCGTTGATGCCAGCACCCGGTGGGGCGTACTGCATGAGGCTTGCAAAGCGCGGTATGCCCTCGCGCAGGAAGGCGCGGACATAGGACGGATGTCGCAGTGCCTGAGCCACCATGCGCGGGGTGAAGTGAAACGGTGAGGCGATGCCTGCCGTCACTTCGCGCGGCCGGGTGGTGCGTACCGGGACGTCCATGGTGAGAATCAGCGCCCGTGCGCCGGCGGCCCTGGCGCGAGCCACCATGTCGAAACCGATGGCGTGATCGTTATTCGGGAATCGGTACATCTGCACCCAGAGGTTCTCGGGTGCGAGCCGGGCGGCTTCTTCGATGGTGATGCCGGAGACCGTACTGAGGCAGAACGGTACGCCGGCGCGCTGGGCCGCCGTGGCCATGATGCGATCGGCACCAGGCCAGATCACACCTGGCGACCCCATCGGGGCGATGC
Source organism: uncultured Pseudomonadota bacterium (assembly GCA_903829815.1). Lineage (GTDB taxonomy): Bacteria > Pseudomonadota > Gammaproteobacteria > Burkholderiales > SG8-39 > CAIXPL01. Next base: position 12,859 of record CAIKRR010000094.1, on the reverse strand, counting down.
CGATGGGCAGACTCTGGGCTTGGCCGAAGAGCACGGTATCGGCCGGTGGCAGTTCGGTGACCTCGCCGTAGCGGGGTACCAGGGTCATGGCATCGAGTGCGGTGTTGTTGCGCACGATGCCCCGATCGACGCCCGCCCCACCATCGCCTGAATCGAAGGCAAAGCCGGGCAGGCGCGCCTGGGCTGCGGCGCGCAGGTGCTGCACGCTGGGATGGCGACGCAGTCGTTGGCGATAGATTGCGCCAGTGCCCAAGCTTGGGCTCATCGACTCGGTTGGCATGGCAGACGTCCTCCTTGTGGCATCGATTCCAACCCGATGCACGCGCTTTGATCGGTTATTCTGTTCGCCATCCGTCAGATGATGAACCCAGGCAATTCGGGAGACTACAGTGCTCAAGTGGCCGTGTGCATTCAAACGTCCTGCCGATCGAGGCTTTCCCCCTGCTGCCAGTGCGCGCACGGCCGGCGGCCGCACGGGCGATGAGTCGTGGCGCCGATGGATGAGAGCAGGCCAGAGGATGGTCTGTCTCGCGATGTCCGTGATGCTGGGGCTGCTCATCATGAAGTCGAGCGTCGCCCAGAGCGTATCCCGGTTTCCCGACCATCCGGTGCGCTTCGTGCTGGGTTACCCGCCCGGTGGTGGTGTTGACATCACCACGCGACTTCTCGCCAAGGGCTTGTCCGATCTGTGGGGCCAGAATGTTCTGGTCGAGAACAAGACCGGTGCTTCGGCGCAGATCGCGGCCGAAGCGGTTGTGAAGGCAAGCCCCGATGGGCATACGCTGCTGGTGAGCGATGACGGTGCCATCGTGAGCGTTCCCTTCTTCCTGGAGCGCATGACCTTCAGTCCTGTGCGTGACCTGGCGCCGGTGGGTCTGGTGGGCGGTTTCACCTATGTCATGGTGGCAAGCAGCGATTCAGGTATCCGCTCGGTGGCCGATCTGGTCGCGCAGGCCCGCGCACGCCCTGGTGTGCTCGAATACAGTACCAACGGCATTGGCGGGGTGCATCACCTCTCGTGGGAGCGGTTCCAGCGTCAGGCCGGTATCCGGCTCAACCACATTCCTTACAAAGGGGCGGCAGCCGCCCTCCAGGACGTCATGGCCGGGCGTGTCGCGCTCTCCTTTGGTGCGCTCTCCAGTGCCTTGCCTTTCATGCGTGACGGCCGACTCGTGCCGATCGCGGTCGGTTCAGCCGAACGTTCACCACACATGCCCGAGATTCCAACCATTGACGAAGCCGGCTTCAAGGGCATGGAGGTCGTGACCTGGATCGGCGTCTTTGCACCGCGCGCCACGCCGCCGGGTCTTGTCGAGCGCATCAGTGCCGATCTTGCGCGGGTCACGCGCGGTCGAGCCTATGGCGAGGCCATGTACGGCCAGCGTAACGAAGTGCGTACCAGTACGCCTGCCGAACTGTCAGAGCGCATCCGTGTCGAGGTGGAGCGTACCGGGGCGCAGGTCAAGACTCTGGGACTGCAGGTGGGCGAGAAATCCTGAGCGGGTCTTCAAGGGCTCAGTGGCCCAAAGCCTCAGGCGAGCAGGGCCTTTGCCCAGGCATCGGGCGAGAAGCCTGCGAGGAGCGAGCCGTCATGGTCAAGTACCGGGCGCTTGATGAGGCTGGGGTAGGTCTGCATCAGCCCGATGGCATCGGCATCACCCGCAAGGGCCTGCTGGGTGGGACTGAGCTTGCGCCAGGTGGTGCCGCGGGTGTTGACGAGCATCGCTGATCCGAGCGTCGTGCACCAGCGCTGCAAGGTGGCGGCGTCGATGCCCTCACGCTTGTAGTCGTGGAAGCGGTACTCGATGTGGTGGGCCTCGAGCCAGTCGAAAGCCTTCTTCATCGTGCTGCAGTTCTTGATGCCGTAGATCGTGGTCGACATGCGTGTTGTGCGCAGTATGCCGGCAACCCCCGAGGGGGCTGCCGGCGGTAGAGGGACGTGTGCTCGGTCAGGCTGAGGCGAGCAGTTCGCGCAGCACGTAGGGCATGATGCCACCGTGGCGGAAGTAGTCGACCTCGATCGGGGTGTCGATGCGCGAACGCACGGCCACGCGCTGCGTAGTGCCGTCGGTGCGACGGATCACAAGCGTGAGCTCCTGCTGCGGGCGAACATCGTCCAGACCCTCGACATCGATCGTCTCGTCGCCCTTGATGCCCAGCGACTCGGCCGAATCACTGCCCATGAATTGCAGCGGCAGCACGCCCATGCCCACCAGGTTCGAACGGTGGATACGCTCGTAGCTGCGCACCACAACAGCCTTCACGCCCAGCAGTTGCGTACCCTTGGCGGCCCAGTCGCGCGACGAACCCGAGCCGTACTCCTCGCCACCGAAGATCACCGTGGGGGTGCCGGCTGCGATGTACTTCATGGCAGCGTCATAGATCGGCATGCGCTCGCCATCGGGCTGGTGAACCGTGAGGCCCCCTTCCACCCGCGAGCCATCAGCATTCACCGGGATCATCAGGTTCTTGATCCGCACGTTGGCGAAGGTGCCGCGCATCATCACTTCGTGGTTGCCACGACGTGCACCGTAGCTGTTGAAGTCGATGCGCGAGACATCGTTCTCCATCAGCCATACACCGGCTGGCGAGGTCGGACGAATCGAACCCGCGGGCGAGATGTGGTCAGTGGTGATCGAGTCGCCAAACACCCCGAGGATGCGGGCGTTGTTGACGCTGGCGGCCGCGCCCGGTTGCATGCCGAAGCCTTCGAAGAAGGGCGGTTCGGCGATGTAGGTTGATTTGGGCCAGGTGTAGACCTCGCCGGCAGGCGAGGAGATCGCGTTCCAGAGCGGATTGCCCTCGGTGAAGTCGCCGTACAGGCGCTGGAAGGTCTTCGGGTCCATGGCGTACTTCATGCAGGCCTGAACTTCCTCACTGGTCGGCCAGATATCACCGATCCAGACCGGCTTGCCATCGGTACCGGTGCCCACGGGCTCGGTCATGAGGTCGTGCATCATCGTGCCGATGATGGCGTAGGCAACTACCAGAGGCGGTGAGGCCAGGAAGTTGGCGCGCAGGTTGGCGTGGATGCGTGCCTCGAAGTTGCGATTGCCGGAGAGAACCGCGGCGCAGACCAGATCGTTCTTCACCACCGCGTCTTCGATCGTCTCACCGAGCGGACCGGCATTGCCGATGCAGGTGGTGCAACCGTAGGCGGCGACGTTGAAGCCGAGTTGCTCCAGGTAGGGCAGCAGCCCCGCCTTGGTCAGGTACTCGGTGACGACTCGCGATCCGGGGGCGAGCGAGGTCTTGATATGGCTTTTTACCTTCAACCCGCGCTCGACAGCCTTCTTGGCCAGAATGCCAGCGGCGATCAGCACGCCCGGGTTCGAGGTGTTGGTGCATGAAGTGATGGCGGCGATGAGGATGTCGCCTGAGCCGATGTCGATGCCATCGATCGTCTTGAAACGCTTGCCGAGATCGTCGGATTTCTTGGCAAAGCCGTTCTCTGCCACGGGTTTGGAGAACAGATCGCCAAAGGTCGACTTGACAGCACCCACCTCGATCCGATCCTGCGGGCGCTTGGGGCCTGCGAGCGAGGGCGATACGGTCGCGAGGTCGAGTTCGAGCACCTCGGTGTAGTCGATCGTGCCTTCGCGCGGCACACCCCAGAGGCCTTGCGCCTTGAAGTAGGAGATGAAGGCGTCGATTTCCTCATCGGTACGACCGGTGCCGCGGAAGTAGTCGACCGTGTTTTCGTCCACCGGGAAGAAGCCCATGGTGGCGCCGTATTCGGGGGCCATATTGGCGATGGTGGCGCGGTCAGGCACGGCCAGACGCTCTACACCCGGACCGAAGAATTCGACGAACTTGCCGACCACCTTGGCCTTGCGCAGCATCTGGGTGATGGTGAGCACCAGGTCAGTGGCAGTAACACCACCGCGCAGCCGACCGTGCAGTTTCACACCGACCACGTCGGGGGTGAGCATGTAGAGCGGCTGACCCAGCATGCCGGCTTCAGCCTCGATACCCCCTACGCCCCAGCCCACCACACCGATGCCGTTGATCATGGTGGTGTGCGAGTCGGTGCCGACCAGGGTGTCGGGGTAGTAGACGCCTGCTTTCTCGTGCACACCGCGTGCCAGATACTCCAGGTTCACCTGGTGAATGATGCCAATGCCGGGGGGCACGACCTTGAAGGTATCGAAGGCCTGCATGCCCCATTTCAGGAACTCGTAGCGCTCGCGATTGCGTTCGAACTCGAGCTTCATGTTCGCGTCGAGGGCACCGTTATTGCCGAAGTTGTCGATCTGGACCGAGTGGTCGACGACCAGATCCACCGGCACCAGGGGCTCGATCACCTTGGGGTTCTTGCCCATCCGATCGGCCACATTGCGCATTGCAGCCAGGTCGGCCAGCAGCGGCACACCGGTGAAGTCCTGCAGCACGATGCGAGCGAGGACGAAGGGAATCTCGTCGACGCGATCGCCAACGGGCTTCCAGTTGGCGAGCTGGCGCACATGCTCTTCAGTGACTTTCTTGCCATCACAGTTGCGCAGCACCGATTCGAGAACAATGCGGATGGAGATCGGCAGGCGCGAAATCGGCGCACCGATCGCCTTCTCAAGCGCCGGCAGGCTGGCGAACTGGCCACGCTTGCCCGACTTGAAAGAGAACTCCTGCAGGGTACCGAAGGCGTTGGAACTCATGAACACTCCTAGTGGATCAGTCGGTCATGCCTTGCGGGCAAGACCGCAGGTGGGCGAGAGCGCCCCGAACAATTGTCAGATGACCATCATGTCGACGAACTGCTGCACCGGCATCGCTTCGAGCTTCTTTTGCTGCATGCACAGGTCGAGCAGCGTCTCGGCCTGCTTGGCCGGAAAGCGACGTGCAAGGTTGATGCGGAACTTTTCTTCAAGCAGCGGAATGCCATCGGCACGACGGCGACGGTGGCCAATCGGGTATTCCACCACGACTTCGTCGGTCTTGGAACCATCGCGAAAGTGCACCGTGATGGCGTTGGCAATCGAACGTTTCGCCGGGTCGAGGTAGTCGCGCGAGAAGCTCTTGTCTTCGACGCACTCCATCGTTGCACGCAGTTTGTCGATGCGTGGATCGTTGGCCACCGAATCCTCATAGTCGGCTGCAGTGAGGCGTCCGTGGATCAGCGGCACCGCAACCATGTACTGGATGCAGTGGTCGCGGTCGGCCGGGTTGCTCAAGGGGCCCTTCTTGTCGATGATCCGGATCGCCGATTCATGGGTGCGGATCACGATCTTCTTGATATCGGCGAGTCGGTCACGCACGATGGGGTGGAGGCTCATTGCACATTCGACGGCCGTCTGCGAGTGGAACTCGGCCGGGTACGAAATCTTGAAGAGCACGTTCTCCATCACGTAGGAGCCGTATTTGCGGGTGAACTTGAAAGGCTGCCCCTTGAAGCTCACGTCGTAGAAGCCCCAGCCCTTGGCGGTCAGCACCGAGGGGTAGCCCATCTCGCCCTTGGCTGCCATCAGCGCAAGGCGTACGGCGCGGCTCGTTGCGTCACCGGCTGCCCAGGACTTGCGCGAGCCGGTGTTGGGGGCGTGCCGGTAGGTGCGCAGGCTCTGCCCATCGACCCAGGCAAGCGACAGGGCGTTGATGATCTCGTCCTGCGAGAGGCCGAGCATGTTGGCGATGACGGCGGTGGATGCCACCTTCACCAGCACGACATGATCGAGACCGACACGGTTGAACGAGTTCTCAAGCGCAATCACGCCCTGGATCTCGTGTGCCTTGATCATCGCGGTGAGCACATCGCGCATCACCAGGGGCTTCTTGCCTTGCGACACCGCGACACGCGAGAGCCAGTCGGCCGTCGCCAGGATGCCACCGAGGTTGTCCGAGGGGTGACCCCATTCGGCAGCAAGCCAGGTGTCGTTGAAATCGAGCCAGCGAATCATCGTGCCGATGTTGAACGCGGCCTGGATCGGATCGAGCTGAAACGAGGTGCCGGGCACCCGCGCCCCGTTGGGCACGATGGTGCCGGGAACAACGGGCCCCATGAGTTTCGTGCAGGCCGGATAGCTCAGCGCCTCGAAGCCACAGCCCAGCGTATCCATCAGACAGAGCCGCGCAGTGCGATAGGCCTCGGCGCTCTTGATCTCTGCCTTGGCAGCGTATTGGGCGATATCGACCAGCACCTTGTCGGGTTTCGGTCGGACGTTGCTGATGTGAGCGCTCATCGATGGACCTTCAGGGGTGAGAAGTCGGAGTGGGGAAACGGCTGCGTTTGCAGGGCGCTCAGGCGCGCTTGGCAAGGGGGATCCAGGGCCGGCTGTCAGGGCCGGTGTAGTTGGCGCTCGGCCGGATGATCTTGCCGTCGATGCGCTGCTCGATCACGTGGGCCGACCAGCCGGCCGTGCGCGAGATCACGAAGATCGGCGTGAACATCGCGGTGGGTACGCCCATGCGGTGGTAGGACACGGCACTGAACCAGTCGAGGTTGGGAAACATCTTCTTCTCGCGCCACATCACGGTCTCGAGGCGCTCGGCGATGTCAAAGAGCTTCATGTCACCGACCTCGGCGCTCAACCGCCGGGCCACTTCCTTGATCACGTTGTTGCGCGGATCACCGATCGTGTAGACCGGGTGGCCAAAGCCGATCACGATCTCGCGATTGGCGATGCGCCGGATGGCATCGGCCTCGGCGCTGTCGGGGTCTTCGTAGCGGCTTTGCACTTCAAAGGCCACCTCATTGGCGCCACCGTGCTTGGGGCCCCGAAGTGCACCGATACCACCGGCGATCGAGGAGTACATGTCCGACCCTGTGCCAGTGATGACACGGCAGGTGAAGGTGGATGCGTTGAACTCATGCTCGGCGTAGAGGATGAGCGAGGTGTGCATCGCGCGCACCCAGGATGCCGTGGGGCGGGTGCCGTGCAGAAGGTGCAGGAAATGCCCGCCGATGGAGTCCTCGTCAGACTCGACCTCGATACGTCGTCCGTTGGTGCTGTAGTGATACCAGTAGAGGAGCATCGAGCCGAAGGAGGCCATCAGACGATCGGCAATGTCGCGCGCACCGGGCAGGTTGTGGTCTTCCTTCTCGGGCAGCACGCAGCCCAGGACCGAGCAGCCGGTGCGCAGCACATCCATCGGGTGGGCCGAGGCGGGCAGGCACTCGAGCACAGCGCGTACGGCTGCCGGCAGGCCGCGCATGGCGCGAAGGCGTGCCTTGTAGTTGACCAGTTCGGCCTTGTTGGGAAGCCGGCCGTGGATGAGCAGATGGGCTACTTCCTCGAATTCGGCGCTGTCGGCGAAGTCGAGAATGTCGTAGCCCCGGTAGTGCAGGTCGTTGCCGGTACGGCCCACGGTGCACAGCGCGGTATTGCCCGCGGGCACCCCGGACAGCGCAACTGACTTCTTCACCTTGGGGCCCGGTGCGGCGGGTGCGTCGTTCATGGGTTTCTCCTTGGCTTTGGGGGCCGCCGGGCGCCAGAGCACGCCGGGTCGGGTGTGTTCAGCCCGCCTTCTTCTTCGCAAACAGGGCGTCGAGGTGCTGCTCGAAGTGGTGGTAGCCGAGTTGCGCGTACAGATCGTCGCGATTTTGCATCGTGTCGATCACGGCAGCCTGGGTGCCATCGCGACGGATGGTCTGGAACACGCGCAGGGCGGCAGCGTTCATCGCCCGGAAGGCCGACAGCGGGTAGAGCACCATCGAGACGTCGACCGCGCGCAGTTCGTCGATGGTCCAGATCGGGGTCTTGCCAAATTCGGTGATGTTGGCAAGGATCGGCACCTTGACGGCTGCGGCAAAGCGCTTGTACTGCGACAGTTCGGTGACCGCTTCGGCGAAGATCATGTCGGCACCAGCTTCGACGCAGGCACAGGCGCGATCGATAGCGCTCTCGATGCCCTCGACCGCCAGCGCGTCGGTACGCGCCATGATCACGAAATCGGGGTCGGTCCGCGCGTCGGCCGCGGCGCGAATGCGATCGACCATTTCGTCCTGAGAGACGATTTCCTTGCCCGGACGGTGGCCGCAACGCTTCGCACCGACCTGGTCTTCGATGTGCATCGCGGCTGCACCGAACTTGATGAAAGAGCGAACGGTTCGTGCGATGTTGAAGGCACTTGCGCCAAAGCCGGTGTCTGCATCGACCAGCAAGGGCAGGTCGCAGACATCGGTGATGCGGCGGATGTCGGTGAGCACATCATCCAGATTGCTGATGCCCAGATCGGGCAAACCCAGTGATCCGGCGGCGACCCCTCCACCCGAGAGATAGAGGGCGCGGTATCCGGCCGAGCGCGCCATCAACGCATGGTAGGCGTTGATGGTGCCGACGATCTGCAGGGGTTGCTCTTCGCGGACAGCGGCGCGAAACCGTGCGCCAGGGGTGAGGCTTGCAGTCATCGGGACTCGCTCCGGTAGGGCTGTGGCGATCAAACGATTGATCACCGGCATATGACGGGGTGCTCGGTCCTGCGCGCTGGCATCGGACTCGCTGCCTTCACCTGCGGTATCGAGTCCGGTGCGTCTGGTTCAGCCCAGCAGGTGACGTACGCCGTCCTGCTCTTCGAGCAGTTCCTTCAAGGTGAAATCCATGCGCTCGCGGCTGAAGGCGTCCACTTCCAGATCACGCACCATGGTGTACTCGCCATTGGCGCAGGTGACCGGAAAACCGTAGATGACCTCTTTCGGGATGCCGTAGGCACCGTCAGAGGGGATGCCCATCGTGACCCACTTGCCACCGGTGCCGAGCACCCAGTCATGCATGTGATCGATCGCGGCATTGGCCGCCGAAGCCGCCGATGACAGGCCGCGCGCCTCGATGATGGCTGCGCCACGCTTGCCCACGGTGGGAATGAACAGGTCCTTGTTCCAGGCGGTGTCGTTGATCAGGCTTGCCACCGACTGGGCGCCCGAAGTGGCAAAGCGATAGTCCGGGTACATGGTGGGCGAGTGATTGCCCCAGACCACCAGGCGCTCGATCGAGGCGACATCGCGTCCCATCTTCGTGGCGAGTTGGGAAAGAGCGCGGTTGTGGTCCAGGCGCAGCATCGCCGTGAAGTTCTTCTGCGGCAGGCTCGGCGCGCTCTTCATCGCAATGTAGGCATTGGTGTTGGCCGGGTTGCCCACCACGAGCACCTTCACCGAGCGACTGGCCACTGCATCAAGGGCCTTGCCTTGAGCGGTGAAGATCTGTGCGTTGGCCGAGAGCAGGTCCTTGCGTTCCATGCCCGGACCGCGCGGGCGTGCGCCCACGAGAAGTGCACAATCAGCATCATTGAAGGCCACCATCGGGTCGCTCGCTGCCACCATGCCCGCGAGCAGCGGGAAGGCGCAGTCATCGAGTTCCATCATCACACCCTTCAAGGCCTTCTGCGCACGCTCATCGGGGATCTCGAGCAGTTGCAGAACGACCGGCTGGTCCTTGCCCAGCATGTCGCCATTGGCAATCCGGAAAAGAAGGCTGTAGCCGATCTGGCCGGCTGCACCGGTCACTGCAACGCGCATTGGGGATTTGGCCATGCTGGACTCCGGACTGAAACGGTAATAAGGCGGATTGAAACTTCACGAAAGACAACCCACGAGTTTAGTGCGGGCACGCTTCCCCGTCAATGGCGGGCAGATGCAGGCGGCGATGGCATGTCGTGCCGTCCTCGCAGGACGTTCGGGTGTTTGTGGAGATCGCGCACGGCGTGCAAGGCGTGCACTCGGTCATCGAGCCGCCAGGTCCCGTTGCGCACATTGTTCACATTGCTTGGGTCGACATGCTGCAACACACCATCTCCGCGCTATAATTCGAGGCCAGTCCGACATGGGTACAGCGAGGGTTTGCAGTCGCACCCGAAGTCGGCAGAGCGTCCCAGTCAAAGAAGGTTCAACACGATAGCCCGCACATGGCCGATAACAACTCACGCCCCAAGCGCTACGCCCCCTGGTACAACGTCAGCCCAGGCAATCTGCCTCTCCCGGGCCTGGTGTCGATCTTTCACCGCATAAGCGGTCTGGGCCTCTTCATGATGCTCTGGCTGCTGCTCTGGCTTTTTGACAGCAGCATGGCGAGCGCCGAAGGCTACGACTGGGCGCGTAGCGTGCTGGGCGGTGGTTTCGTGAAGCTCCTCATGACCGGCCTTCTGTGGGCCTTCATGCACCACTTCTGTGCGGGTATCCGCTTCTTGCTGCTTGACATGCATGTCGGCATCGAACTGGCGCAGGCGCGTCGCTCGAGCGGCGTCGTCTTTGTCGTGAGCCTCCTTCTCACCCTGATTCTCGGAGCGATGCTGGTATGGTGAACCGCGTCATTACAGGTGCCCATTACGGTTTCAGTTCCTGGCTGGCACAGCGCGTTACCGCCTGTGCCATGGCGGTCTACACCGTCGTCTTTCTGACCCTGCTGATCGTGGTTCGGCCAGGCGATTACGCCACCTGGCATGGCATGTTCGTGCCGGTATGGATGCGCCTGGCGACCCTGCTGTTCTGGTTGAGCCTGTGCTACCACGCATGGGTGGGTGTGCGCGACATCATCATGGATTACATCAAACCGACCGCGGCACGGTTGGTGGCCCACGGGCTTGTCATCTTCGCACTGCTCGGGCTTGCCGCCTGGTCGGTTCAGATTCTCTGGAGGGCCTGATTCAAATGGCGATCTCTCGTCGGCAGTACGATGCAGTCGTGGTCGGGGCAGGTGGAGCGGGCCTGCGCGCCGCGCTGCAACTGGCCGAAGCGGGCCTCAAGGTGGCCGTGCTCAGCAAGGTCTTCCCGACGCGTTCCCACACCGTAGCAGCGCAAGGCGGCATTGGTGCGGCGCTGGGCAATATGGGCGAAGACTCCTGGCTCTGGCACATGTACGACACGGTGAAGGGCTCCGATTACCTGGGTGACCAGGACGCGATCGAGTTCCTCTGCCGCGAAGCACCCCAGGCCATCATCGAGCTTGAGCACTTCGGCATGCCGTTCGATCGCAACGACGACGGGACGATCTACCAGCGCCCGTTCGGCGGGCATTCGTCGAATTTTGGTGAAAAGCCGGTGCAGCGGTCCTGCTGCGCAGCCGACCGATCCGGCCATGCCATGCTGCACACGCTCTACCAGCGCAACGTGCGCGCCAACACCCAGTTCTACGTCGAGTGGATGGCTCTTGACCTCATTCGTGATGCCCAGGGCAATGTGCTGGGCGTGACTGCCATGGAGATGGAGACCGGCGAGATCTCGATCCTGCAGGCACGGGCAACCCTGTTTGCGACCGGTGGTGCCGGTCGTATCTATGCCTCCACCACCAACGCCTTCATCAATACCGGCGACGGACTGGGTATCGCAGCGCGCGCCGGGTTGCCCCTGGAGGACATGGAATTCTGGCAATTCCATCCGACGGGCGTGGCCGGAGCCGGCGTGCTCATTACCGAGGGCGTGCGCGGCGAGGGTGGTTACCTGCTCAACAAGGATGGCGAGCGATTCATGGAGCGCTATGCGCCCAACATGAAGGATCTTGCTTCGCGCGACGTCGTGGCGCGTGCCATGGCCACCGAGATCAAGGAAGGGCGGGGCGCCGGCAAGGATGCCGACTACGTGCTGCTGAAGCTCGATCACCTTGGGCTGGAGACGATCGAGAAGCGTCTGCCGGGCATTCGCGAGATTGCGCGCAAGTTTGCCAATGTCGACCCGGTGCGTGATCCCATCCCTGTAGTGCCTACGGTTCATTACCAGATGGGTGGCATCCCGACCAACTACTATGGCGAGGTGGTTGTGCCCGGGGCCAACGGACCCAACACCATCGTCCCCGGCTTCTACGCCGCCGGCGAGGTGGCGTGCGCCTCGGTGCACGGTGCCAATCGCCTGGGAACGAATTCGCTCACCGATCTGGTGGTCTTTGGCAAGGCCACCGGCGACCGCGTGATCGAGTTCCTGAAGAACAATCCTGGCCAGCGCGAGCTGCCGGCTGATGCAGCCGACTACACCTTGGACCGGATGAACCGGCTCGATACCCGCAAGGGTGGCGAGGATCCGGCATCGGTTGCGCGTGACATGCGTCGCACGATGCAGTTCCATTGCGGGGTCTTCCGTTTCCCCGATACGCTCACCGAGGGTGTGGCCAAGATTCGCGAGGTCTACGAACGTGCGCAGCATCTCGAGATCAAGGACAAGTCACGCGTCTTCAACACGGCGCGTATCGAGGCCCTCGAACTGCTCAATCTGATCGAGGTGGCGCGAGCAACGATGGTCTCGGCCGAGGCTCGCAAGGAGTCACGTGGGGCCCACGATCGTGCCGACTTCCATGAGCGCAATGACGTGGAGTGGCTCAAGCACAGCCTCTGGTATCGCGACGGCGATCGGCTCGACTACAAAGGCGTCACGCTCAAGCCTCTGACCGCCGAGAGCTTCGAACCCAAGGCGCGCGTCTACTGATTGCGGTCAGGACGCATCCGGTGACACCGGCAACCCCCGAACTTACTGTCAAGACAGGCCAGGAGAGACCATGAAAATCCGGATTCAGCGCTACGACCCGGACCACGACGCCAAGCCGTACATGAAAGAGTACGACGTGCCGCTCGAAGACTCCGATCGCATGCTGCTCGATGCGCTGGTGCGGGTCAAGGAGATGGACGACAGTTTCTCGTTCCGGCGCTCTTGCCGCGAAGGCGTCTGCGGCTCCGATGCGATGAACATCAACGGCAAGAACGGTTTGGCCTGTGTGACCAAGGTTGCCGATCTGAAGGAGCCGGTCGAACTGCGTCCGCTCCCGGGTCTGCCAGTGATCCGCGACCTTTATGTCGATATGTCGCAGTTCTTCAAGCAGTACCATTCGATCAAGCCGTACCTGATCAACAACGATCCGGCGCCGCAACTCGAGCGGCTTCAGTCACCCGAAGATCGTGCCGAGCTTGATGGGCTCTACGAGTGCATTCTGTGTGCCTGCTGCTCGACCTCGTG
>CAIKRR010000093.1 GCA_903829815.1 uncultured Pseudomonadota bacterium | reverse complement strand
TGAGGGCCAGAGCTTTGAGGGCCAGAGCTTTGAGGGCCAGAGCTTTGAGGGCCAGAGCTTTGAGGGCCATTTGCTCGTGTACCTCTGCGCGAGGCACCAGGCCCCCAATCGGCCGCGTAGAGCGGTGATGGTGGCCGCCTTGAAACGACCTGGCAGCGTCCACACCCCGCCCGACCAGAGGCTTGCCAGCAATGCCCCCGAAAACAGGCCCATCGCGTGCGTATCGGTACCCAGGTAGACCCGACTCGGATCGGCTTCGTCAGGGTAGCCTCGGGTCATCGAAAGCCACGCCATGATTGCGCTCGACAGGAGCGCCCCGGCAAGGCTCACCCAGGCAAGTCCGAGGCGCCCGCGCGTGCGCAGTGCAAGGGCAAGGATCAGTGGCCACACAAGATAGAAGTGCCACTCGATTGCGAGCGACCAGAGATGCTGCAAAAGGGCCTGACGCTCGGCACTCTCGAAATAGGATTGCTTCGAGATCAGTTGCCATACGTTGGACAATGCGAGCAAGCCGGCTGGAATATCCTCGAGCAGTCGCGGGACGGTGGTCGGGGCCACCAGCGGGCAGACCACGATCAGTACGCAGAACAAGGCTACCAGGGTGGGCATCAGACGCCAGACCCGGCGAATGAGAAACGCACGATAACCGGACAGCACCACCGACCAGGCCTGCGGATGAGCGCCCTGTTCGAAGCGCTGAATCAGTTGCCCGGTTATCAGAAAGCCAGACACCACAAAAAAGACATCAACACCCAGAAAGCCGCTGCCAGCCAGCCAGCCGATCTCGCAGTGGTAGAGCATGACGGCAATGACCGCGATGGCACGAATGCCATCGATGGCGGCAAGTCGGTCGGTTGTGGGGTAAGGGGCTGTTGCGCTCATCACGATCAAAGGGTAACGACCTCGGCGCCGGGCCGCGATCACCCACCATTATCCCGCACGAGCGGTCCAATCGCAGGATTGCAGGTGCGATCGTGACCGGCTGAATGGCCAGGGGGCAGATGCCCGAGTGGCGACCCGGCAGCCCCCGTCAGTCAACCATTTCGGGCCTTGCCAGCCACTCGCGTCCCTTGAGCATCCCCTGCCAATAGAGCGGCGGCAGGATGCGCTCCTTGAGAAACCAGGCAAGCCGAGAGGGCCGGGTGCCGTCAATCAGCCAGCGCGGGAAACTGGGCGCGACCTTGCCGCCGTAGAGGAACTCAGCGAGCACAATACGGCCCCGCTCGACGGTGAGCGGGCAGGATCCGTAACCATCGTAGCGGACCTCTGTTGGCAAAACACCGCGGGTGACCAGCACGTTGTGCGCAACCACCGGCGCCTGCTTTCGGGCAGCGGCCGCAGTCTTGGCATTCGTGGTGTTGCCGACATCACCCAGGGCGAAGACGTTGGCCCAGGTCTTGTGCCGCAGGGTGCCCGGGTCGATATCAACCCAACCCGCAGCATCCGCCAGCGGGCTGACACGCACGAAATCAGGTGCCTTCTGCGGCGGCACGACATGAATCATGTCGAAGGGGCGGGTCACCAGGGCCTTGCTGCCATCAGCACCGGTTGTACCGAATACCGCAATCTTCGCCGCACCATCGATCGACACCAGATTCTCGCCAAACTGCAGGTTGATACCGTAAGCGTTCACATACTCCATGAGGGCCGGCACATAGGCCGCCACCGAGAAGAGCGCAGCACCGGCATTGCAGAAGCGGATGTCGATGTCTTTCAACACGCCCTGACTGCGCCAGTGGTCGGCCGAGAGGTACATCGCCTTCTGCGGCGCGCCAGCGCACTTGATCGGCATCGATGGCTGAGTGAACAGGGCACGCCCGCCACGCAGCGACTGCACGAGCTCCCAGGTGTAGGGCGCGAGGTCGTAGCGATAGTTGGACGTCACGCCGTTGCGCCCGAGCGTCTCGGGCAGCCCCTGGATCGCCGACCAATCGAGCTTGAGCCCTGGACAGACCACCAGTTGCCCATAGCGCACGATCCGACAACCGTCGAGAACGACCGCATCACGCTGCGGCTCGAAGGCGGCAACAGCCGCCTTGATCCAGCGCACCCCGTGCGGAATGACCGACGCCATCGTGCGTGCCGTGGTTGCGGCATCGAAGACGCCAGCTCCCACCATGGTCCATCCTGGCTGGTAGTAATGAACGTCGGCCGGGTCGATGATCGCGATATTCAGGCCCGGCTTGCGCGCCAGCAGGCTGGCAGCCACTGCAATGCCGGCCGCACCGCCGCCGATGATGACCACCTCGTGCGTGGATTCGACCACCTCGACCGGCGTCTTGCCACCATTGGCAATCCGTCGCACGAAGCCCGTCATGTCGTAACCGGCTCGAGTGGCACGCTCGAGAATGACGGGCAGCGGGACATGTGCTGCTTGCGATAGCGCCCACATCGTCGTCGATCGGGTACCTGTGCGGCAGTAGGCGAGTACCGGGCGCGGCAAGGTATCGAGCAGGCATCCGAACTGGACGCCCTGCTCATCGCTCACCTTGCCCGACTCGGCCGGAAGATTGCGAAACTCGAGCCCGGCAGCGCGCACCACCGCCTCGATTTCGAGGGCGCTGGGCTGATCGGGTGATTCGCCATCAGGCCGATTGCAGATCACCGAACGAAAGCCCGCCGCGACGATGGCGTCGATGTCCGAGGCGAGAATCTGCTCCGTGACCGACAACGAGTCGGTCAATGCCTTGATGTCCATGAAGCCCCCTTTTAGCCCGGTCGTGCGGTGTGTGGTAGCACCCCGAATATACGCCCGTGGCCGCAGACCCGCCGCGAGAGCTCGATTGATGCCTGCGCAGGGCAGGCGAGCTAGCGCGGTTGCAACCCGAGCAGATTGATCATGCGGTTCAGGTCTCCCTCTTCGCGAACCACCTCGGCCATCACTTCCGGTAGCGACATGCGGCCCCAGTTGACCGCACGGCGCACCAGGTAGGGTGTGGGGCTGTGCGGCTCGATGCTGGCAAGGTAGTCGGCGATGCTCTCGAGCGCGAGGTAAGCCTGGTCACGGTTTTGCCAACCATCCCCGGTGGGCAGGTTGACCGCTACCGCATCACTGCCCCGGACCTCGCCATGATCAGGCATGTCAGCGTCTTCCTCAATGGGTCGTTGCGCGTCAGATCCGCGGTCGGGGGCAAGCTGGGTGAGCAGCCGTTCGATCTCCTCGAGCGTCTTGGCCGCATGGGCAAGGCTGGGTGCATCAGCAGGGCGCCGCGCCTTGAGCAAGCGATCCAGATCGCGAAGTTCGAGCACACAGGATCTGGCGATGTCACGGAGGGTGGCCACCTGAGCATGTATCTCGGCAGCACGCGCCTTCACGACCGATCGGCTGAAATCGGGCGTCTTGGGACGCTCTCCGGCCACCCGCGGCGGCGGCGGTGCACGTTCGGCGACCGTCATACGCTCCCATTCGAGGAGCGTCATTCGAAACGGGAGGGTCTCGCCCCCCTCGACAAGGCTCACATGCACCCTGAGTGCGATTGAAAGAAACTGGTTCAACCACTCGAGAGATGCAAAGCGGGCATCGGCATCATCGTCCTCGCCGATCAGTGGATGCACCGAATCCCAGAATCGTTCGAGCAGCAGTCGCACGAGGCGCAGGCCACGAAGCACCCCTGGCAACTGGTCCCGCCGCAGCCAAGCCTCGAGAAGCCAGGCAGCAATCTGCAAGTCCTTCGATCTCTCGACCAGCAGGCCCTTGCAGCGGGATTCGATCAGCGCCCAATCGGCGCGCTTGAGCGGCCTTTCCCACTCGCCCATGGGCAGATCAGGATCGTCTTCCTCGCGCTCGAGTCGCACCTCCATGAAGACGGGGTCGTAGCGCAAGGAAGGACCACAAGGCGCATCCTCTGACAGCGGCATCAGCAGCGCTTCGAGAATGATGTCAGTCGTCATGACCACAGCGCTCCCTTTTGTCTGTTTCTCTTCATCCGGATCACTGAGCCTCCCAGGTGGGCGCCGAGACCGGGAAGGTTCCGGGCCAGACAAGGGGCGAACGCTTGCCAGCCGGGCTGATGCCCAGTCGGACATAGACTCTCGCAGACGACTCAACAGGGGGAAGCTTGGGATTTTCATTGACGGTCGAGATCGGGAACTCGAACTTGAGCAGTTGCATGCGCTGATCGCCACGTGGCGACCCATCGGTGTCCCGATGCACTTGCAGCAGGCTCAGGAGCGACCACAGGTCAGCAAAGCGGTAATTCACGGTGCGATCATCGACCGTCATCCAGGGTTGAGCAGCATCGGTCTGCGGCAGCACCCTTCCATTGCGCGCAAATCGCAGCGACAGGGTCACCGGCATCCCGGGCTCCCAGCGCAAAGCACGCACCGGGTCGCGCTGCCGCAGCGTCTGGCTATCGACAACGAGCGCCCATTCGATGATCTGATTGCCCTCGACCTCGTTGTCGGCATTGGCCCGAAAGTCGATCGACAGATCGTAGCCGGCTGCCGCATTTTCATCGGCTGGATAAAGGGGCGCGAGAAAGGCTCGCACCCGCTCCATCTGCTCGTCGAATCGACGGATGGCGATCATCGGTTGACGTGACAGTCCGGCGTCGATCGAACGATCGAGGAGGCTCTTGTGGGCGCGTTCGAAGAGTCGCAGCACGGGCAGAATCTCTTCCGGGTCGACACTTGCACGTCCGGCGCCGGCGCGCTTGCTCTGGCCTCGGTTCGGACCACCCGCAGTTGCGGTCACGGACGCACCCGGCATCACAAAGGGCGAACGCCCGGCAAGATCGCGATTGAACGAGCTTGCCAGCGCCTCCCACAATGCCTGCCGTTCGCCACTGGCAATCTCCTGACAACGCTGGAGCAACCCGTCACGCAGGAGTTTCAGGCGCTCGCTGAAGATGTCCGGCACACGGCGCATCGAGGCGCGGGCCACCAGTTTTTCACCGCAGCTCGTACCGTCGATCTCGGCCGCCTCTGCCAGCACGAACTGCTCGAGTGCCAGCAGATTGCTGCTCGGACTGCGCGCCTTGTAGCGAGCCAGATCGGTCACGATCGCCTGCCAGCGCTGGGCGAGAAAGCCCGTACGCCGCTCCGCGTCGAGAGAAGGCAGCAGCACTTCGGCCTCCCGAGCGAGCTTTTCGATGCGCGCAAACTGCTCGGCAGCGTAGGAAGCAAGCGCCAGCGGATCATTGACGGCAAAGGCCTGCAGGAGCGGCGCGCGATTCCCCGTCCAACTGCGAAAGTCGCGCTCTCGCGGCAGGTAGAACTCGCCTTGCACCAACGCCTCATCGACGAGCCGAAGTCGCGCATTGGCATCACCGGCCATCATGTCGCCCAGCCTGTCGGCCGCTGCCCGTCCGCCGAGGTCGAGCAAAAGCGCCTGCAATCGCGTCAGGCGGGTCCGCTCTGGTTCCCCCACAACGGGAGGCAGACCACCTGCCGTCTGCCCGGGCTGCATCGCAACCGTGATCATCTCGATCAGCGTATCGGCCAGCACGGCGTTCGCAACGGACTCCACCGCAGAGCGCTGGGCGCGCGGCACGCGCGGGAGTACATCGCTGCGAAACTTCGTGCGCGTCTCCTCGAGCGCAAGTGCCTGATCCAGTCGTGGCCGATCCCAGCCGACCGCCGCTTGCAGCGTCTCTACCGGGAAGTTACTGCGCCGGTTGGCGGTGATGAAGGGCTGCGCCATCAGCGCAGCGATGGCGCCCTGCAAGGCGATTCTGTCCTGCGACAGCGACCAGGTCTTCTCCTTGGGCTGCCAGACCAGACCTCCTCCGCCACCGCTCGGATCGCCCAGACCCGCGGCGTTCCAGTCGTCCTGAAACCGCACAAAGGACGCCTCGGCACGTCGACGCGCTTCGGCAACCGGTACCGCACCGAGAACACCCAAGGCAGCGGCGCGCTGCATCATCGACTCCCAAGCCTGGCCGATGTCCAGTGTGCCCCTCGCCATCCAGTCACCTGCGCCTGGCTTGAAGAGTTTCTGCATGCCGTCCAGTTGGGCAAGCAGCGCACGCAGCCCTTCAAGCGCCTGGTCGGCATCCTGACGAGCAAGCCCACCCGAGGACAATTGCGCCAGTTGCTCGGCCAGTTGTCGCTCGGCAGCAACCAGGGGGTTGTTGTCGAAAAGACGCTGATCGAGCGCATCATTGGCGAGCAGAAACGAGCAGGCCAGCGCAGCCTGGAGTGCCTCGACTTGCGGACGCGGCTGCCCCTGCGAGAATCGCCGAAAGAGCACCGCCGCGCGTTCGGCGTTACCCTTTAATTCACTGCCGAGCACGACGCGCACCAGCGTGCGCATGTCGGCAGCCTCTGGCGCATCGCCCCCTTCTGCCAGCCTCGTCTCGGCACGCAGAGCCTGATCAAGTCGCTCGGCAGCGGCAAGGTACTGCAGGGTCGCCACGAACTCGGGCAGGCTCTCCGGAGAGAGGGACCCGGCCCAGACAGGTCTCGCCTCGATGGGCCAGCCAGCGGGAAGATTGCATTGAGCGCCCTTGATCGGCACCAGCGTGCCAGGATCGCGAACGACGCCCGTCAACTCGAAGGCAACGTAGTACAGACTGTCACGCATCGGCGCAAAGTCGTTCTGCGCGAAGCGCCGCTCCATGCGCCGCTCGACACGCTCCTGGATGGTATCGAACCAGGGCAACGACCCGGGCATGAAGACCGACCGAAGCGATGCCGTATCGACTTCGGCCAGCAGCGCGAGCGCGTCGACCGCGCGAGCGCGCACCTCTTCTCGACTTTCACGTCCCGCAGCACGCGCCTCGGCTGCCTGCGCACTATGCCGATCGAGCCGCTGGATCACATCGAACAAGGCGCCAAAATCGTGAGACAGCCTGACGGTGGAAAACACCAGTCCGATCGTCCAGCCACCCAACAGGCCGGCAGCAACCCAGCCCAAGGTCCGGGCCAGCACCGGACGCTGCATGCGCTGTGCAGAGGTCGGTCGTACCAGACCCGCCTCGGCAAAGATCTTGCGCTCGAAGATGTCGCGCAAAAACGCCGGATGCATCGCAAGGCGAGCGTCACGGCGCCGGTCCTCGGCAACGGGCAGAGCCGCGAGCCAGGGTGCATCAATGGTGGGATCGGGCCTGTCCTCGCTGCCCCCGGCAAGGAGTTCGGCCGCCTCGCTGCAATCACCCGTGAGATAGAACCCGCGCAGCACGAACGGCTCGTGATAGGCGCTGGGCCGCATGAGTTCGTCGGAAAACAGCCGCAATCCGGAGCGCAGACGCTCCACATGAGCGGGCAGCAGGAAGTATTCGGTGCCGTCACGCCCCGGCAACTCGAGGGCGCACATTTCCGAGCAGCCATCGGACAGGCCGCTCACCACCGCATTCATCGCCATGTCGACCCATTGGGCCTGGTAAGGCGCTGCCAGGTCATACGGTGTCGACCAGCCCAGCATCGTGCTGCGCAATTCCTCGGGCAGGGCTGCGGCGAAGCGGGCAAACCCGGGAATCTCCTCGCACCCCGCAACGACGATATAGATCGGAAAGCGCAAGGCAAACCGGTTCTGGGCAAGCCACAAGCGCCGGTGGATCGACTTCGCGCGTGCGGTGATTTCCAGCATCGACTGCGGATCATCGCGCAGGAGCAGTGAGGCGGGCAGCGACACCACCACTGAATCGAAAGGGCGATCGGGGCGGTAATCACGGCACAGGCCGAGAAACTCGTCCCAGGTCCGGTTGTCCTCGGATTCACCGTCGGCCGGGCCGAGAAAATCGCCCTGCAACTGCACAGCGATGCCACGATCGAAGAAGTTCCAGTTGATGCCCTGTGCGGCTGCCGAGAGCGATACGTCGGTGCTGAGCGCGCTCTGGATACCGGCCTGCACGAGCGGCAATTCGGTCGAGCCGGACTTCTCATTGATCACGAGCACCCACGGAATGCTGTAGCGCTCGGAGCGGGCAACGATATTGGCCTCGATCAACTCCACCGCACGGCGGAAGGATTGCTTGAGCGAATCCAGATTCATCCTCTGAGGCACAACAGCACCCGCAGAGGGCGCGTCACCCTTGTGTCTGAGCGACGCCCAGAGCACCAGCGCGAGCAGCAGCAGAGCAACCACCGTGAGGCACAACAGCGTCACGATCGTCAGGTTGTCCTGAAGGAAGTTCAGCACGGCAGCATTGCCTCCTGAAAAAGCCCCGACATCACCGTCACCGGTCCGTGGAGGGCAACACCCGAGTCAAGCAGCGTACGAACCGGCCATGACTGCCAGAGCCAGAGCAACTCGGACATGCCCAGAAGGAGCAGCACGGCGAGCACGAAGAGCACACGCCAGCGATTCAATCGGGGGATACGGCGCGCCGCCAGGTGAGACAGGGTGCTGGCGTAGGCCTGCTCGGAGAGCACTCGCTCGTGCCCTCGCAGATCGGCCTGGCGCTGATACACGAACTGAAAGAGCTCGAGTCGGTAGGCAGCCAGCGCATCTTCGCGATCGGTGCCTCGATAACGTCCCTTGAACCCAAGGGATAACGCATGCAGATACAACTGGGCGCACGAACGTTCAGCCGCCTCCCGGGTAGAGAGGATGCGATCGATCTCGTCGAATACCTTGTCGCCTGCCAGGCTGGTTCGAAAGAGTGTCGTCTCGAGCAGCACATGACGCCAACTGGGCCGCCCCGCCCAGTCAAGGTGCAGCATGATCTCGTCGGCGAGTGCTGCCTTCAGGAATCGTGCCTGCGCCTCCTGGTCAGCGCCCGAACGACCCGCAGCACGCCGCGCTTCAAGGCTTTGCAATTCGATCAGTTGGGCCAGTTCGCGACTCAGGCTGCGAGCCACGGCATCGGCTTCGGCCTCGCTCGCACGAAGCGCGACCTCGCGCGCCTTGACCAACTCGGCATAGAACGCACGAAACTGCGCAGTACCGAGATCAGCGCTCCCATCACCTGCGGAAGAGCGCCCCGGCATTGCGGCAGCAGCATTGGCCCCACCGCCCTCGAAAAATGTGTTCATCGGTGATCAGCCTTTGGTGAAGAGCACGATTTCCTGAGGGCGCAGCGAGGCGTTGGACTCATTGACATTGCTGACGACCAGCGCCTGGTCCTCAACGATGTGCTCAGAGGTCACCGCAATACTGAAGAGCGTGTAGCCCGAACCCGATCGCAACCCGAGTTCAGGGGCCTCCTGGACGGACGTGCGCGCAGCACCCAGCACGCGTCGGTCATTGAGCGAAGTCCAGACCGTGCGCGAACCGATGACGGCACCCCCCATCCAGGCAACAAGTTCGCGCTCGGGTTGTCCACGCAAGCCCAAAACCAGTCGCTTGCCCAGCCACTCGGGCTGCATTTCAATCGAGAACGCACCGGCATCGAAGTGAAAGACGTGCGTTCTCCAGTCCTCGCTCACCTCTCCGGCAACGGTCTCCAGGTAGTCGAGCAAAGGCGCCAACGCACTCATCGGATCATCGTGCCGCCATGCAGGGGGCTGCATGGGCACCGCTCCGGGTCTGAGCATGGCGAGGCTGCCCACCTGTGCGCAAAGCGCGATGTAGAGCGCCTGAGGTGCAATCCCCGGCAGGCGCAGAACCCCCTCGAGTGTCGGCAACATCAGCGAAAGGTGCGACAGTCGCTCACGTTGCTCGAGCAGTGCAACCCTGTCCTCGAGGCGCGAGGAGGTCACCGCCGTTCGCCGGGCGAGGAACGCAGCCTTGCTGCGGATCTGGGCCGCCAGCGTGGTTGCCCGGTCGTGGGTCGCACTGCCAGGCGCCACTTCGAGCATCGCGGCGACAAACGGGCCACGCCTGAACACCTCGTTGTGCTTCTCGATCGACAGCAGGCGAAGACTCGTCACCTGACCTGGCGGAACCGCCCCGGCAGCGAGCGTGAGGGCCGGACGCATGCGTGGAATGTCCACTGGCAGCGCCTCGGAAATCTCATCGTCTGCACTGCGGGCGCCGGCATCCCTGAACATGGGCGGTTGCTCGAGCGTACGCATCGAACGGTTGTGACCAACCGTCAGGTGAATAGTGATTCCCTCGATCGCCATCTGCTCGGCCAGTGGCAGCAGATCGAGTTCCAGTGCACCCACCCCGGCATCGCGCTCCGAATAGACGATGGCCATGCCATCGGGCATCACCGCCTCGAGCGCGAGCACGCGCAGCACGCCCGTGGAGAGGAGACTCTCGTCGATTTCAAGCAAACGCACGCCCCAGGCAAGTGGATTGGCTGCCAGGGCATGCCAAGCCAGGAGCGCATCGACTCGAGCGCTCTCCTGCTGAAAGTGCTGCGGGCCGAGCAGCATGCCTTCGTGCCACTGTATGCGCTCGGGTAAGGCGTTGATGTCCAGCATGGAATGTGTGCCGTCCAGGTAGGAAGTCAGTCGGTCTTCGCTGCAGTGGCCTTGAATCCACGAGCACCGAGTTGAATGAGGTAGCCCCGGGCGTCGAGCAACAGTCGCTCGCGCTGTTCACCCGAAACGGGGTAATCGGCAAACACGAACGCTGCCAGCACCTTGGCGGCGGCAAAGGTCTCGGGCGTGAGACGCATCGACTGCCCCGGTACCAGTTCCATCCGGGTGACTGCGAGCCCCTGCGGAAAAGACCGCTCGATGTCCCCGCGCGAGGCAAACCACCGGCTGGCCGGCATCGCCTGCAACGCATCGACGACGGCCTGCTCCCGGGCCAGCACGAGATCGACGGCAATCGGGCTGTTCTGATTGACCTGATCATCGGCCAGGAAGACAAGGGTCTTCCAGTCCGGGGTGACGGGACGCGGAGCGCTGCTGAAAACACCCGTCACAGCCGAGAAGGCACCGCTCACGGCACTGCAGCCGTTCAGAATCGGCATCAGGAGAGCCAGAAGGCAGGTGCCGATACGCAAGGACACGCTGCGCCTGTGGCAACCGCCAGACTGGAACCGGGGTAGCGCGTTCATCGCTTCGTCTCGTGAGATGCCGGGGCTTCGTGGCCGACGGGCTCGGAAGGCCCCCCCCCCACTGCCGAGCGCAACCGCCCGGCCTCGGCCTGAGCTGCCGCGGCATTGGGCATGGGCTGGCTGCCCGATCGCTGCGCTGCCTGATTCGACGAGGTCATGACACGTCCAATGTTCTCGCCGAGCAGAAACATCAGCACCATCAGTGCAATGAGGCATAGCACTGCCAGCGCAACCAGGCGCGGCGTCATGCTGAATCGGTATTCCATGGCCTATCTCCTTGGTCGGACACTGCATCAGGGGGCTTGAACGGTGAACTGGCCAGCCATCTGGATGCCGATGACCCCGCCCCATGCACACATGAGCTTTGCCGAGTTGTCCAAGGCCGGCATGTTGCCGAGCAACACGGTGGGCGCACCGGGCAACCAGGGCGCAACCGTGACCGGAATGCAAGGCATTGGAACGAGCGCGCCCATTGCTGCTGCAGTGGCCGCGGCCACCATCGGATTGGCCAGCGACTGGCACATCACAAATGGCAGGATGTTCGCCATCGGCTTGCTGTCCATGATGTTGGCATCTGGAATGTTGGTGAGCACGCGATTGATCGGCAGCACCATGAGTGCACCCGGGGCAATGCCAAAGGTACATTTCAAGAGGGCGCCCATACAGACCTGCTGTCCCATTCAGTCACCTCGCACGAGTTGTCGCAGACGCTCGAGAACGCTCTCGCTCGCCTTTTCGTTGTCGACCCGTTCGCCCTTCGCGTCATACCGACGCGGCGGCGCGACGGGCTTGCCCTGCTCGTAGACCAGTTCTTCCATGAGTGTCCCGTCGGGCCAGTAGCGTCGCACAGGCCCATGCAGCACATTCTTCCGATAGGTACACAGCTGCACGATCGCCCCCTGCACATCAAGATCGACCGACTCGCCTTCGAGCAGGCCCTGACGGTAGACCGAGCGGCGCACCTCGGCCCCCTCGTGGTAGAAGCGGGCCTCGCCATCGATCTGCCCCGACTTGTAGGTCATCAGCGAACTGAGGTTCCCGGCCGGGTCGAAGGACCGGGATGGTCCCGTCTGCTCGCCATGCACCCAGGTCTGCTCGGCGATGCATCGAGCGTTGGCATGAATGCGCAGCAAGCCGTGCGGCACCCCTTCGTGATAACCGGCCTCCTGAATGAGTTCGCCCGCATCGGAGTAGAGCGCGAGAGGTCCGTGCAAATTCCCGTCCTTGAAGAAGGCACGCATCGTCAACTGCCCCTGGGGGCTGAACCGCTCCATGAGCCCTTGCAGCAGCCCGTCATCGAGCTGACATCGCATCGTCACGCGTCCATCGTCATCAGTTTCTTCGAAGAGACTCATGGGCGCCGCATCAGTTGATCTTGGCCAGCGCACCCTTGAGAGTGAGCAATGCGCCCGCCTCCACCGTGTGCATCGCGCTGGCCTTGCTGGTGATCATGGCGCCCTTGTTATTCATCTGGACGCTGGCCTGATTGGTGAGGTTCACCCCGGCCTTGTTCGTGAGATTGGTACCGGCCTGATTGAGCAGGGCCGTTCCGGCCTTGTTCGTGAGCGAGGTACCAGCCGACATCGAAACTGCGCCACTCGAGGAGAAGGTGATGCCGCCACTGGCCGAGATGGTGAGCTTGCCGTTGACCTTCAATGCGTAATCGCCAGTCACCGTATGCGTGTACTTGGCCGAATTGGTCACCGTCTCGTTGCCGGTGACCTTCTTCGTTCGGGTACCTGCGACCGTCAGCGAGTCATTGCCCTTCTTCAGCGCAACCGTCCGGTTGCCCTTGGTGAGCGTGACCGTCTCGTCCGCCGTGGTGATCGTGGTGGTGAGCGCATTCTCGATCGCGATCACCATGTCCTTCTGCGCGTGCATGTAGAACTGCTCCGAGTCCTTCTTGTCCTCGAAGCGCAATTCATTGCCGGCCGTACCCGACTTTGACGAGCGCGTCTTGAAGCTGGACTGGGTCTGGCTGGCCGGCAGCGTCACCGGCGGACTGTTCTCGCCGTTGTATACCGCACCAGTCACGATCGGCTTGTCAGGGTCACCGTTCAGATAGGAGACGACCACCTCCTGGCCAACACGCGGCAGGAACAAGGCGCCAAAACCCTTTCCGGCAACAGGCTGCGCCACCCGGATCCAGGTGGAACTGGTATCGGTCTTCTTGCCATCGCGGTCCCAGTAGAACTGCACCTTGATGCGACCGTACTTGTCGGTCCAGATCTCCTCGCCCTTGGAGCCCACGACCAGCGCAGTCTCGCTGCCAATGGCACGCGGCCTGGGCGTGCTGCGCTGAGCCCGAAACGGTACGGTCGCAGGAAACGCCTCGAAGGAATTGCTGTAGAGATTGTCACGCGCGGTATGGTGAATGCGACGCAGGACAAAGGACGTGTTGAGTGTCGTGACGAAGTGACCACTCAGCGTGAACTTGGTACCCGACGAAAACGCATAGGCAAAACTGTCGCCACGCAAGGTCTGTGACTCGACCTGGTTGGCCTGCACCCGGATCTTGGCCAGACTGGTACCGGCACTGGCCGTCAGGTGCCCGGCCGGATACTCGAAGTCGGTTCCCGAACCCACCGTGCCAGCACTGGTGGCGAGGAGCGATGTACTCGGATTCAGGTAGTCATGATCGGACAGGGTTGCCGTCTTCAGAACGAGTCGGTGCTCGTGTTCGAAACGGGAGACCGTGTCGATCGGGCTCGATTCGTCGATCGGAGGAAAGAACCTGATCTTGTCTGCGCCGGTGCAGACCAGATGGGCCGTGGTGGCATCGGCCAGAACCATCGTGTGGGTTCCGTTCGCAAAGGTGAAGAAGTAGAAGATCCCGGCCCCCTCCATCAGGCGCGAGATGAAGTCGAAGTCGGTCTCGTCATACTGGACGCAGTAATCAAGTGCGGCATAGGTGCCCGTCGTCTTCGCAGAGAAGGTGACGCCGGCCGCGCCGAGAACCGCCTTGACGATATCGGTGACTGACTTGGCCTGATAGATCTTGCGGTTGCGCGAGAGCGTGAGCAGCCAGAGCTTGGGCACGACCTCGGCATGGTAGAGAGCGAAGTCAACGTTCTGCCCGGTCTGAACGAACCGGTTGACGATGCCATTCACGTAGCGAGTCGGCCCCCCAGAAACCGCCATCGTGATCGTGACGGGCTGGCCAATGATGGTGGCGGCTGCAAGTGTTGTCTTCTGCGACCGCATGTGCAGCAGGAACTTGAAAGGTTCAGAGATGCCTTCGCTGCCCTCCATCGCATCGAGCAGAAGATCGTCAGTCCCGAAGGGCGACTTGATCTTCAGGAATGGAGTGCCTTGGGTGTAGCCTGATCTCACCGCACGGCCCCCGGCGGCAGATCAGTGAAGTGATACTCGAAACAGTCAGCCGAGTCGGCTCCGAGATGGACTGCCGAGAACGGGCGTGACATCGATATCCGCTCGAGAACGCGGGTCGACAACTCGGGCAGAACGGTCTGGGTGAGGATGAAATCAATGTTCCGCGCGCCGCTATCCACTTCGGTACAGCGTGCGGTCACAAGTTCGATGACCTCGTCATCCCAACTGAAGGTCGCACGGTGATTCTGCAGGAATCGGTCGGCGAGTCGGGCGAGCTTGAGTTCGACAATGCCGCGAATCTGGGCATCGCCCAGCGGGTAGTAGGGAACGATCACCAGGCGTCCGAGAAAGGCCGGACTGAACTGTCGCAGCAGAACCGGACGCAACTGCTCGACAAGCGTCGCCGGGTCAGGACGCCTTCCACCCTCGCAAGCCTGAGTGATCACATCCTGAGCGGCATTGGAGGTGAGCAGGATGAGCGTGTTGGTGAAGTCGATGCTCACCCCTTCGCCGTCATCCATCGAACCCTTGTCGAACACCTGGAAGAAGAGTTCGAGAACGTCCGGATGCGCCTTCTCCATCTCATCGAGCAGGACGACCGAATACGGGCGGCGGCGTACGGCCTCGGTGAGCACCCCGCCCTTGCCGTAACCCACATAGCCCGGTGGCGCACCTTTCAGGCTCGACACCGAATGCGCTTCCTGAAACTCCGACATGTTGATGGTGATCATGTTGCGCTCACCGCCGTACAACATGTCAGCCAGGGCGCAGGCCGTTTCTGTCTTGCCCACACCGCTGGGGCCCACCAGCAGAAAGACGCCAACGGGCTTGCCCGGATCATCCAGGTCGGCACTGAAGGTGCGCACGCGTCGCGCAATCGCATCAAGCGCCTGATCCTGGCCCTTTACCCGTTCGCAAAGTCTCTCGCGAAGATGAAGCACGGTATGGATCTCGTCGATCATCATCCGCCCCACCGGAATACCGGTCCAACTGGAGATGACCTGCGCAACCGTTCCCGAGTCGACGCATACCGGCACCATCGGCTCATCATCCTGGATGGCCTCGAGCCCTTTTTCGAGCCGAGTCAACTGGGCTGCCAGAGACTCCCGTTCCTCAGCCTCGTCCTCATCGAACCGGTCGATGCTCTGGCTGATACGGCGCCGCAATTCCAGAATTTCCTCGACAGCATGGCGCTCATTGCCCAGTTTTCGGCGCAGATGCTCATCGCGCGAGCCAAGGCTTTCGATGCGCGCAACCAGTGCTTGCATTTCGGCGCGCGCTTCCCCTCCGGTGGCCTGCGAGTGACGCAGAATGCGCAATTGCCCCTGGGCTGCGACGACCTCGCGTTCGATCGATTCGATCTCCTCGGGCGTCCCCGACTGCCCGACAGCGACACGCGCACACGCGGTGTCGAGCACGCTGATGGCCTTGTCGGGCAACTGACGGCCGGTGATGTAACGATGCGACAGGCGCACCGCATCGCAGACAGCTGCGTCGAGAATTTCGACACCGTGGTGACGCTCGAGCGTGGCGACCATGCCACGCAACATCTCGATCGCCACATCAGGAGCAGGTTCCTCCACCTTCACCACCTGAAATCGGCGGGCCAGTGCAGGGTCACGCTCGACATACTTCTTGTACTCAGCCCAGGTGGTGGCAGCAATCGTGCGCAGTTCACCACGAGCCAGCGCAGGCTTGAGCAGATTGGCCGCATCTCCCTGGCCCTCTGCCCCCCCCGCCCCGATCAGTTGATGGGCCTCGTCGATGAAGAGAATCACCGGCGCAGGTGACGAGCGGACCTCGGCAATCACCGACTTCAGGCGATTTTCGAACTCGCCCTTGATGCCGGCGCCTGCCTGCAAGAGCGCGAGATCAAGCGATCGCACCGAGACACTCCGGAGCGCAGGCGGAACAGCCCCGTCGACCACTCGCTGCGCGAATCCCTCGACGACAGCAGTCTTGCCGACACCCGCCTCACCGGTCAGTATCGGATTGTTCTGGCGCCGTCTGAGCAGTACGTCGACGATCTGGCGAATCTCGGCGTCGCGTCCCTTGATCGGGTCGATCTTGCCCTCACGCGCCAGGGCGGTGATATCCACCGTGTACTGATCCAGCGAAGGTGTCGCCCCCGTCTTGCGACTGGCTGTGGGCATCGCTCCGGTTTCAAAGGGCCGATCGCCGGGCGACGAGGCTTCGCCAGGCGATGCAATGCCCTGCCCACGGACCGCGCCCCCGGCATCCTCGCTCGAGGCGGCCAGAAGGTCGGCCAGAGAGCCGCGCAGCGTCTCGCGAGGAATCCGCAAGAGCGTCGGCGCCATCTCGATCAGCAGTCCCCGCAGGCTGTCGACTTCGAGAAGAGCCAGCAGCACCGTACCCGAGCGGATCTGCTGCTCACCGAGCAGCATCGAACTGAGCAGCCAGGCCTCCTGGAAAAGCGGGGCAAGATGAGTCGACAAGGCAGGGGTGCGGCCGTTGCCGCGCTTGAAACGATCCATGCTCTGCTGCAACTGACTGATCACCAGTTGCGCATCGATCTGGAATTGACCCAGAAGGATCTGCAGGTCGGGTGCCATCTCCTCCAGAAGTCGCGAGAGCAGGTGCTCGATTTCCACGCTGTAGTGTGTCTGGCGCACGCACAATTCGGCAGCCTGGGTCATCGCGCGCTTGCACTCTGGATTGAGGCGGGCGAGGAGCGTCCTGATATCAATGTCCATTGGGCGAAATCTCCATGCTTGGCTGTACTGCATCAGCGGCGATGCGTGCGGCGCGTAGCCGCACCATCGGGGCGACGAGCGCGACCCTCTTCGTCGGGCCGACTGTCGCGGTCGTGAGCCAACTGGTATGACCGAGGCTGGGCGGGGACGCTCCGCCCAGCAGGGCAGCGCCCGACTCATCAGGATCCAGTACCAGTCGCAATCGCACGTCCACGTCGCTTTGCAAATGGCGCCTGACCATCCATCCGAGCAACGAATACGCATCACCTCCGGGCAGGAACGGACGCATCGCGGGTAATCGCAGCGGTGCACTCGTGATTTGTATCGCGCTCGTCTGATCCCATACCCTGCTGCCGAGTACACCGTTCAGCCCCAGACGGATGCCTGCAGCGGGACCGACCATACCCCCCAGCCGAGCGCGCTCGCCGCGCTCGACGGGATGCCAGCCACCGATGAACTGCTGGCCAATGAAGCGCTGCCCGAAGCGGTCAGCCAGAAGTGCGAGCAACGAGGTCATCGAGCGCGGGGCAGGCCCCTGCAAGCCGGCATGGCGCACCCAGGCGCGCTCGCCCTGCGGCCCCACCGCACCTGCACCCAATCCGAGGCCGGACACTGCATCAATCGCTCGAACAAGAGGCATGCGCTCGATGCCGTCGGCACCAAGACCAAGGTGGTACTTGCGCCGCGCCCGATACAGGAAGGCCAGCATCCGCTGACTGAAGATGTCGAGGAACTCCAGTCCGGCACGATCCCGCTGACGCGCACGATCGAGCAGCAGTTCGGTAAACACCACCGGGAGCGGCCCGTGCGCACCGGCCAGCGACATCACTGTGGACACCAGCATGAGTGGAGGGCCGGGGCGCTTGCTGGGCCCCACGGCATGCACATCGCTCGGCGGAAAGGCAAGGCTGACTTCCGCCGACAGGCGCACCGCCTCATCCAGGCCGATCGAGGTGCCGAGCGGCTCACGCGAGGGTTCACTGCGCTCGAGCAGGCTTATCGCCTGGAACAAGTCGAACCCATGGGGTGCAGCGCGTAATTGTGCAATCAGATCACGCATTGGCGCCCGCTCAACGGTGGCCATCGCACCCAGGGTTCACCGTTCCGCTCGACACAGAGTCGGACGAAGGAGTTGGCCGTTGTATAGAGTGCAAGGAAACGCGCCAGCACAGCGGCCAGCAACAACGGTGAGCTGCCGGCGAATTCAGCCTGATTGAACTCCAGGGTCACTTCGGTACCCCTGCAATGACCACGCCAGGACTGGCTGCCGACTCTGGCTGTGGTGGGGCAGGACCTCATGGCAATCAGGCCACGAATCTGAGACTGATCTCTGGGGCTGTCGCCGGCGAAGAGTCGCAGCATTTCACGCAGACTGTGCACTCCGGCCGTCCCATCAACCAGAGAGCTGTGATTGAGCCGCATCAGCGAGGCCAGAGACCACAGCGCGGCACTGGCCATCACAGGATCTCGCTGGGCGCTGGGTTCATACAAGGCCCTGATGACGAGCGACTCGGACACGCCCGCCCCTGTCAACCGGGCGCCGCGTGGTACTTGTTCGGCGAGGCCTCGATTGGTGCAAAGCACCTCGGCATAAATGACCGGAGCGTCCGGTACCTGGCGAACATCCGTCCGATCGACGAAGGACAGAAACATATCCGTCCCGGTGATGTTGCGGTTCATGTGCGCGTCGCGACGTGAAGTCCAGTAGAGGTTCCCGCCCTCGCGGGCCGAGTCGCTCGCTGCGTGGACATTGGGGATGTACTCGGGCCTTGCGGCGAGCGGGTCCGATGCGACAACCGCAAGAATGGAATGGATCTCGGTGGATGGCTCACGCTGGCGATCTGCGACCAGATGATATTCATGATGACGCCGGTCCATGATGATGGGGTCGGTCGTCGCATGAAACAGGTTCACCACCGGAACGCAGCCCAAGCGGAAGGTCTCGGCGTCCACCGCGGACAGTGCCTTTGCGGCGTGTGCGAAAACCAGTCGGACCGCAAAGCCGGCCCCGGATCCCAGGCGCCCTTTCAAACCATTCAACTCGAAGAACTGGAACTTGCGCGGGAAGACGAAATATTCCTGAAGAAGGCTGTATGCCGGATGTGCGTGCGCTGGCACAGGCAGCACTTCCTGTCCTTCATCGAATCCGAGCTCGCGCAGTACCGACGGGCCCAGGTGGTGATCACGGCCATCGGCCTCGATGACGACGTCGACCAATGCGCTGACAAGCATCTCGTGAAGCGGCATCGTCGCCATGACGTCCCCGGCGAGATGAAGGCGCAGCGTCTCGACCTCGAGCTCCGACACATCCGTGCCCGCCGCTGTCTCGAAGACGAGACGCAGATTTCTGCTGTCGATCAAGCGGGCACTTGAAATCGTGAGCGGCCACAGCGTGGTGTCCCATGCCGTCCGAAAGCGACACGACTGCCCATCGGTCGCACCGGCCTGAAGCATGGCCCCCTTGGCTACGGGCAGGCCGGCGGTCACCTTGCCCTGGGTATCATCAAGGAGCATCTGCACCACGGTGATCGATGGCACCGGCTGCGTGAGCGTCGGACAGACGTTGTCCAGAATGGCCGCCGCGATCTGGGGGAACTCGCGGTCAAGTTCCCGGTGCACACGGGCCGCGAGGAACGCCACCGACTCGATCAAGCGCTCGGTATGCGGATCGGTCGATTCCTCACCGCCAAAGGCCAGGCGCTGTGCAACCTTCGGATAGCGATCAGCAAAGTCCTGCCCCTGCGCTCGAAGGTAGCCGATCTCGCGCCGGTAATACTCAAGAATGTCGTCGCTACGGTCCACTACGTCCAAGCCCGGGTCGGTCGTGCATTAACAGATCAGGCTGCATCGAGCGTGGTAGCAGCCCCCGGCATGACGTCCACCTGGAAATCCACACGGCGAAGCTGGCTGCCAAGTCTGACCGCGCCCTCGATCGCCACCGTCACCTGCGGTGGGATGCCGCCACCCAAATCTACACTCACCTGCACCATATCGAGGCGCGATTCAAAGGCGTCCAGGGCCTTGCCGATCACGGCAGCGAGCAGACTGCGCTCTTGCTCGGATCGAGGCCTGAGTTCCCTGAAGTCGGGGAGTCCGAAATCCAGCACGCTCAGCTCCGATTCGAGAAACTCGCTCAGGGTCAGACGCGACGTGCTGTTGAACAGCCGTTCGAGATCGCGGCCAAGAGACAGGCGCAGGCCGCTGGAATCCAGCAGCGCATCGTCAGGCACCCCCCCCCCTGCGCCGGTCAGGCGATCAAAGAGGGGCGAGAAGGCCCCTCGGACGAGGTTCACCATGACGGAGTTCCTCGCCGAAGGTCATTCCTGATGCCTGAGCGTAGCCTCAACCCTTCTTTGCCGTGCTCTGGTCGAAGATAAAGGCTGACGTACCCTTCAGCGCCCCAGTCTTCAGCTGCTGCTTGACTTCCAGTTGCACCGAACTGAAATTCAGCGAGAAGCTTTCCATGCCTTGTCCCGGCTGGAAGTTCACGATGAATACATCGGTCAGCGTGTGCTTTTCCTGCTCCATGAAATCACCGGTGGAGCCTTCCATCCGCCCCCGAAAGAACACCACCTTGGGGATCGGCGTTGCCAGCGTCGAGAACTGGAACAGCACCGGGGTAGCAATATCGGTCAGCTTCGTGAAGTAGTAGTCAGAGAAAGAAGGCCGACCCATTGTTCGCTCGCTGTTCGCGAGATCCATCTGCATCGGCATCGTGACGCTGGTAGGCACATACGATTCAACGATGATCTTGTCTGCATAACCATTGATCGTGCAGTTGCCTTTGATCGTTCCCATGTCAAGGATCAGGATGTCAGCCATTGAAACACTCCAAAATAGTTACCCTCGCCACTTGGCTGAGGTTTTACCTGTCAAGAAAAGCCCCGCTCGAACCTCAGGCAGCCGCTGCCGGCAACTCGGCAACCAGACGAATGGAAGCGGTCAGTTCTTCCATCTGGAAGTGGGGCTTCAGGAACACCGTCGCCTGGAATGCACCCGGACGTCCTGGCACCTCGACAACATCCACTCGGCCTTCAGCGAGGGGGAACTTCGACTTGATATCCTGTCCGGCGTTGTCGTTGAGAAGGACGTGCTCGGCCAGCCAGTTGTTCAGATAGTCAGCAATCTGGGCCTTGGTCTGGAAGCTGCCGACCTTGTCGCGCATCATCACCTTCAGGTAATGAGCGAAGCGCGAGGCCGCGAGAATATAGGGCAGACGCGACGACAAGGCTGCATTGGCATTCGCCGAATCAAGGTTGTAGACCTTGGGCTTGTTGGTCGTCTGACCACCAAAGAACGCCGCGTAGTTGGAGCCCTTCGCATTCACTGCCGCGATGAATCCCAGGTCGTTCAGTTCCTTTTCGCGCCGATCGGTGATCGTGACTTCGGTCGGGCACTTCAGCATCACCTCGCCTTCGTCGGTCTTGAAAGCGTGTGCGTTCAGGCCAGTGACCTTCCCACCACCCTCGACGCCGCGAATTGCTGTGGTCCATCCAAACGTTGCGAAAGCACCCGTGATGCGAAGACCCAATTGATAGGCGAGGTTTGCCCAGAGGTACTTCGAGTGATCGCTGCCATCGACATCTTCCTCGAAGCCGAAGCCCTCGACAGGGCTTGTCGCGGCGCCATAGGGCAGACGTGCGGCGTAGTTCGGGAGCACGAGGGCCACGTAACGCGAATCCTCAGAGTCGCGGAATGAACGCCAGCCGGCGAGTTCGGCGCTCTCGAAGATCTTTGCGAGATCACGGGGGACACCCAATTCGGTGAACGACCGCATGTCGAAAAGAGCCGGAGCGGCCGCCGCGATGAAGGGCGCATGCGCTGCCGCAGCAACCTTGGAAATGCGCTCGAGGAGCGCGATGTCCTGCGGATGACGGCCAAACGTGTAATCGCCAATCAGCATGGAGTACGGATTGCCACCGAACGTGCCGTACTCTTCCTCGTAGACCTTCTTGAACAGCGTGCTCATGTCGTGATCGACGGCGGTCTCGAGATCCTTCAGCAATTCCGCCTTGGTCACGTTCATCAGCCGCAGCTTCAGCCGCGTGCTCGTCTCGGTGCCAAACACCATGTCATGCAGACCACGCCATGATGCTTCGAGCTTCTGGAATGCAGCATCGTGCAGGATGGCATTGAGTTGATCCGAGATGATGCGGTCGATTTCCGCGACCCGCTCGTTGATCGTCGCCACCACGCCCTTGTCGGGTGCAGTCTTCATGCCCTCGTCGAGGATCTGGGTCGCGAACTGGCCCAGCAGTTTCTTCGCGTAATCGCGCTGTGATGGCTCGACCGCCATCTTGCCTTCCTGAACAATCCGGTCAAGGACGCTCAGTTCCTGCGATGCGGCGCCTGCTGCGCCACCTTCTACTGCTTCGGAAGTCGTTGCCATGTCATTCAACCTGTCGGATATGGAGGTAATCGTCGCGCCCGCAACAGCACTCAGGCTGCAGCTTCGTCCGCGCCCTTGAGTTCTTTGAGCTCTTCAGTGTTCTGGACGATGTTCTCGAGCAACGCATCGAGCTCATCATTGCCATCGAGCTTGGCGAGCAGATCGCGCAACTGCTGACGTGCTTCGAGGAGCTTCGTAAGGCGGGGAATCTGGGCAACGATTGCTTCGGGACGGAAGTGATCGAACTCGGTGAAGTTGAGCTCAACCTTCAGATTGCCTTCGCCCTTGAAGGTATCTGGTACCGACAGATCCAGGCGTGGCGCAATCTTGCCCATCACCTCGTTGAAGGTGTCGCGATCAATTTCGACGAACCGACGTTCCCTGAACTTGGGCAACGGGTTGAGTGGTTGGCCGGACAGATCAGCCATGACACCGACGACGAAGGGCAACTCCTTCTTCTCCACCGCATTGCCGATTTCCACGTCGTACGTGATCTGAACGCGCGGAGGACGGTTGCGACCGACCCACTTCTGCAAACTGTTGGACATCGATTGCCTCTCCAATGGTGGATTGAAATACTTCGCCTCAGGCGACAACGCACATGTGCGCAGTCGTCGGATCCATGCGCCATATCAAAGACGACGCTCCCAAGCACGGGGTGGAACATACAGGGTCAGTGCGGCGATAAGGGTTCGCACATGGGCGCGGAAACAAGAATTAAACATTCACGTACAGCCTGAATGTGATCGCCCATGCACACTCGACGGGTACCTGGTGTGCTGCTCTCGCATACGCCCTGCCAGGCAAGTCATCACATCCCTTCGCGGCGCCTGATCAGACCCGATGCTGCATCCTCTCGTCAGCTTGTGGCGACACAATTGTCGCGCCACCTTCTACGAGGGTGGAGGCCTTCCGCAAGGCGCCTACGCGCCTCTGGTTGCCCCCGTCGGGCTTCCGCTCGCGACGGGACTCAGGCGCAAGTTCGCCTCTGTCGACGAGGCGCGCCACTATCTGCAGTTCTGGGCAGGCGATCGCTCGGCCCAATCGGAGCTGCGCTGGATGCTGAGCCGAACGGTTGCCTCGGGAACGAGCGCCCAGCGCCCTCCTGGCGACTGGATGAATGCACTGGCCAGAGGGCTCGCCTCGGGCATCCTCATCGCCGTCGAGGAGTCGAGCCGACTTGCGGGGCCCGGTCGAATCTTCGCCCCCAAGAAGCCCAAGAGCTCGGCACTGAGCACGCTCCCGGCGCTGGCCAGTCTGCCAAAAGTACCCGCGCTGGCAGCCCTCTTGCCATCGCTCGAAACAGTGCAGATCGAAGGGGCCGAAGTGATGCCCGAGATCAATCAGGCACTCGCTCAGACCAGAGCATCCATCGCTGCGGTTCAAACCGCATCGGCCTCGCTCACGCCCGCCCCCACGAACATCGCCGACATCCAGAGCGCGATGAGTGCCGCTTCTGCGAAGACTTCTGCGCAGATGGCCTCTGTCTAGACGCGCCGCCACCATGAACACGCCCGACACCGATTGACCCCGCCACGCGCATGAACTTCGTCAATCAAGCTGCTGAAGCACTGAAATCGGGAAGCGAGCGCATCGCCAAGGCGCTCGCTGCAGCCGCCGGCGGCGTTGCGACCCAATTGCAGGAAATGCCCGCGCGGATCGCCGCAGCAGCATCAGCAACCACCGTCAACATACAGGCGCTCAACACCGCAGTGGCTGCGGTCCCGCCCTTGGTCGACCCGCCATTCATCATTGGAGATTTGCCCGAGAAGGTGAAGCCAGCACTGGCTACCCTCAAGGAACATACGACGGCGGCTGCGCAGGTGCCTGCAACGATGGCGACGCAGGGCCCCGATCTGGCACCCCTGTTGGCAGAGGTGAACACACTGCTTGCGGGCGCTCCGGCAATAGCCACGCAACTGGGCAGCGTCGTGCCAAATCTGGAAACGCCGCTTGCCGTCAAGACAGGGCACCGCGCCGAACTGCGCTCGATTGCGGCCGATGCAATGACGGCGATTCCCCGTGTCGAGGCGTATGGCGGGCAATTGCGTCTCTCGGTACTTGCAAAGAGCGATGTTGCTGCGCTCACCATGCTGCGCGACGGCGCGGCGGCCGACATCGGCGCAATACGGTCGAGGACCAGCGCGAGCCTTGCGCAAGCTCGCTCGAAATTCCTTGCCGCGAGCGAGGAGATCGCAGCGGCGCTCGAACAGGCACTTGCCGGCATCGATCCGCAACTGGCCCGATCGGTAGCGCCGATGACCGAGGCTGCCGCCAAGCTGCAAACGGCTCAGTCCGGGTTGGCAACGCAATCGAAGTCCACGACCGATTTGTTCAATGAGTCAGCCTCCTCCGTTGATGCTGCAGCAAGCGCTGCGGCACCGCCGGTCATCGCCGCCGATGCCCGTCTTGCAGCCACGTCGGCCAGTATCGATGCGGCAGCCGCTCAGATCGAAGCACTCGGCAAGAAGGCGCTTGCGCCCATCGATGAAGTCGAGGCCAGCGCGAACGCCTGTGTCGACGCCATCAACAAGGCACTTGCGTCCGTCAAGGCCGAATTCGATACGGTGACGGGCTCACTCGCAGGTATTGACGAACAGGCCAATGCTGCCAAAGCGTCGCTGACGGCACTGCCCGACAACTTTGCGCCCGTTGGCACGCAGATCGAAGCAGCAACAGCCGCGATCGCGGCCATCCAGGCTGGGATCCCCGCCTTTGTCGCTCAATCGACGACCGCACTCACTCAGGCCAGCGCCGAACTCGATCAGGCCAGCGCCCTTTGCGACAGTGCGATCGCGATCTGCACAAAGTACATGATGCAAGCCCCACTGCTGATTCCCGCCCGGCTGCTCTTTCTGGGCGTGAAAACCATGATCCCGGGGATCAAGGTCCTGATCACGGGGGCGAGTAGCGCAGTGACTGCCGCAGGCAAAGCGGCCGACGGCTGCCTCACGAAGGCGATCGGTGCCGTCGGCGCCCTGCAGCCCATCATGCTCAAGGTCATCGCTGCGATCAAGAGTGCGATCGCTCCGCTGATCGCGCTGATCACGGCTTTCCAGCAAAC
Source organism: uncultured Pseudomonadota bacterium (assembly GCA_903829815.1). Taxonomy (GTDB): domain Bacteria; phylum Pseudomonadota; class Gammaproteobacteria; order Burkholderiales; family SG8-39; genus CAIXPL01. The sequence continues at coordinate 1,226 of CAIKRR010000093.1, read as the reverse complement.
GTTGGCCGCCGGGGTGGCTCAACTGAAGGCGGTTATCGACAAACTGGTGACATCGGTTGCGGCGACCCATGCTCCTATGGACGCGCTCGTGGTGCGCTTGAAGACGACCGCAAGCACGTACATGACCAAGGTGCCGCCCCAGACTGTCCTTGATGCAACTCGCCAGAAGCTCGCAGCGGTCAACACGGGAACGATTGAACCGCTCAAGAAGCTCACATCACCCGGAGACGGAAGCGCCACCGCATCGATCAAGGATTCTCGCGACGGCATCGCAGAGGCAGCAGACGGACTCGGCGCGGCACTCACCGATCTGGCGACGCGGGTAAGCAATGTCCCGACCATCGCCGCACAGTCGGCTGATGCCCTCAAGGGCCTGCTGACGCAAGCCCAAGGCATGCAGGCAACACTCAAAACGCAGGGCGAGACTCAAGGGCAGACACTGGAGAGCCAGATCACGGCGCTGCTTGACGGGGCTGACGCGCAGATCCTGGTGCTCTTCGAGAGCGCGCGCGCAGCACTGGGTGGCGATGCAGGCACCCAAGCTTCGGCAGCCACGGGAGATGCCGGTGGCAACTGAGGCGCTTGACGCGAACCTGCAGGCTGCGAGCAGCAGTCTGGCCACGCTCGGACTGCCCCTGGGGGATGCCAGCGAGAGCTCACTGGGAGAGATTCAGTCTGGTGCTGACAGTCTCTCGAAACTGCTGACAGGCAAGTCAAGCGCCGACGCCGCTTCGGACGACGCCGCCGCGGATGACGCAGCGGCGAATGACGCAGCGGCGGATGACGCAGCCGCGGATGACGCAGCGGCGGATGACGCAGCCGCGGATGACGCAGCGGCGGATGAGTCGGCTTCAGATGATGCAGCCGCAGATGACGCAGCCGCGGATGAGTCGGCTTCAGACGATGCAGCCGCGGATGACGCAGCGGCGGATGAGCCGGCTTCAGATGATGCGGCAGCGGATGACGCAGCAGCGGATGAGTCGGCTTCAGATGATGCAGCCGCAGATGACGCAGCCGCGGATGAGTCGGCTTCAGATGATGCAGCCGCAGATGACGCAGCCGCGGATGAGTCGGCTTCAGATGATGCAGCAGCGGACGACGCAGCGGCGGATGAGTCGGCTTCAGATGATGCAGCCGCGGATGACGCAGCGGCAGATGAGCCGGCTTCAGATGATGCAGCCGCGGATGACGCAGCGGCAGATGAGCCGGCTTCAGATGATGCAGCC
>CAIKRR010000092.1 GCA_903829815.1 uncultured Pseudomonadota bacterium | reverse complement strand
CACGATTTCGAGGGGTTGCGGTGAGCACTGTGGTGGTTACCAGCAGCATTGCGCGCCTCTGCGAGGCCTTCGTCGATCGATTCTCCGGAAGTCGTCGCAAGCATGTCGCGCCGACAACCGGGGCCGGGCTCTTTGCCAGTTGCTGGCTGGCGTATGGGGTGGGGGCAGTGCTCGCCGGCCTTTTGCTCAAGCTCTCGGCGTTGTCGCTGGTGATTCCGGCCCTGATGGTGCTTGTGGTCACCCTGCTTCTTGCATGGGAAGACAGGCGCCGACGGCACGCCGGGCGCTGACGTTGCGCGCAATGTCCACCCGCGCGCAGGCGCTTGAATGGTTATAGTTCTGGTTCGCGCGATTGCCGCGGCCGTCCTTCAACTCGGCAGTCACTCTTTGGCAGGAGCATTTCACATGGCGGCAGTTCTTCGCAGTTGCACCCTCGTCGTGGCAAGCCTCTTGCTGGCAGGGCACGTGCATGCACAAGAGTTTCCAAGCAGAGGGGTACGCATCGAAGTCGGCGCCGCTGCTGGCGGACCCGTCGACATCGCTGCTCGAGTGGTCGGTGAGAAGCTTGCAGAACTCTGGAAGCAGCCGGTTACCGTCGAGAATCGCGTGGGCGCGAGCGAGATGATTGCAGCGGAGTATGTCGCGAAGGCCAACCCCGACGGTCTCATCCTGCTGATGTCCTCGTTCAACACCGTGACCATCAATCCGGTTGTGTTCCCGAAGATCCAGTACGACCCGATCAACGGGCTTGCGCCGATCGTGCTTGCCACCAGCAACCCGATGGTATTCATTGCGAGCGCGAAGGCCCCGTTCACCACGCTCAAGCAGATGGTCGAAGTGGCTCAGGCGAAGCCCGAACAGATTTCCTGGTCATCGCCAGGGCTTGCCACGACCAATCACATCTCTGGCGAATGGTTTGCCGCTGATGCGGGCATCAGGCTTTTTCATGTGCCCTACAAGGGCGGACCGGCGGCGATGAACGCGGTGATCGCCAATGAAGTGCCGGTAGGACTGGTATCGCTCATACAGGCGCTGCCTTTTGCGAAGAGCGCGCAGACACGGATTCTGGCCGTCACCACCGCCAAGCGAACATCTTTGGCACCCGATTGGCCAACGGTCTCCGAACTTGCCTTGCCCGGTTTTGACGCCGCCGTGCAAACTGCACTTTTTGCGCCTGGAGGTACTCCGCGCGCCATCATCGCCAAGATCAATGCCGATGCAATGCATGTCCTCAGGCTGCCCGAGGTACGTGAGCGGATGGCTTCGATGGGCGTGGAGCCGGCCGGATCCACGCCGGAAGAGCTCGTCGTCATGATCCGAAACTCGCGCGCCCGCATCCAGCAGGTCGTCGACAAGGCTGGCATCAAGGTGCAGCAGTAGCCATGCGCGTCATGGAGACGAGATCGATCAGGGCTGGTGCCGCCCTTGTCCTGGCGCTGGCGCTGGGTACGCCGCACGGGGCGCAGGCGCAAAGCTGGCCTGTCAAGCCGGTAACGATGATCGTGCCCTACGCACCGGGCGGCACAACCGACATCCAGGGCAGACTGCTTGCCTCCGGCCTGACGCAGCAACTGGGTCAGACCTTCATCGTGCGCAACATGCCCGGTGCGACCGGGGCGATCGCCACCGAATTCGTGGCGCGCGCTACGCCCGACGGTTACACGCTGCTCTTTGCCTCGTCGGCGCAGACCACGGCCGCTCCGCTCACCGAGCGCGTCAACTACCGGATCGAGGATTTTGCGCCAGTGAGCGCCTCCGGGCGAGGCAGCATGGTGCTCGCCATCAATGCTGATGTGCCGGCGCGCACGCTGCGCGAGTTCATCGATTATCTGAAGGCACATCCAGGCAAGGTGAGCTATGGCTCGGCCGGCGCCGGATCGGTGGCTCACCTCGTGTCGGCACTCTTTGCTGCGCGAGCCGGCGTCGATATCGTCCATGTCCCCTACAAAGGTGGTGCGCCGGCACTCAACGACCTCCTGGGTGGACAGATCCCGATGTTGTTTGGCAACTCGGGGGAGATTCTCGCCAACGCGCAATCCGACCGCATACGCATCATCGGGGTTTCGACGGCTCAGCGCATGCGGCAATTGCCAGGCACGCCTGCTGTTGGCGAACTGCTGCCCGGGTTCGTGCTGACGGCCTGGCAAGGCATGCTGGCCCCAGCAAAAACGCCCCGTCCAGTTGTCGAGACACTATCGACCGCGATACAGCGTCTTTCGCGTGATCCGACTGTCATCGAACGACTGGAGCAGGTCGGCGTCGAGTCGATCACCACCACGCCTGAACAGATGGATGCGATGATCAAGGCTGAGCATGTCGTCTATGGTGACGCGGTGAAGGCGGCTGGTCTGGGTCGATAACCGGCAGGCAGGCAGGCAGGCCACGGGCCGAAGCAGGCATGAAGGGCAGGGGGCGCAGATTCCCTGAACATGACAACACTGAGGAGACTTCGCGATGTTCAAGCGCAGCAAATTGGCGGCGGTGGTTGCTTGCATGGTGATGCCGTTGACAGCGGCCGCACAGACCGCGTTTCCGGCCAAGCCCATCACCTGGGTTGTCGGATTCGCACCGGGCGGTGGGGTGGATGGGGTCACCCGCATGGTGGCAGCCAAGATGTCGCAGAACCTGGGTCAGCAGGTGATCGTCGAGAACCGTCCGGGAGCAAGTTCCATCATCGCGGCCCAGTACGTTGCCCAGGCGGCGCCTGACGGATACACGCTCCTCAGCGTCGAGCAGGGCATCATGCTCTTCAACAGCGCGATGTACTCGAAACTGCCGTATGACGCCGCGCGAGACTTCGCACCGGTCACCAACATGATCAAGGCGCCGCTACTGCTCACGGTGGGTGCCACGGTTCCGGTCAATGACCTGGCGGGTCTGATCGAACTGGCAAAGAAGAAACCCGATGCCCTGAGCTACGGGTCACCGGGCAGGGGCCTCGCGCATCACGTGGCGATGGAAGTCTTCAAGGACCGTGCCGGCATCCAGGTGGCCGAGATCCAGTACAAGGGCATTGCACCGGTGATTCAGGACGTCACGGGGGGGCAGGTGCCCGTCGCGGTGATCGACACAGTGGTCGTTCTCCCGCACCTGAAGAGCGGCAAGATCAAGGCACTGGCGTCGTTCTCGAAGACCCGACTGGCGGTCACTCCGCAGGTGCCTTCGCTGGCCGAACTCGGCTTTGCCGATATGGACATCGCCCCGATCGTCGCCGCCGCAGTGCCCAAGGCAACGCCGCGCGAGATCATCAATCGGCTAAACGCCGAAATCGTTCGTGCCGTCCGCGATCCTGAAGTCAGTGCCAAACTGCTCGGCCTCGGACTGGAAATCGTTGCCGACAGCCCGGAGCAGTTCGCAGCTTTTCTGGAGGCTGAATCGCGGCGGCTGCTACCCGTCGTGAAGCGACTGGACATCAAGCTCGACTGATTCGGGGTGATCATCGGGCCTTGGTGTCTGAGGCGCCGCCTATCCGGCGTCGGGGGAACCACCCAAATGTGCTTGCTGCTCTGGACATTCTGACGCTGGCGCAACCCGAGGCATTCGTTCAGGCTAAGGACGGTCTATTTGACCAGGATGGCAATATTGGAGAAGGAAGCCAATCCTTTCTTCAAGGCTGGATGGATCACTATGTGGTCTGGATCCAGCAGCATGCGGCCTGAGATGGTGAAATTGATGATCGCTTTGGCGTCCGCCAAGTGTCAGTTCAAGCAACGCTTGCAAGCCTTGATCGATACACAATACCGACCATGCAAGATATCGAAGAGCTCCATCGCCTGGCCTGCGAAAGTGGACACGCTAGCTACATTGATCCTGCTTCAGGGTATCTGGTTCTTACAAGTCAGGCCCATCTGGAGCGCGGCACGTGCTGTGGTCATCGCTGTCGCCACTGTCCCTTTGGCCACATCAATTGGCCAATGGCAGACAGCGGTAAAAGCTGAGCGTGCGGCGTGGTGGATTCGTCACGTTTGTGCGTATAATATATATTATGTTAAATGACAGATCTGATCGACGAAGCACTGGGCCCGGTGCACACGCTTGCCGAACTTCAGGCGTCGCATGCGCCCGGGCGCCGGCTCAGGCCTGCGTTGTTGTCGTTGGCTCGAGCCCCTGCCGCAGCAAGCGGTCGACCAGTTCGTTCAGCGGCACACCGTCGTGCTGGGCCTGCTCGCGCAAGCGATTGGCCAGGTCCGAATGCAGCTTCACGGCAAACGGCACCAGGCCCAGGGCCTGATCCTGCTGACGCCGCTCGCGCCGATCAAGGGGAACGCCCGCGGCCTGACCCAGGCGCGCAGCAGGCATTGCCTGTTGCATCCGCGAAACGATGCGGTTGCCCTTGTTTTTCTCGAGATCGGTGATTTTCATGGCGTAGCGCCCCGCAGGAAGATGAGAGCCTGCACTGTAACAGCGCCCGACCTGCACTCCCGTGCGCATGGATGATGCTGTGGCACAATTCGGGGCGCCATCCGCTCGCCTGCTGTCCGCTGCGTGTGTGCCAGCGTGAGAGTCCGCGCAGTGCTCAGGCAACGACACGGAATCACCATGACATCAGGCCCAGACTTCGCGAAGCCCGCAGCCAGCTCTGCTGTGCGCCTCACCTCACTGGCTCACGGCGGCGGTTGCGGCTGCAAGATCGCCCCGGGGCTTCTCGCCGACATCCTGCGCACCGCGCCCCTTCGTGTTCCAGAGGCGCTGATCGTCGGTGCCGAGAACAATGAGGATGCGGCGGTCTACCGGATCAGCGAGCATCAGGCGGTGGTAGCCACAACCGATTTCTTCACTCCCATCGTCGATGACCCGCGCGACTTCGGCCGCATTGCCGCTACCAATGCCATTTCCGACATCTACGCGATGGGCGCAACACCTGTCTTCGCGCTGGGCATTCTCGGCATGCCGATCAACACGCTCCCGGTGGACGTGATCCGTCAGATCACCGACGGGGGCATGGCGGTCTGCGCCGAGGCAGGGATTCCGGTAGCCGGCGGCCACTCGATCGACACGGTCGAGCCCATCTACGGCCTGGTGGTCATCGGTCTTGTGGATCCTGATCAGGTCAAGCGCAACAATGGTGCTCGTGCAGGTGATCGCATCATCCTAGGCAAGCCCCTCGGCGTGGGTATCCTCAGCGCGGCCCTGAAACAAGACAAGCTCGATGCGCAGGGCTATGCGCAGATGATCGATTACACCACCCAACTGAACCGGCCCGGCATCGACCTTGCACGCCTGCCGGGGGTCCATGCGCTGACCGATGTCACCGGATTCGGGTTGGCAGGTCATCTGCTCGAGATGTGCCGCGGCGCGGGCTTGCACGCCCGCATCGACTGGCCATCCATTCCCTTCATCGAACCGGCCGTCACTCATGTGCGCTCGGGCATCTTCACCGGGGCCTCGACCCGCAACTGGGCTGCCTATGCTGGCGAGGTGGCCCTGCCTGCCGGCACCGCTGATTGGCAACGGCAACTCCTCACCGATCCGCAGACGAGTGGCGGCCTTCTGGTTGCCTGCGCACCAGCGGATGAATCAGCCGTTCTCCAGGTGTTCAGGCGCTACGGATTTGCCGCGGCGTGCACCATTGGAACCATGATCGAAGGCAAGCCCGGAATCACACTGCAAGGAGATCTGGCGCATGTTCATGTTGCCTGACTGGTTGCTGCCGGCCATGGCGATTTCTCTGGGCGCGACGCTTGTCTGGGCGCTCCTGCTGCGTGGGATCTTCTGGGTGCGGGCGCGCTTGCATGCGCGCATCCTCGTGCCCGAACTGATGCATCCCATCGTGCATCAGGCGGGTCTGCCGCGCTGGGTGCTCGGCGAATGGCTGTTGCCCCTGGCGGCGTGGTTGCTCGGCCTGCTCGCCTGGTTCATGGCGCTCCTGCTGACCTACGAGTGGCTAAGCCTGGTGTTCAGCCAGTTTCCACGGACGCGGGTCTGGGGCGAGGGTCTGAACGGTTTCATCTTGCGTATTGCCTCGATGCTGCTGGAGGGCATCCTCGACGCGGTGCCCGACCTCATTACCGCCATGGTCATTCTCACTCTGGCACGCTTGTTGTGGCGGGCGATTGCACGCCTCTTCGACCGGATAGCGTCTCGCCAGACCCATGTCGGCTGGCTCGACCCGGAACTGGCAGCGCCGACAAGACGCCTGGTTGCCGTGGTGTTTGGTGTCTTCGTGCTCGCCCTCATCTACCCTTACCTGCCCGGTTCGCAAAGCGAGGCCTTCAAGGGATTGTCGGTACTCGCGGGACTGATGCTCTCGGTCGGCGCCTCAGGGCTGGTCGGGCATGCGGCCAGCGGGCTCATCATCGTCTTTGCGCGCCTGTTCAGGCCGGGCGACTATGTTCGGATCGCCGATGCCGAAGGCACCGTGACCGAGGTGGGCGCCTTCACGATCCACATCAGAACCTCGAAGGACGAAGATCTTGTCGTACCCAATTCGATGGTGCTGGCTGCGGTCAGCCGAAACTTCTCGCGGCCGGTCGATGGCGGCGGCTTTGTCATCAACATCGACGTGACCATCGGCTATGACGCGCCGTGGCGCCAGGTACACGCCCTGCTGCGCGAGGCAGCGACGCGCACCCAAGGCATCCTGGCCAGTCCCGAGCCAAGGGTATGGCAGACCGCCCTGTCAGACTTCTACGTGAACTACACGCTGGTCTGCCAGGGCGCGACAACCCTGCCGGCAGAGCGTGCCGCGCTCCTGAGCACACTCAATGCGAAAGTGCAGGACGTCTTCAACGAGCATGGCGTGCAGATCATGTCGCCGCACTATCTGGGCGACCCCGCCGTGGCCAAGGTGGTTGCGCCAGCCGACTGGTATCCCGAACCGGCACGGCGTGATTGACCTAAGTATCAGCCCTTGACGCGGCTGCGGTACTCGTTGGTGCGCGTGTCGATCTCGATCTTGTCACCGGTCGAGCAAAACAGCGGGACATTGATCTCATAGCCTGACTTGAGCTTCGCAGTCTTCATCACCTTGCCCGACGAATCGCCACGCACTGCCGGTTCGGTATAGGCAATTTCGCGCACCAGGGTCTGCGGCATATCGACCGAAATCGGACGCTCGTTGTACAGCACCACCTCGCACTCCATGCCTTCTTCGAGGTAGTTGATGACATCGCCCAGGTTTTCCGCGTCGACGTCGTACTGGTTGTACTCGGCGTCCATGAACGCATAGGAAGGCTCGGCAAAGTACGAGAAGGTGACTTCCTTGCGCTCGAGCTGGACCGTGTCGAACTTGTCATCGGCGCGGTACACCGCTTCGCTCGAGGACTCGGTCAGGAGGTTCTTCATCTTCATCTTGACCACCGATGCATTACGACCCGACTTGCTGAATTCGGCCTTCTGCACGACCATCGGCTCGCCGCCTACCATGATCACGTTACCGGCCCGGACTTCCTGTGCGATTTTCATGATGAAACCTGCGCGATTGACATAACCCTCGATTATAGCTGCTCGCGGCAAAAAGCCACCAGCCGCGACGCGAGATCGGTCTGTTCGGCCAGTTGCGCGGCCCACTGCCTGGCATGTGCCCGCCAGGCCTCCCAGTGTGGCAGCACCGACTGCCAGGCCGCCAGATCGCCCTCGGGACGCTGGTTGAATTGCCGCCAGAGGCCACGTACCGCCACGGCAACCGGCGCGTCCATCCCCTGACAATAGCCATCGAGAAAGGCCTCGAGCTTGACCAGGTGCGCCGCATCAGCCTGGGGATAGATGTGCCAGATGAAGGGCCGCGCCGCCCACTGGGCGCGCACGAACGAGTCTTCACCGCGGACGATATTGAGATCGGAAGCCCAGAGCATTTGATCGAAGAGCGGCTGCACCACGAAGGGCAGCAGGACTGGCGCGAAACCGGGCTCTGCGGCCCGACCGAGCTCCGAGCGGCTCGCGCCGACCTCAACTCGCATCCCCTCGGGCCTCTGCACGGCCATCCGATCCGCCAGTCCACCCGGCGCCATCCCCGTGACGACTCCGTGGCAATCTGCGGGCAGGCCGCCGGGCGTGAGCCATTGATCGATCAAGGCCCCGAGCGGTGCATCCGGGTAGGCCAGCACCGACACGATGAAGGCCTGGGCCAGATCACCATCGAGCCCATGCCGCCGCCAGTAGTCATGGCGCTCCTTGTCGCCAAAGGCGTTGCGTCGTGCGAGCAGATCGCGCTCGCGCAGCAGGCCACCGGTCGCGCCGTTGAAGCCGGGAAAGAAGAAGTGCCGCGGCGTGCCCAGGCGCGGGTGTGGCGAGGCGAGCCCGTGATGCGTATCCACCCAAGGCTCGGCGCTCAGATACTCGAGAACGATCCAGCGGAGCGCTTGGGCTTGGTCACCCAGGCAGGCTACAAGAGGCTCGGGCAAACCGCAGCCGAACCCCTCCACGATCACGTGCGCCCAAAGGGCAAGGTCTTCGGCGTGATCCACGCATGGTGGAGCGTCAGAGGCACCCATGCCGAATGCTGGCGCTTCGAAACTGCCGCTCGTCCACTGGTGCAGATCGATGCCCTCGATGACCTGTGCTTCGGCAGTGATGTCGACACCCGCTGCGATCGGCGCCAGCGTATCGAGCCGATCAAGCCAGAGACGCACCTGGGCGCCGTGTTCGGTCACCAGTTGACGCGCCAGCCGCCAGCAAACGCCGATATCGCCGAAGTTGTCGACCACCCGGCAGAAGACGGCAATCTGCAGTGGCGATGGCAAGGTCTGCGAGAAAGACGAAGGCGGCCGTGCGCTACCCACGACGAGCTCAGTCGTCTGCAGGCGCAGCGTCACTCGATGCCGCCGTAGCGGCGCTCGAGTCTGCATCGGACTCGGACGCGAGCTGCAGCCAGATTTCGTTGCGGCGTACGAACCAGGGTTTCCAGGGCGGATCGTAGCGTGCCCATTCAGGCGCTCCGGTCCAGGCAAGGCCGCTCGCGCGCAGCGCATTCTGCAATTGTCCGAGATGCAGGCTGAATCGGGGCTCCGTCCACACCCCGGTGTAGCGAATCACCGCTACGCGGCGCGGCCGCAGCGCGCGAATCAGCACCTTCTCGTCGCGCGGCACCGGCACGCTGCCTTGCTGCAGCCGTCGTGGTAGCGGAAACTGCAGCAACTGGCCGTTGTCGGCCGAGATCTGCACGTAGGGTGCGCCCATGAGCAAGGTCATCGGCTTGCCGATTTCATCGGCCGATCCGGTACGCCTGCCCTCGTTTTCACCGAGCAGGTAGTTGGCAAGACGCCTGAATCCTGCGGTCGCGGCCTTGGGATGGCGATCGCTCACCACTGTCTCGGCCACCATGCGTGCGGCGTAGCGGCGTATCTCGAAGCCCGGCTCGCGCCGGGTAACCTGATATTCGGGTTCTTCCATGGGGTGATCTCGCTCGTTTTCGGAGTGCGCGCGCGGCCATTCGCACAGGTGCCCCACCCGGCGTATCCTGCGAGCGCCGAATCCATCCTGATGTGGTCAAGGCTCGCACGGATCATTCTATCTGGCTCGGCCACCGGCTGGGCTCCGTGAACACGAGGATCATGCTGCCGATGCCCCGCTTGCCCGACGCCCGTTTCGCCATTGCACTGACCGCCGTCTCCCTCATCGGGCCGCTGTCGATCCACATGTTCCTGCCGCTGATGCCGGCGGTGAAAGAGGCGTTCGGCATCTCGAGCGCGGTCGTCGGGCTCACATTCAGCGTCACGCTCTTCGTCATCGCGATCGCCACCCTGCTCTACGGCGGGTTGTCCGATCGCTTCGGCCGCCGGCCAGTGATGCTGATCGGACTGGGTCTTTTCCTGGCAGGCACCCTGATGGCCGCGCTGTCGGTGGGCATCGGCATGTTGTTTGCCGGGCGCCTCCTGCAGGCGCTGGGCGCCGGATGCGGGGTAACGCTTGCCCGTGCCATGGCACGCGATACCTATGGGGCCGATGGCTTTGTGCGGATCATTGCCCTTCTCACCGCCGCGTATACCCTGGGCCCGATGAGCGCGCCGCTGATTGGCGGCACGCTGCTTGACTTCTTCGGCTGGCGCAGCGTGTTCTGGTTTGCCTTTGCGGCCGGGTGCGCCATCACCCTCACCGCCTTTCTGGTTCTCAAGGAAACGCACAGCGGTCGTGGCAAGGTCGCGGGAGGCTTCGTGCGCAGCCATCTGCGCCTGATGAGCAATCCGCGCTTTCTCGCCTATGTGCTTCAATCCGGCATATCGAGCGGCACCTTCATGGCCATGGCCACGGCAGCCCCCTTCATGATGAAAGACCTGCTCGGACGCTCATCCACCGAGTTTGGCTTGTTCTTCCTGTGCTTTCCGTTCGGCTACTTCTGCGGCACCTTCGTTGCCAGCCGCCTGACGCGCCGCGTACGGCTCGACGATATGGTGCTGTTCGGCTCGGCCTTTACCGCACTTGCCGTGCTGGTCCAGAGTGCCTTCATTCTGGGGGGATCGCTCACCGCACTACTGATCTTTCTGCCTGGGTTTCTCGTCACCTTTGGCCAGGGGCTGGCGATGCCCAACGCACAAGCCGGTGCCATCCAGGTCGACCCGGCGCTTGCCGGTACCGCCTCCGGGCTCGGCGTATTCGTGCAGATGATGCTGGGCGCGCTCTTCTCTCAGACCTACAGTCTGGTGGCCAACGGCACGCCCTACCCCATGGTGGCCGTCACGCTCGTGGGCGGCGTTCTGACGCTTGCCACGGGACTCACCCCCACCTTGATGAACCGCCGGCAGCGACGTCAGTCGGCTGGCGAATAAGCCCAGGTGCCGTTCTTCACCGTGGCCATCACGCGTGCGCGCTGATCAAGCCCCAAATGATCGGTCGGGCTCATGTTGAACACCCCGTGGGCGCCAGTCAGATTGCGGGTCGATTCGATGGCATCGCGTAGCGCCGCGCGAAACTCAGGCGTACCCGGCTTGGCCTTGGCCAGGGCCGCCGGCAAGGCTTTCTGGAGAATGAGGCCGGCATCCCAGGCGTGTGCACCGAAAGCGGACACCGAGCCCCGGCCGTACCGGGCCTCGTAGCGATCGACGTACTCGAGGGCCGCCGCCTTGACCGGATTGCTGTCGGGCAACTGACGGGCAACCACCACCGGGCCGGTAGGCAGAAAGGCCCCTTCAAGGTCCTTGCCGCCCACGCGCAGGAAGTCGTTGTTGGCGACGCCGTGTGTCTGGTAGATCGCACCCGCGTAGCCCCGTTCTTTCAGCGACTTGTGCGGCAATGCGGCCGGCGTGCCAGCACCGACGATGAGCACTGCGTCTGGGCGTGCAGCCATGACCTTCAGCACCTGGCCTGTCACCGATGTGTCGGTGCGGTTGAAGCGCTCGCTCGCCACGATCTCCAAACGCTGGATGCTGGCAACCTTGTTGAATTCCTGCCACCAGCCTTCGCCATAGGCGTCGGCAAATCCGATGAAGGCCACACGGCGAATTCCCCGGTTGGACATGTGCGCCGCGATGGCCGTCGCCATCTGGATATCATCTTGCGGCGTCTTGAAGACCCACTGACGACGTGCGTCCATCGGATTGATGATGGCAGCAGAAGCGGCCAGCGCGATCATCGGCGTCTTTGCTTCAGCAACGACATTGATCATCGCCAGTGCGTTCGGCGTGATGGTGGGGCCGATCACCACATCGACATTGTCTTCGGTGACCAACTTGCGGGTATTGGTCACCGCGGTGGTCGTGTCCGAGGCGTCATCGAGCACGATGTAGGTGATCTTCTGGCCGGCGATGGTCTGCGGCAGCAACTCGATGGTGTTCTTCTCAGGCACCCCCAGGGATGCGGCCGGGCCAGTCGCCGAGACGTTCACGCCCACCTTGACCTGCGCCAGCGAGGGGGTGGAGGCCAGGGCCGCAACGACCGCCAGGGCCATGGCGGCCAGCGAATAAACGGCCAGAGGGCCTGCGGGGCTACCGGCAGTGAACTTCATGACGTCCTCCCTTTGAGCCCTTGGACTCAGTCTTTGACAGGGTTTTTCGTGCAAGCCACCCGAGACAGCGACGATGCTGACAGGGGACAGGCCAAAAGTATACGGTCTGAGGTCAGGACTCGTGAAGCAAGCAGGCTCGGGTCGCAGACGTGGGGGGGCAAAACGGGACAGGCAGCCCACGGCCTATCCAAAAAAAAGGCCTCTGGAAAGAGGCCTTTGAGTGCGGGTCAGAACGGGTTCAGGCGAATGTCTCGACCGTTCCGTCAATGGCCATCAGTCCCATTTTGATTAAAAGTGGGTTCCTGCGCGGGCGCTCGTCTGGGCGGCGTTCAATGCAGGCCCTTCACTGCGCCTGGGTGAAACATGACGTTCGGGTGCCGCATTTCGCCCGGAACCGCGTTGCGGTATCCGCGGCAAGGAAAATCCCTGCTGATATCCGGCGCGCACGATCAGGCAGAACTTCCACCAGAAGCCGCCGGCGACGGCCAGGGTACCAGCCGCTGCTGCCAGGATAGGCTCCGGGCCTGCGCCACTCAGAATCAAACCCCCCAGCACGATCGGAGCGGCGTGCCCCAGAGCGTGGAGAACCGGGCTGATACGGGCAAACTCGGTGCGAGCCAGGGGCCCTATACCTTGTGCAGCGGCCCGCACCACGTGTCGGCGCCAGAGAGCAGCATGAAGCGCGAGCAAGCCGATCAAGCCTGCTGCGAGCACCGGCAGGAGTCGCGCATCCGGCGATATGTGCATGCTCGAAGCGGCCACAGCACCAGAAACGGCACTGGAGCCCGGATCGGCTGCCCTCTTGACGGCAGCCAGCACGAGCGCGGCACCAGCCCCTTCGGCCAGACCGCTCACGACGATGAGCGCTGGCACCGGGTGCACGCGCCAGGCTGGAATGCCACGCGCCTTGAAGAGAATCATGGCCTGACAGGCAAGGAAGGCCAGCGCACAGCCACCTGCAGCCCAGGCGACAAAGCCTGGAGAACCGGCCGGCGAGCCAGGGAGCATGGCGCCAAGCGCCAGGTAAAAGAGTGCTACGACGTAGAGTTCGCGACTCATCCAGGAGCTGTGCGGGCGCAGGGCGGCGCGCCAGAAGCGCAACTGGCGACCGATCTTCAGAAACACGCAGACAAGCCCGATGGCTATAAGCACACCTGCGCCGAAGACAGCGCTACGGAGCAAGGCTGCGGGCATCAGGCCGGCGACCGACAGGGCTGTGGCAATGATGGCAAGCCCGGAGCCGGTGCCTCCAAAGCACCAGTTCATCGCGGCGCGCCAGTCCCAGAAGCGCTGCAATGGTCCAGTGAGCGGATTGGCCAGATCGCTCAGGCGCTCGTCATCGTCGATCGCACTGTCACGGCCGGGGACCGCAGGCGTCTCGTACAGATAGCGAATCTGCGGGTTCGTGCCCAATTGTGCATGCATCTGGAACGACGGAATGTCGCGCGCAAGTTGCGAGACCTTGCTCTGCGGGTCGTTGAAGTCACCAAACTGAATGGCACTGGCGATGCACGAGGCAGCACAGGCGGGTGTTGCAGCGGGATCGACCCCCGGCACCAGACCTGCCGCCAGCCCCTCATCGACACGGTCGACACAGAAGGTGCACTTCTGTGCAACCCCACGTCGCTCGGGGTGGCTCGTCGCCACCTCCTGTGGGGTACGTCCGCTTGCGAAGTAGCCGCGCTCTTCATGCACGATGGTGCGTGCCTGGTAGGGGCAGGAAACCGCGCAATAGGCGCAACCGATGCACTGGTCGTAGTCCATCGTTACCAGCCCGTCGGCACGCTGCTTCGTCGCACCGGTCGGACATACCGGTACGCAAGGCGGCTCTTCACAGTGTTGACACCCCACCACCATGAAGAGGCGCTCGACGCTCGGAAAGGTACCCTGCTCGATGTCGATCACGCGGCGCCACTGCACCTCGGGCGGCGTGTCATTGGCGTGCTTGCAGGCGGCGGTGCAGGTCTGGCATCCCACGCAACGGTTCAAGTCAACCGTCATACCCCAGCGCGGATTCGCAGCGGCGCTCATCGACGCCCTCCTTTCTTCAATGGAGTGATCTTCACGCGCATGAGGTCAGCCCCACTGCCGGTGCCATCGGTGAGCTTCAAGGACAGGTCGGTGAGCGAATTGAGGCTGGGCAGGTCGAGGTCACGCGCATAGGGGGTCTTCCAGTGATCGAACTGCCCGATCATCAGGACCGTATCAGGCCGAATGCCCTCGCGCAGCACTGCCTGCCCTCGGGTCTGTCCCGAGACCGACTCGAGCAGAAGTTCATCGCCCTCGGCGATGCCCAGGCGGCGTGCTGCCGTTCGATTGATCACCACCCCGCGGTGTCCGGCGATGTTGTTGGCCAGCTCGTTGACGAGTGGTAGTCCGACATTGGCGCCCCAGCTGTACTGCATCGAGCGAGCCGTGAGTGCCCAGAACGGAAACTCGGCAGGATCGCGTCCGTACTCGCGCGCGTAGTCGATCCAGATGTCGGGGAAAGGTTCCCAGACCGGCAGATGCTGGTACTCGGCCAGTTGCTGCGCCCACCAGTCGACGCCGGTCTCCTGCAAGCGGTTGGCGAGCTGATGGCCATGACGCACCAGACGCTCCTGATACGGCAGTTCGTAGCGCAGCCCTTGCCGCACCATGGCAGGGTGCAGGTACCAGTCCAGTTGCGGAAAGGGCCGCAACTGGAAGCCGTTGTCGCGAAACCACTCAAGGTCGTGCACGGCCTCGCCCTGACTCAGGTCGTTGCTTGCTGCCTTGCAGACCGCATCCCACACCGATTCACGGCTGGGCGCCTGCGCGGGGTCCAGGCTGTAGTCGAAGCGCCCTTTGCGATCGCGCAGGTTCATACCGGCTGCGCCCTTGTTGATCGCCTCGACATAGCGATCGAGAATGCCGGTGCGCTCTGCAAGCGCGGTGGCCACATCGGTGAGGTCCATCGTATCGTGCAGCGGGTCAATGACAGGCTGGCGAATCGCCCAGCCCTCATGCTTCCAGTACTGTTCGGTGAATTTCGTGCTGCCGATACGGATCAGTTGCAGGCTCTCCAGATCGGTCGACTCAGGAAGGAGCACGTCGGCAAAGTGATTGGTCTCGTCGTCGGTGTAGGCAAAGGCGACGATGAAGGGAAATTCGGCCAACCGCTCGGCCACCTGGGGCGCATTCCAGGACGAGATGGCCGGATTGGTGCGATAGCAGATCCAGACATCGGGCGGATTCACGCGCGGCCAATTGGCCGGCGGGGTCTTCTGGAAGAGCCAGGGCAGATGCGCCGGCCCGAGCGCCGGTGACCAGGGGGAATCGGACACCAGAGGAACGAGCGTGCGATAGGCATTGCGGATATGCGGGTCGCGCAACCAGCCCTCACGCGAGGTTTCATTGAACTGGAAGGCCATGAAGCCGTCTTCTCCGGGCAACACGGAGCCGGTACGCGAAAACGCAGGTCGCACCAGCTTCACCGTAGTGCCCAGGGTGCCACCGGGCACTTCGAGCGCGCCCACGAGGAGCGCGAGCATCGTGCGCGCCCAACAGCAGTGGTAGCCACCCCAGCCGTTGTTGACCGTCTTGCCAAGCATCACCGCTACTGGCCGAAAGGGGAGCACCTGTCCTTCGATCTCGATGGTCTCACCGACACAGGCATGGGCCAGATACTCATCGGCGATGCGCCGGATGGTGTGGGCTGGCACGTCGCATTGGGCAGCGGCCCATTCGGGGTCGTAGGGCTTCATGTGATCGAGCAGGCACTGGAAGGCAGTGCGCACGCGCACGCCCTGATGCGTATGAACCACACCATCAGGGCCGTGTTCTACGCCATCGACTTCGAACGAACCCTCGAGCGCCGGTCGAATCAGGTCGGCAGCGTCATGCGGTTTCGGGCAACCGTCAGCCTCGTCCCAGACGAGGGGCTTGCCCGACTCGGGAGAACGCATGAACCAGCCGTTGGGGCCAACCAGATAGGGCGAATTGGATCGATCGCGCAGGGCAGGCACATCGCACACCTCGCGCCAGTCGCGCTCGTGCACGATGTGATGGATGAGGGCAAAGAGAAACGCTGCATCGGTCTTGGGGCGGATCGGCACCCACTCGGCCGAGACGGCACCGGTGATCGACAGGTGCGGTTCGACCTGCACGCGTTTGCAACCGCGCGAGCGCGCATCGGCTTCACGCCAGATGCCCGCCACGCCGCCCGAGGCCTCGACATTGTTGCCGCAGTTGATGATGTAGTTGACATAGGGCGTGTCGGGCGAAACGATGAAGGCGCGATGCCACAGTTCGCCATAAAGGTGCTCGGAGTGATAGCACTTCACCCCCTGCCCGGCACCATAGCCCTGATCGAGCGCGCCCCAGGCCGCCATGAAGGCCGGAAATGTGCCCATGTACTGCACCGGGGTGCCGCCCCCGCCGGTCGAGATCGCCAGGCGGGGAAAGCCGCTCGCATCGGTGAGACCCTGCTCGCGAATCCGGCGCAGGCGCTCGCCCACGAGATCGAGCGCCTCGCGCCAGGAAATCGGCACGAAGCCGGGGTCTTCGTCACGTCCCTTCTTCGGGTTGGTACGACGCATCGGTTGCCGGATGCGATTGGGGTTGTAGGTTTTCTGGATGAGGCCGTAGGCCTTCACGCAGACGCGGCCACCGCCCGGATGCTCGGCACTCACCGCGTAGTTGGATTCGATCCGTTCAGCCACCCCGTCCTTCACCTCGACCGTCAGCAGATCGGGGCCTGCCACGCACTGGTAGCAGTAGACCGGCACCTTGCGGCTGGAGTCGCTCATTGCTCAGACACCCGATCGGGCAGCGGCCAGGCGCGCGCCCTTCCGACGCAAGCGCTCGGCCTGCTTGGCGCGATCGATCACGAAGCGCACGTGACGCGCGCGCCCGACGGTATCGAGTTCGTCGCGCACCTCTGCCTCGAACACCACCCGCGGCAGATCGAGTTCGGCCACCCGGACATCCACGCTCACCACCTGACCGAGCATGGTTGGACCCAGATGATCGATGTGGACATGGGCGCCCACCGAATCTTCGCCCTCGTCATGCCAGGCAAGCAGCAGCTGGCGGCAGGTCTGTTCGACATCGAGCACCATGCTTGGCGTAGCGTAGACGCGCAGTTCGTCGCCCATGAAGGCAATGGTGCGGTCGCGATCGACCGTGAGGGTAGCGACCAACGTGGTGCCGACGGAAAATCCGGTCTTCATGCAGCAACTCCTGGCTGACCCGGGCGCGGCGCGTCTGGGCGTTCGTCATCGGGCGCCACAGCGTGGATGCGACGCAGTTCGGTCTTCAGGATCTTGCCCATTGCCGACTTGGGCAACTGTGGCACGAATTCCATGCGGCGCGGAATCTTGTAGCCGCCGATGAGACCACGGCAGTGGGCCACCAGCACCGCGGTGCTCAGTTCATGACCGGGCGCAGGCACGATGACTGCCACCAGCGCCTCGCCGTAGGTCGGGTCAGGCACACCCACCACGGCGCACTCGCTGACGCCTGGATACTGGTAGAGCGCCTGTTCCACCTCGGATGAGTACACGTTCTCGCCGCCGGTAATGATCATGTCTTTCTTGCGATCAAGGAGGAAGAGATAGCCGTTTTCATCGACCCGTCCGAGATCACCGGTGTGAAACCACCCGTTGCAAAAGGCCAACGCGTTGGCTTCAGGCTGCCCGAGATAGCCGCCGGTCACATTGGGGCCGCGCACGCACACTTCACCGGGCTCACCCACCGGTACCTCGCGCCCGTCCTCGTCGCAGATGCGAAGGTCGATGCCGACCAAAGGGCGCCCTGCACCACGCAGGAGCGTCAGGTCGCCATCAACCATCGCCGCCCGGTGCTCGGCATCACCGAGCACGGTGAGAATGGGCGAGGTCTCGGTGAGACCATAGCCCTGCACGATCGATACCTGCGGCAGTGCCTCGATGGTGCGTCGGGTCCACTCGGGTGCCATCGGCGCGCTGCCATAGAGCACCGTGCGCAGTCGCCGCAGATCGTAGTCTGCAGGCTGCGCCTGTTGCAGGGTGAGGATGATCATCGTCGGGGCGAGCATCGTCCAGGTTGCCGCGAGGTCTTGCATCGCCTCGAGCAAGGCCTGCGGCGAGAACTGTGCAAGAAAGGCATGAGCCCCGCCTTGCAGGGTCACACCCGTACCGAGGAGGTCGGCCGAATGGAACATCGGGGCCACATGCAGGTATACGTCGTCAGAGCGCAGGCCACAGGCAGCCGTCATCTGCAGGCCGTTGGACACCGCGTTCAGGTGGCTGAGGCGCACGCCCTTGCCGCGTCCGGTCGTGCCACCGGTGTAGAGCAGGATGGCGTCATCGTCTTCACGACTGTCATGCAACGGCGCCGCTCGAGCCGAGGCGAGCAGCGTCTCATAGTGTGGCAGCCCGGTCATGGCCGGCAATGGCCCGAGAATGAAGGCTTGGCTGCGCAAGTGCGCAAGCACCGGATCGTCGAGCAGACCGACAAAGACCTCGTCCAGCACCAGAATGCGCACCTGTGCATCAAGCAGTATCTGGGCGATTTCGGCGGGTGCAAGGCGCGTATTGACCGGCACCGGAACGATGCCGGACCAGTACCCCGCATGCAGCAGTTCGCAATGCCGGAAGGTGTTTCGCGAGAGGATGCCGAATCGCTCACCGGGTACCAGGCCCAATTGCAGCAGGATGCCGGCGGCGCGGCTTACCCGATCGATGTGCTCGGCCCAGGTGAAACGTCGTTCGCGATCGATGATGGCAGGATTCGTGCCATGCAGCCGGGCACAACGATCGAGTGCCGATCCCATCGTCAACATGCCGCTTCTCCTCCTCGCCGAGCCGCTGCGGCTCAGGCCTTTTTCATGGGCGGGTCGCCTGCTGCCCCGCTGCCCGGTGCGCCGCGCAATCACGCCAGGTGGGTATCATGCCACCCTCGCCCCTGTCGCAGCACGCACTGACGCGTGTTCGCAGGCCTGCAGAACCGACTTTCGAGGTGACAACGATGACTGCTCCAAGTACAGCCTGCGCATGGGATCGTCTGCCCATCATCATCAAGTTTGCCGAAGTCTCGAAGGTTGCCGAAACCTACGGCTTTGTCGGAACCCAGGGGCACACCTACGTCGAGGGTCAGCGACTGCTGCCACGCGATCGGCCGTCGGACACGGTGTACATCTTCATGCACCCCTCCTCCACCCTGCACCTGCTGCCGATGCCCACTGCGCTGGCCGATGCCGGTCTGCATGTCATCTGCGCGGCCAGCCGGTACCCGAAGAACGATAGCGCCCTCATCATGGAGAAAGTCGTCTATGACCTGGGACAGCACATTCGCCATGCGCGCGAGGTGCTGGGCTACAAGAAGGTGATCCTGGTGGGCTGGTCAGGCGGTGGCTCGCTCTCGCTCTTTTACCAGGCGCAGGCTGAAGCGCCCTCGATCACCCATACGCCGGCAGGCGACGAGTACGACCTCACGCGCGCAGGGCTGTCGCCGGCCGACGGCATCATCTTCATCGCCGCGCATCTGAGTCGCGCCGAGACGCTCACCGAATGGATCGACCCCTCGGTGACCCACGAACTCGACCCCGACACGCGTGATCGTGCCCTCGACATCTACGCGGCCGACGCGCTGCAGCGTCCGCCCTTCAGTGCCGACTTCGTCGCGCAGTTTCGCGCCGCGCAAGAGGCCCGCAACCGGCGCATCACCACCTGGGTGCAGGAAACGCTCGAGCGCCTGCGCCGCAAGAATGATGGCGAAACCGAACGGGGTTTTGTCGTGCATCGAACCATGTGCGATGTGCGCTGGATCGATCCGAGCGTAGACCCCAACGGCCGGCGGCCGAACTGGTGTTATCTCGGCGATCCGCGAGTTGCCAATTCGGCGCCAGCCGGTCTCGGACGCTTCTCGACCCTGCGCTCATGGCTCTCGCAGTGGTCGATCGACCACTCCAATGCCAAGGGTGCGGTGAATGCAACACGCATCCACAAGACGCCAGTTCTGCAGATCGTCAACGAAGCTGATGACGCAGTGCCAGCCACCCACAATCCGGTGATCCACAAGGCGCTCGCCACCCCCGACCGCGAGTATGTCGAGATCAAGGGAGCCACGCACTATTACGTGGGACAGGCCGACCAGTTGAAGACCTGCATCGACACGGTGACCGACTGGAGTCGGCGCAAGGGGCTGCTTGCCGGCCTCTGAGAGCCGGAGGGGCGAGGCGCCTGCCAGGCACTACTCAGGCTTCACGCCAGCCGCTGTCAGGATGCGCCCGTAGCGCGCCGTATCCGCTCGCACCGTGGCGGCGAACGCTGCCGCCGAGCCACCTGCCACTTCGAGTCCACTGTCGACCAGGCGGGCGCGCACCTCGGGATGATCGAGCGCGTTGTTGATTTCCTGGTTCAATCGTTGAATGATCGCCACCGGCGTGCCGCGTGCCACCATCACACCCTGCCAGCCCATCAACTCGAATCCGGGCACGCTCTCGGCCATGACCGGCACATCGGCCAGTGCGCCTGGCGTACGCTGCAAGGCGGTGGATGCAATGGCACGGACCCGGGCCGACTTCATCTGCGGCACGGCGGTGTTGCTCACATCGAAGAGCAGATTGATTTCGCCGGCAACCAGCGCGTTGAGCGCCGGACCATTGCCCCGGTAGGGAACCTGGAGGATCTCGGCCTGGGCCAGTTGCGAGAGCATCAGGCACCCCACGCTTGGCAGCGAACCGGACGCCCCGCAGGAGACTGCGCCAGGACGGCGACGGATGGCGTCGAGCACGGCATCGAGCGTGCGCGGGGCAAAACCCGGGTGTGACAAGAGCACGAAGGTGAGCGATGTGAGCTTGACCACCGGCACCAGTTCATCAGGGTTGATGCTGTTGCGCATGAACCAGGGATTGGTCAGCAAGCCGGGCACCGCCATCAGCAGGACGCTGCCGTCGGTAGGACCGCGCGCAACCCACTCGGTGCCGACATTGCCTTGAGCCCCCGGACGATTTTCCACCAGTACCGGCACCGCCATCTGCTCGGCAAGACGCTGGCCGAGCACCCGTGCCACCAGATCGAGTGGCCCGCCAGCAGGCCACGGCACCACCCAGTGAATCGGCCGACCACCGGCAATGAGCGGTACCGGCGCGGGCGCGGTCTGCGCATGACTCGAGCCGATTGCGCTTGCCAGCAACACGGCTGTACCCAGCACGGCAGCCCTCCGGGGCACATTCATGCGCCCACTCGATAGCGACCTTCATCATCGCGCTGCAGGCGCCCGGCCGCGCGCAGCGACTCGAGCGCGAGGACGATCTCGCGTCCGTCGCGGCTGCCTGTGCCATGCATCAGGTCGATGAAGAAGCAGGCGCGTGCCAGGAGCAGGGCCTCGACGGTGGCTGGAGACTCGGGACTGACGGCCTTCGGGGGTTCGGGTATGCGCTGCCAAAGCGACTCGGTGGCACCGGGACGGCCCGGTGGCCGGGTAAGATCGAACCCGGCCTTGGTCCAGGTGCGTTCGCCCTCGAGGGTGGGATCAAGCGGCATGGCGCGCAGCCCCGACTGAATCACCAGATCACGATCGGCGCTGAACCGCGTCGCCATGGCCCACTCCATCTGCTCGTCGGAGAAGATGTCGATATCAGGGTCGGTGACGTACACATGTTTCACGTTGGCAAGGCAGCCGAACACGGCTGCAATCGCATTGCCCGCTTCGCCGGGCACGCGAGAGCGAATCGCGACCCGTACATGGAAACTGCCGCCGGTTGCGGCCAGTGCATGCACCGCATGCACTTCCCGTACCGCGGACTCGAGCGCCTTCCAGACCACGACCTCGGCGCGCAGGGCGCACAACTGCGCCGTGTCGGTACGGGCCATGGTGCGACCACTGATGGTAGCCGTCTGAAAGATCGCATCGTGGCGATGCGTGATCGCCGTGACATGGAACAGCGGATTCTTCTTGACCTCGCCGTAGTAGCCGAGAAACTCGCCATACGGTCCCTCCTGCTCGGTATAGCCGCCGGCATCGAGGAAACCCTCGATCACGAGTTCGGCATCCGCAGGCACGAGCACATCGTTGGTGACGCACTTCACCAGCGGCAGCGGCGCTGCGCGCAGACGTGCCAGAACATCGAGTTCATCAGTGGGAATACGCATCACCGCAGCAACGAAGTCGATCGGGTGAGCCCCTACCGTGAAGGCCACCGGGAGCGGCTTGCCCTGTGCGACCTGGCGCTCGTAGAGCGCACGCAGGTCCGAGGGCGCCTGAACGTCGACGCCCGCCGCTGTGGCCGAGCGCAGCATGAGGCGGCGCACCCCCACATTGGTCCAGCCGCTCTCCGGGTCGAGCGCGTAGTCGATGCCTGCCGACAGGTACGGTGCGCCATCGAGCGCATGCTGCAGATGCACCGGCAGGCAGGTCATGTCGGCATCCGGGCCGGTGAGCACGACCTGTTGCACAGGCGCCTGGTCACGGTCGACCCGTACGCGCTTGCCCGGTTGTGTGAGCCGCCGTCTCACCTCATCCAGAAGCCCGGCCTCTGTCGTCTCGAAAGCAAGCGCCAGACGCGATCGACTGGCGTTCACATTGCCCACCAGAGGCAGTGCCGAAAGCCCGATGGCACCTGGCGTTGCACCAGCCGACTCGAACAGCACTGCGCGCGGGTTACCTTCGAGGCTGGCCGCCACGTCGATCAGATCGGCAGGGCCGACCCGTTCCAGTTCAGTCGCGGGCAATGTCTCGAGAAACCGCCGCAGGCGAAAACGCTCGGTGTCCGGTGCGCCCGGGTTCTCAACGGCTCGTGTCATGCCCACCTCCCTGGATGCGGCCGATTGTACCAACTGGCCTCATCACAGCAGGTGGATCAGACCGGTATCACGACGATATCGGGATCGATTTCACGCGTGAGGCTCTCGATGCCACTCAAGGTCCCCGAGAGCGACGAGGGGCAACTGCCGCAGGCGCCCTGGTAGTGAACGCGCAGTTCCTTGCCATCGAAGCTGATGACATTCAGATCACCGCCATCTTGCTGCAGATAAGGGCGCACGCGGTCGTCCAGCACATCCATGATGCGATGCAGCTTGAGGCGATTTTCTTCCGAAAGCGCCGGATCATCGAGCGGATCGGCCGCGCTCACCGCATCAGAATGGGCTTGTGCTGCCGGCGCCTCGCGGATGGGCTTGGCTATTTCCCGCAGCAGTTCCTGCCAATCACCCTTGCCGCTCTGGGTCACCGTGATCCAGTGATCCACATAAAAGACACTGGTGACATGCTCGACATCGAAGATGGCAGAGGCCAGCGGGTCGCCGGCTGCCTCGGCCGCGTTGTCATAGGAGCGTGCGATGCCCCAGCTGAGCGGTTCTTTCAGGATGAACTTGCGCGCGTTGGGATTGGGTGTGGGTTCGATTTCGGCGATCTTGGGCATGGTCGATATTCCTGCTAGGCGCTGCCCGGAACCGGGTCGGCATCGCCTTCGGTGGTTGTTGCGGATTCGGCATGCAGCGCCGCATGGAGGGTGTGCCACGGAAGCACCGCGCACTTGACGCGCGAGGGCAGATCCTTGATGCCCTCGAAGACGCGCAGTCGACCCAGATCAGTCATCTGCTCGGCACTCGCCTGACCGGTAGCCAGGGCGCGAAAACCCTCGACCATGCGGTCTGCCTCGAGCACGCTGCGGCCCTTGACCACGGAGGACATCATCGAAGCCGAAGCCTTGCAGATGGCGCACGACTGCCCCTCGAAGCTGATTCGGGCGATGGTCTGTGCCTCGAGCGCAAGGTCGAGAAAGATGTGATCGCCGCAAAGCGGATTCACACCCTCCGAGTGGTGCGTCGGTGACTCGAGACGGCCGTAATTGCGCGGCTTTCGATTGTGATCGAGGATCACTTCCTGATAGAGCTGTCTGGATTCCACGGCGGTGTCTACTCGAACAGTCGGCGGATCTTGTCCACCGCACCCGCCAGGGTATCGACCTCGGCGCGCGTGTTGTAGAAGGCAAAGGAGGCTCGCACGGTTGCCGGAACACCGTAGCGCTTCATCACCGGCTGTGCACAGTGATGGCCTGTGCGGACCGCGATCCCCTCGTCATTGAGGAGCGAGCCGACATCATGCGGATGCACATCGGCAATATTGAAGGAGATGACAGCCGCCTTGTGACGCGCGGTGCCAATGATGCGTACACCCTGGATGGCACTGAGGCGCTCGGTACCGTAGGCAAGCAGGCTCTGCTCCCACGCAGCCACCTTTGCCAAGCCCAGACCCGAGAGGTACTCCACTGCCGCACCCAGCCCGACGGCCGGCATGATCGGGGGCGTTCCAGCCTCGAACTTGTGCGGAATGATGTTGTAAGTGGTCTTCTCGAAGCTCACCGACAGGATCATGTCGCCGCCCCCCTTGAACGGGCGCATGCGCTCGAGCAGCGCCGCACGCCCGTACAGGATGCCGATGCCGGTGGGGCCGTAGAGCTTGTGACCCGAAAATGCGTAGAAGTCGCAATCGAGCGCCTGTACGTCGACCACCTCGTGGGCAACGGCTTGGGCACCGTCGACCAGCACCGGAACGCCATGCGCATGCGCGGTGGCGATCATCTCGCGCACCGGATTCACCGTCCCCAGCGCGTTCGACACATGCGCGATGCCCACCAGGCGGGTGCGCTCGTTGAAGAGGCTGGCGTAGGCAACAAGGTCCAGTTCGCCGCGATCATCGACAGGAATGACCCGAATACGTGCACCCTTCTCCTCGCAGAGCATCTGCCAGGGCACGATGTTGGCGTGGTGTTCGACCTCCGAGAGGATGATCTCGTCGCCCTCGCCCACGCAGGCGCGCCCCCAGCCGTGCGCCACCAGGTTGATGGCATCAGTGGTACCCGAGGTGAAAATCACCTCGCGATCTTCAGCCGCATTGATGAAGCGACGCACGCTCGAGCGCGCAGACTCATAGGCCGTGGTCGCCGCATCCGACAGATGATGCACGCCACGATGAATGTTGGCGTGCTCCAGACTCTGGTAACGCGCGATGCGGTCGATGACCTGACGCGGCATCTGGCTCGAGGCCGCGTTGTCCAGATAGACCAGGTCACGCCCGTTCACCTTCACCTGGTCAAGGACAGGAAAATCACCGCGCAGGCGTTCGATGTCAAGCATGGTCATGCAGGTATCCTGAGGGATTCGGTCTGCTCGAGAACGAGCTCGCGCAGACGCTGTTCAAGCGAAGCAATGCCGAGGCGATTGATGAGGTCGGCGGCAAACCCGAACGTGAGGAGTCGACGCGCAGCGGGCGGGGCGATGCCGCGACTCACCAGGTAGAAGAGCTCATCGGCCTCGATCTGCCCGACCGTTGCGCCGTGCGCGCACTTGACGTCATCGGCAAAGATCTCAAGTTGCGGCTTGGCATCGATGCGTGCGCGATCCGACAGCAGCAGGGTGCGACTTTGCTGCGATGAATCGGTCTGCTGTGCGCCTGGTCGAACCAGGATGCGCCCGTTGAATACGCCCTGCGCGTTGCCTGCCAGGATCACCTTGTGGGTTTGCCGGCTGGTGCCATGGGCACAGGCATGATCGATGAGGGTGTGAGTGTCGGCAAGCTGGCCACCGGCAATCATGGCAAGCCCGTCGACCGAGGCATGGGCCCCTTCGCCACGCAGATGAACATCGAGATCAAGCCTCGAGAGCCGTGCCCCAAGGGCGATGGCGACCGACTCGTAGCGTGCGTCGCGCTGCAATTCGACGGCACAGCGAGCGATATGGAAGGCTGCGCCCGAGTCACGCTGTATGCGCGCGTGCCGCAGGCTGGCACCGGCACCGAGCAGGATTTCGGTCACCGCATTCACACAGCCGGCACCGGCATGGAGCGAGACGTGATCCTCGACGATGTGCGCCTGCGCATGCGCATCGAGCATGACCAGCACACGCGGGTGGGCCGCGATATCAGCCTGCGCCGAGACGAAAAGCAGATGCAAAGGGCCGGTCAACTGCGCATGGCGTTCGAGCGACACGACCGCGCCCTGCTGCAGGAAGGCCATGTTGAGCGTTGCCAGGGCGTCATCGTCGGTGCCAGCGATGCGGCCCAGCGTGCCCTGTACGCGCTCATGCAAGGGATCCGCCGCGGCCGCCAGCACATCGGCGAGCGAGCAGACCCGGATGCCTTCCGCGACACAGGCGGTGGACAAGCCCGGCTCGTATATGCCATCCACGAAGACCAGCCGGTGTGCCGCCTCGGGCAGTTGATGCGCGGCAATTCGCCCCATGACGGCAGGGGTGTCGGCAGAGACGCTGCGCACGCCGGCCGGATCGGATTGCCCGAGGACCTTGAAGGCCATGCGGTACAGTGAGGACAGATCGGTAAAGCGCCACGCTTCGTCGGTACGCGTCGGCAATGCCAGAGCGTGCGCCTGCTCCAGTGCGCCGCGCCGACGAACGTCGACCCAGGAGGCACTTGCAGTGGGCAGGCCTTCATGACCGGCCAGCAGGCTTTCGAGCCAGGGGTTGCCAGATGTCGCCTTCATGGTTTCTGCGCCCAGGTCGTTCAAGCGGCGCGACTGGCAGCCTGCCCAGTCGGTGCCGTGATCCAGTCGTACCCGCGCTCCTCGAGTTCGAGCGCCAGTGACTTGCCGCCCGAACGCACGATGCGACCGTCATCGAAGACATGCACGAAATCGGGGATGACGTAATTGAGCAGGCGCTGGTAGTGCGTGACCAGCACGACCGCGTTGTCTTCGCGCAGCAGCCGGTTGATGCCACCGGCCACGATACGCAGGGCATCGATGTCGAGCCCCGAGTCGGTCTCGTCAAGCAGCGCAATCGTCGGATCAAGAACAGCCATCTGCAGGATCTCATTGCGCTTCTTCTCGCCGCCAGAGAATCCCTCGTTGACACTGCGATCGAGAAAGGCCGGATCCATCTCGAGGTACTTCATGCGCAAGCGCACCAGGTCATCGAACTCCAGCGGATCGAGTTCTTCGCCGCCTCGGTGCGTCTGAATCGCGTTGTAGGACAAGCGCAGGAACTGGCTGTTGGCAACACCCGGCACTTCGACCGGGTACTGGAAACCCAAAAAGAGCCCGGCTCGAGCGCGCTCCTCGGCCGGCAGCGCGAGCAGATCCTCACCTCGGAAGCGAACCTCGCCGGCGGTGACCGTGTAGGCCGGATGCCCTGCCAGCACTTTGGACAGCGTGCTCTTGCCCGATCCATTCGGCCCCATGATGGCGTGAACCTCACCGGACTTCACAACCAGCTCAACGCCCTTCAGTATCTCGACATCATCGCCTACAGTGGCACGCAAGCCACGCACTTCCAGTAGCGGTACTGCACCGGCATCGATCATCCGACGCTCCCTTCCAGTTTCAGGCCAAGCAGTTTGGATGCCTCTACCGCGAATTCCATCGGAAGTTGCGTGAATACATCTTTCACAAAGCCGTTGATGATCATCGAGACAGCCGACTCGTTGTCGACCCCCCGACTCGCAAAGTAGAACAGCTGATCGGCACCGATCTTGGATGTCGTCGCTTCGTGCTCGACGCGCGCTGACTCGTTCATGACGCGCAGATAGGGGAAGGTGCTCGCCGCACATCGGTCGCCGATCAACATCGAATCGCACTGGGAGTAGTTGCGCGCACCCTCGGCTTTGGGTCCCACCTGCACCAGCCCGCGGTAGCTGTTTTTCGACTGACCGGCCGAGATGCCCTTGGAGATGATCGTGCTGCGGGTGTTGCGCCCCAGGTGGATCATCTTGGTGCCGGTATCGGCCTGCTGGTGGTGATTGGTGAGCGCGACCGAATAGAACTCACCGACCGAATGATCGCCTTCGAGAACGCAACTGGGATACTTCCAGGTGATGGCCGAACCGGTCTCGACCTGGGTCCAGCTGATGCGCGAGTACGCTCCCTTGCACACCCCCCGCTTGGTCACGAAGTTGTAGATGCCGCCCACGCCGTTGGCATCGCCTGCATACCAGTTCTGCACCGTCGAATACTTGATGCTGGCGCGCTCAAGCGCCACCAGTTCCACGACCGCCGCATGCAGCTGGTTGGTGTCGAACTGTGGTGCGGTGCAGCCCTCGAGGTAGCTCACATCGGCGCCTTCTTCGGCAACGATGAGGGTGCGCTCGAACTGCCCCGACTCCTGCGTATTGATGCGAAAGTAGGTCGAAAGCTCCATCGGACATTTCACGCCGCGCGGAATGAAGCAGAACGAGCCTTCGGTAAAGACCGCCGAGTTCAGTGCCGCATAGTAGTTGTCGTTGGCCCCGACGACCGAGCCCAGATAGCGACGAACCAGTTCCGGATGCTCGTGTACCGCTTCGGAGAGCGAACAGAAGATGACCCCCGCTTCGGCAAGCCGCTTCTTGTAGGTGGTCGTCACCGACACCGAATCGAAGATGACATCGACAGCGACACCCGCCAGCGCCTTCTGCTCGTGTATCGGGACGCCGAGCTTCTCGAAGGTACGCAGCAGTTCAGGATCAACCTCATCCATCGAGGCGAGCTTTTTCTTTGCCTTGGGCGCCGCGTAGTAGGAGATGGCCTGGAAGTCGATGGCCGGATAGTCCACGGTCGACCATTCGGGCAACGTCATGGTGAGCCAGTGACGGTAGGCTGCCAGGCGAAACTCGAGCAGCCATTCGGGCTCGTCCTTCTTCGACGAGATGAGCCGTATGACGTCCTCGTTCAGCCCGCGTGCAACGACATCGGACTCGATGTCGGTGACAAAGCCGTGCTGGTACGGTTGATCGATCAGTTGCTGAAGCGTGCTGCTCATGGAAGCTCGAGTCCTGTCAGACGGTGAAGCTTTCGCCACAACCGCAGGTGGCTTTCACGTTCGGATTTCGCACGGTAAAGATCTGCTTGAAGCCTTCGCTCACGAAATCGAGCTCCGCCCCATCGACGATCTTTACCGCATCGCGAGCAATCACCAGGCAGGCCTCATGCGCCTCCACCACGACATCGCCCTCCTCGACCGCAGTGGCGATGTCATAGGTGTAGCCCAACCCGGAGCAGCCCACCTCCTTGATGCCGAGCCGCACGCCAATGGCGCCCTTGCCACTGACCACTCGGCGAATCTGCGCTGCAGCACTTTCGGTGAGATTAAAGGACATGCTGACCTCCGTTGACGCGCAGCGTGGCGGCGCTGGCATGCAGCGCCACGACCTGCAGTATTGCGTTGGGCGCTTGGTGGGTATCAATCAAATTGCTCAGGGTGACGCCGCGCAGATAGGAAAAGATGTGATCGTTCAGACCGGCCCACAAATCATGCGTGAGGCACTTGTCGCCGCCCTCACGGCAGTTGGCCTGCCCGGCGCACTGGGTCGCGTCGATCAACTCATCCACCGCGACGATGATGTCAGCGACTG
This sequence comes from uncultured Pseudomonadota bacterium, assembly GCA_903829815.1. Taxonomy (GTDB): domain Bacteria; phylum Pseudomonadota; class Gammaproteobacteria; order Burkholderiales; family SG8-39; genus CAIXPL01. The sequence goes on along the minus strand of CAIKRR010000092.1, from coordinate 1,895 downwards.
TGACTTCCGCGATGGCGCGGGCCAGCCGGTAGCCGCCACCCGGCCCACGCGTGCTTTTCACCAGGCCGCCTCGGCGCATGCGCCCGAAGAGCTGCTCGAGGTAGGAGAGCGAAATGCCCTGGCGCTCGCTGATCTCGTTCAGAGTAACCGGTCGCTTCTGGCCGTGCATCGCCAGGTCGAGGACGGCCGTGACAGCGAATCGGCCCTTTGTCGTGAGTCGCATGAGTTGCTCCGTGAAGGGGCTACAGGCACCGGCACCGGACCGCTGGGGGGCCGACGATGGGGGAGTCGCCGTATTCCGACCAAGTTGGTCAAGAATACTATTCCCGACTAAAGCAGTCAATTACTCTGACGGTCTGCCTCACCGCCTGAAGACCCTACCCCGCCTCGGTGCTGCCAAGTGTCTGCCAGGTGTCTGCCAGCGTCAGCCAGGATGTCCGGGCTCAGTGCCAGTCTTCCCGCGGCGGTACGGGCAGCGGCAGGATGGGAACGCCCTCATCGAGCAACTCGCTCACTTCATCCCGCGAAGCGCTCCCGCGTATGCCCCGCTCGGGAGCATCACCACGATGAATGCGCCGCGCCTCCTGCGCAAAGCCCTTGCCGACATCCTCGGTCGTCGCCAGCATGTGTTCGACCAGGGCACGCACCTGTTGCGCATCGGGCAAGCCGACCGGCACCGGGGTGCTTTCAACGACGGATTCGCTTCGACTGCGAGCTCGGGCGGCCGTGTCAGCACGGCCGATCTTTGCGGTGAGCAATTTCGAGACATGCGACTCGCCACAGGTCGGACAGGTAAGGAGACCGCGACGTTGCTGGCTGTCGAAGTCATCCCCCGAGGCAAACCAACCCTCGAAGCGGTGATTGTGGGCGCACTGGAGTGCAAAGACGATCATGCGGGCATCCGGATTCAATCGGCTCGTCTGCCGATGACACCCGTACTATGACATAGCCACCTCGACAGGATGCAGCAATTGCCCGTGCCAAGCATTGCGCTGCCCGCGTCCGATCGGCTATCCTTCGCCCCCCATCGAACAACCCTGCAAGGGGGTACTGATCGAGGGCGGGCACCCGCTTCCACCCGGGTTGCCGGTGCAGGCCACGGAGAGGTGGATGAGTGGTTTAAGTCGCACGCCTGGAAAGCGTGTTCAGGTTAATAGCCTGACGCGGGTTCGAATCCCGCCCTCTCCGCCAGTACTCCTTTTAAGTCATTGATTTTATTCATGTTTTAAAGTGAGTGCTTTTCTACATATCAAAAGACATACCAAACAGTTGGTCTCTTGAATGCTTGGATTACCCGCGCGAAGATCGGATGCTGGTCGTCTAGCCCAAGTCGGATTTCTTCCCGAACCTGGCCGCGCGATGTCGGTGATAACGCCGCTGGGCTGGACGTCTCTCGTCTCTAGCGCCGACGCCTCCCGAGGCCCGACTGCGCCGGCCGTTATGGACCCGAGAGGAGCCGGTATGCCGACTATCGCTTGGCTCCTTCCTTCACCGCTAACCACGCCCTGAGTCCGTGATTGAACTCATGCGCGTCCGAAGAATAGTGGGCTCTACGGTGGCAATTAGGGCAGAGAGCGATCACTTTGTCAGGGTGGTCGGGGCCGTCATCGGCAAGACGCGTAACGTGATGCACCTCGAGATATGGCCCTTTTCTCCCTTTGCCAGCGAAGGGCGCAGGCTGCTTGCAGCCCTCGCACTGCCCCTCTGCGCGCAGGAGGGCGTAGTCTCGGATTGCGACAGAACGCGCTCGGACATTCGAGAGAATCTCCCTCTTGTCGCTACTGCTTCTGGCACCAGCAATGGCCTGACGTCTAAGTTCTTGCAGGTGTGAAGCACGAGAATCCGCGGACTTCTCTAGCGGTGCCTGACTCGCACTCGCCGTGTCGGTCAGCGCT
>CAIKRR010000091.1 GCA_903829815.1 uncultured Pseudomonadota bacterium | reverse complement strand
TCGAGCTGCAGGCCCTCCATCCAGGGATCGACGACCATCGAGGCGGCACTGAAGCCGGTTGAGAGGCCGCCAACGTCAACCCAGTGGGCCCGCACGGTAGCGAAACCTTCGAGCGCACCGTCGACAAAGCAGGGCGTGTAGACGCAGACATTGTTGAGATGTTGGCCTGCTACCCGCTGGTGATTGGTGATGACGACATCGCCTGGATGGAAGCCATCCACTCCGAACTTGCCCAGGCCATCCTTGATCACGACGCCAAGATCGGCGACGAAATGCGATACGCCACCGACATTCTGGCAGATGAGCCGACCCTCCGCATCAAGGAGGGCGCAGCAGAAGTCCTGCACCTCGTAGATCATCATGTTGTAGGATGTGCGCTGCAGGTCGATCGCCATGTCAGCAGCAATGGCCGGCAAGGCATTGCGCAAGACTTCCAGGGTCACCGGGTCTAAGCTCGGATCTTCAGTCACGATGCGGCTCCCGCAATTTCGATCATCAGTTCCCCGGTGGGCAAGACTTCAAGGCGGTCACGCTCGAACAGGATCGTTGTGGATGCATATTCGACGATGCAGGCAGGGCCCTCTATCGTCTGGCCAGGGACCAGCATGTCCCGATCGTAAGCAGGGCAGGACAGTCGTACCTTTGGATCCGAGACGATCATCTCCCGAAGGGTAGGTGGATTTTCCAAACTGTGTCGAGCGACAGGTGGAAAACTGACGCGGGGCCTACGACCCCGCGCCGTGAGGCGGCAGTTCACCACCTCGACCTGTTCGCTCTCGGCCTGATGGCCGAAACGCTGGTTGTGCTCGCGGTCGAAGGCGCGACGGAGCGCCTCGCGATCCTTGGCCTTAAGCCAACCTTCCTCTACCTGTGTCTGGATTGGAAACTCCTGCCCCGCATAGCGCATGTCGAGATAGGGCTGCGCGACGATATCCGCAGCAGATGCTCCCTCGCTCTGCAGGAGCGTCTCACCTTCTTCCCGCATCTCGGAAAATATTTGCAGCAGGGCTTCGAAGTCGCAGGTATCGAGTGGCTTGTAATAGGTTCGCACATAATCGTGCCGGAGGTCCGACAGCAGCATGCCTAGTGCTGAAAAATGGCCTGGTACACGTGGGATCACGAGGCGCGGGATATGCAGTTCGCGGGCGATCTCAGCGGCATGTAACGGACCTGCGCCGCCAAAAGCCACCATTGCGAAATCGCGTGGATCATGGCCCCGTCCGATCGATACTGATTGCACCGCAAGCGACATTTCGGCGATGGCGATGCGGATGATGCCATGAGCCGCCGCCTCGATGCTGAGCCCTAGTGGGTCAGCGATCTTGTGCTTTATGGCATCCCTTGCAGCAGCGACGTCGAGGGGCATTTCACCACCGAGAAATCGATCTGCGCCCAAGCGACCCAGGACGAGATTGGCGTCGGTGACGGTGGGCTCAGTTCCACCTTGCCCATAGCAGACGGGGCCCGGATGGCCGCCGGCGCTGCGTGGGCCAACCTTGAGGCCGCCGACCTCGTCGATCCAGGCGATCGAGCCGCCGCCTGCGCCGACTTCGACGATGTCGACGACGGGATACATGACCGGATGCCCGCTCGCCTCACCGCCGACGAAATAGCCTTGCACAATCGTGGGTTCGCTCTCGCGTACGAGACTGACCTTGGCGGTGGTGCCACCCATGTCAAAGGCGATGACATTTCTGATGCCGATGTCTCGCATCACCTCGGCACCGGCAATGATACCGCCGACAGGACCGGATTCCATCGTGGCGATGGGTAGTCGCATGGCGGTCGCGGGAGACATCGTGCCGCCATTGGATTGCATGATCAGCAATTGGCCATTGAAGCCGAGTTCCTCGAGCAGAGCTTCGAGATCAGCAAGATAGCGGCTGACGCGGGGGCCTACATAGGCATTCAGGACCGTTGTCGAGGTACGTTCGTACTCGCGGTATTCGCGGAGGATGTCGTGGCTGAGGGAGCGGAAGGTCTCGGGAAGTTCGCGGTCGATCACCTCGCCGATGCGGACTTCGTGTTCGGGATTGGCCCAGGAATGCAGGCAGCAGACAGCCACGGCTTCCGCCTTCTGCGCCTTCACTTTGCGCACGGCGTCCGCCGCGCTGACGGGATCGAACTCGACAAGAATCTCGCCTGCCGCACTTAATCGTTCGACGACCAGATCG
>CAIKRR010000090.1 GCA_903829815.1 uncultured Pseudomonadota bacterium | reverse complement strand
CGTGCCGACTTTCCCGCAGGTACTGCCGGCGAGGTCATTGCCCTTGCACGGGCGCGTCCGGGGCAGTTGTCCTACGGCAGCCCGAGCATCAATTCCAACGGCCACCGCGCGGGCGAAGTGTTCAAGCGTGATGCGCGCATCGATCTCGTGCACGTCCCGTTCAAGGGCGGGGCGCCGGCCACGGCAGCCCTGCTCGGCGGGCAGATCGATCTCATGATGGCAACACCCACGGGCTTTCAACAGCACATTGCCTCGGGCCGCCTCAAGGTGATCGGCGTGAGCAGCGCGCGTCGTTTTCCGGCCTTTCCCGATGCGCCCACCTTTGCCGAATCGGGCCTGCCCGGCTTTGATCGGGTCGAATGGTGGCTCGTGGTCGCGCCCGCTCGCACGCCCGCCGCGCTTGTCGATCGCATCTACCGCGATGTGGCTACGGCTACACGCAGCGGCGATTTCCATGCCCGCATGCTCGACCTGGGCATCGATACCTTTGCAGCATCGCCGGCAGAGAGTGCCCGGTTTCTGGCCGCCGAAATCGAGCGCTGGGGGCGGGAAGCAAGGCCACTTGGTCTCACGCCCTGATCATTGCCGAGTCAGTCTTCCGTAGATCGCCAGGCAGATTTCCAGTGCGTGAAGGTCGGGGCTCCCGGACAGCACGGTCTCCCATCGACTGCGGGCATCGGGCGCGTAGCCGTCCAGATACAGATTGACGATTTCCGCGTGGGTGCGATGTTCTATCGGGCCACTGCGGTCTTGCATGCTGCTTTCCAGGCTGGCGTCAACGCCGGCCAGATAGGGAAATATCACGGCCGCCTTCAGAAGGCCCCTGCTGATCCAATCCTTCAGCAGGCTGTCGATGGGCTTCGCAGCCACGGGCAAGTCAAGGGTGCTGAGGAGAGCGTGGACTTTCCGTACCGACTGCCGATTGATTGCATAGGCAAACGCCCCGAATCGGTAAAACGGATGGGCGCTGATGAAAAGGTGCTTCCGGGTTTCATTGAATTTGCCGAGAAGCTTGAGCAGCCTTGCGTGTGTCCGTGTTTCCTCGTAGGAAATCGTCTGCCCGAGAAAGACGATGTCGAATGGCGAGGCTTCGAGGGATTCGGTCAGATGACCGATCTTTTCTGCGAAATCGATGCACAGGACCACGTCATCCTCGAGCACCACGGTTGTCTGCGATTCTTCAAGCGAAGTGAGAATCGAATGGTGCGCCAGCAGACATCCGGTCTCTGCCATCGACATGCCATTCAATGCCCGCGATGCCTGAATGCCTGGCGCGCGCTGCGAAATCTCCCCCAGGCCGTGCCGGGTCAGCAGACCCCGCATGCGCAGGTCTCGTCCAACCGCACTGTCGAGGCTGATGTAGCGCACCTGCACGTCGGGATCTCCTGATCCATGTGGACTGCCCGTCGAAGCGCGGGTCTCAGCCTTCCTGGCGGCCGCCCAGAGCAGTCTTGCGGAAGATGGCGTTCGTCAGCCCGCCTGCGCGAGGCTCGCCTGGAGGGTCTCGTCGAATGCGCCATCCACCAGCACGAAGGCGATCGTGCAGGGCTTGCCCGAGCGATTGACCCAGGCATGGTTGGTGCCGCACTGCACCAGAACATCGCCTGCGCGCAGCACCACTTCACTGTCGTCGAGCAGCATGGTGACTTCACCATCGATCACGATGGCATAGTCGATGGTCTCGGTGCGGTGCATCATCGGATGGCGTCCGCCCTTGCCGAAGGTGGCCCCGCCCGCATTGCCGAGGCTGGCAAAGAAGGCCTGCGACTGCGCCGGGCTCATCCGGTCGAGCGTCTCGTCATCGGGCGGCATCACGTTGATGCGTACCACCGTGCCCTGCCGGGTCGGCAGTTGCCGCCGGGGACCCAGGGTGGGCTCCGCGGCGCGATGCACGATGGGCGCGGGCGTCGCATGGGTGCGCCAGATGTCGGTGGAGGAATAGTCGGGGCGTGCAGGGTTCAGGTGCACGAAGGGCGCCGGACCATCCTCGATGACGATGGCCTTGCCGTTCTCGTCATGTCCGGTCACTACGCGTCGGGTTGCCATCATCAATCGTCCTTGCGGGTATCGGGTTCGGTGTCGGTACGGTCCTGAGCGCGCGCGCCCTGCCACAGGCGGGCCCAACCGGCATGCCCCAGTGCACGCAGGGTCTGGATGTTCTTGTCGACGATGGCCGAGGCGTCATCCATGCCCTCGGTGGCGCGCTCGACGCTGTCCTCGCGCAGAAGATGCAGTGCGGGCCAGGGCGAGCGGTTGGTGCAGTTCTCGATATCGTCGGGCGCACTGTCGGCAAACTGGTACTGCGGATGGAAACTGGCGACCTGTATTTCGCCCTCGAGGTCGAGTTTCTGCAGCACTTCGTCGACCACATCGAGAAAGTCGTTGAATTCGAGAAAGTCGGCGAAGTGGTGCGGCACGATGAGGAGCGTTGTCTCGAGGCGGGCAGGGCTTGCTTCGGCGAGGGTTTCGAGTTCGCGGACCAGATCGGCAATGACTTCATCGTCAGTCTGTGCCGTGCTGACGCAGTAGCGGATCGCGTCGCGACTGGCTACCGGAGCGGCAAACGGACACAGGCCAAGGCCGATCACGGCCGTCTGTACCCAGTCGCGCATCGAGGCTTCGATGGCGGCCGCTGTCGGCACGTCGGCGCTCACGCGCGGCCACGCATCGCGTGCGCATCGGCAAAGGGTTGCCAGGCCATCTGCTGCTGGATCCAGTGCGCCGCGCGCAGCGTGCGCGCATCGTCATCGAGACGCCCGATCACCTGAAGGCCCAGTGGCAGCCCACGCGGACCCAGACTGGCCGGAATCGAGACGCAGGGCGTATGCAGGAAGGACCACACCTGGTTCATCACCGGGTCACCGGTCCAGTCGTGCCCTTCAGGCGCTTCGCCGGTGGCTGCCGGTGCGAGCAGCACATCGAGGTCGGCAAAGGCTTCCGGAATGCGGGCTCGGCACTCGCGCCCGATGGCCAGTGCTCGCTGGTACTCATCGAGCGTCACCTGCCAGGCAAGAGCGCAGCGCTCATGCAGTTGCGGACGCATCCGCTCGCCGTGGCGCAGGTACTCATCCGAGAGGGTACGTCCCATCTCGAAGGTGCCCACCGTGATCTGTGCCTGAAGCATGTCGGCATACGACGCAGGCAGCGTGATGTCGCGAACGTGTGCTCCAGCCGAGGCAAGTCGCTGACCAGCCTCCTCGAGGGCCTGTTGCATCTCGGGACTTGCCTTGTCCCACTCGAAGGTGCGACAGATGCCAACGCGGAGCGCAGTCGGCGCGGTCTCCTCGAGTGGAACGCGCAGTTCGGGGCAACTCATCATGCCGGCAACGAACCAGGCCACATCGGGTACGGTCTTGCCAAAGACGCCCACGGTGTCAAGCGTGTCGGACGTGGCCCACACGCCCCGCTTCGGGATGAGGTTGTAGGTGGGCTTGTAGCCGATCACGCCGCAGTAGGCCGCAGGCCGCACCGTCGACCCCAGGGTCTGGGTGCCGGTTGCGAGCGGCAGCATGCAGTCGGACACGGCTGCCACCGAACCTGACGAGGAGCCGCCCGGCGTATGTGCAGGGTTGTGCGGGTTGCGTGTCTCGTTGGGCGGGAAGGTGGCCAGTTCGGTGGTGACCGTCTTGCCCAGTACCACCGCCCCGGCATGGCGCGACAGCGCGATGCAGGCTGCATCGATTGGGGTGGTGTGCCCGACATAGATCTTCGAGCCCCCTTGCGTCGGCATGTCGAAGGTGTCGAACATGTCCTTCACGCCGATCGGCAGGCCGTGCAGCGGGCCGCGCACCGCGCCCTGATCGAGTGCTCGTGCCGTGGCGATCGCCTTGTCGCGAGCCAGGTGGGCGAAGGCGTGCACGGTTGGCTCGCGTTCCGCGATCCGGTCGAGAAAGGCACCGAGGTAGTCTTCGGCACTCAATTCGCGCCGCGCAAGACGGGTGGCCGCCTCGACGGCGCTCAGTCGAATCAGATCTTTCACGGGGCAACCTCCAGGGAATTCAGCCGGTTGCGAGGCAGGCGAGTGCGCCAAGCGCGCTGGCAAAACCGGCGAGAGAACGCCGGTCGACCGGCTCCTTCAACCATACTACGCCCAGCATCGCCGTCACGACAAACCCCATCTGGTTCACCGGCACGACCAGGCTGGCCTCGCCCCGCGAAAGCGCTTCCATGAGCAGCGTGAACGCAGTGGCAAGGAGTGCTGCGGTGCGCAGGCCGTAGTGCCAGGCCCCGGGCGCAGGACGAATGCGGCCCTCCAGGCGCAGCGTGTTCGCGGTGCCGATACCCACCACCATGCCTGCCTGTACCACCAGCAGCCCCGCCGGTGTGGCGCCTGCCAGCATGCCGACCTTGTAGATGAAGCTGGCGATGCCAAGGCACACCGTGGCGATGATGACGCGCACGATCGTCGCCGGTTCGGCACGGGCCGCTTCGCCCGCCCGCGCGAGCAGCAGCCAGACTGCAACCAGCGCCAGCGCCAGGCCTGCCAGACGCAGGCTGCTCGTGCGTTCACCCAGAACAATCACTGCCAGGGCAACCGTGATGACAAAGCTCAGCCTGAAGATGGCCGAGAAGGTGCCCACCGCGCCGCGCTGCACGCAGCGCGCGAAGTTGTAGTAGCCGGTGTACGCAAAAAGACCCGCCACGGCACCCCAGAGGCTCGCCAGGTCGAACACCAGTGTGCCGGTGACAAGGCCATAGCCGATCACGATCAGCCCGTAGCACCAGCCTTGCACCATCGTGAGTTGGTGTGCGGCCACGCCCGCCATGGCAGCGCGTTTGTAGACATAGTCGGAGACCCCGGAGCAGGCGAGGGCGCCCAGTGCAAGCAGGAGGGGCGTGTTCAAGCGCGGCCTGCCTGCGCGTGCTCAGTCTCGAGTTTTGCCGCGATCAGCGCACGCAGCGCCGCCTTGTCGACCTTGCCCACGCGGGTGACCGGAAATTGCGTGATCAACTCCAGCCGCTCGGGCAGCTTGAATCGTGCCAGACCCAGCGCGGTGAGAAACGCACCCAGTGCGGCCAGGCTCGGTGCTTCATGTCCGGGGCGCAGCACGAGCCAGGCACAGGCTCGCTCGCCATAGACCCGATCGGGCATCGCCACCACGCGGGCATCGGCGATGGCCGGGTGTCGGCTGATGAGTTCCTCGACCGCCTCGGCGCCGAACTTTTCGCCGCCACGATCGATGTTGTCCTTGATCCGCCCCTCGAAGCAGATGAGCACGCGTCCTTCGACGAGTTGCTCACGCACGAGGTCGCCTGTTCGAAAGAACCCCTCACGGGTGAACGCCGCGGCATTGACAGCGGGCATGCGGAAATAGCCCCGTGTGACCGATGCGCCGCGGATGCACAGTTCGCCTGTCTCGCCTGCGGGCACGCGATCTTCGGTACCCGGAGCGAGCACGCAGACCTCATCGGTCGCGCACACCGGATGCCCCACCGTGTGCCAGCGCGCAGCGGCTGCGTCGTCGGGGGCCGAGCTCATCAGAACGCCTTCGGTGATGCCGAAGATGTTCGTACAAGGCACTTTCGTATGCGCCTCGAGGAGATCGGCACGGTTGAAGCTCATCAAGAGCCGCAGCGACGAGCAGTCATGCCGTGCAACACCGGGGTAGTCGATGGCCTGAACGGCGATCGGGCCGATGCTGAGCGAATGGGTCACTTTCTCACGCTCGACCCACTCGAACCAGTTGCGGGCATCCATGCGCGCCATGAGCACCATGGTGCCGCGCAGGATGAGCACCGGGAAGAGCGTGGCAATCTGACCTGCATTGTGGATGAGGGGCAAGGCGTAGAGCGCGACGAGCGAAGCATCCATGCCGGTGCGATCGGCCCAGGCGTGAGCCTGACCGATGTATTCACCGTGAAACCGCGGAATGATCTTGGGTACGCCCGTGGTGCCGCCCGAGAGCTGGAACGCGAGGACATCTCGTGGTTGTGGCACGACACGGGCAAGCGCCTCCCGCGCGGCTGCAAGGGGCATGGCCTGGATGAGGTGAGCGAGGTCGCTGACCTGCACATCCGCGCGCGCGCCCTCTGCCCGCAAACCGGTGCCGCGCGCGACGATGATGGCGCGCACCGAAACGCAGCGCAGGGTCATGCGTGCCGCGAAGGCCGCGAGATCGAAACTGCCGGCATCGCCCTGCACCAGCCAGGCGCTGGCCCCCGAGAGGTTGGCCAGTGCCTCCATCTCGATCTCGCGATACTGCGGCAGCGAACACACGGGTACCAGGCCGGCCTTGAAGCAGGCCATCAGGGCGATGGCCGTCTCGATGACGGTACCCATCTGAAACAGTATCCGCTCGCCCGGGTGGAGTCCGCGCTCGAGCAAGGCGGCACCGAGCCGCTCGCTTTCTGCGTCGAACTGGGCGTAGCTCACCCGAGCCTCGTCGCTGACGATGGCCACCTTGTCGGGCACGGCACGGGCTGCTTCGCGCAGCAGTTCACCCGCGGTGAGGGGCAGCCAAGCACCACTGGCCGCATGACGCGCGATCTGTGCCGGATCGGGGTAGCAGACATCCGCGATCGGGTAACGGGGTGGGTTGAACTGGGTCATGGGCTGAGTCCGAAGGTGCATCCCGATGATAGCGCGGCACTACAATGCGCCATGAACGATCTTGATGAGCAGGATGAACCCGACGGCAATGTGGCCGAGCCTGACGGCAATGTGGCTGAACCCGACGGCAATGTGGCTGCGCCCGATCGCCCGTTTGGATCGCCTGCCCTGCTGCTCAGGCCTGAAGATGATGCACGGCGCCTGAACGGGCACGGTACACCCGCCCCCAGCGCAGACCCGGTGAGCCTGCCATTTGCCCATCTCACCCCCGATCGGCTGCTCGATGCGCTCGAGGCGGCCGGGTTTCGCGGTGACGGCCGGTTGGTCGCGCTCAACAGCTACGAGAATCGGGTCTATCTGGTCTACCTCGAGGAACCGCTCGATCCGCCCCCAGGTGGCGGCGCCCTGGCCGACTCGGTGGTGGTGAAGTTCTACCGTAGTGGTCGCTGGACCGATGCCCAGATCGCCGAGGAACATGCGTTCGTCGCGGCGTTGCTCGCACACGAGGTTCCTGCCGTTGCGCCGTTGGCAGATGCGGCGGGCGTCACGCTGCATCACTTCAATGACCTGCGCGCTGACCTGCGCTTCGCGGTCTATCCGCGTCGGGGAGGACGTGCGCCTGAACTGGATCGGCGCGAGACGCTCAACTGGATAGGCCGTTTCATGGGCCGCATTCATTCGGTGGGTGCAACGGGTCGGTTCCAGGCCCGGCTGCCGCTGGATATCGACTCGCACGGCGAGGTGCCGAGGCGCTGGTTGCGTGATTCGGGCCTGATTCCGACCCCTTTGCTCCCGGCCTGGGAGAGCGTGGTCGAACGGGCCCTCGATGGGGTGCGCAACGCCTACAAGCGCTGTGGTGACTATCGGCGCCTGCGCCTGCACGGTGACTGCCATGCAGGCAACATCCTGTGGACCGACGCCGGCCCGCATTTTGTCGATTTCGATGATGCCTGCACCGGGCCTGCCGTGCAGGACCTGTGGATGCTTCTCTCGGGCGATCGCGAGGCGATGTCGGCACAGCTGGCTGATGTCCTCGAAGGCTATGAGCAGTTTCGCCCCTTCGACCGGCGTGAACTGGCGCTGATCGAACCCTTGCGTACGCTGCGCATGATTCACCATGCCGCCTGGATTGGCCGGCGCTGGGCTGACCCCGCGTTTCCGGCGGCCTTTACCTGGTTTGGCACCGAACGCTACTGGCAGGATCAGATATTGGGCTTGCGCGAGCAGGTTGCCCTGATGGAAGAGGAGCCGCTTGCGCCTGCCCCCTATCGCGCATAATGACGAAAAATGAAGGAGACAAACCGATGGCCAGGACAAAAGCGAAATCAGGCGGTGTGATCGAGCGGATGGACGCGGTGGTCCATGACTTCTGCGTTCGAACCCGATTCTTCAATGAACCCATGACCCGGGGTCGGGCCATGATGTTTGCCATGCAGCACCGGCTCAATACGCGCCAGCGCAATTCGGTATTGAAGCTCAAGGTGGCTAGCAATTGCCCCGACTGGGACATTCGCATCGGCATCCTGCGTGCCTGCGCCCAGGAAGTCATTGCCGATCATGAGCATGGTGGTGGCCGCGCGCATTGGGAAGTACTCGAGGCGCTGGGGCAGCGCATCGGCCTGAAGAAGTCGCAGTTGCGCAATGCCCAGCCGCTGCCATCCACCCAATTGGCGTGGTCGGCCTGGGAGGGGCTGATGGCCAATCGACACTGGCTCGAAGGGCTGGTGGCCAATACCTGTGCCGAGCGCGCCAACGTACCGGGATACGGTCGCGGTGTCTTCAAGAAGAGCGGGTGGTTCGGTCTCGAGCGCCAGCGCTGGGGAACACTCTTTGCGCTCGAGGGCGCTGACCTCGACTTCTTCGAGTTGCACGAGAAGGCCGACATCGAGCATTCCGACATGGGTTGGAAGGCGGTGGCAACCCACGCCCGGGCGCTGCGCATGGAAGACGCGGTGGTTGTTGCGTGCGAGCGCAATTTGCTGGTGTGGGAGCTTTATCTGAACGGCATCGCCGATGCCGGCGACAGGCTCAAGGTCGACTGAGGGTTCCATCGTGCAAGGGGCGACCCGCTGCGTGTGGCGCGGCGCTTGTGCGCAGGCGCCTTCGTGCGAGGGCCGGTTCGACAGGGCGCTGCCGCACATCCGTGCTGCCCTTGCCATGCTGTCTCTTCTTGCGGCCATCGGCACGGTTGTACCGCAGCCTGCAGGGGCGCAGACGCCGACTTCGGGGGGCGCAGCGGCATCGGTGTTTCCCAGCCGACCGATCCGGGTGCTGGTTGCCGCGACACCCGGGGGCGGTCCTGACCTGGTGGCCCGGCTGATGGCGCCGCGCATGGCAGAGGCTTTTGGCCAGCCTGTGGTGGTCGAAAACCGGGCGGGAGGCAATGGCAGCATCGCCGCCGAGGCGGTCGCCCGCTCGCAGCCCGATGGGCACGTCCTCCTCATGGGCATGGACAGTCTCATCGCGATCAATCCACACCTTTATCCAAACATGCCGGTCGATACCGTTCGCGACCTGCTGCCGATCGCAAGCCTCATCAGCAATGGCATGGTGCTGGTGGTGCACCCCTCGCAGCCCGCGACCACGCTGGCCGAGTTCATCGAACTGGCGCGGCGCTCGAATCCGCCCTTGCACTACGCATCGGGTGGCAATGGCAGTCAGCACCACCTCACCATGGAGCGGCTGAAGGCGCGTGCCGGTATCAATCTGGTGCATGTGCCTTACAAGGGCGGCGCACCCGCCACTGCGGCCACCGTTGCTGGCGAAGTGGCGGCAATGATGTCGGGCACCTCGACCGCCAGTCAGATCCGCTCGGGTCGCTTGCGAGCCATTGCGGTCACCAGCGCGACGCGATCGCTGGTATTGCCCGATGTGCCCACCATTGCCGAGACGCTGTCCGATTTCCAGATGACGCAGTGGTATGGCCTTTTCGGGCCGGTGGGCATGCCCGAGACGGTCATCAATCGCATTCGAGCTGAAGCGGAGGCCGCCATCACCTTGCCCGTTGTGCGCGAACGATTGCTGGCAGGTGGTGGGCTCCAACCCTGGATCACCACGCGCGAGGCGTTTGAGGCCCACATCCGTGACGACCTCGAACGCTATGGCAAGGTGGTGCGTGAAGCCGGTGCGCGGCTCGACTGAGGCGGTCCGTCTGCGCGCGCGCTCTGATGAATCAGAAGAACGCGATCATCCTCGCTTCGATGCTCTGGCGCGGGGCGGCGTTTGCAGGCGCGGTCGGATCGACGAAGGCCGAATGGGGCGTGAATCGCGCGCGGCCGTCCTTCGCCGAGTCGTACACCTTGAACACGATGGCCTCTTCGCGGCGCAGGTGCGGGAAGTAGCTCCACGCGTGCGCCGGATTGAAGCTCACCTGGTAAGTCTCGCCGATCCGGTTCGGGTAGCGGCGTTCGGAGGCGATGAGGTCGCCTGAGGTGACCGTGCGGGCATCGATCAGGCCAAGGGGATTGGATTCGACCACCGGGGCGATGCTGCGCCAGACCTGGACGATGGCAAAGCGACGCGCAAGCAGCGACTCGGCCTCCTCGGGCAGCAGCTCGCGCACGCGCTGGGGCCCCGACCACTCGGTGTAGTCGTTGTGCACCGACAGTACCGGTTCGCGCAGTTTTCGCGCTTCGCGCTCGGCGCTGTCGCCTGAGCGGATGGTGTGGTCAAACAGCACCACGCGCTGTGCCCCGGTCTGTCGGGCGACCAGTTGTCGCATCTCCTCGTGATAGACCTCGCGGACTTCCAGGGGGTCGAGAAAGTCCTGCATCGTGGTGTGGTGATCCACGCACAGGAAGCCGCTTGAGTCCAGGCCAAGGCCCTGCGCCAGACGGCCGTTGCGCACCGGCATGGCATGGCTCTCGAAGGCCCCGGTGCGATGCCTGCGTATGTCGCCCTCGGCAAAGGTCTCGTTCACCGGCTTCACACCGGTGTTCACCGCATAGGTGAACGGGGCGGTGATCATCGCTCCGTGCGTGGCGGTGTCAGTTGCCGCACGGGTGCCAGGGGTGGGGTGGTGCAGGCTCATGGTGACCTCGGGGCAGGGGTTCGAGTGGTGCAGGGGTTCGAGCGGTGCCAGGGTTCGATTGGGGTACGGGTGCGATCGGCGGCGCATCCTGTACCGGCATAATAGGCCACCCTCTCAGCGTGGAGTCGATTCCTGCCATGTTCAAAGCGATAGTCCTGCGGCGTACCGAGGGCGTGTTTGGTGCATCCATCGAAACGCTCGACGAAAGCGCGCTGCCAGCGGATGCGGCCGTTCAGGTGCGTATCGACTGGTCGACGGTGAACTACAAGGATGGCCTTGCCATCACCGATCGGTCCCCAGTGGTGCGCAAGTGGCCGATGGTGCCCGGCATCGACTTTGCGGGCACGGTCGAGTCCAGTGACGACCCGGCCTGGAGGGTCGGTGATGCGGTGCTTCTCAACGGGTGGGGGGTGGGCGAGAGCCACTGGGGTGGCCTTGCCCAGCGTGCGCGGGTGGCCGGTGCCTGGCTGCTGCCGCGCCCGGCTGGCATCGACCCGATGCAGGCCATGGTCATCGGCACGGCGGGCTATACCGCCATGCTGTGCGTTCTCAAGTTGCAGGCCACGGGTGTTGAACCCGGGCAGGACAGCGAAATTCTGGTGACGGGTGCGGCGGGAGGTGTCGGCAGTGTGGCCGTGTCACTCCTCGCGGGCCGCGGTTACCGCGTGGTTGCCTCGACCCGGCGCGCCGCCGAGGCCGACTGGCTTCGCGCACTGGGCGCCGCCGAGGTCATCGATGCAGCCGCGCTGTCGGCGCCGGGCAAACCCCTGGCACGCGAGCGCTGGGCCGGTGTCGTCGATACCGTGGGCAGCCACACACTCGCCAATGCCTGTGCGGCAACCCGGTACGGCGGCGTGGTGACGGCCTGTGGTCTGGCACAAGGCATGGACCTCCCGGCTACCGTGGCGCCGTTCATCCTGCGGGGGGTGACGCTTGCCGGCATCGACAGCGTGAATGCGCCGCTGACGATGCGCAAGGCCGCCTGGCACGCGCTGGATGCCGAGATCGATCGCGCGCGGCTCACCTCGATGACCCAGGTGATACCGCTCGCGGGCGTATTCGACGCCGCGGCCCGGATCATGCAAGGCCAGGTGCGCGGTCGAATTGCGGTCGATGTGAATGCCTGAAACGACGCGGGCGCCCCGCAAGGCGCCCGCCGATGTCTGTTGCTGGCGGCAGCGGCTCTGCTCAGCAGGCTCGCCGCCAGCAGCAGGGTGCTGGTGTGGCCCTCAGCGCCCCATCCACAGCCCGATCGCCATCATGCCCGCAATGACCACGCCCACGATCCACATCGGATTGAAGGCTTCTGGCTCGGCGGCCTTGCTCGCTGCAACCGGGGCCGCTGCTGCGGCAGTCGGTGCCACTGAAGCGGCAACAGGGGCAGCAGCCACGGCGGCGACAGCGGCAACCGGTGCCACGGTCTTCTTGAACTTCACGAAGAAGTCATCAGCCATCTTCTTGGCCACGCCGTCGATGAGGCGCGAGCCGACCTGCGCGAGCTTGCCACCCACTTGTGCCTTGGCGCTGTAGGCCAGTTTGGTGCCGCCGGCCTCGGTCGACAGGGATACGTCGGCGCTGCCCTTGCCGAATCCGGCCGCGCCACCGGAGCCCTCGAACGAGAGCGAGTAGGAGGTGGGTGGGTTGATGTTGGCGAGCAGGAGCTTGCCGTTGAACTTGGCCTTCACCGGGCCCACGGCGGCGGTCATCGCGATGCGGTACTCGTTCTCGCCGGTCAGTTCGATGGTCTCGCAACCGGGGATGCAGGCCTTGAGCACATCGGGGTTGTTCAGCGCTGTCCATACAATGTCTTGCGACACCGGGATGATCTGTTCGCCGGTCATTTCCATGAATCGTTCTCCTGTCCGAGGGTGATCGTCTCGATGTCGATCGATGACGCGCGGGCCGCAGAACGCCTGCAGCCGACTACCAGCCCTGGATTGTCGCACGCGAAGCCGCACTGACGGCAGCCGAATGCCCAGGAGGGGGGCTGCTCCTTCAAGTCGCCCGATGTCCCGCGGGCCGCACGGCGGGCACGGTCCGTGCATGCGGTGGCACGACACGCCCTCGGGCTGCAACCCTCTCATCGGAGAGCATCATGAGCGATTTCACCTATCTGGGCAGCGAACGTCGCGCGCTGCCTGCCGATGCCGACTTCGAGGACTATCTCGATCCGCACTCGGTTGCCGTCATCTCGATCGACATGCACCAGGGGCACCTGGCCGATACCCCCGACTGCCCCTGTCCGGCACCGCGAGCCCGCGAGATCGTCGGGCCGATCGATCGCTTTCACGATCGGGTCCGCGCGCATGGAGGGTCCATCATCCATGTGCGTACGATCTTGCGCGCCGATGGCAGTGACGATGTGCGCGGTGGCGTGGCGGCGTGGCGGCGGGTGTTTCCCTTGCATGTCGGGTCGATTCCGAATGCTGCCGCCCACGCCCTCGAGGGCAGCCCCTGGACTGAATTCGTCACACGGATCGATCCGATGGATCGTGTGGTCAACACCAAGAAGCGCCTGTCCATCTTCTACCCGACCGACCTGGACTTTCTCTTGCGCAATCTCCGGGTGCGTACCGTGGTCCTCGATGGCGGCTTTACCGACTGCTGCGTGCTCAACGCCGCGTTTGATGCCTCGAACCTTGATTACCGGGTCATCGTGCTGCGCGATCTGGTGCGCGGCACCGATCCGCAGGCCGAGGAAGCGGGCCTGCGGATCGTCTCGCTGCATCTCGGGCTCGTCATGGATTCCAGCGATCTGCTCGCGAGCTGGCGCGCACGTGGTTGGGGTGCGGTTCAGCCGCCGGCGTAGTTGATCCTGAACACATTGCCTTCGGGGTCGAACAGCACCGACTGGTACCAGTGATAGTAGGTGTCGTAGGGGGGCTTCACCAGCGTGGCACCCTGCTCGATGGCGAGTGGGGTGATCCGATCGACGTCGGCGCGGCTGTCGACGTCGAAGTTGAGCAGGAACTTCACGCCGGTGGGTGCGGCGAAGGCGTCGAGCTTCAGCAGGCCGTACGCATCCTGCGCGTTGAAGCCGATCTTGCAGTCACCGGCCCTGATGCCACGAAAGATCGGTGAGCGCATCTCCTCGACTTCGGTGAACCCGAAGAGTGTCATGTAGAAGTCGGGCAGTTTCTGCAGGTCGTGGGTGAATACGTTCACGTAGGACAGGGTCGTCATGGGGAACCTCAGGCGCTGGCGGTTTCGGGAAGGTCGGCAACGTCACCGCCGAAGGTGGTCTGGCGCACGAACTTGCTGCGCAGGTGGTCGCCCGAACTGACCGGGGCGTAGCGCGCCGGCCGTTCGGCGCTCCGGCAACTGTCGAGGCAGCTCACCATCGCGTCGTAGTTCGGCTGGTGAAAGAACACGAGCGAGACCCGATCACTGTCGTGTGCGACATCTTCGGGCGGATTCACGACCCGATGCAGGGTCGAGACCCAGGTGTCGTTGGTCCACTGCATCATCAGATCACCGATGTTCACGAGGAAGGTACCCGGAATCACCGGCACGTCGACCCACTGGCCGTCGCTCGCATGCACCTGAAGGCCACCGGGGCGATCCTCCTGGCGCAGGATCGTCATGCTCCCGTAATCGGAGTGGGCCCCGGCGCGCAACTGGCCGGGCAGCGGCCGCTCGCCCTGGCTGGGATAATTGAGTGCACGGAACATGCTGATGTGATGGTTGATCTTGTCGTCGAAATAGTGCTCGGGGAGGTCGAGCGCGAGCGCAAAGATGCGCATGATCTCGCAGGCGAGGCGCTCCATTTCGCCGAAGTACTCGGTCCACACCGCGCGCAGCGTGGCGGGCTGTTCGGGCCACAGGTTGGGTGCGAAGTGCGGGCCGGCCTGTGGCCCGAAGAAGTAGGGGTCGCCCGCTGGCACGTCCGTCGGTCCGATGGTGAGCGACTCCTTCAGATCGGGAGGCGCCGTCTCTCCAAGGCTGTACGAGAGCCCTTCACCACCGACTGCGCTGTAGCCACGAACCTGATCGGGCGCCGGCCGATCACAGCGTGCCTTCTCCTCGACCCGCAATGCGAAGAAGGCTTTCGACGTGGCAAAGCACTGGCTCACCAGGTCTTCCGACACCCCATGACCCGATACGATCAGAAAGCCGATCTCGCGGCAGGCCTTGGCGACCTGGTCGGCGACGTGACGTTTGCCCTCGGGAGAGCCCTCCCGGTATGGCGAAAGGTCGATGACGGGAACGATATCGATTGCCATGCTGGGCTCCTTCGGGTCGGGCTGACGGGGTGTCGAGGGGGTGAGGGGGGAGGTCACGCAATATCCGTACCGTGGTTCGGGCTGCGGCGTTCCGGCAGGGACTTCGCGACGAGTCGGAGGGGTTCTGGTTCAGTTTGGGGCGCGCACCCACGCTGCTCGCCCCGACGTGGGGCGTTCGCCAGGGTTTGCGCCTCTGTCTCCACGCGGTACCGGGTGTGGCACGGAATTGGCGGGGCGCTTTCCCTCGTACGCCCCCTTTGACTGTCAACCCCCGGGAGATCGTTCGTGCGCACCAAGACCCTCAGCGCAGTACTTGCAGGTTGTGCATTCCTTGCAGCCGGTCAGGCCTCGGTGGCCGACGGTGGATTCGTCCTCGGTGCCGCCCCCAAGCCGGCCTTCCTGTACTTCTCATCGAAGAAGGATGGCGGCTGGACGCAGGCCTTTGACGAAGCACGACCGAAGATCGAAGCCGCCATTGGCGTGAAGATTCCCTTTGTCGAAAACGTTGCTGAAGATGCGCTGCAGATTCGCCCGGCTGCCGAGAAATTCATCCAGCGCGGCTACAACGTCATCATCGGCACCGCCTTTGGCTATTCCGATACCTTCAAGCAACTGGCCGAAAAATATCCCAAGGTGGCCTTCCTCGACGGCTCGGGTACGGTGAATGCCGTCAACCTGCAATCGTTCTACGGACGCACCTACGAGAGCCAGTACCTGTGTGGCATGGCGGCGGCCGCCGCATCGAAGACCGGCAAGCTCGGTTTCGTGGCAGCCAACCCCTTCGGCCCGGTGATCTGGACGGTCAACGCCTTCGAGATGGGTGCGCTGAAGATTCGCCCTGATGCCACCACCACGGTGATCTATACGGGTGCCTGGAATGACCCGGTGAAGGAACGGGCGGCTGCGACAGCGCTGGCTGATCAGGGCATCGATGCCATTGGTCAGCACGTCGATACCCCGACCCCGCAGATCGTTGCGCAAGAGCGCGGCATCTACGGCACGGGACATCATCGCGATTTCCGCGAGTTTGCACCGAAGGCCACGGTCTGCTCGTCGGTCTGGACCTGGGACAAGTATCTCGCCCCGGCGCTCAAGACGATCAAGGCAGGGGAGTGGAAGACCGAACCCTATGGCGCCTTTGCCGGCATCAAGGGTGGTGCAACCGATATCGCCTGCTGTGGCCCGGCCGTCTCCAAGCCCAATGTCGACAAGATCATGGCAGAGCGCAAGGCCATCATCGACGGCAAGCACGTCTATGCAGGCCCGTTGTCCGATCGTGAAGGCAAGGAGCGGGTGGCCGCCGGTGCGGTGCTCGCCGATGGCGATCTGTGGAAGATGGATTGGTATGTCACCGGCGTGATTACCCAGAAGTAATCGCCCGGCACACGTCCTGCAACGACAAGCGCGCCTCGAGGCATCACGATGACGGTCACGACCGCTGCACCGGCACTCGCATTGAGCGGTGTGAGCAAGCGGTTTGACGGTTTCCCGGCCCTCGACGGCGCGCACTTTTCGGTACGCGAAGGGGAGGTTCATGCGCTCCTGGGCGAGAATGGTGCGGGCAAGTCCTCACTCATGAACGTGGCTGCCGGCCTCTACCTGCCCGATGAGGGCGAGGTTCGGGTCGACGGCGTGGTTCGCCGGTTTTCAGGGCCGCTCGAGGCTGCCGCGTGTCGTATCGGCATGGTGCATCAGCATTACAAGCTCGTTCGTGCGCTCAGCGTGGCCGAGAATGTCATGCTGGCCGCGATGGCGGTCGAATCCCAGTCGGCGGCGGGCGACCGATCGGCCGACAAGGTCGGCACGACAGCGAGCAGGGCAGCGCTCCGGACGAGCTATGGGTCACGTCTGGCGCGTATCCGCGCCCTCATCGACGATCACGCTGCACGCCTGGGGTTTTCCATCGATCACCGGCGCGCCGTGCATACGCTCTCGGTGGCCGAGCAGCAGCGGGTCGAGATCCTGAAGGCATTGGTCACCGGTGCGCGCATTCTCATACTCGATGAGCCCACGGCAGTGCTGACCGACGAGGAGGCGACACGTCTCCTCCAGACCATGCGTACCCTGGCCGCGGCGGGTGCCGCTGTCGTCCTTGTCACCCACCGTCTGCGCGATGTGCGCGAGCATGCCGACCGTGTCACGGTGATGCGGGCCGGGCGCACCGTGGCCGAGTGCGATCCGCGCGCGACCTCGACCGCCGAACTCACTGAACTCATCGTCGGTGCTGCGGCGCCCGCAGTGACTCGCAAGGCAGCAGCACCGGGTGTTGCTCGACTCGCCATTCGCAACCTCACCTGCCGCCGACACGACGGCTTCGAAGTGCTTGCCAATCTGTCGCTCAAGGTGAGGTCGGGCGAGATCTACGGCGTGGCAGGCGTGGGGGGTAACGGACAGACCGAACTGGTCGAGGCGCTGCTCGGCATCGAGCCGCCGGTATCCGGTGAGGTGATCATCGACGGTGTGGGTGACATCGCGATGGCCTCGCCCGCAGCCAGGCAGTCGATCGGTGTGGCGGCGATTCCAGCCGATCGGTACCGCCTTGCGCTGGCGGGCACGCTGCCGATTGCCGACAACTACGGTGTCACGCGGGTTGCGAGTGGTGCCTATGGGTCGGTGCTGTGGGTCGATTTCAGGCGCATGCGCCAGGAGGCTGCAGCAGGCGTGCGCGAGTTCGACGTGCAGGGCGTGCGCCGCATCGAACAGCCGGCTGGGCTCCTCTCGGGGGGTAATGCCCAGAAACTCGTGATTGCTCGCGAATTTGCGAGCGCGCCCTGGCTGGTGGTCGCGCACAGCCCGTCGCGCGGGCTCGACGTGCGCGCATGCGCCGACGTTCAGCGCCGGCTGATCGACGCGCGCGAAGCCGGTGCCGCTGTGCTTCTCGTGAGTGAAGATCTCGAGGAAGTCCTGCTGCTGGCCGACCGCATCGGGGTCATGAGTCGAGGTCGTCTGGTGGCCGAGTTCGATGCGCCGGTCGATCGCCAGCGTATCGGGCAGGCCATGGTCGATCATGCGTAGTCTTCGCAGGGGCCGCCCGGTCGTTGCCGCTCGGCGTCGCATGTCGGCTGCGTTTGATGCGGCCGTGACCACGGTGGCGATTCTGGCCGGGCTGGCTCTCTCGGCCTTCATTCTGGTGGTGGCGGGTGTGCCCGCTGAAGAGCTCGCCAACGAATTCATCGTCAATACGCTCACCGATGCCGACAACCTGCGAGCGGTGCTTGCGCAGGCGGCACCACTCGCTTTCGTCGGGGTCGGGGCGGCCTTGGCTTTTCGGGTGCGATTCTGGAACCTGGGACTCGAAGGGCAGATGATTGCGGGCTCGGTGGCGGCCACTGCCATCGCGCTCGCCGATGTCGGACCGCCGGTCTGGCGCCTCTTTCTCATGCTGGTCGCTGCGATGGCGGCAGGCATGGCGTGGGCGCTGGTGCCCGCACTGCTCAAGCTGCGTCTGGGCGTCAATGAAGTCATCTCGAGCCTCCTGCTCAACTATGTCGCACTGAACTTCCTCCTGCACCTGCTCTACGGCAGCTGGAAGGACCCCGTGGATGCCTTTCCGCACAGCCCGGCGTTCGACCCCTTCGAGCGCTTGCCCGACCTGGGCTGGGGGCTCAATGCTGCCCTGCCTCTGGTGGGAGCTGCGGCTGTGTTTGCCGCCTGGTTGCTCGGGCGCTCGCGGGCAGGTTTCTACATGCGGTTCGTGCACGCCAACCCCTCGGTCGCGCTTGCCAAGGGGCTGCCTGTAGCGGCCCTCGTGCTCACGGCCGTTCTGCTCTCGGGAGGCTATGCGGCACTGGCGGGCGTGTGCCTCAGTGTCGGGCAAGAAGGGCGTTTGACGCAGGCCTTCTTTGCTGGCTACGGGTTCTCGGGCATTCTCATTGCGTTCCTCGCTCGCAACAACGCCCTGGCTGCCGTTGTGGTTGCCTTTCTGGTGGCCGTGCTCTTCGTGAGCGGCCAGAGCCTGCAGGTCTTCTACCAGATACCCTTTGCCATGGTGCGCCTCATCGAGGCCATCGTCATCATCAGCGCGGCAGCGTCGGAGTTCTTCCTGCGTTACCAGGTGAGGTGGCTCCGATGATGGAGTTCCTGATTGCCTGGTGGGCCAATGTACCCGAGGCGGCTGCCGCCTATGCGCTGGCGGCGCTGGGTCTGCTCTTGTGCGAGCGCTCGGGTGTTCTCAATCTCACCGCCGAGGGGTTGATGCTGGTGGGGGCCATGGCGGCGATGGGCGCGGCGCTGCAGATCGAGGGTTACCCGGGCATGGCGCTTGTGGTCGGGATGCTGGCCGCTGCCCTGGTGTCGCTCCTGTTTGCGTTGCTTGTCGTCACCTTGCGCGTGAATCAGGTGATTGCAGGTCTTGCCATCGTCTTCTTTTGCCAGGGATTCACCCAACTGCTCGGGGTCATGTTCGACTGGCAGAATCACCCGGTACCCGGGTTGCTGCCGGTGCGAATCCCGCTGCTGGCCGATATCCCGATCATCGGCCGCGTCCTGTTCGAGCAAAATGGGGTCGTCTATCTCATCGTGCCGATCTTCTTCGCGGTGCAATGGGTGTTGCACCAGACCCGCGCAGGCCTTCGGTTGCGGTCGGTGGGCGAGAACCCCGAGGCGGCCGATGCGGCCGGGGTCAGCGTGCCGCTCGTGCGTTTCGGTGCCATCGTGGCAGGCTCTGCCCTCATCGGTCTGGCCGGTGGTCTGCTCTCGGTAGGGGGCGTCAAGATGTGGTTCCCCGACATGGCGGGGGGGCGCGGCTGGATTGCCGTGGCGCTCGTGATCTTTGCGCGCTGGCAACCGTGGCGGGCGCTCGCTGGCGCCGTGCTGTTTGGCTGTATCGAATCGCTCGTTCCGCGCATCGCGGCGGCCGGCATCCGTGTGCCGCAGTACTTCATGCTCATGACGCCTTATGTCATCACGCTGGTCGTGATGGCCTGGACAGCATGGAAGGGGCGCAGTCGCTCGAGCGAACCTGGCGCCTTGGGGCAACCGTTCTTGCGCGAGGAGCGCCGATGACGCGGTGGGGGTCGTGCTACGATCGAACGCATCCGTGTGCCATGCTCCATTTGCCTGTCTCAGCCACCGACCGACCTCAATCGTGAATCACGCTGCAAGTCCGACGGTGGCCGCGTTGCCTCCGGCCGAGCTGTCGGGAGCCCAGGCTTCTGCTCAATCGGCGGGCAACGCCGATGCCTGGGTCGGGCGCCCACTGCGCCGCCAGGAAGACCCCGCACTGCTGCGCGGTCGTGGTCGCTTCGTTGACGATATCGTGGCCGAGTCGCGGCAGGGCGCGCTGGCGGTTCGCTTCGTGCGCAGTCCGGTGGCCAGTGGCCGCATCGTGGCTGTGCATGCCCCCGCCGGTGCGCGCGTCTACACCGCGGCCGATCTGACCGGGCTGCGGCCGATACAGCCCATCATCCATCGCCCCGACTACGTGCCCATCGCCCAGCCCGCCCTTGCGCAGGGGCGGGTCAATTTCGTCGGCGAGGCGGTTGCGGTCGTGGTGGCCGAGACACCGGCCCTCGCCGAAGACATCGCCGAGCGGGTGGTGCTCGAGATCGAGTCGCACACGCCGGTCGTGACGTTCGAGCAGGCCCTTGCGCCGGGTGCGCCCGCCGTTCACCCCGAGGCGCCAGGCAACGTGATCCTGGAGGGGCGTCTGCGCAGCGCAGGGCTCGACGCCGCATTCGCGGCTGCGGCCCATGTCATCGAACTGGCGCTCACCTCGCGTCGTCAGAGTGCCTTGCCGATGGAGCCGCGCGGCGGGTGTGCGAGCATCGACCCGGCCACCGGTCGTGTGACGCTCGTCGCCTCGGTGCAGATGCCGCACATGCTTCGCACCGGCATTGCCGATTGCCTCGGTATTGCCGAGACCCGGTTGCGCGTCATCGCGCCCGATGTGGGCGGCGGGTTCGGGCAAAAGATGCAGCTCTTTCCCGAGTATGTCGTGCTCACCTGGCTTGCGCTTCACCTGGGTGAGTGGGTGTCCTGGATCGAAGACCGCCAGGAGAACCTCCTCGCTTCGTCGCACTCGCGCGATCAGCACTACCACCTGCGGGCCGCCTTCGATGCCGATGCTCGCCTTGTCGCACTCGATGCCGACATCGTGTGCAATGTGGGTGCGTATTCCTGTCACCCCACCTCGTGTGCCGTCGAACCGCTGATGGCGCTGGCCGAATTGCCCGGTCCGTACGACTTCGCGCAGTACGGCGTGCGGTCGCGCGCCGTGGTCACCCATACCGGCATGATGGCCCCTTACCGGGGGGTGTCGCGCCCGATGCTCACCTTCTCGATGGAACGCCTGATGGATATCGCGGCGACGCGGTTTGCGATCGATCCGGTCGAGATCCGTCGACGCAATCTGGTACGTCGCTTCCCGCACCGCACGGCGAGCGGACTGCTGCTCGACGAGGGCTCCTACCTCGAGGCGATGGAAGACGCGGTGCGCCTGATCGATGTGGATGCCTTCCGTCGGCGGCAGGCGCTTGCGCGGGCGAGTGGCCGTCATCTGGGCATCGGCTTTTCGGTGTTTGCCGAACGTTCGGGCTATGGCACGCCGGCCTTCGCTGCACGCAACATGGATCTCGTTCCCGGTTACGAGACCGTTGAATTGTCGATGGATCCTTCGGGTGCCGTCGAGGTGCGCATTGGCGCCTCTCCGCATGGCCAGGGGCTGCGCACCACGCTTGCGCAGATCATCGCTGATCAACTCGCGATCGACCCGTCCGAGGTGCGGGTCATCCATGGCGACACCGACGCCACCCCCTACGGCTGGGGCACCTTTGCCAGTCGCTCGCTGGTGATCAGTGGTGGGGCCTGCCGGCTGGCGGCCGGGGCGCTTTCGACCCGTGTCCGTCAGCTGGCTGCCCATCTGCTCGAGGCGGCCGAAGCCGACATCGAACTCGTGGCCGGTGCGGCTCGCGTCAAAGGCACCGACCGCTCGATGCCCATTGCGAAGATCGCGCGCACCGCGCATCACCGCGCGCATCACCTGCCCGCCGGCATGCAGCCGGGCCTGCGCGAGACCGCGAGCTACGATCCTGCCGGTACGTTTTCCAATGCCTGTCATGTGGCGATCGTCGAGGTCGATGTGCAGACCGGTGCCGTGCGCATCGAGCGCTATCTGGTGGTGGAAGATGCGGGGCTGCTCATCAACCCGA
Organism: uncultured Pseudomonadota bacterium; assembly: GCA_903829815.1. GTDB lineage: Bacteria > Pseudomonadota > Gammaproteobacteria > Burkholderiales > SG8-39 > CAIXPL01. Next base: position 35,993 of record CAIKRR010000090.1, on the reverse strand, counting down.
TGATCGTCGATGGTCAGGTGCGCGGTGGCATCGCGCAGGGCATTGGCAATGCGCTGCTCGAAGAACTCGTCTACGACGCCGAGGGCAATCTCCTGACCACGACACTGGCCGACTATCTGGTGCCAACCGCGGTGGAGATCCCGAATATCGAACTGCATCATCGCGAGACGCAGGTCGACCCCTCGGTCAGTGTTACCGGGGCCAAGGGCATCGGCGAGGGTGGGGCAATCGGTGCTCCGGCCGCGGTCATCAATGCCGTGAGTGATGCCCTGACCCCCTGGGGCATACAGATCGACCAGATGCCGATTCATCCTCGTGGCATCGTCGAGCGTGTGCTCGCGGTCGAGAGGGCACGTGCGGAGGCGTCAGGCAAGAGGCACGGCACGACGTCTGGAAAGGCCACTCAGTGATGGAGCCGTCGATGACACCAGATGCACAGGGCGCACAGGCACTCGGTGGCTTCACCGGGCGCTCGCAGCGGCGCCTCGAAGACCCGCCGCTCCTTCTGGGTACCGCCCGTTTTGTCGATGACATCGACATCCCGGGTCAAGTTCACATGCGGGTCGTGCGCTCAGCCGTGGCCTTTGGTCGCCTGCGCTCGGTTGACCTCTCGGCTGCGCGCCGCACGCCGGGCTTCGTGGCCGCATGGACGGCGGCCGACGTCACCGATCTGCCGCCTATCGGGGTGCGCCTTACCGCCGTGCCCGGTCTCGAGCCCTACCAGCAGCGGGTGCTGGCCGATACGCATGTGCGCTATGTGGGTGACCCGGTGGCGGTCGTCTTTGCGACCACCGCCCATGCGGCCGAAGATGCCGCCGAGCGCGTCGTGTGCGACATCGAGGCTCTGCCGGTCAGCTTGAGTGCGCTCGATCCCCTGCACGAGTTCAAGCCCGGCACAATCCCCGGCCTCATGAGCGAGGCAGCCATTGTCCAGAAGGCCTGTGGTGACATCGAGGCGGCCTTTCGCGCTGCAGCCCATATTGTCGAACTCGAGGTGGCGGTGGGCCGCCACAGCGGCTCGCCCATGGAGTCGCGCGGGGCCGTCGCGCGCTTCGATCCGGCGCGCGGGGTGCTCACCGTGCAAGGGGCGGCCAAGGTGCCGCACTACAACCGCGATCGCATTGCCGACATGCTCGACATGCCTGCCGAGATGATCCAGCTCGAAGAAGGGCATGTCGGTGGGGGCTTTGGCATCCGCGGCGAACTCTATCCGGAAGACGTGCTCGTCTGCCATGCGGCCATGCGCCTGTCACGCCCGGTGAAGTGGATCGAAGATCGCTACGAGCACCTGATCGCGGCCAATCACTCGCGCGATCAGGTGCATCGCTTGCGCGCAGCGGTGGATGCCGATGGCTTCATTCTCGGCCTCGAGGACGAGATCTTCGCCGACCAGGGGGGCTATGTACGCACCCATGGCGTGACGGTGGCTGATCTGGCGGCGGCCATGCTGCCCGGGCCTTATGTCGTGCCGGCCCTGCGTGCACGCGCGCATGTGCGACTCACCCACAAGACGCCCGCTGGCACCTATCGCGCCCCGGGCCGGTTCGAGAGCACCTTCGCGCGCGAGCGCCTGCTCGATGCCATCGGCGTGAGGCTGGGCCTCGATCCGCTCGAGGTACGACGGCGCAATCTCATCCGCGCCGATCAGATGCCCTTTGCCCGGGGCTACACCGCGCTGGGCACGCCGGTGGTGTATGACTCGGGCGACTACGCCGGGCTCCTCACTCGCGTCCTCGATCGCCTTGATCATCCGAGGCTCGAAGCCGACCTGGCGGCACGGCGTGCTGCGGGCGAAGCCGTGGGCCTGGGGATGGCGTTCTTTGTCGAGAAAAGTGGCCTCGGACCGGCAGACAAGGTGCTCATCTCGATCGATGCGGCGGGTGATGTCGAGGTCGTCACCGGCGTCACCTCGGTCGGGCAGGGCATCGAGACGGTGGTGGCACAGATCTGTGCCGATGAACTCGGCCTGCCCATCGAGCGCATTCGTGTCGTGCACGGGCGGACCGATCGCATCGACTACGGCATGGGCACCTTCGCCTCGCGCGTCACGGTGATGACGGGCAGCGCCGCCATGGTGGCTGCACGCAATTTGCGCGAAAAGATCGATGCCGCCCCACCCGGTACGGCGCTCGCGGCCGAGGGCTGGTTTCGCACCGACCACATGAACTACCCCTACGGCATCCATGCGGCCGTGGTGAAGGTTGACCGTGGCACCGGTGCGGTTGCCATCGAGCGTTATCTGGTGGCAAGCGATGTGGGTCGTGCGGTGAACCCGATGCTGGTCGAGGGCCAGTTTGTCGGTGGGGCCGTGCAGGGTATCGGCGGTGCGCTCTTCGAGGCCTTCACCTACGACAGCGAGGGGCAGCCCCTGGCGACCACCTTTGCCGACTACCTCATGCCCACCGCACCCGAGGTGCCCTTGATCGAGACCCTGGTCGCCGAAGACGCGCCCAGCCCGATCAACCCGCTGGGGGTCAAGGGGGCGGGTGAGGGCGGCATCAACGCAGCCGGTGCGGCCATTGCGGCGGCCATCGACGCCGCCATCGGCAAGCCCGGTGCCGTTCGAACGCTGCCCGTCACGCCACCGCAGATGCTGCGCCTGCTGCGCGATTGAGGAGGGCGAGCCGCGCCCCTGACACTAGACCCCGAAGCTCGCCCTCGCGGCTCGCGTGCTCGCGAGCGCGCCGCGGGCACTGGGCTGGTTGAGCACCTTGCCCAGTTCGATGAGGCTGTCGATGTTGTGCGCCGACATGAACACGTCGACATGCGGCAGCATGGCGCGGATACCGGCCGGACGCGCTTCGAAGTCGCGGTAGCGCAGCAGCGGGTTGAGCCACAGCAGCCGGTGGCAGGACTTGTGCAGCCGATCCATTTCCTTGGAGAGTTCACGCCCGAGGTCGCGATCGAGTCCGTCGGAGATGAGCAGGATCACCGCGTTCTGACCGAGTACCCGGCGCGACCAGCGCTGGTTGAAGTCGTGAATCGAGGCGCCGATGCGGGTGCCACCCGACCAGTCGGCCACGGTGTCGGCAACCGCGTTCATCGCCACATCGACATCGCGATGGCGCAGTTGGCGCGTGACGTTGGTGAGACGCGTGCCGAAGACAAAGGCGTGCACGCGATCCCGGTCATTGGTGATGGCATGCAGGAAGTGCAGGAACATCCGCGAGTAGCGGTTCATCGAACCCGAGACATCGCACAGCACCACCAGTGGCGGGTGTTCGAGCGTCTGAGCGCGGCGTGGCAGGGTGAGGATTTCGCCCCCCGATCGCAGGGAGGCGCGCATCGTGGCACGCAGATCGACCCGGCGGCCGCGCGGATCGGCATGCAGGCGCCGGGTGCGTACTTCGGGAATCGGCAAGCGCAACTGACTGATGATCTTCTTGGCTTCGGCCAGTTCGGCGTTGGTCATCGTCTCGAAGTCGGCGCGCTGCAGCACCTCGCGCTCGGACGCGGTGAACGAGGCATCGAGCACGACTTCGTCTTCTTCGGCGCGGCTGTCATCACGCTGCTGCTTGGGCATCAGCGCTTCGGCAAGGCGGTTCGGTGGGGGCGTGCCCTGCTCGTCCATGCGCCCTTGCACGGCCGGCATCATCATCGACATGGCGCGCTCGAGCAGCTTGGGGTCGCGCCAGAAGATGTGAAAGGCCTGATCGAAGATCTCGAACTGCTCACGCCGGTCGATGAGCACGCTGGCGAGCGTCCAGTAGAAGTCGTCACGACGCTCGACGCCTGTGGTCTGCAAGGCCTCGAGGGCGCCGAGCACCTTGTGTGGCCCGACCGGCAGGCCCGCAGCCCGCAGCAGACGCGCAAAGTGCATCACGTTCTCGGCGAGCTTGCCCGAAGCAGTGCCAGGCAGCAGTCGCTCGAGCAGAGCAGGATCAACCATGATGGCGGTGTGTCGGTGCGAACTACGACGACTGGCGTTCGGCGCGCACTTCCGCGAGCAGGCGGGCAGCCTCACTGCCTTGTACCCGGGCGATATCGTCCTGGTACTTGAGGAGCACGCCCAGTGTGTCGTTGATCACATCGGGGTCGAGCGCGAGCTTGTCCAATTGGGTGAGCGCCATCGACCAGTCGATGGTTTCGGCAATGCCTGGCGACTTGAAGAGTTCCATGCTGCGCAGTTTCTGCACGAAGCCCACCACCTCGCGGGTCAGGGTTTCGCTCGCGTGCGGTGCCTTGAGACGCAGGATTTCGAGTTCGCGAACGGCGCTCGGGTAATCGACCCAGTGGTAGAGGCAGCGACGCTTCACCGCATCGTGGATCTCGCGAGTACGGTTGGAGGTAATCACAACGATGGGGGGCTCGATGGCCTTCACCGTGCCCATTTCGGGAATGGTGACCTGGAAGTCCGAGAGCACTTCGAGCAGATACGCTTCGAAGGGTTCGTCGGTGCGATCCAGTTCATCGATGAGCAAAACGGGTGCTGCGCCCGGCGCACCCCGCAGCGCGTGCAGGATGGGTCGCTCGATGAGGAACTTCTCGGAGAACAGATCGGCACCCAACTGGTCGCGCGAGGTTTCCCCCGAGGCTTCGGCCATGCGCAGTTCGATCATCTGACGCGAGTAGTTCCACTCGTACACCGCCTGGGCAACATCGAGGCCTTCGTAGCACTGCAGGCGGACCAGTTCGCGTCCGAGCGTGCGGGCGAGCACCTTGGCAATCTCGGTCTTGCCCACCCCGGCTTCGCCCTCGAGAAAGAGCGGCCGCCCCATGCGCAGGGCCAGAAAGACGGCGGTGCCGAGACTGCGTTCGGCCACGTAGTCGGCCCCGGCAAGCAGGTCCATGGTGGCATCGATGTTCTTTGGAATGGCAGTCATGGGGCGGGACCTGTGAAGTGCACGTGTAGACTGGTGATTGTAGCAGCGGGTACCGCGCGTATCGTCCTGGCTGAGGGCTTCGGTGGGGTGCCTGACCATAATGGGGAGGAGCACATGCAGGCATCGCATCGCGCATCAGACGCGGCATCGACACTGTTCGAATCAACCGGTGCATCGGACGCGTCTGCATCGAACAGGGCACCCACGAGCGCAGGCAACCGCCGGTCACGGCGACGCATCCTCGCAGCAGGCGCCGCCTTCGCTGCCGCCGGGATGGGGCTTGGCAACGGTGCTCGCGCACAAGCCGCGCAGAAACCGCTGCGCATCGTGGTCGGCTTTCCGGCCGGTGGTGCGACTGACGTCATCGCGCGCATGATCGCTGACCGCTTGCGCCCGGCGTTTCCCGGCGGCGTCATCGTCGAGAACCGCGTGGGTGCATCGGCGCGGCTCGCGGTCGATTTCGTGAAGAATGCCGAGTCCGATGGCAGCACACTGCTCTTCACGCCCGACTTCATCATGACGGTCTATCCGCACAGCTTCCGTCGCCTGGCCTACGATGCACAACGCGACTTTGTTCCGCTGACTCCCAGTTCACGCTCGACCCTGGTCCTGACCGCGGGCCCGCTCATGGGCGATGGCGTGCGCAACGTCGGTGATTTCGTCCAGTGGTGCCGTGAGCATCCGAAGCAAGCCTCCTATGCCACGACGTCGCCGGGGGGCACACCCCATTTCGTGGGCGTGATGCTCTCGCGTGCTTCAGGCGTGGAGATGACCGCCGTTCATTACAAGGGCGGGGCGCCGGCGCTGCAGGACCTGCTCGGTGGCCAGATTGCGGTGAGCGTCAATCCGCTGGCCGAAGTGCTGCCCTACATTCGCAGCGGGCGTCTGAGGGCACTCGCCACGACAGGTGCCACGCGCAGCCGATTCCTGCCCGAAGCGCCCACCTTCGTCGAGTCGGGTTATCGTGACCTGGTGGTCGAGACCTGGATCGGGTTCTTCGCGCCCGCGCGTACACCGGCCGACATCACCGCGCGCCTCGCACGGGTCATCGCCGAGGCAGCCACCAGCGACGAGGTGCGCCAGGGCATGGAGAAGTTCGCAATCGAGCCCTACGTGCTCGCGCCGGCGGCGTTCGCCCCGGTCATTCGCGCGGACCTCGACGCCTGGGGACCGGTGGTGAAGGCCTCCGGCTTTACGGCAGAAGACTGACTACCCGCAGAAGACTGCGCCGGGGCTCGGCCTGCCGAGCCCCCTGTGCCTCAGGCCAGCGCTGCCTCGACGGCACGCTTGGCCATCACCGTGATGAGGTGGGCACGGTAGTCGGCCTGGGCATGAATATCCGAGTTCAGACCCTCGGCTGGCACCTTGATCGAGGCCACGGCTGCGGGCGTGAAGCTCGCCTCGAGGGCCTTCTCCATGGCAGCCACACGGAATACCACTGGGCCCGCACCGGTCACGGCGACGCGCACGCTGCCATCGGCGAGTTGCGCCACCAGCACGCCCACCATTGCATAGCGCGAGGCCGGGTTCTTGAACTTCATGTAGGCGGCGCGCTTCGCGATCGGGAAGCTGATCGAGGTGATGATCTCGCCCGGTTGCAGCGCAGTTTCGTACATGCCGAGGAAGAAATCATCGGCCGCGATCGAACAGGTGGTGGTGTTCACCGTGGCATTGAGGCCCAGTACGGCAGCCGGGTAGTCGGCTGCCGGGTCGTTGTTGGCGACCGACCCCCCCATCGTGCCCATATTGCGCACCATCCGATCGCCGATGCCGCCGGCCAGCTTGGCCAGCACCGGAATGGCTTTTTGAACGTCGGCCGAGCGTGCCACTTCGGCATGGCGCGACATTGCGCCCAGCGTGACGCCCTTGGCATCCACCGTGATGCCGTGGAGGTCGGCGGCACCGGCCAGATCGATCAGGTCACTGGGCGAGGCGAGGCGCAGCTTCATCGAGGCGATCATGGTCTGACCACCGGCGAGGAGCTTGGCATCCTCATGGGCAGCAAGGCGCGAGGCGGCGTCGGCAGCGCTGGAGGCAGTCTGGTATCGGAAGGCGTACATCGTGGTTTCTCCTGAAATGTCGTTGCGCTGTGCGGTCGTTCTGGCGTGCCGGTGTCAGGCGGCCTGCTTGCGTTGGGCTGCCTGCAGGGTAGCCCAGACTCGCTGAGGGGTGGCGGGCATGGCAAAGTCGGCCACACCAAGGGCATCGGTGAGTGCGTTCATCAGCGCCGGTGGCGAGCCAATGGCGCCAGCTTCGCCGCAACCCTTCACGCCCAGCGGATTGTGAGTGCAGGGCGTCGAGCGGGTGTCGACCTGGAAGCTGGGCATGTCATCGGCACGCGGCATGCAGTAGTCGAGGAAGGTGCCGGTAGTCAGTTGCCCCGAGCCGCTGTCGTAGATGCCGCATTCGTTCATCGCCTGGCCCAGGCCCTGCACCAGGCCACCATGGACCTGTCCCTCGACGATCATCGGGTTGATGATGTTGCCAAAGTCATCCACCGCCACAAAGCGCTCGACGCGCACGATGCCGGTGTCGGGATCCACTTCGACCTCGCAGATATAGGTGCCTGCCGGGAAGGTGAAGTTGCTCGGGTCGTAGAAGGCGTTTTCGTTCAGGCCCGGCTCGAGCTTGTCGTGCGGGAAATTGTGCGGCACGTAGGCGGTGAGCGCGATTTCGGCAAAGGCCTTCGAGCGATCGGTGCCGGCAACCCGGAACTGACCATCGGTGAATTCGATGTCGGCCTCGGCGGCTTCGAGCAGGTGGGCAGCAATCTTGCGGCCCTTGGCGATGACCTTGTCGAGCGCCTTCACGATGGCCGTACCACCCACGGCCAGCGAACGACTGCCATAGGTGCCCATGCCAAACAGCACTTTCGAGGTGTCCCCGTGAACGATCTCGACATCGTCCATCGGGATGCCCAGGCGGTCGGCGACGACCTGGGCAAATGTTGTCTCATGCCCCTGACCATGCGCATGGCTACCGGTAAAGACCGTGACCTTGCCGGTGGGGTGAACGCGCACTTCACCGGCTTCGAAGAGTCCCGCCCGGGCACCCAGACTGCCCGCAACCGAAGAGGGCGCGATACCGCAGGCTTCGATGTAGCAGGAGTAACCCAGGCCGCGCAGCTTGCCGCGGCGTGCGGCCTCGGCCCGACGCGCCGGAAAGCCTGCCACATCGGCCATCTCGATGGCGCGATCGAGGGTTGCGTCGTAGTCGCCGGTGTCGTACAGCAGCGCTACCGGCGTCTGGTAGGGGAACGAGCGGATGAAGTTGCGCCGGCGCAGCGCTGCCGGGTCGATCTTCATTTCGCGTGCAGCGGCTTCGACGATGCGTTCGACCACATAAGTGGCCTCGGGCCGTCCGGCGCCTCGATAGGCATCGACCGGCGCCGTGTTGGTGAACACCGCAGTCACTTCGCAGTGTATGAGCGGCGTGGCGTACTGGCCCGCGAGCAGTGTCGCGTAGAGGATGGTAGGCACCGCCGAGGCGAAGGTCGACAGGTAGGCCCCCATATTGGCCTTGGTGTCCACGCGCAGGGCAAGGAAGCGTCCGTCACGATCGAGCGCCAGCTGCGCCCGGGTGTGGTGATCGCGGCCATGGGCATCGGTGAGGAAGGATTCGGAGCGTTCCGCCGTCCACTTGATCGGCCGATTCACCTTCTTCGAGGCCCAGGTGAGCACGACATCTTCGGCATAGAGGTAGATCTTCGAGCCAAAGCCACCGCCGACATCGGGTGCCACCACGCGCACCTTGTGCTCGGGCAGGCCCAGCACGAAAGCGCCCATGAGCAGTCGCTCGACATGCGGATTCTGGTTGGAGACGTAGAGCGTGTAATGGTCGTCCGCCCGGCTGTAGCTCGCGTTGACCGCGCGCGGCTCGATCGGATTGGGTATCAGCCGGTTGTTCTGGAATTCAAGCGTCGTCACATGGGCGGCGTGGGTGAACACGGCATCGGTGGCGGCCTTGTCACCGATCGACCAGGTGTAGCAGCGGTTGGCGGCAACATCGTCGTGAACGAGCGGGGCGCCCGTCTTCAGGGCCTGGACCGAATCGACCACCGCAGGGAGCACATCGTAGTCGACCGCAACTCGTTCGGCTGCGTCACGCGCCTGGGCAAGCGTCTCGGCGATCACGACGGCCACCGGATCACCGACGTGCCGCACCTTGCCTTGCGCAAGGATCGGGTGGGGCGGTTCCTTCATCGGCTGGCCATCGGTGCCGTGGATCAGCCATCCGCAGGGCAGGCCGTTGATCTTGGCGGCGGCGACGTCCTCACCCGTGAAGATGCCGACCACACCCGCGCAGCGGGCCGCCGCCTCGGTTCTCACCGATCGGATGCGCGCATGCGCATGCGGCGAGCGCACGAAGACCGCATAGGTCTGATGGGGCAGCGTGAGGTCGTCGGTGTAGTTTCCGGCACCCGTGAGGAAGCGCAGGTCTTCGCGTCGTTGAATCGGGACGCCGATGTACGGAGTGGCCATTGAAGTCTCCTGAGTCGTCTCTTTTCCGGGGCGGTGGTCCGCCCTCAGCCCATCGTCTTGGCAGCGGCCTGGATCGATTTGACGATATTGTGATATCCGGTGCAGCGGCAGAGGTTCCCGTCGAGTTCGGCACGAATCGTGGCCTCGTCCGGATCGGGGTAGTGGTTGAGCATGTCGATGGCGCTCATCACCATGCCCGGGGTGCAGAAGCCGCACTGAAGGCCATGGTTCTGGCGGAAGGCTTCCTGCATCGGATGCAGGGTGCCATCAGCGGCCGCGATGCCTTCGATCGTGGTGATCGACTTGCCTTCGGCCTGCATCGCCAGCATGTTGCAGCTCTTCATGGCTTGCCCGTTGACGTGCACGGTGCAGGCGCCACATTGGGCCGTATCGCAACCCACGTGCGTGCCAGTGAGTCGCAGGCTCTCGCGGATAAAGGTGACAAGCAGGGTGCGTTCCTCGACCTCGGCCGCTGCCGGCTTGCCGTTCACTGTCATCGATACCTTGACTGTCATGCGACCTCCTTCGGGACTTGCCTGGACTGGCTGGATAGCGGTCGTCTGGCCCGGTTCTGGCACCCTTCATGGCGCCGCGCCGATGCGACCGGAACTGTCTGGAGCCCATCCTAGCCCAGCCCTTCGCGCGAGGCAACCTTCGGTCAGGGAAGGCGCGCCGGCCGACGGTCCACTGCCTGGCTCGCAGTTGGTCGAGCCGGGCAGTACAGAGGGTCAGGCACGGCGTGCAAGGGCGAGCCGGACAGCCCTCAGTGCGACAGCAATACCGGTATCGTCATGTGCTGCATGAGCGTGCGTGTGACGCCACCCATGATCAGTTCGCGCAGCCTTGTGTGCCCCCAGGCGCCCATCACCAGCAGATCGGTTTCCAGGTCGGTGGCGCGTGACAGCAGGTAGTTCCCGGTGTCGATCTCCACGCCAGGGTCGTGGCTCACCTCCACCTGGACACCGTGCCGCGCCAGATAGAGCGCACAGTCTGCGCCGGGCATATCGCCGTGCGAGCCGGTGTGCTCCCCGCCGCGTCCGCGCTCACCGGCATCGGCGTTGACGGTCAGCAGCGTCACGCGCTCGGCTTGCCGGAGCAGGGGCAGCGCGTCGGTCATGGCGCGCGTGGCTTCCAGACTTGCGTTCCAGCCCAGCACGATCCGCTTGCCGATGTAAGGAAAATCGCCGGCATAGGGGATCACCAGCACCGGTCGCCCGCCCTCCAGGGCCACGTGTTCGGCGACATCGGCACTGAGCCAGGCGTTTTCCTCGTCCGGGTCGCTCTGTCCAAGCACGAGCAGATCGGCGTAGCGAGCGTGCAATGTCAGGGCATCCACCGGATCGTGATTGGAGAGCCTCCACTCGCGGCTGTCGACGCCAGCACGGGTGGCGATCTGGTCAAAGCGCGCGGCCATCTCGACATCGACGGCACGTCGGGCCTCGCGCTCGTGAGCGATGATGTCGGCCACCACCTCCGAGCGGACGTAGTTCGGGATGCGGGCCGGCGTGGTGGCATGCAAGCCCACCAGATGCGCCCCGAATCGGTTTGCCAGTGCTGCGGCTGCCTGAATGCGCACGCTCGCGCGGCGGTCGTGGTCGACATGGACCACGATGGTCTTGTAGCTCATTGTTTGCGTCCCCTTCGATTCGGCTTCGGTTCGTTGCTGCTGTCTGCCTAATGCCACTTCAATCATCCGCTTCGATCGTCGCAGCGCCGCCGCCCAGGTGATTGATGGAGATCAAACAATTGCCGGTTTGTGCGGGCTGCTAGAATCGAGGGTCTCTTTCTTGTCGTCACCGAAGGCCTCCCATCCATGGCCTCTGCCCGGTCTCCTGCGTCGCCCCCTGCGCTCGGCTTTCCGCCGCGACTCATTGGCCCGGTCGAGCGCGTTGCAGCGCTGCGTGCCGGTCACGCAAGCGCAGTCGACGCCGTCACCGCAGCGTTCGCGGCGATCGATGCGGATAACCCGCGCATTCGAGCCTTTGTAGCCTTCGATCGTGACCGGGCCCTTGCCCAGGCCGAGGACATCGATCGGCGTCTTGCAGCAGGTGAGTCGTGCGGGCCGCTTGCGGGTGTCACCATCGGCGTGAAGGACAATATCGACGTGGTCGGCTTTGCGACCGCAGGTGGCATCGGCCATTACCGCAGTGCCATTGCGAAGGCCGATGCGCCGGTCGTCGCTCGCTTGCGGGCCGCTGGTGCCATCATTCTCGGCAAACTCAACATGCATGAGGGCGCGCTGGGCGCCACCACCGACAATCCCTGGTTCGGCCGCTGTGAGAACCCCTTGCGCGCCGGCTTCACACCGGGTGGCTCCAGTGGTGGGTCAGCGGCGGCTGTGGCGGCCGGATTCTGTGCGGCCGCCCTGGGCACTGACACGCTCGGCTCGGTGCGGATGCCGGCAGCCTACTGCGGTGTCACCGGGTTCAAGCCGGGTTTCGATGTATTCTCGACCGATGGGGTGATGCCGCTTGCCTGGACGCTTGATCATGTCGGTGTCCTTGCCCCCGGTGTCGCCGATGTGGCGCTCCTGCATGCGGTGCTTGCCGAGCCGGCGCGGCGCTGGCGAGGCGTGTCCACGACCCCTGCCATCGACAGCGCCGCCGATTTGCCCTTGCGAGCAGGTTTCATCGCCGATCTTTCGCCGGCAGGTCCCGAGCCCTGCGTCGTCGACGCGTATGTCGCTGCCTGCGATGCGCTGCGCAGCGCAGGCGTCGGTCTCATGCCGCTTGACATGGGGGGGCACGACTGGATGCGTACCCGTCGTGATGGCTTTCTCTTGTGTGAAATAGAAGGGGCCACGATCCACGCCGAGGCCCTGGGCCAGGATCCTGACGGGTTTTCGCCTGCCTTTCGAGCCATGCTCGAATTTGGCGCGCGCCAGAACGCGACCCGCGTGGCTGGCGTCTATCGGCGCCTGGCCGCGGCACGCGCTCACTTGCAGGCGCTGCTCGAGTCGGTCGATCTGCTGCTCATGCCCACGGTTCCGCAGCCCAGTTTTCGGCATGGTGAGCCGGTGCCGGTGAATCAGGCCGATTTCACCGCGCTGGCCAACATCCTGGGTGCCCCTGCGCTGGCCGTGCCCTGGGGGCATTCGCCCGATGGCTTGCCCTTGTCGATGCAGGTCGTGGCGCCGCCCGGTGGCGAGGCACATGTCCTGCGTTTGGGGGCCATGCTCGAGTGCATGGCGCGGGCGGGGCTCTCGCAGGGCGCCGCGCGGTCCTGACAAACGGGTAATCTGCGACGGATCAGCAATGGATCGGTGACGCGTGCGGCCTGCGAGCGCTGGGCGCCTCGCCCTGCAAGGAGCGGTGACACGGCATGACCATGAGCGAACCAGAATTTGACCTTTTCGTGATCGGCGCGGGTTCGGGCGGTGTGCGCGCGGCTCGCTGGGCGGCGCAGCGCGGTGCGCGGGTTGCCGTGGCAGAGCAGGGGCCCCTGGGGGGTACCTGCGTCAATCTGGGCTGCATTCCGAAAAAGCTCTTTGCCTATGCCGCCCACCACCCGGGCGATGTCGCCGGTGCTCGCGGGTTTGGCTGGTCGGGCGAGGCCCCCGCCTTCGACTGGGCCACCTTGCGCGACAACAAGAATGTCGAGATCGCTCGTCTGAATGGGGTGTACGAACGTCTCCTGATCGGCGCCGGGGTGAGCATCGTGCGAGGGCGTGCACAACTCTCAGGACCGAATGAAGTGCGGGTCGATGGGCGTCTCATCCGTGCCCGGCACATTCTCGTGGCAACCGGAGGGCGGGCCGTGCGCCCCGACATTCCGGGTACCGGGCACTCGATCACCTCTGACGAGGCGTTTCACCTCGATCGACTGCCACGCTCGGTACTCGTCGTGGGCGGTGGCTACATCGCGGTGGAGTTCGCCTCGATCTTCAACGGACTGGGCGTTGCTGCCACCCTCGTGCATCGTGGCGACCGGTTGCTGCGAAACTTCGATGCCGAGATCGGTCCTTTCCTCGCCGAACAGATGCGGGGGCACGGGGTCGATATCCGTCTGGGGCGGCAGGTTGCGGCCATCGGCAGCAGCGGCAGCAGCGGCGCAGGGGGGCGCCTCGCCGTCACCTTCGACAATGGCGAGGTGATCGCGTTTGACGATGTGCTGCAGGCGACTGGCCGTCTGCCCAACACGCTCGATCTGGGGCTGGAAGAAGCCGGGGTCGAACTCTCGCCCAATGGGGCGGTGCGGGTCGATGCGCTTTTCCAGACACGCGTGCCCTCGATTCATGCCATTGGCGACTGCATCGACCGCATGCAACTCACACCGGTTGCCTTGTCCGAGGGCATGTTCGTGGCAGATCGCCTGTTCGGGCGGGGTGAGCGCAGCGTGAGTTACGACAACATTCCGACGGCGGTGTTCAGTCACCCCAATGTAGCCACCGTGGGGCTCACCGAGGGCGAGGCGCGCGAGCGCCATGGTGATGTCCGGATCTACCGCTCCACCTTCACGCCTCTGCGCGAGCAACTGGCGCGTACCGGTGGCCGGGTGCTGATGAAGTTGGTGGTCGATGCGGCCACCGACCGGGTGCTGGGCGTACACATGGTGGGGCCTGAAGCCGGCGAGATCGTTCAGGGCTTTGCGGTTGCACTCACCTGCGGGGCGACCAAGGCGCAATTTGATGCAACGCTGGGCATTCACCCCACGGCGGCCGAGGAATTCGTCACCATGCGCGACCCGGTGCCACAGTCCCCCGCTGCCTGACGGATGCTGCCATGATCCGCGTGCTCGCTGCCGTTCGGCGCCCCGCTGTGCGCGGCGCTGCTTGACCTGGTTGACCCAGGGTAATAATCTTGCAGACCCACCCTTGCACAGGCAGGCGTCATCATGGATAGCGTTGATCTCGAGGTGTTGCGCAGTGCCGTGGCCTGGCAGGCGGCTGGTCATCGAGCCACCCTTGCCACGGTTGTCCGTACCTGGGGTTCGGCCCCGCGCCCGATCGGTGCGATGCTGGCCATCCGTGGTGACGGTCAGGTGGTCGGTTCGGTTTCCGGGGGCTGTGTCGAAGACGACCTGATCGACCGGGTGAAAAATGCCGCGATCGCCAGTGACAAGCCGGCCGAGGCCGTCTACGGCGTGACCAAGGAGCAGGCCGACCGGTACGGACTGCCTTGTGGTGGCACGCTCGAACTTGTGCTCGAACCGGTGACGGGCAACTCGCGTCTGGCCGAACTGCTCGAGACGGTCGAGCGCCATGAACTGGTGGCACGCAAGCTCGACATGGCCAGTGGTACGGTCACGCTCGAGGCCGGCAAGAGCGTTGATGAGTTGAGCTATGACGGCAAGGTGCTCACCAGCATCCATGGGCCGCGCTGGCGCCTGGTGATGGTGGGTGCCGGTCAGTTGTCGCGCTATCTCGCGCAGATGGCGCAGGCGCTTGACTACCATGTCACCGTGATCGATCCCCGGGAAGAATATGCCAATGGCTGGGACGTGCCGGGTACGACCCTCACGCGCGAGATGCCCGATGATGTGGTGATCGCGATGAATCCGGATGCACATACTGCGGTCGTTGCACTCACCCATGATCCCAAGCTCGATGACCTGGCGCTCATCGAGGCTTTGAAGTCACCGTGCTTCTACGTCGGTGCGCTCGGCTCGCAGCGCAACAACGATTCGCGCCGCAAGCGTCTGGCCGAATTCGACCTGTCGCCGGCCGAAATCGATCGTCTGCACGGACCGGTGGGCCTGAAGCTTGGCAGTCGGACGCCACCTGAGATCGCGCTCTCGATCGTTGCCGAAATGACGGCGGTGCGTCGCGGTGTCGAGATTCCGGTACTGGTGCCCCCGCCCAAGACCGGTATCACGGCGGGTTGCGCAGTGCCTCAGGCCTGACCCGCGCAGGGTCCCCGCCGCCTGTGAGCGCTGACGGTCCGGTGATTGGCATTTTGCTGGCAGCCGGTTTCTCCACCCGATTCGGTGCCAACAAGCTCGTCGCCCGATTGCCCGATGGCAGCCTGGTGGCCGCTCGGTCGGCACGCGCGCTCAAGGCTGCGTTGCCGCGTGCGATTGCGGTGGTTCGGCCTGGCGTGCCAGAGCTCGAGCAGGCGCTCATCGCCGAAGGTCTGGTTGTTCTGGTCTGTCCTCAGGCGGCCGATGGCATGGGGGCAAGCCTTGCGCATGCCGTGCGCTCTCTGAGCAGTGAACCGGTGGGTGGTTTTGTCGTTGCACTCGCCGATATGCCATTCATTGCGCCAGCTTCGATCAGGGCCGTGGCCGCGCGCGTTGCACAGGCCCGACGCCCGCTGGCCCCGGTGTTCAAGGGCGAGCGCGGCCATCCGGTTGGCCTGCCCACGCTTTACCGTGATGAACTCTCGGCCCTCCTGGCTGATCAGGGCGCACGCGACATCATTCGTCGCGATGGCATCGATGCCATCGAAGTGGACGATCCGGGTGTCGTGCGCGACATTGATGTGCCAGCCGATCTGCCGGGTGCCCTGCAAGACGCCGGCGCATCGACCTCGCCGGGAGTCACGGTTGGACGCTGAATCGGTGGTGGGTCCAGGGCCCTGTCCGATGCCCGGCGCCAGCGCCAGGGCGGGCTCTAGCCCGGCAGGGCGGGGCGGCGCTGCGATCGCGGTGTTGCGCAGCCTGATGGCGTATGCGGCCTGGATCACAGCCCTTTGCATGGCGGTCGTGTTCGTGACTCGGTCCGAGGCCGGCATGCCGGTCGATACCCGTCAGGTTCCCACGCTTGCACCCATGCTCGCCCGTGTCACGCCGGGTGTGGTGAATATCTCGGTGGTCGAGTTGCGGCGCACGCCAGCCAATCCGTTCTTGCGTGACCCCTTCCTGCGGCGCCTCTTTGGCCTGTCCGAGCCAGCCCATGATGCCGTACCCGGGCCCGAGTCGGCGGTGGGTTCGGGTGTGATCATTGATGCCGAGCGCGGTCTGGTCGTGACCAACAACCATGTCATCGAAAACGCGCACGAAATTGCCGTGATCCTGAAGGATCATCGCCAGTTGAAGGCAACGCTCGTGGGTACTGATCCTGCCACCGATATTGCCCTGCTGCGCGTGCCGCCCGAGCGCCTGAGCGCCGTGCGCATCGGCGACTCCGAGGCGCTCAACGTGGGCGATTTCGTCGTCGCCATCGGCAATCCGTTCGGCCTGGGGCAGACCGTCACCTCGGGCATCGTCAGTGCGCTGGGGCGCACCGGCCTGGGCATCGAGGGCTATGAAGATTTCATCCAGACCGATGCTTCAATCAATCCGGGCAATTCCGGTGGGGCGCTGGTGGGGCTGAGGGGCGAACTCATCGGCATCAACACGGCCATCATCGGGCCGACCGAGGGCAACGTCGGCATCGGTTTCGCGATTCCGACCGCCATGATGAAGGCGGTCGTCGAGCAGTTGCTCCGGTTCGGCGAGGTGCGTCGTGGTCGTGTCGGTCTGGCGGGTACCGATATCACGCCGGACATGGCCCGTGACCAGCAGTTGCCGGTGACCGAGGGCGCTCTCATTACCCTGGTCGAGAAGGACTCTCCTGCCGAGCGGGCGGGGTTGCGGGTACGGGATATCGTCGTGACCATGAATGCGCGGGCGATACGCTCCTCGACCGATCTGCGCAATCGCGTCGGACTGGTGCCCGTCGGTGAGTCGGTCGATCTGCGGGTGCGCCGTGATGCCCGCACCTTGCATATCGTCATGCGGGTCGGCGAGGCGGGCGCTGCGGTGGCGCTCGAGGGTGAACCGGTGCGCGAACTTCTCGGCGCCCGGGTCGCCAATCTCGAGCCGGGTATGCCGGGGCATGGCCTGTCAGAGGGCGCCGCGCTCGTGAGCGTCGAGCGCGGCAGCGAGGCCTGGCGCGCCGGGCTGCGTGCGGGCGATCTCCTGCTGAGTGTCAACCGCCGCCGTGTGCGAGATGTGCAAGGACTCCTCCTCGCCTTGAAGGGGGGCGGGCGTCCCTGGCGGCTGGGCCTGCTGCGCGGCGACAGTCGCATCAGCCTCGTCCTGCACTGACTGGAGGTTCCCGATGGTCCGTTCACGCGCTGCCGCCCCTGCACTCAAGCGGGATATCGCCCAGCGCGATACCCTCGACGAAGGTACCCTCGACGAAGGTACCCTCGACGAAGGTACCCCCAGTCGCGGCAAGCCCATCCGCTACTCGATCGTGCCGCTCTCTCCCGAAGATCATCTCTTCGAGGTGACCTGTACGATCGATGCGCCCGATCCCGATGGGCAATGTCTGGCGCTGGCCGCCTGGACTCCGGGCAGTTACATGCTGCGGGAATACGCGCGCCATGTGCGACATATCGAGGCCCGTTCCGGCTCGACGGTGGCAGGTCTTGCAAAGCTGGACAAGCACACCTGGCGTGTCCAGCCCGTGGCAGGGCCGCTCTCGGTCACGATGCAGGTCTACGCCTGGGATCTCTCGGTGCGTGGCGCTCACCTCGATGCCGGGCATGGCTTCTTCAATGGCGCCTGCGTATTCCTGCGCGTCATCGGTCAGGCGTCGCGTGCGTGCACGCTCGACATTCGGCCGCCCGCGGGTGCCGCCTATCGCCACTGGCGTGTGGCCACCTCGATGGCCCCCGGCGGTGCGAAGCCCCACGGATTCGGGCTGTACAAGGCCGCCGACCACGATGAACTCATCGATCATCCGGTCCAGATGGGCACCTTCACCCTGGGCCGGTTCGTGGCGGCGGGTGTGCCGCATGAAATCGCGATCACCGGCCGCCATCAGGCTGATCTGCCGCGCCTCGAGCGCGATCTGCAGACGATCTGCGAGGCGCAGATCGCGTTCTTTGGTCGGCCGGCACCCATGCGCCGCTATGTCTTTCTCGTGATGGCAGTGGGCGAGGGCTATGGAGGACTCGAGCACCGGGCATCAACAGCCTTGTTGTGCGGCCGTGATGATCTGCCGATGGCCGATCGCTCTGATGGCAGCGCTGGCTACCGCGGGTTCCTGGGTCTTGTGAGCCACGAGTACTTTCACACCTGGAACGTCAAGCGGATCCGGCCGGCAGCCTTCATGCCCTTTGATCTCGGGGCCGAGAACTACACGGCGCTGCTGTGGGCTTTCGAGGGCTTCACCTCCTACTACGATGACCTGATGCTGGTGCGCACCGGGCTGCTGTCGCGCGAGCAGTATCTGGAGACGCTCGCCCGTACCCTCACCGCGCTCAGGCGCACGCCCGCGCGCACCCGGCAGTCGGTGGCCGAGTCGAGTTTCGATGCCTGGATCAAGTACTACCGTCAGGACGAGAGCGCGCCCGACACGGTGGTGAGCTACTACGGCAAGGGTAGCCTCATCGCGCTGGCCATCGATCTTGCGTTGCGTGAGGAGACCGGGGGGCGCCGCTCGCTCGATGATGTGATGCGACTGCTCTGGCAGCGCCATGGTCTTGCCGGTATCGGGGTGCCCGAGGATGGCATCGAGCGGGCGGTGCTCGAGCAAGTCGATGCCAAGGCTCGACCGGGTGCCACGCGACGTCTGCGCCATCTGCTCGCCCAGGCGGTGCATGGCACGGCAGAACTGCCGCTCGAGCGCCTGCTCGCGACCGTTGCGGTCGATCTGCGCTGGCGGCCCGCGACCGGCGCGAAGGATCGGGGCGGATACGTCGCGGTACCCAAGGTGCCAGGCCGGCCGGTACGAGGGCGGTCGGCGGGCAAGGTCGCCGTGCCCGGGCGCATCGACATCGGTGTTCGTGTCCTCGCCGAGGGCGAGGCTCGCCTGGTCACTGTGCTTGCCGGCAGTGCCGCGGCGCGGGCAGGCTTGTCGGCTGGCGATGTCATCGTTGCCATCGATGGCTTGCGGGTCAATGCCGTATCGTTCGATGGGCGAGTGCAGCGCTCCCGACCCGGTACGCCGATGGCCGTTCACGCGTTTCGTCATGACGCATTGTTCGAGGTGTCGGTGATCCCCGAGGCGGCCGCCTCGGATACCTGTGACCTCGCGCCCTCGGTGGCGAAGGACGCGGCGGCCGCTCGCGCGCAGGCGCGCTGGCTCTCATCGGCTGCACTGCAGAGCGGGCGATGAAGGACGCGACGAGCGCATCGATGAAGGGGCTGCATCGATGACTGCGGCGCCCAGTGCGAGCGGGCTCGACCCGCAGGGCTCCCAGTCCGCCGTGGACCCACATGATCACATGACCTGGGTCACCCTCGTGCGTCATGCCGAGACCGAGTGGAATCGCGAGGGGCGCATGCAAGGCGACCAGGACAGCCCGCTCACGCCGCGCGGCCTTGCGCAGGCGCAGGCACTCGCAGCGGCGTTTGCGCTCGACCCACCCTCGCACATCTATTCGAGCGATCAGGGCCGCGCGCTCCTGACGGCGCACACGGTTGCCCAGCGCTGCGGCCTTGCGGTGAAGCCCGATCGGCGTCTTCGTGAGCGCCACTACGGCGACCTGCAAGGACTCACCTGGCATGAACTGCGCGGCCAGCATCCGGATCTGCATGCGCGGTTTCAGTCGCGCGACCCGGACTTCGTGCCGCCGGGCGGCGAAAGTACTCGAGACTTCCAGGCGCGCGTGATGCCGGCCCTCGAGGCGATTGCGAGTGCCCACCACGGTGAACGCCTCTTGATCATGACCCATGGCGGGGTGGTGGGTCTGGTGTACCGCCAGGTGCTGTCGATGCCGCTCGATGCACGGCGTGATTACCGCTTGGACAATGCCAGCATCAACCGGTTTCGCTGGGCGCAAGGGCACTGGCATTTGCTCGCCTGGGGTGACACCGGACACCTCGATGCAGTGCAAGGTCGTGATGATCTTGTCTGAAAAGACTTTGAAATCAATGTGATGGCGTTCAAAGTGCCATGCATGTGTTGATGTTCTTTATGGTAAACTGTTGATCTTGAAGACTTTTGTCTGAAGGTGATCATGTTCTCCAGCAGCCAGACCCTCGCCGCCGTCGACCCCGAGATCGCAGCCGTCATTGCGGCCGAAAGGCGTCGGCAGGAAGACCATCTCGAGCTGATCGCCTCGGAGAACTACACCAGTCCGGCCGTCATGGCAGCACAGGGTTCGTGCCTCACGAACAAGTATGCCGAGGGCTATCCGGGTCGCCGCTATTACGGCGGGTGCGAGCATGTCGATGTCGCCGAGCAACTGGCCATCGATCGCTTGAAGGCCTTGTTCGGTGCCGACATGGCCAATGTGCAACCGCATTCGGGTTCGCAGGCCAATCAGGCGGTCTATGCCGCGATGCTGCAACCCGGTGACACCATTCTCGGCATGTCGCTCGCGCACGGCGGGCATCTGACCCATGGGGCCAGTGTCAACCTGTCGGGCAAGATTTACCGCGGCATCGGTTATGGCCTCGGCGAGGATGAACGCATCGACTATGAAGCCGTCGAGCGCCTGGCCGCCGAGCATCGTCCGAAGATGATCGTTGCGGGCGCCTCAGCGTACTCGCGCGTGATCGATTGGCCGCGATTCAGGGCCATTGCCGATTCGGTCGGTGCCTTGCTCCTCGTCGACATGGCGCACTATTCAGGCCTCATTGCGGCGGGCCTCTACCCGAATCCGGTCGGCATTGCCGACTTTGTCACGAGCACCACGCACAAGACGCTGCGCGGACCGCGCGGTGGCCTGATTCTTGCCCAGGCCCGCTATGAGAAGGCGGTCAATTCGATGATCTTCCCGGGCATTCAGGGTGGGCCGCTCATGCACGTGATCGCGGCCAAGGCGGTGGCCTTTCGCGAGGCGGCCACCGATGAATTCCGCGCGTATCAGGGGCAGGTGCTCGCCAATGCGCGTCAACTCGCCACCACGCTCACCGAACGGGGGCTGCGCATCGTGTCTGGCGGTACCGACTCGCATGTGTTTCTGGTCGATCTGCGGCCCAAGAACATCACCGGCAAGGACGCCGAAGGGGCGCTCGGGCGCGCCCACATCACGCTCAACAAGAACGCCATCCCCAATGACCCGCAAAAGCCCATGGTCACCAGCGGGGTGCGTGTGGGCTCACCTGCCATCACGACCCGGGGTTTCGGCATGGCCGAGTGTCGCCAGGTGGCGAACCTCATCGCCGATGTGCTCGAGGCACCGACCGATGAGGCCACTCTGGCACGCGTGGCCGACGATGTGCGCGCCCTGTGTGCGCGCTTTCCGGTCTATCAGGCTGGCTGAGCGCCCAGCCTTCGCGCCAGGAGCCCACGCACCATGCGATGCCCCTTCTGCAAGTCGGCCGCTACATCGGTCATCGATTCACGCATTGCCGACGATGGCGAGAGCGTGCGCAGGCGGCGCAAGTGTGACGACTGTGACAAGCGCTTCACGACCTACGAGCGCACCGAATTGCAGATGCCCGTGGTGGTGAAGTCCAGTGGCTATCGCACCCCGTTTGATCATGCCAGGCTGCATACGGGTTTTGCGCGCGCGCTGCACAAGCGTCCGGTACCGACCGATTTCATCGATGCTGCCGTCACGCGCATCGAGCAGAAGCTCCTCGCTTCGGGCGAGCGTGAGGTGAGTTCGCGGGCCATCGGCGAGATGGTGATGCGCGAATTGAAGAAGATGGATGATGTGGCGTACATCCGCTTTGCGTCCGTCTACGAGGACTTCCAGCGGGTGGACGATTTCCGCGACAAGGTCCGCGAGGTGAAAGGCCCTGGCGCCAAGCGTTTGCGCGCACCGCTTCCGGTGCTGGCCAAGATCACCAGCAAGCCCAACTGAGCAATGGTGTTCAGCACCGAAGACACGGGTTTCATGCGTCGTGCGCTCGACCTGGCCGAGCGGGCACTTTACTCGAGCGCGCCCAACCCCAGGGTAGGCTGCGTTCTCGTCACGGGTGAGGCAGGCGCGCGCACCATCGTGGGCGAGGGCTTTCACATGCGTCCGGGCCAAGCCCATGCCGAGGTGGCAGCCATCGCCGCCGCCGGGGCTGCGGCCGCGGGCGCTACGGCCTTCGTCACCCTCGAGCCCTGCAACCACTTCGGGCGCACACCACCGTGTGTCAATGCACTCATTGATGCTGGGGTTGCGCGCGTTGTCGCTGCAATGGCTGACCCCAATCCCATCGCATCCGGGGGGGCGGCCCGGCTGCGCGCGGCGGGCATTGCGGTCGATTTCGGGCTGCTCGAGGCAGAAGCTCGCGCGCTCAATCCTGGATTCATCTCGCGGGTGACACGCGGTCGGCCCTGGATGCGCATGAAACTTGCTGCCACGCTTGATGGGCGCACGGCACTCGCCAATGGCGTGAGCCAGTGGATTACCGGGCCGGCCGCGCGCGCCGACGGACATCACTGGCGCGCCCGGGCTGATGCCGTGCTCACCGGTATCGGCACCGTGCGTGATGACGACCCGGTGCTCAACGTGCGCGAAGTCGCCACCGAGCGCCAGCCGCTTCGCATCATTGTCGACAGTCGGCTCGAGATCGACCCGGCCGCGCGCATTCTCGATACCGAAGGGGCGGGTCCGGTGCTCATCGCGATGGCGAGCGCCGATGCGCCGCGTGAGGCGGCGCTGCGCGAACGGGGTGTCGAACTGCTCTGCCTGCCCGATGCCCGCGGCAAGGTCGAGTTGTCCCATCTTGTGCATGAGCTGGGTCGTCGCGGCCTGAGCGAAGTGCATGTCGAAGCGGGGACGCGGCTCAATGGTTCGCTGCTTCGTGCAGGGCTCATCGACGAACTGGTGGTGTATGTCGCCCCCTCGATCATCGGTGACACCGGCCGCGGCATGTTTGCCCTGCCCGAACTGCAATCGATGGCAGGCAAGGTGCGGCTCGAATTCACCGATGTGCGCCGCTTCGGTGAGGACCTTCGCATCATTGCCCGCGTGCATCCGACCTCTCAGGACTGAGGTACGACGCGGCAGCGCGGGGCAACAACCCGCAACCTCGCAGACGGCTCCGCGCTCGGGCTGGCCCGTGGCATCATCATCCCGAGAGCGAGGCGAGGAAACCCTCGCGCGAGGCTCATCCCAGATCACGGAGATTCATACGCATGTTTACCGGCATTGTCGCCGCGGTCGGCCAGATCGATCGCGTTCTTCCTACCGACCAAGGGTTGCGTCTCACGATTGCCGTCGGCTCGCTCGACATGAGCGATGTCGCTTTGGGTGACAGCATTGCCGTGAATGGCTGCTGTCTCACGGCCATCCGGTTTGACTCGGCATCATTCGATGCCGACGTGTCGCAGGAAACCATCGACTGCACAGCCGGGCTTGGTCAGCCCGGTGCTGTCAATCTCGAGAAGTCCTTGCGTCTGGCCGATCGGCTCGACGGCCATCTGGTGTCCGGGCATGTCGATGGGGTCGGTGAGGTGGTTGCCTTCGATGCAGTCGGCGAGAGCATGCGCCTTGTCATCGAGGCACCCGAGAGCCTCGCACGCTACATCGCGCGCAAGGGGTCGATCTGCATCCAGGGCACCAGCCTGACCGTCAACCGCGTGGAAGGCGCACGATTCGAGATCAATCTGATCCCGCACACGCTCTCGGTGACAACCTTGGGCACGCTCTCACCCGGGTCGCGCGTGAATCTGGAGGTCGACATGATTGCCCGTTACTGCGAGCGGATGCTCAACCGATGAGTGATGCTGACAAGCCTGAGCAAGCCGCCGCCCGACCCGCGGTGCAACCGCGTTCTCCGGCTCTGCGAAAGGCGATGCTCGGCTATGACCCGATCGAAGATCGTCTGACGCTCTCAGGCGAACTCGATCCGGCGGGTGATCGCGTGGTGTTTCATCTGACCCGGGTACTCACCTTGCGTCTGCTCAGTCAGCTGGGCGACCGGGTGGTGGCGCTCGCGGGGGCTGCTGCGCGTGCCGAGGGGCTTGATGCCAAGGTGCTCCAGGCCCGGCTGGAGGCCCAGCGCCGTTACGCACAGTCGACACTCAAGTTTGGTTCTGCGGCTGCGACCCTGCAGACCAAGGCATCTGCAATCGGCTCGGAGGCAAGCCTGGACCGCGAGGGGCGTTCGCTGCCCCCTGCCATCGTGCCTTGTCTCATTGCTTCGGTGCGCCTGCGCACCGTGGGCGATGCCATCGCGCTGGTATTTGCCGACATGCAGGGTGCAGGCCGGGCGCGGCTGGTTTTCAGTCGAGCTGAACTCCAGGGGTTTCTGGCGGCCGTGGACGTGAATGTCGATCGGGGCGGGTGGCGCGTCACGACCGCAGCCCAGACCGTTGAGGCCGCTACGTCACCGTCGCCCGGGCCCGTGCGCATCCTCCATTGAACAAGGGGTGGAGCCTCAGGGCTTGATTTCGCCTGCAGCCGCGTCTGGCGCACTGACGGCGCCCTGCGGCAAGTTGGCCGCGAGCACTGGCACAACGGCGCGCCAGGCCGCCTGAAAGACCTCGAAGGGCTTGCGGTCGCTGCGCGGGTCGATCGAGCGAAAGCTGGGGGCGAGGGCGCCTGCGGACTGCAGCAGCGCTGCGACATGTGTCGACTTGAGCGCAAAGTTGACGTTTTGGGGAATATCGCCCCGAGTGAGGTCAGTGTCCTTCACCTTCAGCTTCGAGAGCACGATGCCCACCACCGAGAGGTCGCCGGCCAGCAGCGGGCTCCCCGAATTGCCCGACTCGGTCGGGGCGCTGAACTGGAAGTAATCAGCGCTTTCGTTCAAGCCCGTATCGGCGCTGAGAATGCCGCTCGAAAAGCGCGGGTGGCTGCGCATCGGATTGCTCAGTTGCGGGTAGCCGATGGTGTAGATCTCCAGCCCCACCGGCACGTTGTCGGAGTAGCCCAGGTTGAGATAAGGCACGGGTGATCGCTCGACCTTGAGCAGCGCCAGATCACGCGCCCGGTCTTCGCGCAACAGGGTGGCGCGCACCTGACGGCCATCGATCACGACGCGCAGAAGATCATGGTCACGAACCACGTGTGCCGCGGTGATGAGAAGACCGTCAGCGCTGATGAAAAAGCCGGTGCCCCGACTCGCACGCTGTACGACAGTGGTGGGTGGAGCCTGAGTCTGAGCGGCGGCTGGCAGGAGGGTCAGACCAAGAATGGCCAGGGCCATCCATCGTCTGGCGTTGCGCAGGGCGTTCGAACAGAGGCGCTTGCGAGGCAGCGTCATGCAGGTTCGGCGATCCGCCCGCTTGCTTGCGCGAGGCTGGCGAGGTCGGTCGCGGCAGCTGCAAGCGCGCTGTCCCAGTCGTGAGGGTTCGCCTGCCGGTAGAGCTTCATGCTCGAGTACCAGGGCGTGTCCGAGCGATCATTCATCCAGCGCCAGTCAGGCGAGAAGGGTAGCAACATCCAGATGGGCCTTCCAATGGCACCTGCGATGTGAGCAACCGAGGTGTCGACGCTGATCACGACGTCGAGGCATTCGATCAGCGCCGCCGTATCGGTGAAGTCGTTCAGCTGCGCGCTGAAGTCCCGAACGAGGCCGGTTGCGTCCATGTGCTGCCGGTCGGCGGGGCGCACTTCCTTCATGACCGATATGAAGTGCGCACCGCTCGTGCCAAAGGCACTGAGCATCGGCGCAAGCGACAGTGACCGATTGCGGTCATTCATGTGTTTCGGATTGCCTGACCAGACCAGTCCGACCTTGATGCCCGGCAGATCGGCCAGTTGGGCGCGAAAGTGCGCAACCTTCTCGGGCTTCGTCCTGAAGTACCCGTCCGCCCTGGGTATGTTGTTCAGGTTGGTGCCGAGCAGGTGCGTGAGCGACATCATCGGCAAAAACATATCGAAGGGCGGCAGTTTTTTCGCCCCCCTTTCTGTCCACTCGGTCGCTGGATCGAAGTCCTGACAGATGGCGAGCAGGGGCTCCGGCGTTTCCATGATGACCTGGGCGCCCATGGCACGCAACTGCGGGATGAAGCGCATGTACTGGATGTGATCACCCAAGCCTTGTTCCGAGTGGATCAGCAAACGCTTGCCGGCGATCGACTCGCCTTTCTTCCAGACCGGTGCATTGAGTTTTCGGGGGCGCAACTCCTTCACCGCGCCGCGCCAGCGCCATTCGTAGGCTTCGAACCCTTCTTCGAGCCGTCCCGCGAGTAACAGCGACAGCGCGCGGTTCCAGTTGGCGTCGGGAAAGCCCTCACGTTGCTCGATCGCGCGGTCCAGGTACTTGATGCTGTCGCTGGTGCGGTTCAGTCGACGCAGCGTGATCGCAAAGTTGTTCAGCGCCTCGGGATAGACCGGGCGCAGATCGAGCGCCTTCTCGTAGGCGAGCACCGACTCCTCATAGCGGTTCATCTTGCTGTAGAGGTTGGCCAGATTGCTGTGCGCGCCCGCGTCGTCAGGGTGCAACGTGACCAGACGTTGCAAGTAATCGTAGGCGGTGTCGTACTGGTCGGTGGCGGCGTAGGCATTGCCGAGATTGCTCAGAACGTCAACCCGATCGGGGGCGTCCTGCAGAACCTCGGCGTAGTGGCTGATGGCCTCCTTGTGTCGACTGAGGCGCATCAAGACGTGTGCGAGGGTCATTCGCGCTGCCCAAAGGGTGGGCGACAGGTCCAGTGCGCGAAAGAGGATGGGCAAGGCGCGTTTGTCTGCGCCCGCCTGCGACAGCAACGTGCCGGTGGTGTGCAGGTAAGGGGCGTGATCGGGGCGCGCTGCGTTGGCCTTGGCCATTTTCGCGAGGGCGCCGTTGAAGTCCTTTTTGGCGGCCAGCGTCTGTGCCCAGTAAAACCAGGTGTCGCCATCGCGCGCATTGAGGGAGGTGGCCTTCTCGAACTTTGCGATGGCCTCGTCATGCTGGCCTTTGCGAAAGAGCGCGATTCCGAGCAATTTGTGCGCGTTTGCCTCGGATGGCATGCGAATGACGCATTGCTCGAGCACGACGACCGCCTGATCGAAATGCCCTGCGCGCAATCGCGCGACACCGTAGTGCAACAAGGCAACGCCCTGATCGGGGTGCTCGACAAGCAGTGCTGCAAGAACGGCGTCGGCATTTTTCCAATCGCTGGCCGCTGCGAACGATTCGGCCTTGCGCAGAAACGCCAGAATGGGCTCGGGCAGCGGTGGCGCCTGGCGGGCTGCTGAGCCCGCACCGGGTGCGCCCGAGGTTGCGGCAACCGTGCTGGCCTGAGGCGAACCGCCGGTTGCAGTGACAGTGCCCGGAGGAGCGACTCCCGCCGTGCCGAGAGCTCGGGCAGGTGCAGGTTTGCCGGCTCGCTCTGGCGAAGCACTGCTCGACGAAGCCCTGACGGGCCCCTTGCGGCCATTTGAGGGAGGCGTGTGTCTGGGCTTTGTCGACAAGATGAAGTTTGATCCCGCTGAAAATTCGATGGAGCAAAAAGGATTGAGGCGCCGGGATGATTCACCGGGGCATGGCAAGACGTCCGACTGCAAGCGCGTTTTCGCCTGTGCAAGAGGCGGACAATCAGGCGCCACCTCACTCCGAAATTCCGGTCGACCGTTTGCCTGTCGGCTTTCGGGACGGAGCGAAACACGCGACCCGCCGCGAGATACCCATGCGAAAAAAGCATGCTCCCGACCAACCGCTTGGCTGTCGAACCGTGCCGAACCCGACTTTCTCCACGTTACCTGCTCACGCCGCCGACAATTGCCCACGACTCAACGAACAGTTCATTTTGACGATCAACGCCGATTCAATATATTAAGTTTTATTTGCATTTTGCGAGCTTGGAAGTAATGCGCTCGGTTCAAAAAATACCGCTGCGAGATGATCCGTGACAAGAGCTTGCTTAACTTTACTTAATCAAAATCAAGGTTGTTCGCAGTGCAACATGAGTGCGACCAAAGATAACATCAGGGGTAGGCGTGTAAAAGCGCAACAGGTTGCAAACAGGCATCCCAATTGACATCACGAGGCGTCAAAGTTCATGGCTAAGAAATCAGGCGATCAGTCCCCTTCCTCCACAAACGTGAATGCGGAGTCGAAGGCGGGCGCAGCCGAACAGCGCCCCCCAGTTTCAGTGGATGAGCTGTCCGGGCTGGGTGCTGACGCTCAGGCACTGCGCGCGCAAGCCGCACGCCGTGTAAAGAAGGCGCGCCGCGGCCTTGTGCCAGACACGGAAATGATCGGCGATGCAGCCGACGCTGCCGTGGCACAGGACGCGCTGAGCGCCGATCAGGAAAACATTCAATTGGCGCAGGCAACGCCAGATGCAGCGGTTGCCGATGTCCTCTTGCCAGGCGGCGGTACCGCTGGAAATGGAGCCGGCGCAGCCGTGATCGGTGGTGGCGGTGCTGATGCGGCCGCTGCGGCCGCTGCTGATGCCGCCGCTGCAGGCGCTGGAGGCGGTGCTGGTGCTGGTGCTGGTGCTGGTGCAGCCGCCGCTGCGGGCGCTGACGCTGCCGCCATACTGGCTGCCGGCACGGGACTCTCGACGGGGACGCTGCTGGGCGCGGGCGCGGGCGCGCTCGGGTTGGCAGCTGCCGCCGGTGGTGGGGGTGGTGGTGGTGGTTCATCGGCGCCCCCTTCGCCCACTGTGCGCATCAGCACCATTGCCAATGACAACGTGGTCAACGCGTCTGAACACGCCGCACAGGTTACGGTGTCGGGCACGACCACGTATGTGGAAGATGGCCGAACCGTCTCGGTCGTGCTCTCGGGTCACACCTATACCACCAGTGTCAGCTCAGGTACGTGGTCGCTGAGCGTTCCGTCCAGCGATGTGGCAGGCCTCGCCGAAGGCAGCTACCAGGTCGGCGCCGCGGTCGCCAACGGCGGTGGTCTGGTTGCTACTGACACGCGCAGTCTCCTCGTCGACACCACCGCGACGATCAGCATAGGGACAGTCTCGTCCGATAACGTCATCAACACGGTCGAGCACGGCGCAGCAGTCGTCGTCTCGGGCACCAGCGCTGGCATTGAAGATGGTCGTACGGTGACGATTTCGGCCGGCGGCTCGAGCTACACCGCGACGGTTTCGGGGAACGCCTGGACCGTCAATGTTCCGTCGAGCCTCGTGGCAGGCCTGACCGATGGGACGTACACCCTCAGCGCGAGTGCAAGCGATGCGGCGGGCAACCCGGCGACGAACTCGCGTGCTGTCGTGGTCGACACAACCGCCTCGATCGCGATCGCGCAGATCTCCACCGATGACCGAGTCAACAACACCGAACACGGCTCGGTGGTAACGCTGTCGGGCACCACAGTTGGCGTCGAGAACAACAACGTTGTAACGGTCACCCTCAACGCGCTCACCTATACCGCGACCGTGTCAGGCAATGCATGGACGCTGAGCGTGCCCACCTCGGACGTGGCTGCGATGCTCGATGGCGGGTACCAGGTGCGCGCCTCGGTGAGCGACAACGCCGGCAACCCGGCCTCCGCCAACCGCATGTTCACGGTAGACACCAGCGCCTCGCTGTCGATTGCCGCGGTGTCGACCGATGACGTCCTGAACGCGGCCGAGCACACGCTGGCCCTGCCGATCTCGGGAACTGCAGCCGGCATCGAAGATGGGCGTACCGTGACGGTGAGCCTGCGTGGTCAGAGTTACACCACGACGGTCAACGGCGGCGTCTGGACCGTCTCGGTGCCCTCGAGCAATGTCGCTGCACTGACCGATGGCAACTACACCATTTCGGCGAGCGCAACCGACGCCGCTGGTAATCCCGCCAGTGGCACCCACGCCATCTCGGTCGATACCAGCGCGACCATCGCCATCAATACGGTTTCGGGCGACCAGACCATCAACGCAACCGAACACGGCGCAGCGGTCACCATTCAGGGGACCACCAGCGGCATCGAGACGGGTCGCTATGTGACCGTGGTTCTGGATGGCGTGAGCTATCAGACCGCCGTTTCTGCGGGCGCCTGGACCGTCACGGTACCTTCGAGCACCGTCGCGGCCATGGCTGAAGGCTCGCATAACATCACCGCCTACGTGGCGGACGCTGCGGGTAACCTGGCGCTCAACACGGCCTCGTTGACCGTCGACACAGCGGCGTCGATCACGATCACCACGGTCGGTGGCGATAACGTGGTCAATGCGGCCGAGCACCTGCTTGTGCTGCCGATCAGTGGCACGGCCAGCGGCATCGAAGACGGTCGCACGGTTACGGTGACCCTCAATAGCCACAGCTACACGGCAACTGTCGCGGGTGGCGCCTGGACCGTCACGGTGCCCACCTCTGACGTGGCAGCGCTGACCGACGGAAACTTCACGATCTCGGCGAGCGCCAGCGACGCCGCCGGCAACCCGGCAAGCGCCACGCAGGCGCTCGGCGTTGATACCCACGCAACCATCTCCCTGAATACGATTCTCGGCGATGATGTTGTCAACACGGTCGAACATGGGTCGGCAGTGACCATCCAGGGGCACACCACTTTCGTGGAAGACGGCCGTACCGTCACCGTGCTGGTGGATACACACAGTTACACGGCAACGGTCACGTCCGGCAACTGGACGCTGTCCGTACCCTCAGGTGACGTGGTCGTGATGAGCGATGGCTCGTACAACGTTCACGCGTCGGTGAGCGACTTGGCCGGCAACGCGGTTGCCGTCAACGGTACCCTCGTGGTGGACACCACCGCCTCGATCGCGATCAATGCAGTCGCCATCGATGATGTCGTTGACTCGATGGAGCGCCAACTGGCCCTGCCCATCAGCGGCTCGGTTCACGGTATCGAAGACGGTCGGACCGTTTCGGTCGTCCTGAATGCGACCACCTATACGACTGTTGTCGCCGGTGGCGTCTGGTCGATCAACGTTCCCTCGGCAGATGTCGCTGGACTGGCCGAACTCGACTACACCATCACCGCCACTGCAAGCGATGTACCGGGTAACCCCGCCACCACGTCGCATGCCTTCTCGGTGGACGCTTCGGCCACGATCGCGCTCGACCCCATGCTGGGCGACAACGTCGTCAACGCAGTCGACCATACCGGCGCGCTCCCGATATCGGGTGTGACGACCGGCGTGGAAGATGGTCGAACCGTGACCGTGCTCCTCGCCAATCACAGCTACACGACAACCGTCTCGGGTAACGCCTGGTCCCTGTCCGTGGCTTCGTCCGACATCAGCGCACTCACCGACGGTTCCTACACCGTTCATGCGTCGGTGACCGATCGCAGCGGCAATCCCGCAGCCATCAATCAGACGCTGGTGGTCGACACCACGGCCACGTTGTCGATCAACGCGCTTTCAATCGACGACGTCATCAACGCGAACGAGCAGCTGCTGGTGCTGCCTGTGACCGGCACGGTGCATGGCATCGAAGACGGCCAGACCGTCTCGGTGGTCCTCAATTCGAGCACGTACACCACAACGGTGGCGGGCGGCGCCTGGCAAGTTCTCGTCGGCTCGGCAGACGTGGGCGCACTGCTCGACGGCGCTTACACCATCACCGCTGCCGCGAGCGATCTGCCTGGCAACCCCGCCACCGCCTCGCGCGTGATGACGGTTGATAGCGGTGCCACGCTCGCCATCGATGCGATTGCCATCGATGACATCATCAACGGCACCGAACGCCAGCAGTCCGTCACGGTGTCCGGTACCAGCACTGGCCTCGAAGCCGGTCGCGTGGTCACGGTGCTCGTCGGTGGTCAGAACTACACCGCCTCGGTGGGCGTCGCGGGTGTCTGGTCGATCTCCGTTCTGCCTTCCATCCTCGCACCCTTGCCCGATGGCGGTTACGAAGTCTCGGTCAGTGCAACCGACCTCGCAGGCAATGCCGCCAGCGCAATCCGCAACTTCCAGATCGACACCTACGTGCCGATTCCGGCCGTCGATGTGCTCGCCACCAATTCGAACGCCCCGGTCATTACCGGCGAGGCGTTGGTCGGACCGACTGACCACCTGAGCGTGATCGTCGCGGGAACAACCTACGAGGTGGGTGACGGTCACCTGGTGCTGAACGGCGGTCACTGGACGCTGTCGGACATCTCGTTGGCCGATGGCCACTACGATGTCACTGCCGAAGTGGTCGATCTGGCAGGCAATACCGCGTTCGATGCCTCGACCGAAGAGTTGTGGATCATCAATGGCTGTCTCGAGCTGTCGCGTGGCGGCGACGAGTTGGGCAGTCTGCACCTGACCCTTGGCGCGGGCGTCAACCATCTCGATGGGATCGAGGTCACCGGCTACTCGGACGTGGCACTTGACTTCAAGGGCGATCTGGTCATTGGCGCTGGCGAAAGCTCGTGCGACGTGTACGCCGAGGACTCCAATCTCACGATCCAGACGGAGGGCAACCTTCGCATCACCCACAGCAATGTCTGGGCAACCGCACAGAGCGGTACCGTCGACAGTGTGTCGCTCGACGCATCGAT
Organism: uncultured Pseudomonadota bacterium; assembly: GCA_903829815.1. Taxonomy (GTDB): domain Bacteria; phylum Pseudomonadota; class Gammaproteobacteria; order Burkholderiales; family SG8-39; genus CAIXPL01. Next base: position 3,598 of record CAIKRR010000090.1, on the reverse strand, counting down.
CGCCTTGAAAGCGGCCGGCTCTATCTACGTTGGTGGGGATGAGGTACCCGGCGATTACGGCAATGTGGTTGCAGAGGTGGTCAATGTCTATGCTACAACCGGAATGGTCGAAGCCACTGCCGTTGGAGTCAGCCTCGAAGCGGAAGGCGACATATCGATTGCCGGGGGTGCCGCGGCTTTAGTGGTGTCGGTTGTCGGCGACTTTGTCGACGCGCACGATGCGCATGTCGACATCTCGGCTGCCGGCAGTGTGAGCCTGTTGGGGGCCGGCATCTATGCAGACCTCGAGTTCGGCCTGGTCGTCGACATGAGTGACGCCGAGGTGGCGATTTCGGCCGGTGGCAACCTGGGCATCGCGGGTGCCCAGGTCGAGCAATTCGTGATGTCCGGATACGAGCTCGATGTACACCATGCGGGGGTGACGCTGCACGCGAACTCCATCGATGTGGTGAGCGCGTTCGACGCGAACGGTGGGTTCTTCATGAAGCCGGTGGGTTCGGTCTTCATCAGTCAGGCTGCCATGGTTGGCTACGACACATTCGACGCGGCTGACGCATCGGTTGATATGTCGGCTCACACCGACATCTCGGTCGTCGATGTCTACGTGGCTCAAACCGTAATGAGCGCTGGCGGTGACCTGCGTCTGGAAGACGCCGGTGTCATCGTCCAGGCCGGGGGCGGCATAACAGCCAATCAGATCTACATCAGCCAGACCGACATCTCCTCGGACGCGACCATTTACGACGCCAATGCGCATGTCGCGGTCTTGGGTCAGGGCGCGTCGTTGACGGATCTGGCGGTCTCGGTGTCGAATATCGCCCTCACCCAGGCGACCATGTACGCGGGCGGCGATATCCATCTGGACCACGCCGACATCCTCGTGATGGCGGGAACGGATATCTACGTTTCTTCCATCGTCCTGGATCAGTTGAGCATTCACGCTGTTGCCGACATTCATGCCGAGTCGGCCCATATCGATGTCGAATTTGGCCAATTTGCCAGTTTGGGTACCGGTCTTCTCGTTCAGTCCATGATGACGGCCGGAGGGACGATCGATATTTCGAATGCGCAGATCACGCTGAACGAAATGAACGCGCCGGTTCCGTATTTGAGTGCAGACGGCCTGAGCGTTGACCAAGTGATGATTCAGCAATACAACATCACGGGTGCCGAGATCGACGCCTCCAACGCACTGATAACGGTTGAAGCGCTGTCGGCGCACATGCCCTACGTGCATATCGACCAGGCGTACATGAGCGCGGCATCGACGGTGGATCTGTCATCGGCGCATCTGGATGTCAGTGGCGTCAGCATTTCTTCTGATGGCGCCTGGCTATCGGTGTCGGAGGCCGGTGTCAGTCAGTACCAGGTGACCGCGCACGACATCAACGCAAGCGATGCCCAGGTGTCGATTGCGCTCGATTCGGGCACGTCGGTCTTCATCGGCAGCGCCTTCATCAGTCAGCAGTACATGACCGCGATCGGTGGTCCTGACGCGGACATCGACGCGTCGGGTGCGCTGGTGCACATCAGCGCAGGCTCTGTCTCGCGAGAAACGCTCGGTGAAGCGTTTGTCGCCCAGACCGACATGAGTGCGGGCGGCACGATCGACATCTCCGACGCAAGCGTCGTGATCGAGAATGGGGGGGGCGACGTCAGCATTGGATTCGCTGGTGTCAACCAGAATGCCGTGACCGCGGGCGCCATCGAGGCGCACGACGCGACGGTGGATGTGTCTGGCACCAACGTTTCACTCTGGTCTGTTCACGTCGACCAGCACCAGATGAGCGCCCTTGGGTCCATCGACGCTCACGATGCTGAAGTGTCCGTGTCGGGCACGTCGGTCTTCATCGGCAGCGCCTTCATCAGTCAGTATGGGCTGCACGCAACTGGCGATGTGGACGTTTACCACGCCGAAATCCTTCTCTCGGCCGATACGCTCGACGTGGGCAGCGTGAATATCGCTCAGGTGTCGGTTCAGGGTGACAACATCGACGCGCACGGGGCGCACATATCGATTTCGGGCACGACGGTGAGCCTGGGCACCGTTTACATCTCGCAGTCCCACATGACGGCAGCGGGTACGCTTGACATCAGCGACGCCCGAATCGACATCACGGCGCATGAGACGCTTACCATCAGCGATCTGCCGATGATGGCGCGTCATGATCTGACGGCGACCGACGCCTTCATCGGCTCAGGCGCCGAGATCAACATCACGGCCGGCAGCATCGAGCGTTACGCCTCGGAGCCAGACGCTGTCGATATCGCGTACGTGAGCATCTCCTCCGGAACGATCGAGGCGAGCGATGTACACGTCCACATCACGGTGGACGACACGCTCGACTGGTCGGGTGTCAATGGCGTTCAGGTCTACGTTCGTGAAGAATCGCTCAGCGGAAACCTGGGAGTCGATCTCTCAGGGGCCGAGGTGGTGGTGTCCGCAGACGGCGGTCTGTCACTGGGTGCCGGTGGTTCCAGCCTGGAGCCGGGTGTCTTCCAGAGCCACATTACGGCAGACAACGGTAACGTCAATGTCTCTGGCGCGCTCGTCGCACTCACGGCCTGGACTAGCGTTGACATCTTCGGCGGTGGCGGTGATGTGACGCTCGAGCAGTCGTACCTGAGCGCCGGCGGCACTGTCTTTGCGGACGCTGCCAAGATTGAGATTTCGGCCGGTGACGGAGTCACCGCTGGCTACGTACAACTGACCCAGGAGCAGATGACCGCCGGCGACGACGTCGATCTGTCTGACGCTCACTTGGGCATCGTGGTCGGTCATGATTTTCCTGTCGGTTTTGGCCGTGTACACGCTGCAGGGATCGACGTTGGTACCGTGAAGCTCTCGCAAGCAAACATCAGTGCTGTCTCGGGTGCAATTGACGCCCACGGGGCGTCGGTACTCCTTGACAGCAACCAGAACATCGGCAGCCACCTCGTTTACCTCGGTCAGACGTATTTCTCGGCGTCGACCTCGGTCGACCTGAGCGACGCCTCGCTGATCGTGCGTGCCGAGGACTCCGTGATCGGCTATGACATCCACCTGACTCAGCAAGGCATTGACGCCACTACCGGTGACATTGCCGCAGACATGGCGGATATCGAGGTGACGGCTGGCGGGTCGCTCGATGTTCATGAAATCGACCTGCATCAGGCTTCACTGCATGCCGGTGGGACCATTGACCTTGACGACGCGACCTTGAATGTGTCGGTGACCGAGGACATGACGGCGGTAGACGTAGCGCTGCATCAGGAAGATGCAACCGCAGACGCGGGTGATATCTCGGCGGTTAACGCACTCATTCAGCTCAACGTTGGTGGCGATATCTACGCCACCACGGTTGAGTTGCTCCAGGAGAGCTTCACCGCCTCGGGCAATATCGATCTCTCGGGCGCCCTGATTTCGCTGGGCGCGGACGCGATGTCCATCGAGACGATCTCGCTCGTGCAGTCCGGATTCCATTCGGACGCCACGGTCGACCTGGGTGACGCTGCGATCGAGATCGTGGTGGATGGCACGTACTCGGGTTCGGTCATCTCGGTTGCGCAGACCGACGTCTACACGGCAGTGGATATCTCCGCCGACATGGTGTCGATT
>CAIKRR010000089.1 GCA_903829815.1 uncultured Pseudomonadota bacterium | reverse complement strand
ATCGGCGACTTCATCCTGGTGAACAAATTCAGCTACGGTATTCGCCTGCCGGTAGTCAACTGGAAAGTGCTCGACGTCGGGGAGCCGCAGCGAGGCGATGTTCTCGTGTTTCGCTACCCGAAGGATCCGAGCGTCGACTTCATCAAGAGACTGGTGGGTTTGCCCGGTGACCGCATCAGCTATGTCAAGAAGCGGCTGACGATCAATGGCACGCCGGTCGAGTCGGTAGCCATGGCCGATTTCATCAATCGCGAACGCTATCAGGTGACGCATCAGTTCACCGAGCAGTTTGGCGACCGGACTCACCGCATCCTGATCGATCCCGACGCCCCCGACATGCCTCCCTTTCTCGAGCAATTTCCGCATCGCGAAAACTGCTCGTATACTGCGGAAAGCGTAACCTGTACCGTGCCGCCCGGTCACTACTTCATGATGGGCGACAACCGTGACAACAGTCAGGACAGCAGAGTCTGGGGGTTCGTTCCCGACACGAACGTGGTCGGACGCGCCTTCTACATCTGGATGAATTTTGGCGATATGGGTCGCATCGGGCGGTTTGACTGAGTGCGATCGTGAGCGACCGTGCGGGCGGAACCTGCGCGAATTGCCGCACCGGGGCGGAGTGTCATTCGTCAAAGGAACAGCATGATCAGGCAATCAGGTTTCAGTCTGCTCAGCGGACTGGTGATAGTGATGCTTGTCGTGTGTCTCGGCGTCATGGCGACTCGCCTGTTTCCAGTCATCTACGAATACCGCATCGTTCGCGGTGTACTTGTCAAACTGGCCGATGCCGGAGAGTTCCGGAAATCGCGCTTGTCAGAGGTCCAGTCGGCGATTCAGTCGAATCTGTCGGTCAATTATGTGGATGCCGCAGTCGTCGACGGGATCACCCTTGAGCGCGTCGGTGACACTTATGTTGCAAGCTTCAGTTATGAACGAATCGTGCCGCTCGCAGGCAACGTCAGTCTCCTCTTCCGATTCGGCGGCAGCAGCGGCGCCGCTCGCTGATCCCGGATCGCTGCCCTTGGGCGCGACGCCAGAGCTTCAACAGCGTCTGGGCTATCGGTTCAAGCAGCCAGCCCTGCTTGCCGAGGCGCTGACCCACAGCAGTCATTCCGTACCGCACAATGAGCGTCTCGAGTTCATGGGGGATGCGCTGCTCGATCTGGTCATATCGGATGTGCTCTACCAGCGGTTCGACAAGGCGCGTGAGGGAGAACTGTCGCGGATGAGATCCACGCTCGTGAGGGAGCAGACGCTGCACCAGGTGGCGCTCGAACTGAATCTGGGACAGGAACTCAGGCTCGGTGAAGGCGAACATCGCTCCGGCGGCGCTCGGCGCGCATCCATTCTCGCTGATGCACTGGAGGCGCTGTTCGGCGCGGTCTATCGGGACGGCGGGCTCGCTTCAGTGTCGGAAGTCATCGTCAACCTGTTCCGATCGAGGCTCGATGCCATTCATCCCGGGGTCGATACCAAGGACTCCAAGACGCGTTTGCAGGAGTGGTTGCAGGCACGCCGTCTTGCCCTGCCGGTCTACGAGGTGACCTCAGTGCGAGGAGCAGCGCATGAACAGGTTTTCGATGTCGAATGCCACATCGAGTCCCGCCAGTTGCGCGCTCAGGGTAGCGGCAGCAGTCGTCGCATTGCCGAGCAGGAGGCGGCTCGCGCGGCATTCGAGGCGCTGGAATCATGACCTTCCACTGTGGCACGATTGCAGTGATCGGACGCCCCAATGTGGGCAAGTCGACTCTGCTCAACCGCCTGATCGGGGCGCGCATCAGCATCACGTCGCGCAAGCCACAGACCACTCGGCATGCGATACGAGGCATCCTCACCACGGAGGTTTCGCAGTTCATCTTCATCGACACACCAGGGTTTCAGCGCCGGCATGGCGGGGCGCTCAATCGCGCCCTCAATACGCGTGTGGAGGCCTCAGTCGGCGAGGCCGATGTGTGTCTGTTCCTGCTCGCGATGGATTCTCTCGGACCTGCCGATCGGGAAATATGGCCGATCGCGCAGCGCGCACGTCGAACCGTGATCGGTGTGAACCGAATCGACTCGCCCCAGGCACGCGACCACCTGCTGTCATTCCTGCCTCGCGTGGCAGCGGAGTTTCCCGGACCGGACATTGTGCCGATCAGCGCGCGCACCGGCCGTAATGTGGATGAATTGCTGAAAGTCCTCGCCACGGGTCTGCCCGAGCAGCCCGCGATGTTCGACGCAGATGACATCACCGATCGTGACGAGCGCTTCCTGGCTGCGGAGCTGGTTCGCGAGAAGCTGTTCAGGACGTTGGGTGACGAGGTCCCTTATGGCTGCATCGTCGGGATCGACGAGTTCAAGATCGAAGGCGAGATGCGACGCATCCATTGCACGATCTATGTCGATCGTGACGGTCACAAGGCGATCATCCTCGGGCGGGATGGTGAACGCATGAAGACCATCGTGTCCACGGCACGCCGCGACATGGAGACCTTGTTCGGCAGCAAGGTCTACCTCAACGTCTGGATCAAGGTCAAGTCGGGCTGGAGCGATGATCCGGCCAGCCTGCGCCGGTTCGGGCTGACCTGAGGCTTGCGGCGTGAGCGGTGCGAGCCGGGATCTGGCGCGGGTCGACGACGAACCAGCGTTCGTGCTGCACAGTTATCCGTATAGCGAGACAAGCCTTCTGATCGACGTCTATACGGCACACCATGGACGCCTTCCGCTGCTCGCCCGAGGTGCGCGGCGCCCCAGGGCAGCCTTGCGCGGTGTGCTCCAGGCCTTTCAACCCTTGGCCATCGGCTGGTCAGGCCGCGGCGAGGTTCGAACCTTGCAACGTGCCGAATGGATGGGGGGCGTGCCGCGGCCAGCCGGCCGTGCACTATGGTGCGGCTTTTATCTGAACGAACTCATCATGCGCCTGGTGCCGCGCGATGATCCCCATGAGGCGCTGTTCGCCGATTACGCCAGGGCTGTCTCCCAGGTCTGCGTCGGCAGCGATCCGGAACCGGTGCTGCGTCTGTTCGAGAAACGGCTGCTGTCCTGCCTGGGCTACGGGCTCGTGCTCGATGTCGAGGCTGACAGCCGCCGGCCGCTCGAAGACGAGACTCCTTATACTTACGATCCTGATCGCGGCCCGTTGCGTGCTCAGGCGCAAGGCGCGGTGCCTGGCGTATTCACCGGGGGGGTGCTGCGAGCGATCGCCTCAGAGCGGTTCGAGGACCGTTGGGTGCTCTCTCAGGCCAAACTTCTGATGCGTCAGGTCATCGCGCATCGACTCGAACAGAAACCCTTGCGCGTCACGCAGGTGTGGCGCGACCTGCTCGAGATCTGAGCATCCACCGACGTGCAAAGACATCATGATTGAACTAGGCGTCAACATCGACCATGTGGCAACCGTGCGCCAGGCGCGCCGCGGGCATGAGCCCGATCCGGTCTGGGCCGCTGTCGAAGCCCAACTGGGTGGCGCCGACGGCATCACGGTCCATCTGCGCGAGGATCGGCGCCATATCAATGACGAAGATGTCCGGCGCTTGCGCGAACAGACCCATGTAAAGCTCAATCTCGAGATGGCTGCCACCGACGAAATGGTGGCCATAGCCTGTCGGACCCGCCCCGAGATGGCTATGCTGGTGCCCGAGGGGCGTGCCGAGATAACCACTGAAGGCGGGCTCGATGTGGCCGCCGATATCAACCGCTTGACCCCGCTCGTTGCGGGCCTGGCAGCGAAGGGTATCGTGGTCAGCGCTTTCATTGACGCTGATCTGCGTCAGGTCGAGGCCGCCCATCGATGCGGAATTGCGGTCTGCGAGATCCACACAGGCCCTTATGCCCACGCGTTTCACCGCTATGGTCGTGATCCCGAACGGCCTGAGGTGCAGGCTGAATTGCTGCGTATTCGACAGGCGGGCGAGGCGATCCGGGCACTGGGCATGCGCTTCAATGCCGGTCATGCACTGAATTACATGAATGTACAGGCGGTTGCCCGTCTGCCGGGCATTCGTGAACTGCACATCGGTCATGCGATCGTGAGCAGGGCGCTGTTCATCGGCATGCGTAGTGCCGTGAGCGAGATGAAACGCCTCATGGTCCAGGCCCGCAGCGCAATGGATGAGCCGGCGGCATGATTCTGGGCGTCGGTACCGACCTGTGCGATGTCGGTCGCATCCAGCGCGCCCTCGATCGCCACGGCGAGCGGTTTGCGCGGCGTGTATTGGTCGGTGTCGAGCTGCAACGCTTCCAGGACCATAGCCGGCCTGCGCACTTCATCGCCAAGCGCTTTGCTGCGAAAGAGGCGCTTTCCAAGGCGCTGGGCACCGGGATTCGAGCCCCGGTCAACTGGCACAACATCGAAGTGCGCAATGCCGCCTCCGGTCAGCCTTTCGTGGCGCCCTCGACTCGGCTTCAGGCCCTCCTGGATCGACGTGGCATCGCCACCATTCACCTGAGCATCACCGACGAACACAGCATGGCCTGTGCGTTTGTCATTCTTGAAGGAGAGCCTCGATGAGCGCACCTGCCAGCATGCCTCTGGGCGCGGTCATGGTCGATATCGCGGGCACGAGCCTCAGCGCCGAGGAGTGCGTGCGTCTGCGTCATCCGGAGGTGGGCGGGGTCATTCTCTTTTCGCGCAACTACGAGTCGCCGGCACAGTTGCGTGCGCTCACCCGGACAATCGCCGCATTACGCTCACCAGCGCTGCTGATTGCCGTTGACCACGAGGGTGGCCGGGTGCAACGGTTCAGGCACGGCTTCACGGTGTTGCCGGCTGCACGCCGCATTGGCGAACTCCATGACCGTGATGTCGCGCTCGCCCTGCGCATCGCTCATGCCACCGGTTTCGTGCTTGCGTACGAGTTGCTGCAACAGGGCGTCGATTTCAGCTTCGCGCCGGTGCTGGATATCGACTTTGGACGCTCTGGCGTGATCGGCGATCGCGCCTTTCATGGCGATCCTGCCGCAGTAGCTGCCCTGGCGTGCGCGCAGATCCGGGGGCTTCACGCCGCCGGCATGCCTGCGGTGGGAAAACATTTTCCTGGCCACGGACATGTCAGCGCCGACTCCCACCTCGAAGTACCCATCGATGACCGGTCAATCGCGGCCATCATGGCCGCCGATATGGTTCCGTATCCGGCCGCGATCGCAGCTGGGCTCGATGGCGTCATGCCGGCTCACGTCATCTATCCGCAGCTTGACGATCGCCCCGCGGGGTTCTCCTCGCGCTGGATCACGCAGGTTCTACGCACTGATCTGGGTTTTGGCGGTCTGATCTTCAGCGATGATCTATCAATGGAAGGGGCGAGTGTGGCCGGCGGTATCGTCGAGCGGGCGGCAGCAGCTTTCGAGGCCGGCTGCGATATGGTTCTGGTATGCAATGCGCCCGCTTCGGCCGAGACCCTTCTTGCCAGCATGTCATCAAGAGTGCTGCGAACCGAGCTCGCCTGGCGGATGGCGCCATCGCGGATGCAAGCCCCGCCGCCACCGAGCGATCGCCAGAGGGGGAGGGCGCTCTACCTCGAATCACGGCGTCTCCTTGCGCGTCTGCCCTGAGCACGGGCGCGCCCATGTTCCTTGCCCCTGCTGCTCCTGCGGTCCCTGCCGATTCCGCGCCAGATCGGGAGGATCCTGACTGCATCCGCTGTGCACGACTCGCAGAATTCATGTGCCGGGTGCGCGAAAAGCATCCTGACTACCTCTGCCGGCCGGTGCCTGCGTTCGGGGAGGACCCGGCGCGACTGCTCATTGTCGGTCTTGCACCGGGCATGCATGGCGCCAATCGCAGCGGCCGACCGTTCACCGGGGACTACGCGGGCATCCTGCTCTACCAGACCTTGCACCAGTTCGGCTTTGCAAGTCACGAGGGCAGCGCCGATCCTGAAGATGGACTGACCCTGATCGATTGTCGCATCACCAACGCGGTGAAGTGTCTTCCACCGGACAACAAGCCCTTGCCGCTTGAGGTGCGCACCTGCAACCGGTATCTGCAGCGCGAGATCGAAGCCGTGCAGCCAGCGCTCGTGCTCGCCTTGGGTGTGGTCGCCCATCAGGCGGTATTGCTCGCGCTCGGACTACGCCAGGCAGATTGGCCGTTCGGACATGGTACTTGCCATGATCTGCCCGGTCGTTTTCAACTGGTCGACAGTTACCACTGCAGCCGCTACAACACGCAGACACGGCGACTTACGCCCGCGATGTTCCAGGCGGTCATCGGATCGATCCGGACCACGCTCGACCGGGGTGCGTAACGTCATGGAAGGCTTTGACATTCGCGCCTTTCTGGCCAGCCTGCCCGGGCTGCCCGGCGTCTACCGGATGATAGGGGCGCGCGACGATGTCCTATACGTGGGCAAGGCGCGTGACCTCAAGAAGCGGGTGTCGTCGTACTTCAATCGCAGCGAACACGGTCCCCGCATCGAACTCATGATCAGTCAGATCGCAAGGGTCGAATTCACCGTGACATCGAGTGAGGCCGAGGCGCTGATTCTCGAAAACAATCTCATCAAGTCGCTGACGCCGCGCTACAACATCCTCTTTCGCGATGACAAGTCCTACCCCTATCTGACGCTGAGCAATGACCGCTTCGCACGGCTGGGGTTCTTTCGCGGTACGCCAACGGGGAGGGGGCGCAGTTTTGGCCCCTATCCCGGGGCAGCCTCGGTGCGCGAGAGCGTGCAATTGCTGCAGAAGGTGTTTCGCTTGCGCACTTGCGAAAATAGCGTTTTCGCCAACCGCACACGCCCGTGTCTGCTGCATCAGATCCAGCGTTGCAGCGCACCGTGCGTGGGACTGGTGGGAGAAGCCGACTATGCACATGATGTGCAAAATGCAGAACTCTTCCTGCGCGGACGCGAGGATGTGGTGGTGGATGCCTTGCGCACACGCATGCAGCAGGCTTCTGCCAGCCTGGCGTTCGAGGAGGCAGCCGCGCTGCGCGACCAGATTCAGGTGCTTGCCAGCATGCAGCAGCGCCAGGACGTCGATACCGGACTGGCGGTCGACGCCGATGCAATCGCACTGGTTCAGTCCAGTTCGATCACCTGCGTCAACCTGGTGATGGTGCGCAGTGGCCGGTATCTGGGCGATCGGAGTTTCTTCCCGCAGCATGCCGAAGGCCACGGTGCAGCAGAAATCCTCGCCGCCTTTCTTAGCCAGCATTACGTGGGCATTCCGGTGCCACCGGTGGTGATCCTGCAACAGACCGCCGATCGCGAATTGGCCAGGATCGTCGTTGCCAGACAGGGCAGCCGCGCTGTCCAGGTGCTGGTTCGCCCGCAGGGTGAGCGGCGCGTGTGGCTTGAGATGGCCGAGCGCAACGCTGCGCAGGCGCTCGAGCAGCGATTACGCGAGTACGCCACCCAGGACGAGCGCCTTGCCGCGTTGCGTGAGGCACTCGACCTCGACGAAGGCGTCAGCCGTATCGAGTGCTTCGACATCAGTCACACGCAGGGCGAGGCCACGGTCGCATCCTGCGTGGTCTACGACCATCTGGCGATGCGACCTGCCGAGTACCGGCGCTACAACATCACCGACATCGTGCCGGGCGATGACTATGCGGCCATGCGTCAGGCACTCATGCGTCGCTATGACAAGGTGCAGCGCGGTGAAGGCGTGGCACCTGGCCTGGTGCTCATCGACGGCGGACGCGGGCAAGTCAATGCAGCGCGCGGCGCGCTCGATGAAATCGGCCTTTCACTTGCGATGATTGGCGTCGCCAAGGGCCCCGAGAGAAAAGCTGGCCTGGAAGAGCTGATTTTCCCGGATCGCACCGAGCCACTGCATCTGGCATCTGACCACCCGGGGCTGCATCTGATCCAGCAGATTCGTGACGAAGCTCACCGCTTTGCCATCACCGGGCATCGGGCGCGACGGGCCAAGGCGCGTACCGCCTCGTCGCTACAAGACATCCCGGGCATCGGCGCAAAGCGCCGCAAGCAGTTGCTTGAGCATTTTGGTGGGTTGCGGGGCGTGGAAAGTGCGAGCATTGCAGACCTCGCGCGTGTCGACGGCATCAGTCACACACTGGCCGAACTGATCTACCGGACCTTGCATTCATGAAACTGAACTTGCCTACCGCACTGACCTGGCTTCGTATCGTCGTGATTCCCCTCCTGCTTGCGGTGTATCCGCTGCCACCGGAATGGCTTTCGCTCGAAGGCAGGAATCTTGTGGCGATGGGACTGTTCGTTGGCGCTGCCGTCACCGACTGGCTGGACGGATGGCTCGCACGCAAGCTGCACCAGACTTCGACCTTCGGTGCGTTTCTGGACCCCGTGGCCGACAAGCTGCTGGTTGCTGCGGCGCTGATCGTACTCGTCGATATCGAGCGGACCAGTGCCTGGATCGCCGCTGTCATCATCGGTCGGGAAATCGCGATCTCGGCCCTGCGCGAGTGGATGGCGCGTCTGGGCCATTCACGCAATGTCGCGGTCAATCTGCTGGGCAAGATCAAGACCGTGGCTCAGATGATCGCGATACCGATGCTGCTTTTCAACGACCCGTTGTTCGGAGTCTCGATGCAGACCACAGGCTCGGTACTCATCGTCATCGCCGCCATCCTCACGCTGGTATCGATGGGTTATTACCTGCGACTTGCATCCCCTCAGCTGCAATCTGTCGATCATGACGAGAGGGCTTGAAATCTCCGTCGATACCGGTTTACAATGTGCGGCTTCCGCGGGAATAGCTCAGTTGGTAGAGCGCAACCTTGCCAAGGTTGAGGTCGCGAGTTCGAGTCTCGTTTCCCGCTCCAGTTGGCTTCATGCAAACGTCGCCCGGCGTTTGCTGTCCAGGGCTCCGTTCCAGGACTGGCCGGCAGCCCCCCCCGGCGGGGTGGCAGAGTGGTCATGCAGCGGCCTGCAAAGCCGTGTACGCCGGTTCGATTCCGACCCCCGCCTCCAGCATCTGCGCAAAGGCACGCCGTGATGGCGCCCGCCCTCCCGCTTTGCTGCCCGATACGCTGTGCGCAGTCGAGTTTGCAATCCCGAGGGCAACGAGTTCACACGTTGTCTGGCGCTGACCTGCCAGCAGATGACTGTCGCGGCCAGGGCAGCCCTTTCGGTTCGTCCGTTGCGATCATGAGATCGCAGCCTGGACAATCGCTCGAAATCGATTGACACCTCCGATTGCGACAGATTACCGTGTACTCATCCTGTCAGGGTCATTGGTCCTGATTCAAGGGGAGTAGCTTCTAGCGGTCGGTTCGTCAACACGGGAGATTTTCCCCGGATCGATCGGTGCAGACGGGCGCTCGCAGTTGACCCCTCTGCGCAAGCGAGACCTTGGCGGCTCATTGAGCCGGCACGGTTTCGCGCTCACGCGTCAGCCTTGCGCCGCCGGATGTGACGACAGCCCGAGCGCAAGGAGAAAGTGAGCATGGAACTGTTCTCGACTGAGTTCTTCGCGGCGCTCGGCGCCATCATCCTGATCGATCTCGTCCTGGCGGGTGACAACGCGATTGTCATTGCGCTCGCTGCCCGCGGTCTTCCCAAGGATATGCAGCGGAAGGCAATCTTCTGGGGAGCGGCAGGTGCTATCGGCGTTCGCGCGCTGATGACACTGGCGGTGGTCTGGTTGCTGCAGGTGCCCGGCTTGATGCTGGCCGGGGGTCTGCTCCTGCTCTGGATCGCCGTGAAACTGATTTCGCCCGGGGGCGCTGAGGAGAGTAGCCACCATCCGCGCGTCGCCAGTTTCTGGGCCGCGATGAAGACCATCGTGATCGCGGATGCCGTGATGGGGTTGGACAACGTGCTCGCCGTCGCCGGCGCAGCCCACGGCAGTTTCGTCCTGGTACTGATGGGACTGCTCATCAGCATCCCGATCGTGATTGCCGGCAGCACGTTCATCCTGCGCTGGGTCGAGCGCTTCCCGGTAATCATCTATGCCGGCGCTGCCGTGCTTGCCGGTACCTCAGCCAAGATGGTGCTGGGAGAACCGTTGCTGCGCGCCTGGGTGGAACGCAGCGCTGACTTCGCCTGGCTGGTCTACGTTGGCGCCATTGGGGGTGTGCTGCTGGCCGGTCGCGTGCGTCAACGCTCGCCCCGGGCGACAGCCCGGAGCGACGGGCGTGCTCCGCGCGATGACAGTGCCTTGGAGTATGCCGAGTTCATCGAACTGCCCAAGACTATTGCAGGCACTCATATCCTCTTGCCAGTCGACGACAGCGCGCCTTCCCGCGCCGCGGTCGATCACGTGGTTCGCAGCATGTCGCCCAGCAGTCACACCACCGTGCATCTGGTGCATGTATTGCCGAGGTTCAATCGTCACGCCGGACGCTTCATCAGCCGGCGTTCACGCGAGAAATTCATGAAGGCGCGGATCGCCTCTGCCGTCGATCCTGCACGGCGCCTGCTGGTCGCCCAAGGCTTTGATGTGCGCTCTCATGTGCATACCGCTGCCGACCTGGCGGACGAGATCATCCGCGTTGGGCGCAGCATCGGCGCGGCAAAGATCGTGATCGGGTCGCGACGCAAGAGCGATCTGCTGCGACTGGTTACTGGTTCCTGCACTGGACGAATTCTCGACCGATCGGGTATTCCAGTCGAGGTGCTGCTACACGGAGCAGCGTCGCAGTGGTCGCGGGTTGCCATACCCGGCGGGGTCGCCGTGGCGATTGCTGCCGCCGTGTTCGATTAGCAAGGGTGAACTGTCATCTGCAAGCGACTGCGTTCTTGAGCAAAGGCGCAGCGCTTGCCGCGACTGCTCTGTATCGTCTCTTCGAAGACAGGGGCCGGATGCGTCCATGAAAACCACACGCTGAGGTGACCTGCGAGTTTCTTTCTGTGCGGCATCGTGTTAAAAAGGGCGGGTCATGTCCACCCTGCGTGCTCGCCATGGTCGCCCATGGCGGGCATGCCCCGGGTGACCCCGATCCAATGTTGATGGAGGAGAACCCGATGGCCAAGCTGCGCCACATTGCATTGTCCGTTCCGGATCCGTGGGCGACTGCCCAGTTCTACATGAACGCCTTCGGCATGAAGAAGGTGGGTGAAGTCGACGCATCCTTTGTCCTCGGTGTCTACCTGAGCGATGGCGTCATGAACATGGCGATCCTCAAGTTCAAGGAAGATCACATGGCAGGCCCGCGGGGCAAGGAGTGGGTCGGCATTCACCACTTCGGTTTCTGGGTCGATGACATCAAGATGGCCGCGCACAAGCTCGAAGGCGCAGGTGGTGTGCACTTCGCCGGCGAGGCCAAGGAAGACAACTCGTTCTATGAAGTGAAGTACATGGATCCAAACGGTATCATGGTCGACATCACTGCGAACGGGTGGGGTGGGGCTTCACGCGATGGCTCGGGGCGTGATGATGGCGCCAAGAAACTCGACAATCCCATTCTGGCCGCTGACCGCTCGCAACTGGTGACCGGCCACTGACCGGTAGCCACGGGCGACTCTCCCGCGGGGGTAAAGCTTCTCTCTGCAGATCGGGGCGATTCGAGGGACCCGGAGGCGCAACTGCACCCGGCTTTGACCCGCCGCCCTTGCAGAGAAAGAGCGAGCAGAAGCAAGATCGATTGGCAGGAGGCCGAATTGGTTGACTCATTCACGCGCGGCATTCATCACCTCGCACTCAACACCGAGGACATGAAGAAGACCATCGACTTCTGGGTCGATGTGCTCGGCATGCCTCTGGTTCATGCAATGCGTGTTCCGAAGGGGCTGGGTGTCGGCCCGGCCAATCGCGGAAACCCACCCTATGAGGAAGTACGGCATTATTTCTTCGATATGGGTAATGACAGTCTGGTGGCTTTCTTCGAGATGCCAGTCGGGGCGGAGCCTCAGGGTCAGCGCAATTCTCTGGGCTCGATGCAGCACGTGTCGTTTGTGGTGCCACCAGATCGATTTGCCCAGATCGAGGCCACACTGAAGGCGCGCGATATTCCGCACATCGGACCACTGCCGCAACTGCCGGGACTGCTCGGGATCTACTTCATCGATCCCAACGGCATCCGCGTCGAGTTCTGCTGTCAGCCCGAGAACGGTGATGAGCAGCGCGTGATCGATCTGGTGCGCCAAAGCCGGTCGCAGGTGCAGCGCGAACTCGAAAGCCTTCCGGGCGCCACCCCGGAGTGGGTCGAGCACCGCATGGCGGCGATGCTGCCGGGCTGACGCCCGCCGTCGCGCCGTACGGGCGATCGAGCCACGGCTTGGTTTGAATCGGTAGCGCCGACGCCAGCGCTTCTAGCTGGAAGCTTGGGCGAGCGACTTCGCGCCCTCTGGTATCAACCTGAAATTGGCGCGGACCTGGGGTGCTGTCGTGAACTGCGTCACCTCGTACAAGCCATTCGTGGGGTCCAGCGCATGGCCCAGGGCGACCACCTGCTTCCAGGCGGGGCCAGTCGCTCCAGTGATCTGCCAGGCCTGAGACGCCAGACGGTTGAACGCTTCAACTTGCCTTGCCGAGGAAAGCAGTTCGAGCAGGCAGAGCGTACTTTCCATATCGGTGGGCTCGCGCTGGATGGCTTCGCGCAGAACTTCCTCGGCCTGCTTCGTGCGGCCATAGGACAGAAACAGTTCGGCTTCAGCCACGGCACTTTGACGCTCTCCGAGCATGCTCATTGCGCCGGTCATCACCGATTTCAAGCCAGTAACCGTGAGTACATCGGTGATGATCATCCGCCGCGGCTCGCTGCGTCGCTCGGGCATGCTCGATTTCGACTCGACGGTGCCTGGCGCGGGCCAGTATCTGCGCCGGATGCGGCGGGCAAGCAATACAAGGGCGGCGATCGCGCCGATCACCGCCAAGGCCATAGCGGCCAGGATGGGCAGCGGTTGTGAATCCGAGGCAAGTGACCCTGCCGACACAGGCGAGGGCGTTGCATTGCCTGCGCGAGGCGCGGGCGCAACTGTCGTCGGCACTGCCAAGGGCCTTTGCGTGGGCGGCAAGGGCACTGCAGTCGCCGACTCGGCCGGGCTGTCGAGGGCAGCGCGCAGTTCCACAATGCCTGCTTCGAGTTGGCTCAGCCGACTGCGCAGGACCACAAGCTCGGCCTCGGTCGCGGCAATCCCTGTGCCGGTACCCGCCCAAAGCAAGCCTGCGACAAGGCCAAGTCGCCCGATAATGAGCTGTCGTGAACTACAGAAAGAGGCCATGATTCCTCCTGGAGGCCGAGGCATGGGGCACCTGGCCGACGATTGATGGCGTCAAGATAAGCCGCCGGGCCATCGGTCACAATGCGAACCTGATGACCGATGCCAACTAGTTGTCCAGGTCGGCCGAGTGCCCTTCGCAGACACCGGGGAGGTTCCAGTGAACGAACTCATCACACCGTCGGACATCGTGCTGCGACTGGTGGTTGCAACGGTCGCGGGGGTCATCCTCGGACTCAATCGTGATCTTCACGACAAGCCTGCCGGCGTGAGAACGATGGGGGTGATTGCACTGGCGGCGGCGTGCGCGGTGCTCTGTGTGCTGCTGGCCGATCCGAGCGACGGTGCACTCTCGAGGGTCATTCAGGGACTGGTCACCGGCATCGGCTTCGTGGGTGCAGGGGTGATCCTGCACACCCCGGGTGATCGCCGTGTCCACGGGCTTACGACCGCAGCCTCCACCTGGTTTGCCGTAGCCGTCGGCATCTTGAGCGCCGTCGGGCTGTGGTGGGTTCTGCTGGTCGCCGGGCTGCTCTGTCTTCTCCTCCTGATCTTTGGCCGAGATGCGGAATTGTGGATGCACCGTCTCATCGGGGGGCCTCCCCCGGACGTGCCTGCCCTACCGGATGCCCCAGACCGGCCCTCCAACGATCGGGGCGACTAATCAGAGCAGGTGCAGACCGTTGTCCATCAGGACCACAGTGCCGGTCATCGAAGGCGCACAGGCGCCCAGAAACCATGCCATCGCCGCAATCTCCGCGGGTGAAGCAAAGCGCTTGAGCGCCGATCCGTCGACATTCATGGCGAGGACGGCAGCATAAGCCTCGGCGTCGAGAACGTGGGCGGGGAGCCCTTCGTCGACCATGCCGGGTGCAATGGCATTGACTCGGACCGAAGGTGCCAGCGATCGCGCCAGGGAGAGGGTGAGGGTGTTGACCGCACCCTTGGAGGCAGCATAGGCCACTGACGAGCCCTTGCCGACCAGGGCAGCCAGCGACGACAGGTTGACCACAGCGCCTGCGCTGCTCGCCTGCAGCCACGGCGTGCAGGCACGGGTCATCTGGAACATGCCGATGAGATTCACGTCATAGATGCGGCGAAATTCTTCGGCACTCATCGCAGCAAGATCCGGGTGAGGAATGAAGCGGGTGGTGCCAGCCGAATTGACCAGTACGTCGATGCCGCCGAAACACGCGACCATCTGTGAGGCGGCAGACTGACAGGCCGCATCGTCGCGCACATCGCATTCGATCACACGGGCATCGCCGCCTGCTTCACGGCAGCGCCGCGCGGTGTCCTCCGCCGATCGGCGGG
The DNA here is from genome assembly GCA_903829815.1 of uncultured Pseudomonadota bacterium. GTDB lineage: Bacteria > Pseudomonadota > Gammaproteobacteria > Burkholderiales > SG8-39 > CAIXPL01. The sequence goes on along the minus strand of CAIKRR010000089.1, from coordinate 8,614 downwards.
TTGTCTCGCCAAAGTTCATCACCCCCAGGCGCCACCCATTGGCGGCGTACTCGAGTGCGGTGGCCGCTCCGATACCGGTCGCCGCACCGGACACCAGGCAGTTGCCGCCCGTGATGCTGGATTTCATTGTTGTCTCCCTTGATGGATACTCGGACGGGGCCGCTGATTGGCACGCCTGTGCGCCTGGCCGGACTCGAACCGGCATGACTCGCGTCGAGGGATTTTCATCCCACTTCGGCTTTCGCCGCCGGTCGCCGCCCTCGGTGGGAGCGGCAACCGTTCGTGGTCTGGACTTTGCCTTGACCCGTGCGCCCGTCATCAAGCCACGGGCGCGCTGAGGGTCCCCGCCGTCAAGTCTCTGCACGTTCCCCGAAAATCTCGGGGCTTCGCTCAGCGTTGCCGCGCCGCAAGGGCAGGGGGTTCGCTGAATTTGACGGGATTCACCACGGGACTTTCGTACCCGCGTGCTCAATTTTCAAGTCCCTTGCGTCTACCTGTTTCGCCACAGGCGCATGGGCCGATTGTGGCATGAAAGACCTGACCGGCCGCAACTGGGCCGACGCAGAGATTTATCAAGAATACTGCTCTGCATGCATTGACCTGAGGAGGTACTCCGCGTATAGTCAGTTCTTCGGACGCGGGGTGGAGCAGTCTGGCAGCTCGTCGGGCTCATAACCCGAAGGTCACAGGTTCAAATCCTGTCCCCGCAACCACGAAATTCAGGGCTTGCCGCAAGGCAGGCCCTTTTCGTTTGTGTGCCGAAATCTCTCGACTGGCACGGTTTCGTCCGACATGGCGATCTGACCGACCGGGCAGCATCACGGCAGTGCCCCGTGTTGACCCTCCGCCCGCACGGCACGCAGCGCCCGCTGTCGATCTGTCGCAGCCGCTATCATCCGCGGGTTCGCTCACCATCAACAGGCCAGCATGCTCTACATCATCTATCAGGAAGACGCGCCCGGCAGTGCCGCCATTCGCGCACGGGTGAAGGAAGCTCATTTCGCGTATCTGGAAACGCACCGCGATATCCTGGTTCTCGGGGGCGCGCTGCTGGCTGATGAGGACCCGGCACGCATCGGCAGCGTCCTGATCATCAACGTGCCCAATCGCGCAGCGGCGGAGGCGTTCTCCGCCAACGAACCGCTGCGCTGTGCCGGCACCTTCCGGTCGGTGAAGATCACGCGCATGCGCCGCGGCCAGTGGAATCCTGCAGCGGCTCCTGCCACGGCGGAAGGCAACTGACAGGGCAACGGACTGACGGGGGAGGCTGCCAGAGGGCATCGCCGATACCTTCGTTCGTTGACGCGCGATTCAATCGGCTCTAACGCAGCGAGCCTGCCCTGCATGCCGACGGATTCACTCGACCTGCTCCGCACACGGCCAGTGGCAGAGCATCAGCCTCACCATCCCACCGCTGGCAGCGCTCTGCTTGAGCGCCCCGGTGTGCGCGAGCGATGACACCCCGGCAGAAGGCGGGGTTCTATAATCGGGCACGGGCGTTGGCAGGGGTATGGGCATGAGCACTGGCACGGACATGGGCAAGCAGCAGGACCAACCGTGACTGAACTGTACTGTCTGTCGGCGGGCGAACTGGCCAGGCGCTATCGAGGCGGGACGCTTGATCCGGTCACGCTGCTCGAAGCCGTGCTCGATCGGGTGAACGCCATCAATCCTTCGATCAATGCATTGATCGAGCAGGATGCGGCGGCGGCTCGATCGGCGGCGATTGCCAGTGCCGAACGCTGGCGTGCAGGTTCCCCGCTCTCGTTGCTGGATGGCGTGCCTCTCACCGTGAAGGACAATATTCCGGTGGTCGGGTTGCGCTGCACATGGGGCAGCACGCGCTATCGCGACTACCGCCCCGCCAGTGACGAGACATCGATAGGGCACCTGCGCGCGGCAGGCATGGTCCTGATCGGCAAGACCAACTGCCCGGAGTTCACGCTTCAAGGCTATACGGCCAATCGGCTCCACGGTGTCACGCGCAATCCGTGGAACCTGACACTCACACCCGGGGGGTCCAGTGGGGGTGCAGTGGCCGCCGTGGCCAGTGGCATCGGGCCGGTTGCGATCGGCACCGATGGTGGTGGCTCCCTGCGTCGCCCTGCGGCTCACACCGGGCTCTTTACCCTGAAGCCATCGGCAGGACTGATCCACAGGCGCCATGGCTTGCCTGCCGTTCTCGGCGACTTCGAGGTGGTCGGCCCGATCAGCCGTACGGTGGACGATGCCGAGCGGGTTCTCGCTGTCATGGTGCAGTGCGCTGGAGGCACGTTCGGTCGCTCGGGCGAGGTTGCTGCGGCCCCCGGACGGCTGCAGATCGGCGTGCTGCGGCGCATCGGTGATGCGCCTGTCGCCCCCCTGATCGCCGAAAGTCTCGAGCAATCGGTCGCCGACCTGTCGAGGCTGGGGCACGAGATCATCGAACTGCCTGCAGGCCATCCGATCGAAGTGATGATGCGTGAGATCAATGAGCGGGTCTGGCCCGTCATCGGCCAAACGGCCCTTGCGTGGCTCGCCGAGCACGGGGGCGCAGGGCTGGCCGGCGCGGCTGCTCCGATCGACGACTCTCTCGCGGCGAGCCTGCCGGCAGCGAGGGCGATATCGGCCGTGAGCTATCTTGATGCGCTCGAGTCGGTTCGACGCATGCGCGAATGCCTGTCTGCCGGGCTGCCCGGCTGCACCGTTCTCCTCACCCCGGCGACGGCGGCGATGCCCTGGGCGGCCGAGTTGCCGTTTCCGCCGACGATCGATGGGAAGCCGGTGGGGCCGCGCGGGCACGCCCTGTTCACGGCTCTGGCGAACGCCGCCGGCCTGCCGGCCATGAGCGTTCCGAGCTGGCACCCGGCGGGTACGCTGCCGATCGGCATGCAGTTTGTTGGCGGGCCGCGCTCCGAATCCCTGCTGCTCGCGCTCGCGCGTTCACTCGAACGTGCGCGCCCATGGTGCGGCGATTGGCCAACGCTGTCCGGACCCGCATGCGGACTGCCCCGGTCCTGATCGAACCGTCCCATCACGGCTGCGTGCTTGTCGAGACCTGTCGAGCGTCAGCTGCTGAACCCCATCTTTTCAACCCGTCAGTGCCTTCCCCTGCAAGGAGGATTCTCATGCGTGCCGAGGTTCGACGTTTCACCATGGCTCACCCGGGCGATGTCAGCGCACTGGCCGCTGCCATCGACCGTGGCGAGGTAACCGCCGCCTCGATCGTGGCCATCATCGGGAAGACCGAGGGCAACGGCGGGGTGAATGACTTCACGCGTGGCTACTTCACCCAATCGCTGATGCTCATGCTCTCGGGCTATCTGGGTGAACCGGCCGAGTCGCTCAAGGCCCGACTGCCCTGCGTGCTCTCGGGTGGCACCGAGGGTGTGCTCAGCCCCCATTACGTGGTGTTCATGCGCGCACCCGATGCAGGCGACGCACGGCCGCCTGCCGGCAGGTTCGCTCTGGCGGTGGGAACCGCGTTCAGCGACCCCTTGCCCGCCGAGGCTGTGGGTCGTGCGGCCCAGGTTCGCAGCGTGGCCCAAGCCGTGCAGGCCGCCATGCGCGATGCCGGCCTGGTGTCAGCTTCGGAGGTGCAGTTCGTGCAGGTGAAGTGTCCTTGCGTGACCTCGGAGCGCGCGGCTGACGCGCTTGCACGCGGCGCCTCTCTTCGGACCAGCAATCCGGGCCGATCAATGGCTTATGCCCGGGCCGCTGGCGCCTTCGGCGTGGCGCTTGCCCTCGGCGAGCGAACCGAGTCCGATCTGGATGAAAGCGCCATGCTCGAGGACTTCTCCGTCCAGTCCTCGCGAGCCAGCATCTCGTCGGGGGTCGAAGTGGTCAGCAACGAAGTCATCGTGCTCGGAAATAGCAGTGCCTGGAGCGGTCCGCTGCTGGTGTCCTGCCACGTCATGCAAGATGCCCTGGACATTGCGGGCGTTACCCTTGCACTGGAGGGTGCAGGCATCCACCCGTCCCCCCAGGTCAGTGGTGTTGATCGCGCGCGCATCCGCGGCGTCTTCGTGAAGTGTGAGCCGGATCGTCGCGGGCGCATTGCCGGCAACCGCCACACCATGCTCGATGACACGGACATCGATGCACAACGACACATCCGGGGGGCGCTCGGAGGCCTGGTATCGGGGGTCATTGGTGACAATCGGATCTTCGTGTCGGGCGGTGCCGAACATCAGGGGCCGGATGGTGGCGGCCTCCTCGCCGTGGTGGCCGAACGCTGAGTCCCAGGCAGGCGTTCGAGCAGGCAGGCAATGAGGCGCCGATCGTCTGCGTCAAAGAGCGTCGCCGCGTCGCCCGCCTCGGGCGTGGGTTGCGCGGGCAGCAGAGTACTCGCCTCGGATCTGAAGTGGCGTCGCCAGGCCGTCCAGGCGGCGCGCGGGTCACTCGTGTCATAGCCAATGGCTTGCAGAGCAAGTACCGGATCGGCGACGAGAGCGCTCGACCGTTGCGCCTCGGGGCTGCACCACAATCCAAAGCCCCTCTGGGCCAGTTGTGCCCAGGGGAACAGCCGGTTCGGGTCGACCTTGCGCCGTGGCGCGACATCGCCATGCCCCAGAATGTTCTGTGTCGGCAGTCGATAGCGCGAGACCAGATCCTGAAGAAGAGCGAGCAAGGTGTCGATCTGTGGAGAAGGAAACGGTTCATCCCCGGCGTTGACAAGCTCGATGCCGATCGATGCCGAGTTCAGATCGCTGTCACCACCCCACCGGGCGTCGCCGGCATGCCATGCCCGGTGGCGTTCGTCGACCAGTTGGTGAAGCGCGCCAGTGCGGTCGATGAGGTAATGCGCACTGACCCCGGCACTCGCACTGGTCAGTGTTTTCAACGCGCTCGCGAAGGTCGTGCTGCCGGTGTGATGCAGGATGATGAATGCCGGCCGACGGTCGCCGTAGTTGGGAGACGGGCTCCAGGTGACGGGCAGTTGCGGCCCCATGATGCGCGTTGGCGCGCAGGCAGCGCAGAGCAGGACAACAGCGAGCCACAGCAGCCAGGCGGCGTGGCGCCTCATCGGGTCAACCATGGCCACGTCCCCCGCGTGAGCCTCAGGCATCGGTCAGTCGCTCCTCCCGCCAGCACTCGAGGCGCTCCTGGGCACCGCGATCGGAGAAGCTGAAGAGCAGCGTCTCGGTGTCGCAGGCATGCCGGTAGGGTGTCCAGGTCGGCAGGGTAAAGATGTCGTGAGGCCCCCAGTGCACGGTTCTCGCGGGCGCCTCGGTGAGGCCAGCACCGCGCATGCAGACGCTCACCGTGCTGTCGGTCGAGCGAATGCGCGCGCCGCGGAATCCGGCTGGCAGCAGGCTCGCAAAAGCGGCCATCGTGGGCAGCGGATCACGCCCTGTCGACGGGTCGAGCAGCCGAATGCGCCAGCCATGAACCGGGTCAGGTGCGCTCGAGGCGCGCAATGCCTCGAGCGCTGTCAGAGTCTCTTGCCAGGGGTAGCGCCATTGGCGTGCCGGTGCTCCGGCGTCAGGCCTCAGGGGAACGTCTTTCGGAGGCATCTCGAAGAACGTGGCATCAAAAAGCCGCATGATCGCGTTATCAAGGCCATCGAGCCAGATCACGTCCTCGGTGCCCGGATTGGCGTGCCCATGCCAGGTGAGGGCCGGCGTGATCACGAAGTCGCCCTCGTTCATGGTCACTGGCTCACCGTCGATCAATGTCTGCGCACCATTGCCGCGCAGGATCAGGCGGAATGCGCTCTGGGTGTGACGGTGGGGCGCTGCGGTCTCGCCGGGGCGCAGCAACTGGACACAGGCATTCAGCGTCTGGGTTGTGCCGGAAAAAGGCGGGAGGGCAGGGTTCTTGCAGACGAACACTCGGCGATCGGCGTGCTCGACCGGCATGTGCTCGCCGGCACGCTCGAGCAGCGCCTGGTAATCGACGGCCGGCCAGCAGGCAATCACGTTGGGGGGCGAGGGCTCGCGCGGCACAAAGCGAAAGGTATCGACCCACAGCGGTTGCAGATGTGCTGCGGCAGCCTCCTGGTACAACTGGTTCAAAGCAGCATTGGCGCTCATGGCGCTTGCCTCCAAGGAAGTCCGGCAGGCGGGTCGGTATCGTACGAGTCAGCGCGTCGCAGAGGCTTGGACTCCGGTCGCTGCAACAGGGCGAATCGTAACCGTGCCAGCCGATCGCGGGCGCATATAATCCAGAGCTTTCCCCGCATCCATCGAACCGGAGTCGCCATGTTGCCCGCGAGCAAGTCCACCATCATCGCCCTGGAAGAGCATTATTGTGACCCGATCGTCACCGCCCACTTCAAGGGGCCGAGTGGTCACCAACCGGCCCTGCGCGCAAGACTGGAAGACGTGGGTGAAGGCCGGATCAAGGCGATGGACGAGGCCGGGATTGATTTGCAGATACTGTCTCATGCGGCACCGGCAACCCAGCGTCTCGATCCGGAAACCGCAGTCACCGTCGCTCGTGCCGCCAACGACCGGCTCAACGAGACCGTGCGTCTGTACCCCGACCGCTTTGCGGGCTTTGGCGTCCTGCCGACAGCCGACCCGACCGGGGCTGCCGATGAACTCGAGCGTGTGGTCAGCCGCTTCGGCTTCAAGGGCGCCATGGTCCATGGCCTGACCAATGGTGCATTCCTCGACGAGAAACGGTTCTGGCCGATCTTCGAACGCGCCCAGGCCCTGGATGTCCCGATCTACATGCATCCGGCCATTCCGCATCCGGCGGTCGTCGAGGCCTACTACCGAGACTATGTGGAAGACTTCCCGTCGATCCTCAGCGCCGGCTGGGGCTTCACGGTCGAGACCGCCACCCAGGCCATCCGGATGGTGCTCAGTGGGGTCTTCGAGGCCTACCCGCGCCTGAAGATCATCATCGGGCACATGGGCGAGGGTCTGCCCTTCTCGCTCTGGCGCATCGACCAGGCGATGTCGCGCAGTGGTAACCGGGCTCTTGATTTTCGCGCCACGTTCTCCGAGCACTTCTGGATCACCACGAGCGGCAACTTCTCCAATCCGGCACTGTTGTGCTCGGTCCAGGAGCTGGGCGTCGACCGGATCATGTTCTCGGTCGACTGGCCTTATGTCGAGAATACCCAGGGCACCGAGTGGCTGCGTCAGCTGCCGCTGTGCGCCGAGGATCGCGAAAAGATCATGAACGGCAACGCACGTCGACTGCTGCGCATCTGAGCGCCCCGGGTTTGGGTGGCGGCGTCGTGTCGCGGCTCGGGGCTCCGGCCTCATGCCGCGTCACAGCGTCGTGCGGTGAACCTGGCCTTGCCGCGCTGGCTCAGGCGCGGTAACCGTGTTCGCGAAACCAGCGCTCGGCCCCCGGGTGCAAGGCAACGTCCATCGGGGTTGACTCGGTTTCAGTTCCGATCTGACGGATACCTTCAAAGGGTGCCCAGGGATTGTCGTCCTCCCACTGGATCTGTTGCTGCCGCGCATGGATGGCAGCGCAGATCTTGTAGACGTCGTCATCCGGCAGGGACGCGCGTGTGTAGAGTGGCCAGCCGCTGAAGTCGATGCAGGGATAGTCCTCGCGCAGGTGCGGGTAGCGCCGGGCGGGAATCACCACCTTGCGCCATCCGAGCGATTCGAGGGCCGAGAACACATCGGGTTCAGGCGCAATCGGCTCGAAGCCGGCCGCCAGCGCCTCCTCGAACCAGCGCACCAGACCTTCGTCAAAAATCGCGTCGATGGTACCTGCCCGCATGGCTGCCATCCGGCGTTCATCGCCCGGCCCGGTATTGAGTTGCAGGCTACCGCCCCAGGACTCGAGATCGGCCAGCGTAAAGCCGTAGAGACGAAATACCTGCTCGATGAGCATGCGACTGGAGTGCTTGCGGTCTTCGCGAGTCGACAGACGCAAGGGGAAACGCCGATCGCGGATGTCGGCCAGTGAGCGAATGCCGGCCCGGGGGTTCACCATGAACGCGAAGCGATCCCACGAAGGGTAGTTGGCCACCATGCGCAGAGGCAGGGGCTTGTCGAACACGCCAACCCCGCGAACGGCCTGCGTGAGGAGCGCAGACGGATTGACGATGGCCAGATCGAGCGAGCCCTCGGCCACAGCGTGGGCAAGGTGCGGGGCACCGGTGGCCATGCGAAGCCAGGGGGCGAAATCAGCCCCTGACCCGCGCCCCACCGCGATGCACATGTCGCGATTGCCGTCGTAGGGCGTGGCAGGGTCTCCGGCGATATGCAGACCGATCTCCCACAACAATTTGCAGCGCAGGAAGTTGGCACCTTTGGGCAGGGGTTCCATGGCGGGAGCGTCACCTTGATGGCAGAGGCTGGCATGATAGCTGCTTGTGTGCGAGGCCAATACAACCGGCTTCTGGACAGGGGTGGAATGCACCATGAGCGATAACCGCGATCGATTTCAGGGTCTGGCCGCGGCGGCACTGTGCGCAGCAGCCGGCATGGCCGATGCAATCGGCTATGTGAACAGCGACGTCTTTGCGGCCAACATGACCGGCAACACGGTACTGGTCGGTCTGTCACTGGCTGAAGGGCACTGGCTGGTCGCGGCCGAGCGCGCCTCCACCGTTGTCGCGTTCATGGCCGGGGCGGTCATCGGGCGCAGCCTTCTGCTGGGGCAGCGGGGTCGTGTCTTGCTGCCTTTTCTGCTCGAGGTTGCACTGATTCTGGGCAGT
>CAIKRR010000088.1 GCA_903829815.1 uncultured Pseudomonadota bacterium | reverse complement strand
GCGCTGCCTCGCGCTCGATTTGCGCGCGCGCCGCGACCCCGAAGACACCCGGTCCGGTCATGTGCAGCACGGCATCCGGCGCGGCCTGGGGCGATGTGGCCTGCGCTGTGGCACCCCGTGCTTCGGCAGCCCGGGCATCCATCGCCAGTGCGCTCTCGGCCAGCGCGCTTGCAAACGCCTGCTCGATGGCTTGCATGGCGGCCTGCTGCCCGTCGGTATCGGCACCGGTGGCCTCGGTGTGCGCTACCAGCAGCGCACGCTCGCCATCGGGGGACATCCACACCCCGTGCATCAGGCGGGGTCGGCTCGACCGGTCAAGCTGCGAGATGACCTGCAGGGTTTCCGCAGTGGGGTCTCGGGTGAAGAACGCTTGCCCCATGAGCCCGAGGGGCGATGTCAGTAGATCGATGCCCTCGGCCAGCGCCGCCGTGAAGCGTTCGGGCTCGAAGAAGGCGGGCGTGATGCGTTCGCTGAGGGCGTAGCGGTACGAGAACACGAACGCCCGGTCGGCGCCGGCAGTGCTTGAATCGCCGTTGAGCACGGCACGAAAGTGCGCATCGCCGCGCAACCGGCTGGCGAGGTGCGCCGACAGTCGTGCGCGCCGCGGTGCATCGGCCCCTTCGATCGCGATGAGGATGAGGCGCGACGCCGGCCCTTCGCGGATCTGGTCGACCAGCATGGCCTGCGCTGCTGTCGGTGTGGCCGGCAGAAAGGCCGAGAGGTCAGCGCTGTAGTGCGCCCGGGCCACTACCAGCGCGAGCAGGGCCGAGGCGGCGAGCCACAGCGCGACCGGCCAGCGCTTCAGCATGATGCGGGTGCCCTCACCGGTGCCCTGTCGTCACGATCGAGCGTCCCTCACGGCGTCGGCAGGTCCGTGATGGTCATCATCGATCGGTCACCGTTGGCATGCAGGATCTCCATCGTGCGGATGGCATCCTGAATGCCGGTGATGCGGATGCTTCGCAGCATCGAGACCAGTGCGGCATCGCGGGGTGCCAGCGTGATCCACCAGCGGCGCTCGTCGCTGCCGTGCGCAACGGTGTACGCCCTCTCGAGTGCCGCACGGTCACCGGCCAACGTGGCGCGGATGCTCTCCACGAACGGCGCCAGCTGCGGGTAGTCGGCCAGCGCCACCGTGTGCGTGCGCTTGTCGCGGGTCATCGTGAGCATGCCGCGATCGATCACCAGACTCTCGGCCCTGGGAGCAAGCGTGATCTTCTCGAGATGATCGGGGGCGATGAAGACGAGTTCGCCCGATGACTTGAGGGGTGTCGTCAGTACCGAGAGGTATTGCAGTTCCTCGAACCGGGCATGGCCGCGGGGCCGTGACGCAAGGCGCCGCATCAGGGCATCGAGCGGTTCGTCGGCGGCCCGGGCCGCGTGGGTCGACACGTCGATGACGGCGAGCACGGCCGCAACCAGCCCGCACCCCGCGATGCGAACCGCCGCACGCAGGCCTGTCCCCAGCCGCCCGGCTCGGCGGGCCGGCACGGTACGCGCAGCCCTCGAATGCCCTCTGTTCGAACGTCCCACGCTGCTCAACGCTGCCAGCGACGAAACACGAGCGACGTATTCACCCCACCGAAGGCAAAGTTGTTGCTGATCGCGTACTCGGTGTCGATGCGCCGACCGTCATCGACGATGTAGTCGAGGGCGCCACAGCGTGGATCAACCTCGTTCAGGTTGATGGTGGGCGGGAACCAGCCATCGGCCAGACCCCGTATCGTCACCCAGGCCTCGAGCGCGCCACAGGCGCCCATCGTGTGTCCCAGATAGCTCTTCTGCGAACTGATCGGTACCGCACGCCCGAACACCTGCGCGGTGGCCTGTGTCTCGGCGATGTCGCCATGCTCGGTGGCGGTGCCATGGCCATTCACATACCCGACCGCGGCCGGTGTGATGCCCGCGTCGGCAATCGCCATCGCGATCACCCGCGCCATGGTGTCTTCGCGCGGACGCGTGATGTGCGAGCCATCGGAGTTGCTGGCAAAGCCTGCGATCTCGGCATGGATGGTTGCACCCCGCGCGAGCGCGCTCGTGTAGCTCTCGAGCACCAGCATGCCACCGCCTTCACCGACCACGAGCCCATCGCGGCTGCTGTCGTAGGGTTGCGGCACAAGGCAGGGGCGGTCGTTGCTGCGCGAGGTGGCGTAGAGCAGGTCAAAGGCCATGGCTTCGCTTGGGCAGAGCTCTTCGGCGCCGCCGGCCAGCATCAGCGTCTGACGGCCGAAGCGAATGGCCTCGTAGGCATAGCCGATGGCCTGGCTGCCCGAGGTGCAGGCACTCGAGGTGGGGATGATGCGACCGGTGATGCCGAAAAAGATGCCGATGTTGGCTGCTGCCGTGTGCGGCATCATCCGCACATAGGAGTTGGCGTTCAGCCCGCTCGAACTGCCCTTGTCGAGCATCTCGGCAAAGTGCTTGATGTCGGGCGTGCTGCCGATCGAGGAGCCACAGGCCACGCCCATCCGTCCATCGGTGAGTGCGGCCTCGCCCAGGAGCCCGGCGTCGGCCAGCGCGAGTTCGCTGCTGCGAACCGCCAGCTGCGACACCCGCCCCATGCTGCGCAACTGCTTGCGCGTCCAGGTGGCGGGTGGCTTGAAGTCATCGATCGGCCCGGCCAGCCGGGTCTCGAGCTGGTCGTATCGATCCCACTCGGTCATGTAGCGGATGGCATTGCGGCGTGCCCGCAGGCCCTGCTCGATGCTCGCCCAGTCGCTCCCGAGGGCGCAGATGCCACCGATGCCGGTTACCACCACGCGTTCCATCAGCACAGTCCTCCGTTGACGGCGATGACCTGCCGCGTGATGTAGGCCGCCCCGGGCGACAACAGAAAGGCTACCGTCGCTGCCACTTCGTCGGGTTGCCCCATGCGCGCGGCCGGAATCATCCGCAGGATTTCATCCACCGGTACGTCGGCATCGAGCATCTCGGTCTCGATGAGACCGGGCGCCACGCAGTTTACCGTGATGTTGCGCTTGGCCAGTTCGATCGCCAGTGCCTTGGTGGCGCCGATGACACCGGCCTTGGCGGCGCTGTAGTTCACCTGGCCACGGTTGCCCACCAGGCCAGATACCGAGGCAAGCGTGACGATGCGGCCCGGGGCACGCAGCCTGATCATCGGCATGATGAGCGGGTGCAGCACGTTGTAGAAGCCATCCAGGTTGGTGCGTATCACCGAGTCCCAGGCTTCGCCCTCCATCGCCGGAAAGGCGGCATCGTGATGGTTGCCCGCATTGCAGACCACACCGTAGTACGCGCCATGCGCTTCGATGTCGGCACCGAGTATCCCTGCGCAGCCCTCGCGGTCGGCGACATCGAAGACCAGCACCCGCGCATCGCGGCCGAGCGCGCGAACGTCGTCGGCGACGGCATCGGCTTCGCTGCGGCGGCTGCGGCAATGAATGACGAGGTCGTAGCCATCACGGGCCGCCTGCAGGGCAATGGCCCGGCCGATGCCACGACTCGAGCCGGTAACGAGGACAGTCCTGTTCATGAGGGTCGGGGCCTCCCCGGAGGGGTTGTCGGGCGCTCAGGGTTCGAGCGAATCGAGGTACTCGTCGATGTCTTCGGGCAGGCAGACCGAGAGTACCGCCTGCGCAAGCTGCTGGCCGGCCGTGTCGATCCGGCAGTCATAGACCGCCATGCCGTCGATGCCGCGGGTGCTCTCGACCACGCGTATCTCGAGCTGGTTGCCGAGGGGGTAGAGCGCTTCGCGCGATTCGAATCCGCGCGCACCCAGAAGCAGCCCGAGCCGGGGGCGTCGGCCCGGGGTGGCATCCCGCAGTCCGGCACCGGCGGCGATGACCTGCGCCATGAGTTCGATGGCGACCCACGCCGGCCAGCCGCTCGGCTCGTCATGAAACGGCGTACCGGCCCGAACGGTGGCGGTGCCGCAGGTGGCAAGCGGCGAATCGATCCAGACTGCGTCGAGCAGGACGGCATCGCCTTCATGGGGCAGGAACTGTGATACCGCGGCCCCGCGGTCGGGCTCGATGCCGATCATCGCGTTTCGCCCAGCCGCAGTGCCGCCTCGAGCCTTGCGATGAACTCGGCAGGCAGCGCGAAGTGCATCTGGCCAGTGGCCATGTCGACCGCCACCTGACGGGTCTGTGCGCGGGCTACCCGCTCGCCGGTGCGCGCATCGGTGATGAGATAGTTGATGGTGAGAGCGCCTTCCCAGGCACGGAACGAGGCCCGAACCCGCAGCCGATCGCGATACCGCGCGGCGCGCAGGTAGCTCACCCGCAGATCGATGATCGGCCAGCCCTCATTGGCGGCGAGCATCACGTCGAGCCCGTGGCCCACGCTGTCCATCAGCGCCCAGCGTGCATTCTCCAGGTACTTCAGGTGATGACCGTGCCAGGCGATGCGCGCCAGATCGACATCGTGAAAGGGCACCTCGGTCTCGATCTCCACCGGCAGCACGCCTGGCTTACGCATGCGAGGTCTCCGCGCGATGAGCGCTGAACTTGCGGGCAAGCAGTCGCGGCAGGCGCCAGAGCATGCCGAAGAAGAGCCTCGTGTGCACCCGCGTGATGAGGGCGTTGTCGAGCAGCAACCGGAAGTGCGATACCCCGTCGATCGGGTAGGTGACCCGTGTGGCAATCCATCGCATCGGCACGCCCCGCCAGTACAGGCGCACCAGCACCTCGATGTCGAAGTCCATGCGCAGGCCGGGACGCTCCGCATCGATCATGGCCACGGTTGCCGCGAGCGGATAGGCACGAAAGCCGCACATCGAATCGCGGATGGCAAAGGACAGCGTGTTGAGCCACACGAACACATGCGTGAGGTAGCGCGAGTAGTAGCGCAGCCGTGGCATCGAGGCATCGAACTGCGGCCATCCGCAGACGAGCGCATCGGGCGTGTCGCGACTGGCTGCCAGAAAGGCGGGCAGGTCGGCCAGATCGTGCTGCCCGTCGGCATCGACCTGGACCGCGTGCGAGTAGCCGCACGCGAGTGCCGCACGAAGCCCGTCAGCCACGGCTGCGCCCTTGCCGCCATTGACGGCGCGGCGCACGAGCGTGGTGTCGGGCCGGGTCGCGGCCAGCCGGTCGAGCACGGCGGCGCAGGCAGGCCCCGAGCCATCGTCGACCATGATGCAGGGCAGGCCGGCGGCGAGCAGGGCATCGATCACGGTACCCACCGCTGCTTCATGGTCGTAGACCGGAATCACGGCGCAGACGCGCACGGCGGCGCTCGAGGGGGTCATGCCGGATTCGCCGGGGCGCCACTGCCGTGACCTGCCGCCAGCAGCCCGCCACTGGCATGCAGGCCGTGGATCGATTCGATCTGGAAGTCCAGGCGTGACCCATCGGCGCGCCAGCGCATCTGCGCCGCGTAGCGTGGCCCGGGCTGCACGATGCGCCGGAACTTCATCGCGCTGGCATGCACTGCGCCATGACGCCACCCGCCATGCTGCCGGGCAAGGTCGGCCATCCACCCGAGGAGCATCGCACCGGGCACGATCGGCACCGTGGCGAAGTGACCGACGAAGATGGCGAGATCGAACGGTACCTCGAATGACGCGCTGAGCGTGCAGCCGGCGTCATCGATGACCACAGGACTCCAGTCGGGCTCCACCGGGCGCGCGAGGGGCGTTGCTGCACCACGGCTGCCCTCGCCAGGCGCGGGCAGTCGGGCGACCAGCCGGGCGGCGTCCAGATCGATGCCGTGCGCGTTTGCCCAGGGTGCGAGGGCTTCGGCCAGCCCAGACCAGCCGCGCTTGCGGAACAGACGCGCTCCGGCCGCGCTCGGCGTGAGGAACCAGAGGGGTGAGGCGCACGTCGTCACCTGCAGCCAGTCGAGCACCAGCGGTTCGCCGGCGGCGGTCCGTTGGCCCTCGGGCGCGGCCGCGGGCGCGGGGCGGGTCACGGTGGTCGAGTCGGCGATGATGTTCAACCGATCACAGGATCAGGCCACCAGACGCTCGATGACCGCCACCAGATCGGCAACCGTGCGTACCGACCGGAAGTCTTCGCCGGAGACCTTTCGTCCGGTGAAGCGGCGAATCTGGTCGAGCAGATCGACCGCATCGATGCTGTCGATTTCGAGGTCGGTGTAGAGGTTGGCCTCGAGGGTGACACGGTCGGGTTCGATCTCGAACAGTTCGTGGAGCACTCGTCTGACCTGCTCCATGATCTCATCGCGTGGCATCCCGACTGACCCTTTCCCGCTGACTGGTACGGCAGTATACGAGAGGGTCAGGGGGGTCACAAGGCAGAGCCGGTGCCGGCGAGTGGTGTCGCCGGCCCGGCCTCGAAGAGGCGCAGCAGGTGCGCATTGAGCGCGCGACCGGCCATCGGTATCGCCGCCTGATGGCGAAAGATGTCGAGATCCACGTCGTCTCCCACATGCAGCGCAAAGTGCGGACGGCGAACGGGTATCCGGTACCAGGGTTCCTGCTTCGTGAGCGTGGTGGGGTTCACCGTGATGTGAACCGGGGTGAGCGAGCGCGCCGCACGCAGCGCGACGACTGCGGCGCCGCGATGGAACTGCAGCGGCTGGCCGGGTACGCTGCGGGTGCCCTCGGGGAAGATGATGAGGGTGTTGTCCGCTTCGAGCGCAGCCCCGGCAGCCTCGATCATCGTGTCGGTGGGCTGGTTGGGAATGTAGCGGGCGCTTGCCAGGGCGTGCTCGGTGACCGGATTGCGCCAAAGGGCCGCCTTCACGACGCAGCACGGGGCCGGTGTGAATCCGATGAGGAACACCACGTCGATGAGTGACGGATGGTTGGCGATGATCAGTTGTCCGGCCCGTCCCAGCCGTTCGCGGCCGGTGAATTCGTAGCTGAGTACCCCTGCCAGGCGCATGCATTCGATGAAGCCGCGAAAGCCGCGACTGATGATCCAGCGCGCGAAGCGTTGTCGTCGCCCTGCGCCCATCGGCACGATGCGCGCGAGCGGCAGCACGAGGCACCCCAGAACGATGCCACCGAGTCCGAACAATGCGAAACTCGCCGCCGTGCCCAGCCAGCGCCAGACCGGCCCGTCGGTCATGCGTTCATCGCTCATCGGCATCGAGGGTTGTCGCTTCAGGGGAGTGTCCGATCATCATCGGTTCCATGTTGACACACCACCCGGATCCGGCGGGCCATGACGGGCGCCGCCGCCGACCCGCGATCTGGCTTGCTCAGGCAGCGACCGGACCCGGGGCCGACGTCGGAATCGGCTGCCTGCCCCGACCCCGCTCGCAGGCTCGCGCTGAAGATCGCCTGACCCGCGATGCCCTGCTCGGCCATGTCGCCCGCCGGGGTGGTGTTGCCGGGCCCGGGCCGGGCCTGGCGCATTCGGGCGGGCTGGTGGCTTGCGTGAGCGATGCCCCGTGCCCCACAGGCCTCGATATCGAGTGGATTCGACCGCGCGATGTCCTCTCGCTGGCCGAGTTCTGCTACGCCCCCGAAGAAGCGCAGGCCCTGCGCGCGCTGCCGACGGATGCGCGCGGTGCGGCTTTTGTCGATCGGTGGGTGCTGAAGGAGGCAGTCGCCAAGCGCTTCGGGCTCGACCTGATGGTGGCGCTTCGGCGCTGCATCTTCGAGATCGACCGCGGTGTGATCACCGCCGATTTGCCCACCGCGGCACCCTGGTGTGCCCGGCTCTTCGCCCCGCGGCCGCAGGTGCGCCTGGCCTGGTTCCACCTCGACGAGGGCAGCGGGAGTCTGCCCTTCGATCATCAGGAGTGGCGTATCGGTCAAGCCGACCCGCGGCAGGTGACCTGGCCGCAGGTGGCTGCCTCGGGGGAGGCGCAGCGCTGATCAGGTGGTCGGTTCTGCCATCTTGCGCGGTGCAGGTGCGCCGGGTGGTGGAGGCAGGCTCGTGCCACCTGTAGGCGCCGCCGCAGCACCGGTCTTCTCGACGCACTTGAAGTTCAGTGTGATCGCACCGTAGCCATCATTCGGGCCCACTTTCTCGTACTTCTCGTCGATCGGTGACAGGACGCGGTCCTGCCGCGCGCAAAAGCGCGTGGCGTGCTGCAGGGCGCGCATCCGCACCTTCCCGAAGCTGCCGTTGTCCACGGTGATGGTGTAGGCATCAGCCCCGTAGGCATGCACGCCCGTGGTCGAGGCACAGGCGCCGAGCAGCAGGGTGCCGATCGCGAGGCTTGCGAGAGCAAGTCTCGGGGTGGTGAGTCGTATCATCATTTCAGTATCCGCGGGCCTGTGACATCAGAGGGTCTCGAGTCCTTGGGAGTATATGCCCGCGCTGAATGGGTGTCGTCCGCTCGCGGTCTCGTGGCGGTCTCGCGCCGGCAGCCCTCAGTCGGCTTCGATGCCGGCAGCCCGGATCACCTTGCCCCAGCGCTCGACCTCGTCGCGCAGGAACCGCCCGAAGTCCTCGCTCGATCCGGGTCGCGGTACCACGCCCATCTCGGCGAGCAGCGTGCGCAGCCCCGGGCTGTCCAGTGCCTTTACTGTCTCGGCATTCAACCGCGCCACCACCTCGCGTGGTGTTTTCGCCGGTGCCACCAGACCCCACCACACCGAGGCCTGATAGCCGGGCAGCCCGGCTTCGCGCATGGTGGGCACCGTGCCGAGGAGTGCAATGCGTTCCGGGCTCGAGACGGCCAGCGCGCGAAGCCGGTTGGCGCGCAGTTGCGGCAGTACTTCGACCGTGTTGTGCAGCATCACCGTGATGCGCCCGCCGAGGAGGTCGGTGAGGGCGGGTGCCCCGCCCTTGTAGGGCACATGCAGCAGGTTGATTCCGGCAGCGGCCTTGAACATCTCGCCAGCCAGATGATTCGAGCTGCCATTGCCGGCCGAGCCATACGTGAGCCGTCCCGGCTCGCGCCGCGCCGCGGCGATGAGGTCATCGACCGACTGCAGCGCTGAACCGGTGGGTACCACCATCACCACCGGTGCTTCGCCGACGCGGGCAACCGGGGCGAAGTCGCGCAAGGCATCGAAGCTCAGGGCCGGAAAGAGCGTGACGTTGGTGGCCAGTCCGTTGGCTCCCATCAGCAGCGTGTAGCCATCGGGTGCCGCCCGTGCGACCGCTTCGGTGCCCAGATTGGCGCTTGCGCCGGGCCGGTTGTCGATGACCACCTGCTGCCCGAGTTGCTCGGCGAGGCGCTGTCCGACGGCACGTGCGATGGCATCCACCGCACCGCCCGGCGCGAAGGGCACCACGATGTGTACCGGTCGCTGGGGCCAGGTCTGGGCGTGAACGCGCGTGCCGGGCAGCGCCATTGCGAGGCTCGCGAGCGCCATCAGTCCGCCCGCCATCCATCGTGTTCGCGTCGGGCGACGCCCTTGCGCCGGAATCACGTCGGGCTCGTGCATGGTCTTCTCAGAAAAGGGCGAGGGTTTCCGGCCCGGCGGCGGTTTCGAAGCGATCGATGACGACGCCGCGGCGTACGTCGACCACCGAGATGCTGCCCTGGTCATGGTTCATCACGCATGCCGTTCCTGCATCGATGAAGGTGATGCCCATCGGCCCCTTCTCGACCGTGATGCGCGTCATGGCATGCAGATCGTGGCTCGGCGCGACGGCGATCTCACCCGTGCTGAAACTGCTCACCAGTACCCAGGCACCATCGGGTGACAGGCGCACCCGCTTCTGCGGATTGCGATCGGCCGGGGTCGGGGCAAAGACATCGAGGGGAACACGCTCAATGATCTGGTCGGTGGCGGTGTCGATCACCGCCATCATCTGCGGGCGCTGTGCCGTGACGAACAGACGCTCCCCATCGGGCGTGAGGGCGAGGCCTTCGCTGCCCTCGGGGAAGGGAATGCGCGTTGCGAGGCATCGGCGTTCCGTGTCGACCACGCAGAGAAAATCGAAGGTCTTGTTGGAGGCGTAGAGCTTGTCGTGGCGGTGGCAGGCCACGAGCCAGTGGGTGCCGAAGCTGCCGGTCTCGAGGGCATCGAGCACCTGGTGCGTGTGGGTGTCCACGGCCAGAATGACCCCGGACACGTCGCATGACACCCACAGCACACCCGCCGCATCAAAGGCCATGCCGTGCGGCCCGCGCCAGGGTGATACACCGATCGATCCGGCGAGGCTGCGGGTCGCGAGGTCGATGATGGCGATGGTGCGCCCAGGCGCCTCGCTGTTGCGACCGAACACGCCGCGACCGTAGATCGATACGAAGGCTCGGTGTCCCGCAGGCTCGATCACCACCTCGTGCGGAAAGGGTTCCATCGTGATCTCGCCGCGCAGCAGCTGGTCGGCGGCACCGTAGAACTGCACCAGCCCCGCGAGTTTGTTCACCACGATCAGTTCACCGGCGCGCTCAGCCAGGGTCGAGTCTGTGGCGTCGACGCAGGCCAGGGGTGCCAGCGGGCGATAAAGGCCTTGCGAGTCAACCATGAGGTGTGCCTCGCCTCGTCTCAGGCATGCCGGGGGCGCGTTTCGCCGGCCGGATATTTCTTCGCGTTGGTCTTCAACTTCTGCGTCACCGCCTCATTCAGGTCGACATCGAGTGCGCTCGCCAGTTCCACCAGGTAGATGAGGACATCGGCCAGTTCATCGCGCACCGCTCGAGCGGTGGCGGGGTCGGCCGCGACCTTGCGCGATTGCTCCTCGGTGAGCCACTGGAAGATCTCGACCAGTTCGCCCACTTCGCCGGTGAGGGCCATGGCGAGGTTCTTGGGCGAGTGAAACGCGTCCCAGCCGCGTTCGGCCGAGAAGCGTCGCAAGGCGTCATTGAGCGCCGATACCTCGAGCAGGGGTGCAAGATTGGCCATGGGTCAGACCTTGGGGGACGGTGGGTTCCTGAAGATGCCGGTAGCGGTGAGCAGCACCCGATCATCGGCCATGATGCGTCCGGAGATGAAGGTCAGGGTTCGCGTGATCTTCTCGACCGTGGCTTCGGTATGTATCCATTCACCGGCGCGCGCTGCGGCGATCATGTTGCACGACAACTGAACCGTTGCAACCGCACCGTCGTGGCCCAGGCAGCGCGCAGCGCTTGCGCCCAGGGTGACGTCGATCAGGCTCATCAGCATGCCGCCGTGGGTCGTGCCCAGCGGGTTCAGCTGATGCGCTGCAAGGCGCACGCCCAGCTGTACGCTGCGCTCGAGCACCCGCTGGTAGATCGGTCCGATATGGTCCATGTAGCTGCTGCCCTCGGAGCGCAGCGAGAAACCTTCGGGGACGTCCTGTTCAGCTGTTTCAGTCATGATCTGTCTCGTTGTGCCTGGTCTACCGGGTCAGGCGGGTCTGACGCGTCGGGCCGCCAGCGCCAAAGCCTGACGCGTCGCCATCATGCCAGTCTTGCCGCCCGCTTGAAATTCATGCGCTGGACCCCAAGATCGACATTTTGCGAACCTGTCGTTCAAGTACGTGTCACAGTAGTCGCTCAGGCTGTTGGTGGTGCGTGGTACCCGATCTCAAATCACCCAAGGATGCCCTTCGATGACCCCGCAGGAACGTGACATGCTTACCGCTTTTCTTCAGCAACTGGCCCAGACGCAGGCGGGCGCCAAGGATGCTGAAGCCGAACGGCTCATCAACGAAGTCGTGGTCAAACAGCCCGATGCGGCCTATCTTCTGGTGCAGCGGGCCATGGGCCTGGACCTGGCCTTTCAGGCTGCTCAGGCGCGCATCACCGCGCTCGAGGCCGAAGTCGAGCGATTCAAGGTGCCGGCACCTCAGCAGTCGACCGGGTTTCTCTCGTCATTGACCGGTTGGGGTCGCAGCGGCGGCCAGCGCGAGGCCTCCGGTCAAGCGGCCCCCACCCAGTACGCGCCTGCCCCCGGGCGGCCGATGGCGGCGCAGGCGGCCCCCGGCGCGCCGGCTGCCCCCGGCGCGCCGGCTGCACCCAGCGCCTGGGGCAGCGGCATGCTGGGCAGCGTTGCTGCCACGGCAGCCGGCGTGGTGGCCGGCTCGTTTCTCTACCAGGGTATTCAGAACATGATGGGCCATCATGAGGCGCCCCATGCAGCAGCGGCTATTCCCGAGCCATCGCGCCTGGCCGATGCAGGCTCGGACGGGTCGGGCACCTGGGCTACCGACGATCGGGGAGGCGGCGACGGCATGAGCGAGCTCGCCAACTTCGATGATGATGGTGACGACTACGTGAACGACGACGTCTGAGCGCCGGCATGCCAGCCCGGTGGCCTGTCGGCAGGAGCGCGGCACGGTGCTGATCGTGCCGCGGCTCAGGCTGCTTGTGCCGGTGGCCAGCGCGACCCTGCTTGGCTGCATCCCACTCCCTGCGGGTGCTGATGCGCCACCGGCAGGGGCTTGGCCGGGCGCCGCTCTCGAGGCGCCGGCAGACGCCCGGCCCGGCCTGGCATCCGATCTGGCGCCCCTTTCCGCACCCGTTACGGTGCCTGTTGCAGGCAGCGACCGTCGGTACCCTCATGTGTGGGTGAGCCCTGGCATCTATTCCCTGCATTTCGATTCATCGAAGGGCCTGCGCAACGACAATGTCGGTGCGAGCGTGCAGCTCGACCTTGCGCCCGAGCATGGGTTTCTCGCCGGCACCTACATCAACAGCAACCGGGCCCGCACGCACTACGGCGCCTATGCCTGGCGGCCCCTGCAGTGGCGCTTCGATCGCATCGATGTAGGTCTGGGTGCCGCCATCGGTGCGTTCGACGGGTATCCGAACTACCGCAATGGTGGGTGGTTCATGGCGCCCTTGCCGGTGGCCTCGATCGAAGGTCGGTATCTCGGGGCCAATCTCATCTTCATTCCAACCATCGCCAATCGGCTCGATGGTGCGCTGGGCATTCAGGTGAGGCTGCGCGTCTGGTAGTGCGGTCAGGTCGGGGTCACGTTCTCAGGCGTCGACTGGACACCCCGCAGTCCGAATGCCTGTCAGTCGACCGCCACGAAGAGTTCATCCACCGGGATCGGGCGCGCGAGCATTCGCTGCGCGGTCATGAACGCCACCAGCTGCTCGAGCGTACGCCGGTTGGGCTCAAGGCCGTAGACAAAGGGGTCCCCGCCAAAGAGCGTCTCGAGTTCGTCGAGGTCCGCAGTCAGCCAGGGGAGCATGTAGCGAAGGGTGCCCAGGTAGGCCATCTTTCGCAGCGCCATCGCCTTCGACCCGTTGAGCGCCCGATACAGCGCCCGCGCCACGACCGGATGCGCTTCGTAGAGAGCGCGCCGGATGACGATGAGATGCATGATCGGGAAGATGCCGGTGCGCTCGACGTAGCTGCGTTCGCGCGCGCGAAAGTCGGGAAAGAGTCGCACCAGCCGATCATCGGTCTTCATCGCGGCGGGCAGGCTCGTGCCCAGGGTTGCATCGATGGCCCCCTGGGCGAGGAGATCGCTGAGCGATCGGCCGCTCGTGTTCACCTCGATCGTCACCCCGGCAGGTGGGGGTAGTGCTGCTGGCTGACCGTGCGCACCGGCAGCGTTGATCGCGCCCTGCACCCAGGTGACCTTTGACAGGTCGACACCGTAGTCCTGCGCGAGGTGCCCGCGAATCCAGATGGCTGCCGTCATGGTCCAGAGCGGCACGCCGATACGCTTGCCGGCGAGGTCGGCGGGCGTGCGGATGCGATCGCGGTTCACGCAGATGAAGCCGTGGCGGAACACCTTGGACGGAAACACCGGAATCGCCACGAAGCTTCTGTCGCCGGCAGCGTGTCGCGTGATGAATTCGGAGGCCGACATTTCGGAGGCATCGAAGGCCTGTTCACCGGCCATGCGATCGAAGATCTGCCGCACGCTGTCATTGGCGATGAAATCGAGGTCGATGTCTTCTGCCTGCACGTCGCCCGCGTAGAGCGGAATCATGCGGTCGTAGAGGCTGCTGGCAAAGCGCACGCGCGGTCGTGCAACGGTGTTCATGGGGGGTTCCTTTCAATCCGGACAGTCATGGGCGGCGCTGCTCAGTCGAGCTTCACGCCCGAATCACGCACGATGGCTTCCCACTTGGTCATTTCGGTGCCGATGAAGGCACGGAACTGTTCGGTGCTCATGTCCTGCAGTTCGAGCCCGGCACGGGCAAGGCGGGCGCGAATGGCCGGGGTGGCGAGCACCTCGCGTATTTCCTGATTGAGGCGCCGCACGATCTCGGACGGGACACCGGCCGGCGCGATGAAACCGAACCAGGTGGGGGATTCGAAGCCCTCGAAACCCGATTCCTCGAGCGTCGGCACATCGGGCATGCTGGCCAGTCGGGCGGGCGCTGCAACGGCCAGTGGTTTCACCGCACCCTGTTGAATCGGGCCCGCCAGTTCGATCGGCGTGATGAACTGCAGCTGCACCCGTCCTGCGATCAGATCGCGCAGGGCTTCGCCGCTCGATTTGTACGGTACGTGCACCAGATCGATGCTGGCCCGTCGCGCGAGCAGCTCGCCGAAGATATGGGCGGTGTTGCCCACGCCTGACGATCCGAAGCTGTAACTGAGCGAACCCGCCTTCATCGCGGTGATGAGCGCGCGCAGATTGCCGGCATTGACCGATGGATGGGCCACCAGCACGAAGGGCAGTCGTCCGACGAAGGCCACTGGCGTGAAGTCGCGCAGCGTCTCGAACGGGCGCGTGGTGGTGAGAAACCGGTTGGCGACGAGCGTGTTGGCTGCACCCTCGCCGATGGTGTACCCGTCGGCTGGGGCACGAGCGAGCTGGGTGAGCCCGATATTGCCGCCACCACCGGGTCGGTTCTCGACCAGGAAGGTGACGCCCAGGCGCTGAGTGAGGCCGTTGCCGATCTCGCGCGCGAGAAAGTCGGTGACCCCGCCTGGGGCGTAAGGGGCGATGATCCTCACTGGCCGGGTCGGCCAGGTCTGTGCATTGGCCGGCTGTGTGCGGATGGCGCCCACGGAGAAGAGGGCGAGCGTGAAGAGCAGCGGCCGGCAGACCATTGCGCTTCGTTGTCTCCTCGTCTCGAGCCCATTCATCGATCGCGCAGTCCATTGGCTATACTCGCCCGGCGTTTTTACCATACCGCGGGCAACCTGCCCCCAAGACCGGAGACACCATGAAACTGCAACTGTTCTACGCGCCGATCGCCTGCTCGATGGTTCCGTACATCAACCTCACCGAGGCCGGTGCCGAGTTCGAAGTGCTGCCCGTGAACATGGGCAAGGGCCAGCACATGAGCCCCGAGTATCTGAAGGTCAACCCCAAGCACAAGGTGCCGGTGCTGGTGATCGATGGTGAGCCGCTCACCGAAAATGTGGCAATGGCGGTCTGGATGTCGCGCACCTTCCCGGCCGCGAAACTCCTGCCCGCCGACCCGATGAAGGAAGTGAAGGCCATCTCGCTGATGAGCTGGTTTGCCTCAGGCATTCATCCCGGGCTTACCCCCAACAACAGCCCGAAGCGCTTCTGCGACCTTCCCGACGCCGAGGAGAACGTCAAGCAGTGCGCACAGAAGTCCCTTGACGAGAATTTCGGTATTGCCGACGCGATGCTGGCCGGCCGCGAGTGGTTCTTCGACCACTACACCGCGGTGGATGCCTACTTCTTCTGGACCTTCATCCGTGCCACGCGCTTCGAGCTGAAGTACATGGATCTGGGCAAGTTCAAGAACTGCCACGCGCACCTGGAGCGCATGAAGCAGCGCCCGAGCGTGCAGAAGCTCCTCGCCTTCGAGAAGGCGACCCAGGAAGCGTTTGCCAAGGCCGCCTGAGGCTGTTCAGTTGAGCTGGATGCCGGCCGAGTTGATCACGCGTGCCCACTTGGCACGATCGGCCTGCACCCGCGCATTCAGTTCGGCGGGTGTGCTCGACGCCGCCTCCATGCCGGCATCGGCCAACTTGCGCCGAACGGCCGGCTCATCGAGTACGCGATGGATCTCGGCCAGCACCGCGGCTTGCACGCTGGCGGGCGTTGCCGCCGGCACCCAGAAGCCGTACCAGAGGTGGTAACCCACCTCTTCCATCCCGAGTTCGGCCAGGGTGGGCACATCGGGCACGATGGTTTCCCGCTTGCGGCCGGTGACGGCAAGGCCCACCAGGCGACCATCGGGCAGATAGCTCGCATAGGGTGTGAATGTGGTGATGCCAAAGGCCACATCGCCGTTGATGAGCGCCTGCAGCATCGGCGGTGAACCCTTGAAGGGGATGGCCTGGATGTCGGTGCCGGTGAGCTGCTTGAGCTGTTCACCGACCAGTTGCGACACCAGTGCGGTCGTGGCAAACGACAGCGCACCCGGATGCGCCTTCGCGTAGGCGATCATGTCCTTCAGCGTCCTGGCCGGTGCCTTGCCGCTACCGACGACAAAGAGCGTCTGCAGTGCCGCGAGCGAAATCGGTGCAAAGTCGCGATCGGCGTCGTAACCGAGCTTGTTCTTCGAGAGCGGATTCACCGTGAAGATGCTGTCGGTGCCAAGCAGCAGCGTATGGCCATCGGCCGGTGCACGGGCCGCCGTTTCGGCCGCAATGACAAAGTTGCCACCGGGCCGGTTGTCGATCACGGCCGGTTGTCCGGAGCGGTCCTGGATCGCCTGGCCGATGGTGCGCGCCAGCAGATCGGTGATGCCACCGGGCGGAAACGACAGGATGATGCGCACCTGCCGGGTCGGCCAGGCGCTGGCGGTGGCAGTGCCGCTGGCAGCCGTGGCTCTCGAGGCGCTGGTCTGGGCCTGGGCAGTCAGGGGCGAAAGGGGCAACAGAGGCACCAGAGCCAGGAGGCCCAGCGCGGCTGCCAGGGTGCCCGCGGTGCGCCGGCTTGCGGTTCGTGTCCGTGCCGTTTTCATGCGCTCATGCAGCTCAGTTGTCCGATCGAGCAAGGCCTGCATCATGCGGGGTCTCCAAAGAAGCGACTGCGGTAATCGAAGGCACCCGGCGCATCGCTTGCGACCTTGGCCGCCAGTTGGCTGCAGGTGGGAAACCAGACGCCATCATGCGAGCAGACATGCGTGAGCACTTCATCGAGCATCGCGCTCACCAGCGGCCGCCCGCCAAAGTGAGCATGGATGCCGATATGCAGCGTCGCGCCCGGTTCGGTGCGGTACAGAAAGTCGAAGGTGCCCTTGTAGACATCGAAATAGTCGCGCGGGCTCGAGCGCAGGACGCGGTTGTCGACAAATTCCGACCAGGGAATGCCAACCATCATGCGCGTGCTGTCAGCGGCCGAAGGGGTCTGCACGCCTGGATGCATTTCAATGCGGGGTGAACTCGCGTCGAGCACGTCGCAGTGCCAGTCGAGCCCGGCCGCCGCCAGCAGACCTGTCGTGTGGGCATCGCCCCCGTAGACGGGCGTGAGCCAGCCGGTGGGGCGCTGGCCACCGACTCGCGCGAGCGTCTCGAGCGTGCGTTCGATCGTGGCGGCCTGACCTTGGACGCCTTGCTCGTACAGGTATTCGTTCTGTGCCCAGCCGTGGGCCGCAATCTCGTGGCCACCGGCTGCCAGGCGTGCAACGGCGTCAGGGCATCGCTCGGCTGCAAGACCATTGCAGAAGGCGGTCGCCTTGATGCCATGGGCTTCGACGGTTCGCATCAGGCGCCAGATGCCTTCGCGCGGGCCATAGCCTGCCCACTGGATGCCGGCTTCGTCGCGTGCGCCGGCCTTCAGCGGGGTGGTGCGCGGAAAGTAGGTGGGCGAGCGCCCTTCGTCCCAGGTTTCGAGCAGGACACTCACGAGCACGGTCATGCGGTGGCCATCGGGTGCGATGCCGGCCAGGGCTTGGGCGGGTGCAGGCGCCGGTGGCAGAGATGCAGACAAGATCGGTACTCCGGGACAATGAGGTGGCCGATTCTCGCTCATCAGCCTGCGTGGTGCATGGTTCAAACCGGGGCAGGTCTCTTGCGGGCCGGTGCCCGCCGGCGCACCATCCATCGCTCGTGCAGCCCATGCCTGTACCCCTTGCTCGGACTTCGATCGGTGCTTCGTTCAATGCAGACGCTTTTTCATCTGGCCTGGGCCCTTGTCGTGCTCTCATGGCCGACGCTCGCCTGCGCGCAGGCCTTTCCCTCGCACTCGGTGAGGCTGGTGGCCCCGTTTCCACCCGGTGGCCCGATCGACATCCTGGCCCGTACCGTGGGCGAACAGTTCAGCCGCCGCACCGGGCAGCCGGTGGTGATCGAAAACCGACCGGGTGCTGGGGGCAATATCGGTATCGAAGCGGTCGCGCGCGCGGCCCCTGACGGCTATACCTGGTTGTTCGTGCCGCAGGGCAACATCACCATCAATGCCACGCTGATGCCCGATATGCCCTTCAACTGGGAGCGCGACTTTGCGCCGGTGACCCTGGTGGCCACCGCGCCGAACATGCTTGTGGTGTCGCCGGCGCTACCCGTGGGCAACTATCGCGAACTGCTCGCCTATGCACGCGCGCATCCTGGCAAGGTGAGTTATGGCTCTCCCGGTGTAGGGTCGGCTCTGCACCTTGCCGGTGAACTGTTGCGCCGTGAAGCCGGCATCGACATCGTGCATGTGCCCTACAAGGGCACTACGCAGGCAATGGCCGACCTCATCGGCGGACAGATCGGCATGATGTTCGGCGCGGTACCTTCGCTGATGCCTCAGGTGCGTGCAGGCAAGGTGCGTGCCATTGCGCTGATTGTGGCGACACGTTCGCCAGCGGCGCCCGATTTGCCTACCCTGGCCGAGTCAGGTCTGCGCGATTTCGATCTGCCCTCCTGGTACGGCGCGCTGGTGCCCGCGCGAACGCCGCCCGAGGTCGTCGACCGCATCCAGCAGGAGATTGCGGCCATCGTCACCTCGACCGAGACCCGGCGTGTGCTCGAGGCGCAAGGGCTCTATCCGCTGGCCAACACGCCGGCTGAGTTTGCTGCCCGCATACGCCGCGAGACCGCCACCTGGGCGCGCATCATCCGCGAGGCGGGCATCCGCGCCGAGTAGGTGCCGCCGCTCAGGCTGTCATTCGGGCTTGATCCCGGCAAAGGCCACGATCTTCTTCATGCTCTCGGCGTCCGAACGCAAGAGAGCCCCCATCTCTTCACCGCTCACGAAGCCGGCCTCGAGACCTGCTGCAAACATCTTGCGACCCACTTCGGGGTTGGCCATCACGGTGCGCACGTCGCGCTCGATCCGGGCAACAACCTCCTTCGGCGTGCCGGCCGGGGCCATGAAGCCGTAGTAGATCGTGGTGCCGTAGTCGCGCAGTTCAGGCACACCCGACTCGCGGAAGGTGGGGATGTCAGAGGCCCCTGCCACACGGTTCTTCGAAGTGACGGCCAGTATCTTCAGCTTGCCGGTGGCCTGATGGGGCAGCACCGTGTTGAGCGATGACACCACGGCATCGACCTGGCCTGCCACGGTGTCGATGACCGCGGGTGCACAGCCCCGGTACGGAATGTGCAGGGCAAATGTCCGGGTCTGGAACTTGTAGATCTCGAAGGCAAAGTGATGTGAGGTGGCTACCCCGCAGGTTGCATAGGTGACCTTGCCCGGTTGCTCGCGCAGCAGTTCGGTGAACTCGCGCAGGTTGTTGACCTTCACCCGTGGATGGACCGCAATGGCCATCGGGCTCGTCGCTGCCAGTGCAATCGGCACGAAGTCGCGAAAGAGGTCGAAGGGCAGTTTCGCGTAGAGCGCGACATTGATCGGCTGTGCGGTCGACGCAAGCAGCAGCGTGTAGCCGTCGGCCGGTGCACGAAACACCGCTTCCACGCCGATATTGCCACCGGCACCGATGCGGTTCTCGACCACCACCTGCTGCTTCCACATCTCGGTGAGGCGCTCACCGATCAGACGTGCGGTCAGATCGGCCGACCCGCCCGAGGTGAAGGTGACGATGACATGGACCGGGCGTGCTGGCCATACTTCTTGCGAAGCCGCGATGCCCGGCAGAACCATTGCCGAGAGCGCGACCGATGCGGCTGAAATCAGCGCGCGCAAGGTCGGGCGTGGTGCAAGGTGTCCTCGGGTGCTGCTCGGGGCCAGAGGTTGCAGGCGATGCGTCATGCGGGCTTCTCCGCGGTGCAAGGTGTGTGAGGGGTGACAGGGACGGCTCGTGAGCCCGCCACCGGGCGGGTCTCGAGTCAGTGCTTGTGGGTAGCCTGATCGATCAGGCGCCACACATTTTGTGCCGAAAGCGGCAAGGCGTGCACGGTCGTGCCCAAGGGAGCGAGGGCCGCGGACACCGCGTTGGCGATGACCCCGCCCACCGGTATCACCCCTCCTTCGCCGGCCCCCTTGGCGCCGAGCGGATTGTTGGGTGAGGGGTAGGCCTCGAGCAACACGGCGTCCAGGTGCGGAAAGTCGTCGGCGCGGGGCAGGGTGTAGTCCATGAAGGAGCCGGCCAGCAGTTGTCCTTCATTGTCATACACGAGCTCCTCGAGCAGCGTGCCCCCCAGCCCCTGCACCAGCGCGCCCATGGTCTGCCCATGCAGGGTCAGCGGGTTGATGATGCGCCCCACGTCCTCGACCGCCCAGTAGTCGAGCACACGCACTTCACCGGTCTGGGCATCCACCCGCACATGGGCCGCGTGGGTGCCATAGCTGTAGGTACGCGCACTGCTCGAGAAGGTATCTTCGACCTGGAGTTCGCCACCCTCGGCAAGGGTTGCCCACGCCAGGGTACGTCCGTCGGGGGCGCGTGCTTGCCCATCGAGCAGTACGATCTCAGCTGCCGTACAGCCGAGCTTTTCGCCCGCCACGGTACGCATGAGGGCGAGCAGTCGTGCGCAGGCCCCCACGAGAGCCGAGCCGCCCATCACGATCGAGCGCGAGCTGTAGCTGCCAAAACCTTCCTTCACCAGCGTGGTCGAGCCGTGGCGTACTGCGCTGATGCGATCAAGGCTCACGCCCAGGGCATCGGCCGCGATCTGCGAGAACGCGGTCTCCAGGCCTTGTCCCACCGCCGATGCGCCGGTATGTACCGCGATGCGGCCATCGGCTTCGAGGACGACCGCTGAACTCTCGCGCGGGCCCGATGCACCGCCTTCGATGTAGCAACCCACGGCAATGCCGTGCCAGCCGCCATCGATCAGTTGCCCGTTGAGGGTCGACTTCCCCTTCCAGTCGAACTCCTCCAGGCAGCGATCGAGCACGGCTGCGTAATCGCCACTGTCGGTCGTGCTCGAGTCGCCATAGGGCTCCACGGTCGAGAGCTTCCAGGGAATTTCGTGCGGTGCGATGAGATTGCGCCGCCTGAACTCGGCGCGCTCGATACCGAGATCGTCGGCGGCGAGATCGAACAGACGCTCGCGAAAGTAGTCGGTTTCGTAGCGACCCGGCGCGCGGTAGGTGGCCACCGGGGTCTTGTTGGTCATCATCACGGCCACATCGAGGCCGATGTTCTCGACCCGGTACGGACCGGCATGCACCTGGGCAATGTTGCGCGACGGGGTGATGCCCACCGTGCGCAGATAGGCACCGACATCGGTGCGGGCACGCCCGCGCAAGCCCAGCACGCGCCCGTCGCGGGTGCAGGCAATCTGGAGATCGCAGTCAGCGTCGCGTGCGTGGTTGGTAGCCAGGAAATGTTCGCTGCGCGTCTCGGCCCAGCGCACCGGGCGCGCCAGTTGTCGGGCTGCAAAGGGTATGAGGAAGTCCTCGGGATAGAACTCGCCGCGTGCACCAAAGCCCCCGCCGACATCGCATTCGAGGATGTCGATCGAGGCCTCGGCCAGTCCGATCATGCCCGAGAGGATGCGTCGGTTGGCAAAGGGCACCTTGGTCGCCCCGTCGACGGTGAGCTTGCCCGCCTGCGGGTCCCAGTCGGCGAGCAGCCCGCGGGGTTCGAGCGGCAGTGCGGTGTGGCGATGCACGCTGAACTTTTCGCGCCGGGTATAGGGCGCATCGCGAAACGCTGCATCGACATCACCGCGCACCGCGCGCAGGGTGATCGCGCAGTTGCGCTCGGCCTCCTCGTGCAAGAGGGTCTGCGCCGCTTCCGACTGATCGCGCGTGGCAATCACCGGCAACGCCTCGATCTCGAGCTGGATGGCTTCCAGCGCATCCTCGGCATGCAATCGCGTGTCGGCCACCACCACGGCAACCGGTTCGCCGACATAGCGAACCCGGTCGATGGCGATCACCGGCTGGTGGAAAACCACGAGGCTGGGCAGGGGTTCCTGACGCAGCGGGATGCGCGGTACCGGTTGCGGCATGTCGGCTGCGGTGAAGATGGCGCTTACGCCCGGCATGTCGCGTGCAGCCGTGCAATCGATGCTGACAATGCGTCCATGCGCCACCGGGCTGCGCAGGATCACCGCGCACAGCATGCCGCTCCGGTTCATGTCACCGACATAGCTGCCGCGCCCTTGCAGCAGTCGTTCATCTTCGCGCCGTTCGATCGGACGTCCGATCGTGGGGCCGGCGGTGCGCAGGTCGTCGAGGTCACTCATGGCGGGTCAGAAAAGTCAGTGGAGGTGAATGGGGTCCAACGCAGGTCAATGAAGTCTCTTCGAGGGGCGGCTGGTTCAGGCTGGATCGAAAGGGGTCTTCACGACGTTGCCGCTCGACTCGACAAACCAGCGACTGTCGGTGGGCGGCCTGGCGGCTTTGCTGCCGGCCTTGTTGTCGCCTTGCTCCACGGCAAGCCGATCGTGCATCCAGTCTGACACCAGTGCCGCCGGGTTCGGCCCGAACTGGGCCGAGGGCACATTGCCTACCGTGTGCCGCGATTCCTGATAGATGACCAGTTGCCGGGGCCCCTGCACGGTGGCGAGCATCCGGTCGGCCCAGACGATCGGGCACAACTCGTCGCGTTCGCCGGCCACGCAGAGATACGGCATTGCGATACGGGTTGAATGCCCGCGCCAGGTGATGGTCTTTCGCACCGGCTCGAACGCCGCTTCGTCGGCGGCACCCGCCATGTACATGAAGCGTCGCTTGAAGGTGGGTGAGGCTTCCTCGAAGATCGTGTGGCCACCGGGCTCGAGGCAGATCGACGAGACGGCAATCGCCCGGTAACGCGGCTCCCACGCTGCGGCGATGGTGGCGAAGAAGGAGCCAAAACTGTTGCCCACGATGCCGATGCGCGCCGAATCGATGTCGCTGCGTGCCGCAAGCCAGGCGAACGCTGCACGCCCGGTGGCCTTCCAGGCCGCCACGCTGAACCAGACACCCTCGAGCGCGGCTTCATACTGCCCGGGGCCGTCGATCACCAGGACGGCGATGCCGCGCGCGAGCCAGCGGTCACCGAGGAGGGCCACGTTCGACTCCTTGAAGCCGTCCATGCCCGGAATCGATACCACCGCGGGCACGCGCTGCCCGGCCTTGTGGCCATAGGGCAGGTGGAGCCAGCCTCGAATGGTGCCTTTGCCCTTGCCCGGCAGCGTGAGCGAGACCGCTTCGATCGGGTGATCGGCGAGTCGCGCATACGCCAGAAAGCATTCGCGCTTGCGCGTGTTGTTGGTGTGGTTGTGCGCGTCGTTCACGAGGAGCGGCCATTGCGACGCAGCCCAGAACACCGCCGCGGCAAAGTAGTTGTCGCGCGCACTGACCGGGTGAGCGTCGGCTTGGGCCGATCGCGCCATCGCCTCGCGCCGGCGCGCCGCGGCTTCGAAGGCCGGGTTGATGTCGGCATGCTTCTGGATGCGCGCCCGCAGGGCTGCGATGTCACCGGTGACGAGCGGCCCGCAGGCGGTGGCGTAGTTGCCCAGGCGAGGCTGATCCCACTCGGGCCCTACGGCACGAATCGTGTTGTCGAGCAGCCAGCGTTGCTCGGTCCAGCGCTGCATGCGCGGGCCCGGGTCGGTGTCATCGTCTGCGGTGTCGCGCGCGGCGCGCTTGCTTGTGCCAGCCATGATTCATTCTCCTGCGTGTTTCCACCCGACTGATGCTCATGAAGCTTGCGGGCGAGCCATCAACGCTATCGCATTGTAAAGCGGCAGCCGATGGGCCCACGTTGTAAAGTCGTGATCTCGTGTCGGTCGCGGCAGCACCTGTCGATTGGATCACGTGCCTGCAGAAAGCCTTCCGGAGACGTTTTTCATGCCCACTCGCTCGCACACCGAGTTCATCCGCGGCCTGTTCGCAATCGGGCGACGTGTCGTGGCGCACGGCACCCGTCGCGCGCTGGTTGGTGCCTTGCTCGGCTTTGCCTGTCTGCAAGGCGACGCTCTGGCCCAGGCCTGGCCTGTCAAGCCCATCCGCGTCATCGTTCCGGTGCCGGCGGGTAGCGGCATGGACAACGTCGCGCGCATAGCCCTGGAGCGCATGGGGCAGAACATGTCGCAGGTGTTCGTGATCGACAACATCGCAGGGGCCAATACCAATATCGGCGCCGCCACCGCCGCGCGTGCTGCCCCTGATGGTTACACCCTGCTGGTGTCCACCGATGCGCTGGTGATGAACGCGCTGGTCTATCACAACCTCAGCTACGACCCGCTGCGCGATCTGCAGATGCTGGGCACCATTGCGCGTACCGTGTTCATCCTGTCGGTGTCCCCTTCGCTGCCGGTGCAGACGACCGAGGAATTCATCCGTTACGCGCGGGCCCGGCCCGGTGCCATCCCCTACGGCACCTCGGGCATCGGCAGTCCGCATCACATCGCGATGGAGGTCTTTTCGCAGGCAACGGGCATCGAACTGCTGCATGTGCCGTTCAAGGGCTCGGGGGACAGTGTCACCGCACTGCTCGGTGGCACGATCCAGGCTGCGATGGGTCTGCCTTCATCGTTTGCGCCGCACGTGAAGTCGGGGCGTTTTCGCGCGCTCGGCGTGACGGCGCCGCGGCGCATGGCGGCTTTTCCCAACATACCCACCTTGGCTGAAGCCGGTGTGGTGGGTGCCGAGGATGAGTCCTGGTATGGGCTCTTTGCCCCCACCGGCACGCCGCGCCCGATTCTCGAGCGGCTCCATACCGAGTTGAACCGGGTGCTGCGCGACAAGGCCTATACCGACGAGAAACTGGGCAAGATCGGGCTCGAGCCCTACGAGTCTGCCACGATCGATATCGCCGCCGGGTTGATGAAAAGCGATTACGACAAGCTGGCGCCGGTGGTGAAGAAGGCGGGGATCAAGCTCGACTGAGACACATGCGCGGCGCCTGAATCCGATCGGTCTCGGGCCTCAGCCACAGGGCTCACTCGCCGTGCTTGCCGGCAGCGGGATCAGTGCCCGGGTCCGGCCACTCGCCGGCCGCCAAAGACCACCGTCCGCGCGAGCGGGCCGCTTGCCACCAGATCTTCGGCGTCGAGGGCATCGGTCACCAGCCAGTCGGCACGCGCCCCGACCTTGATGCCGTGATCGGCGGCAAGGCCCATGAGCTTGGCCGGATGACGCGTCACCATGTCGAAGGCGCGCGCGAGTTCGGTCGAGGCGAGGTGTGCAGCGAGCATCGTCCAGCGTGCGATTTCGAGCAGATCGCCCGAACCGGTCGGCACGAACGGATCCTGGATGTTGTCCGAGGCGCAGGCCACGGTGACCCCGGCGCGCGCGAGGTCGTTCACCCGCGTGAGGCCGCGTGGGGTGAGTCGATCGTAGCTGCGCCCTTGCAGGAAGAGATTGGCAGCGGGCAGGGTCACCACGCCGATCTCGGCGCGGGCGAGCCCTTCGATGATGCGACCGGCTTCAGCCGGTGGCAGCGCCGAGAGCACCGATGAGTGGCTCGCCACCACACGACCCTGCATGCCATGCGCGAGCGTGCGCTCGATGAGCGCATCGAAGTGCACATGGGTGATGTCCAGATGCTCATCGAGGTGCACGTCGATCGGCCGGCCGTGCCGCTCGGCCGCGGCGAAGAGCACATCCATGAAGGCCCCCACATCGCGCGCCCGATTGGGCGTGGCGCCCACCACATCGGCTCCGGCGCGCAGCGCCGAGTCGAGCCAGGCGGCCCCTTCGCTCGCATGCACCCCACCACTGGTGAGGAAGGCCACCACCTGCACGCGCAGCCGGTCGGCCCAGCGCTCGCGCACGGCGAGCAGCGCTTCGATATTGCGCAGGCGACACTCGGTATCGATGTTCACATGCGAGCGTATGGCCACCGTGCCACGTTCGAGGCAGGCCGCGATCGTGCGCTCGGCATTGCGTTCGACCTCGGCCTGCGTCATGCGGGTGGCATAGGCTGAAAACGCGGCAATGGCGCCATCGAGATCACCGGCCGGGTTGGGTACATCGCGCAGCGTGCGCGACTTGTCCAGATGCTGGTGGGCGTCCAGAAGCCCGGGTACGATAAGGCGCTGGGAGAGGTCGATGCGCTCTGCATCGGGTACGGTCGAGCCGGGCGCGAGCAGTGCCTCGATGCGGCCGTCCTCACCAACCAGGATGTCGAGCGGTTCGGGTGCGCGGGCGCTGTCGGCTTGCACGCGGCCGCCATGGAAAAGTTTCATTGTTTCAAATCCTCATCGCGGGTGGGTCGTATACCGGCAAGTATTCCACGGCCCGAGTCGCCCGGCAGGTGCGTCAACCGATCGCTCGCTACCGATCGTCAAGGAGTACAGCATGAAGATCCGCGTCGGCACCATCGACTTCCATTGCGAGATTCACGGTCGTGAGGGGCTGCCCTGGCTCACCCTCAGCCACTCGCTCGCCTGCAATCTGCACATGTGGGACCCGCAGATCGAGGCTCTTTCCGACCGCTGGCGCATCCTCGCCTATGACAGCCGCGGCCATGGCCTCACCACACCGGTGCCCGGCCCCTACCATTTCGAGATGCTCGCCGACGATGTCTTCGGCCTGCTGACCCATCTGGGCATTGGCCGCACGCATTTCGCGGGTCTGTCGATGGGGGGCATGACCGGTCAGGCACTGGCCCTTGCGCATCCTGAAGTCATCGATCGGCTGGTGCTGGCCGACACGGGTCATTTCACGCCACCGGCCGGTGCGCAGCAGTGGCGCGATCGGGTGGCCATTGCCCAAGCGCAGGGCCTCGAGGCACTGGTCGAGCCCACGCTCGATCGCTGGTGCGTGCCTGGCTTCGGCGAGCGCGATCCGGCGGGCCGCGCCAAGCTGGCAGCGATGATCCGCAGCACCTCGCTCGAGGGCTTTGTTGGCTGTGCCCAGGCGCTGATGCAGACCCACTTCACCGAGCGCCTGGCCTCGATTCGTTGCCCGACGATGGTGATCGCGGGTGAGCAGGATGCCTCGGCTGCCGCCACCCGCCAGATTGGCGAGCTCATTCCCGGGGCACGCACCGTGATGATTCCGCAGGCCGGGCATATTTCCACGATCGAGCAGCCGCAGGCTTTCAGCGCTGCGCTGGCCGATTTTCTGGCGGCTGCGTGAGCGACCTGGTCATTGCGGCGGCCCTGGCTGGCCTGGTTCTGGGTGCACTGATCGCCGCTGCTGCTCTCGGTCGCCGCGCCGCCACGCGCCTTGCCCATGAAACCGAGCGCGCGCACGCGGCTGGGCTCGAGGCGGGGCGGGCCGAACTCGCGCCCGAGCTTGCACGGCTCACCGAGCGCGCAAGCCGCATACCGGGGCTTGAAGCCGCTCTGGAGACGGCGCGGGTCGAGGCCATGCGTCTCGGGGCTGTTGTGGCCGACCTCGATGCACGCCTCGCGGCCGAAACGCAGCAGGCAGCTGCCAAGCTCGCCCTCCTGCAAGGGGCGAAGGCCGAGCTCACCGATCAGTTTCGTGTGCTCGCCAATGACATTCTGGAAGAGAAGTCCAAGCGCTTTGCCGAGCAGAACCAGGCGAGCCTGGGGCAATTGCTCGACCCCTTGCGTGAGCGCATGACCGAGTTTCGCGCCAAGGTGGAGGAAATTCACCTCAAGGATGTCGAGCAGCAGGGCATGCTGCGCAACGAGCTCGAGCATCTGAAGACACTCAATCAGCAGATGACGACCGAAGCACATGAGCTTGCCACCGCGCTTCGTGGTCAGGCGAAGAAGCAGGGCAACTGGGGCGAGCTCATCCTGGGCAATGTGCTCGAGCGCTCCGGTCTTCGCGAGGGCACTGACTTTCGGCGCGAGGTGAGCTTCAATACCGACGAGGGGCGGCGTCGGCCTGATGTCATCGTCTACCTGCCGCAGGCAAAGCATCTGGTAGTCGATGCCAAGGTCTCGCTCAATGCCTACACGCGCTATGTCAACGCGGTCGATGAGCTCGAGCGGGCGCAGGCCTTGCGCGAACACGTCGCGGCCATCGGCAGTCGCATCCAGGAGCTGGCCGATCGCAACTACTTCGAGCTGCCAGGTCTGAATTCCCCCGAGATGGTCTTCATGTTCATTCCGGTCGAGTCGGCCTTTGTCGAGGCGCTGCGTGCCGACGAGAGCCTCTTTCAGCGGGCCATCGAGCAGAACGTGCTGGTGGCCACGCCCACCACGCTCCTCACCAGTCTCAACATCGTGCGGCAGTTGTGGCGCTTCGAGGCCCAGAACGCCAACGCAGCCGCGCTTGCTCAGCGCGCCGCCGGGGTGTACCGCAAGCTGTGCACCTTTCTCGACACGATGGAAGGGGTGGGCCGCTCGCTCGATCGTGCGCGCGATACCTTCGCCACCGCGATGGGGCAGCTTTATTCGGGCCGCAACAATCTCATCAGTCAGGCCAAGGACTTCGAGCGTCTGGGGGTATCGGTGCAGGCTGCGTTACCCGAAGCACTGGTCGCGAAGGCGATCCTCGAACTCGAGCATCTGCCCGCATCGTTTGATGAGGCCGAGCCCTCGACCGATTGAGTCGCGCCATGCAGCAGCAAGGGCACGTTCGCGAGGAGCGATCCACGCGATAATGCAGGCTGTCATACCGCCATGTCGAGGATATCGCCACCATGGGCATCATGCAGACCGACCGCACCCTGCCGTCGAACCGGCTCATCTTCGAGGTCCGTCGCGACCCGGCGCTGCGCGAGCGGTTCACGAGCGACCTCGAGGGCCTGATGGCTGATTACGGCTTGTCCGAGCCCGAGCGGCGCGCCTTTCGCGAGATCGACATCCGCGCCCTCGGTGACATGGGCGTGCATCCGTATTTTCTCCCGCAGGTCACGCGCCTCTTCAAGGGGGCGGGCTACAACCACAATCAGAGCGAAGCCGCGCAGCTCTATGCGCGCAAGATGAACATTCAGGAATAGTCATGGCCGAGATCGTTTCAGTCCTTGCCCTTGCCCATGCCCCCGGTGCCACCGGTTGGCTCGACAAGGCCCCGGCCCATGAGCAGGAGGCGCTCCTCGCGGGCTATGCCGCCATGGCCGATCACCTGTGGGCGTCGAAACCCGACGTGATCGTGGGGGTGGCCAATGACCACCTGCTCAACTTTCGCATGGACAACATCCCCGACTGGTGCGTCGGCATCGGTGATCGGTGGAAGGGGCCTTCGCCCTGGTTTCGCGACTGGGTCAACATTGCCCCGTATGAGGTCGATGGCCATCGTGCGCTTGCCCGCGCCATCGTCCAGGGCAGCGCGCAGCGCGGCTTTGGTCTTGCGTTTGCCGAGACGCTCGAGTTCGACGACAACTGGTCGGTGCCGCTGCACTTCCTCACGCCGCAGCACGATGTGCCGCTGGTGCCCATACACATGAACTGCGTCATGCCCCCGGTACCGTCACCGGCGCGCTGCCTCGCCTTCGGGCGAGTGCTGGGCGAGGTGATTCGCGCCTGGCCCGGGTCCGAGCGGGTTGCGGTGATGGCCACCGGAGGCCTCTCGCATGATCCGGGTGGCCCCAAGTACTTCGAGGTCGACGAGGCGTTCGATCGCGGGTTCATGGATCTTCTTGCCACCGGTGACAGCGAACGCGTCGAGCGCGAGTTGTCGATCGAGCGCATGGTGGCGGCCGGTGACGGCGGCACGGTGGAACTCCTGGCCTGGCTGGTGGCGATGGCTGCTGCGGGCGATCGCCCCGGCGAGAGCGTCTTCTACGTACCGTCGGTGCCGCTGCGCTGTGGCATGGGCGGCATGATCTGGAACCTGCCGCAATGAGTCACGTACCGCTCACCGATCTTGCAGCGCGTCTGTCGAGCGTGCACACCGCGCTGGTCGTGATCGACATGCAGAACGACTTCTGCGCACCGGGTGGCTGGACCCAGACGGTGGTGAAGAAGGACACGACCGCCTGCGCGGCCGTCGCACCGGCCATTGCGCGTCTGGTGGCAATCGCACGGGCGGCCGCGGTGCCTGTGGTCTGGGTGCGTGCCGACTACTCGAACGATCGGGTGGTCGAGCCGATGCTTGCGCGCACCCTCCGCCTGGGGGCTCCCGAATGCTGCGTACCGGGTACCTGGGGTGCCGACTGGTTTGGCGGGCTCGTGCCGCTTGCCGGTGAACCCATCGTCACCAAGCACTGCTATTCGGGCTTTGGTGGCACCGATCTCGAGATTCAGTTGCGTCGTCGCGGCATCCGCACCCTCATCTTCAGCGGCGTGCAGACCCATGTCTGCGTCGAATCGACCCTGCGCGATGCGCATACGCGCGGCTACTACTGCGTGCTGGCTGAAGACGCAGTGGCGTCGCACACGCCACCAGCGCACGAGCAGACGATTGCCGCCGTGCGCTTCCTCTTTGGTGATGTTGCTTCGGTCGAGGCGATCGTCACCGCGCTTGCGCCGGGTGCCGCGTGAGCCCTTCCATCCAACGCGAAGCGACGCTGCCCGCGTGCCCTCTTTCAGTTATTCACCCAAACCCAAGGCATTCGACATGACACTCGACACCCGTCGCCGCTTCCTCGCCGCTTCTGCAGGCGGTATCGCCCTCGCCGCTGCCGGCCCGCTTGCGCAGGCACAGACCACCACCAACCGGCTGGTGAAGGTGATGTTGGGCTTTCCCCCCGGCGGCTCGGCCGACGTGGTTGCGCGGCTCATGGCCGAGCGCATCCGCACGAACTTCTCCTCCAACGTCATCGTCGAGAACAAGCCCGGTGGTGGCGGGCGCACCGTGCTCGAACTCGCGCGCAACGGCGATGGCGACAACGTGGTGGTGGTGCTCTCGCCCACCGGCATGCTCACCATCTTTCCGCATGTGTATCGCAATCTGGGCTATGACACCTTCCGTGACTACACCGGCATCGGTAGCGCCGCCACCTTCGTCACCGCGGTGACCCTGGGGGCCGGTGTACCCGACTCGGTGAAGACACTGCGCGATCTCATCGAGTGGGCACGCAAGAACCCGAGCAAGGCCTCCTACGGCTCGCCGGGTTCGGGTTCGGCCATGCACTTCACCGGCACCATGCTCGAGCGCCTGGCCGGGGGCAACATGACCCATGTGCCCTACAAGGGCGCAGCACCGATGATCCAGGACCTGCTCGGCGGTCAGATTCCGATCGGCATGGTGCCGATCGGTGACGCCGTGCCCCAGGCCCGCGCCGGCAAGCTGCGCGTGGTGGCCACCAGTGGCGCGCAGCGCTCGCGCTTCCTGCCCGATGTGCCCACCGCCCGCGAGTCGGGCTTTGCCGACATCGTCACCGAAGACTACTTCGCCTTCTTCGTGCCGCGTCGCACACCGGCCGATGTGGCCGAGCGCCTGAGTGCGGTCATCGGCGATGCGGCACGCAGTCCCGAGATGGTCGAGCGACTGGCGCAACTCGGACTCGAAGCACGTGCGACCACGCCGGCCCAGATCAACGCCATCGTGCGCACCGACTTCGACAACTGGGCGCCGATCGTGAAGGCCTCGGGCTTCACGGCCGAAGACTGATCCTTCATCCTCGCTGTCGGCAGCCGGCCGTCCCCGGCCGGCTCGCCTTCTTCGCGCTTCTCGCTCCCCTCGCCGCGTCTCGTCCCCTGCCATGAACGATCACTCGATCTGGACCTTCTGCTACGCCCGCGGGCGAATCCCCAACGACATGATGGGGGGCTGCCCGGTCTGCAGCAATCAGGGCATGACCGATATCCCGATGGCGTATTCGCTGATCGTCTCGGCCCCCGGAGCCGCGCAGCCGCACCGGGTGCTGGTCGATTGCGGCTTCAAGGGGGGCGAGTCGATGACCGGCAGCCGGTTCCAGTCGATCGAGATGCCCGAGGTGGTGCTGGCGAAGGTGGGCCTGACCCCCGCCGACATCGATGTGCTGGTGCTCACCCATCTGCACTTCGATCATGCCGGCAACTTCGATGCCTTTCCCAATGCCCGCATCGTGGTGCAGCGCACCGAGTACGAGCGCTGGCGCGAGGTGATCGATGCACTGCCCGATCGCACCGCCGGCAAGGGCGTGTGGGAACTCTCTTCGATGGATGTCGATGTGCTCGACCAGTTCACGCAGGCGGTCGAGGCTGGGCGCATCGAACTGATCGAGGGCGATGTCGAGGTCGCCCCGGGCGTGCGCTGTCACCTGGAGGCCGATTCGCACACCTTTGGCTCGCAATGGGTCGAGGTCGAGACCGCGAGCGGCCCGCATGTGATTGCCAGTGACTGCGTCTACTGGTACGCCAACATGGAACGCCTCTGGCCGCCAGGCTACGCGCAGGGCAATGCGTGGAACCTCATGGGTACCTACCGGCGCCTGCGCGATCTCGTTGGGGTCGATCATCTCGAGCGGGTGATACCGGGTCACGACATGGAGATCTTCAAGCGCCACCGCAACTGGCTCTCGGGCTTGAACCCGGTGGCCGAGGTCCACCTGGCGGCAGGCGAGGTATCACGCCTCGCGGATTGAGACGCGACGACGGCCGCAACGAGGGCTGCAACGAGGACGGAGATGACATGACCGGTAGCGGTGCGAGCGACGATGCGAGCCTGAGTGCGAGCCGCGGTGCGCTTCAGCCCGAAGCCCGCTCGGCCGGGCACGAGCCCGATACGATGTTCGATGTGGCCATCCTCGGTTACGGACCGGTGGGCGCGACACTTGCCAACCTGCTCGGTCAGGCGGGCCTTCGGGTGGCGGTGTTCGAGCGGGAAGCATCGATCTACCATGCGCCGCGGGCAGGGCACTTTGATGCTGAAGTGATGAGGGTCTTTCAGGGCATCGGCCTTGCCGACGAGATCGGTCGTCGAACCCTGGTGCGTCCGGGCGCCCGCTTCGAGAACGCGAGCGGAGGCCTGCTTGCCGACTGGCCACGGCCCAGGGTGCTGGGCCCGCAGGGCTGGTACCCGAGCTACTGCTTTCACCAGCCCTATCTCGAGACCGCGCTGCGCGATGGGGTGGCGCGGTATCCGACCGTACAGGTGTATCTGCGCCACGAGGTGTTTTCGGTCGAGCCTGAGCCCCACCAGGTCAGGCTGCGCTTCGAGAATCTCGCCGATGGCACGCTCGGGGCGACGACGGCGCGCTACGTCGTGGGCTGTGATGGTGCCCGTTCGACCGTGCGCCGCTTCATGGGTGTCGAACTCGAAGACCTCGGATTGCACGAGCGCTGGCTCATTGTGGATATCGCCTTGCGTCATCCGATGCCCTCGCTGCCTGAATACCTCGTGCACATCTGCGACCCGGCACGGCCGGTGACGATGATGCAGATGGTCGAGCACCGACGGCGCTGGGAGTTCATGCTGCTCGAGGGTGATGACCCGGACACCATCGCGCAGGGGCACCAGGTGTGGCCGCTGCTTGCGCGCTGGCTCACCCCTGAGGACGCCGACATCG
The DNA here is from genome assembly GCA_903829815.1 of uncultured Pseudomonadota bacterium. Classification (GTDB taxonomy): domain Bacteria; phylum Pseudomonadota; class Gammaproteobacteria; order Burkholderiales; family SG8-39; genus CAIXPL01. Next base: position 44,678 of record CAIKRR010000088.1, on the reverse strand, counting down.
AACGTGCCGTGGTCTACAGTTTTCACTCGGTGATGGCGCGCGAGTGGCGCAGGGGTCGCCTGATGATTGCAGGCGATGCGGCCCATCAGACGCCACCTTTCATGGGTCAGGGCATGTGCACCGGCATTCGCGATGCGGTGAACCTTGCCTGGAAACTGGTGCGCGTGGTGCGCGGTCAATCGCAGGACACGCTGCTCGATACCTACACGAGCGAGCGCAAACCCCACGCCCGTGAATACATCGAGACCGCCATCCGCCTGGGCGCCGTGATCCAGACCACTGACCCCGAGGTAGCCGCGGCACGTGACGCCGAGATGCTCGCTCGTCCGACGCGCATGCATGCCATCGCGCCGCAACTCGGGCCGGGCCTGCTCGCCGAAGGCGCTGCGCGGCCTGCTGGCGCGCTCGTCGCGCAGCCGCGCCTGGTCGAGGGCACCCTGCTCGATGATCGGGTGGGGTCGCGCTTTGCGCTCGTCGTGCGTACCGGCGTTGACGCGGCTCTGCTCCCCGTGCTCGAGCGGCTTGATGTTGTTCTGATCGATGCGGCCGCTTTTGGGATTGAGGCCTTTCTCGATGATCTTGCGGTCGATGCAATTGTGCTGCGCCCCGATCGATACGTGCTGGGCGTTGCTGTTGGTGCGGCCCAATTGCGCACGCTCATCGACTCAGTGCCCGAGGCTTGCCACGCGAGTGAATGACGTCTTGCGCGGTCTGAGTACCTGCCTGGGCATGGCCTTGGCGCCGCTTCGCGCAGAGGCGCAGCCCCTCGCGCCTGACTGACTTCCGGCGCGAGATTGCGTGTTACAGGCCCGCGTGCAGTGTCCTGATGTGACCCGCCTTGCCGTATCCGATCAGCACTTGATCGGCCGTCACGAGGGTTGCCCGGCAATGGCGTGCGGTGGCCATGATGAGGCGATCGGCGGGGTCCGCATGCAGCAGGCCGGGCAGTCGGGTGCTGGCCACGGCGACTTCGTGCGAAATCGGCTCCAGCCGCAGGCCGGGCACTGCCAGCGCCGCATGGATCCATTCGCCCACATCACGATCGAGAACAAGGCGCCCCTTGCTGGCGAGCATCGCTACTTCCCAGGCCGATATGGCCGAGACCAGAACTGCCTCGTCGCCCAGAGAGCGCTGAATGGCCTTGCGTGCCTTCGGGCCCAGTTGTTCGCTTCCGTTCATCAGCCAGACCCAGGCATGGGTATCGAGTAGCGCCAAGCTCACTTCGTTGCGTTCCACTCAACATCGATGGGCGCGACGATATCGGTCTCTTCGAGGACACTGCCTGCCAGGGCACCGAACAAGGGCGCCGCTGGCGGCATGGGTACCAGACGAGCGACGGGTTTCCCGTGTTTCGTGACGACCAGAGGCTCACGACTGGTTGCGACTTCATCAAGCAGTTGCAGACACCTTGCCTTGAAGTCGCCTGCACCGATGGTCTTTTCCATCTGAATCATCCTATGGTCATGTACCATGGTCATGTCTTTGCATCCATGCCGTGCTCCCGCAAGGCCTGAACGCTGCATGCCCGGTCACATGAAACTCGAGCAGATACTCTTCAGCCAGGGGTTCGGCACCCGCCGTGGCTGTCGTGCCCTCATCCTGGCTGGCGAGGTCACCGTGGGTGGCGCTCTCTGTGATGACCCGGACATGCCGTTCGCGGTTGATGGTCCCGCCTGCCCCGTGCCGCTTGGCTTCACGGTCGAGGACGTTGTCTGGCAGTACCACGCGCGGGCCTACCTCATGCTGCACAAGCCAGCCGGATATGAGTGCTCGCAGAAACCCAAGCACCACCCGAGCGTGCTCTCGCTTCTGCCGGCGCCCTTGCGCGAGCGCGGCGTGCAGCCGGTCGGGCGCCTCGATGAGGACACCACCGGCCTTCTCCTCTTGTCAGACGACGGGCAGTTCATTCACCGCATGACTTCGCCGCGCCACGAAGTGCCCAAGCGCTATGAGGTGGTGACGGCCGAACCGGTCACCGCAGGACAGACGGCAGCGCTGCTGGCCGGTGTGGTGCTTGAAGACGACCCCACACCGGTCCGTGCCCTGGCGTGCGAGTCAGGGGAAAGCCATGCGCTCGCCCTGACGCTCACCTCGGGGAAGTACCACCAGGTGAAGCGCATGCTCGCCGCGGTGGGCAACCACGTGGTGCGCCTGCATCGCAGTCGCATGGGGGCGCTCGAACTGCCCGCAACCCTGGCTGAAGGGCAGTGGCGCTGGCTCCAATCCGATGATCTGGCGCAGCTTGTGGCTGTCGACCCGGCGTCCCGGGGTCCAGGGTGTTCCACCGGATGATCGTGAATGATCACGCATTTCAGATGCGCGAAAATTCTACGAAAGACGCCTGAGAGCAAGCCTCTTTTTTGCGCCCTACTTGCGCGTGACCATCTGGGCGAACGCATCCCCGGTGAGCACGCGCGAGAAGTAGGGGTAGACCGCCTCGAGCATGTTGCTCGCAAATTCCGGCCTGAACGAGATCATGAGGTCGCTCAGGGCATAGGTGCGGTACCCCAGGTCGTGGGCCGAGAGCACCGTGGCATAGACGCAGATCTCGGTGTTGAAGCCCATCACCGCCACGTTGCGGATGCCGCGTGATTTCAGGATCGTATCGAGACCGTTCGAGACGAAGCCGCTGGCCGCGATGCGGTTGGGGATGAGGATGTCGGTGTCACCGGCGGCGGGCTTGAGCGGCTCGTAGAGGTCAACCGCCCAGGTGCCCGCCTTCCAGGCCTGGCGCAGGATCTGTGCGCGGTGAAAGCTGCCGGTGGTGCCCCAGTCCAGTTCGCGATACTCGGGCGAGTAGCCTTCGGTGACATGAATCACCTGCACGCCGGCGGCACGCGCCTTCTTCACCATCTCGATCGACTTCTCGAGCATGTGGTTCTGACGGTATTGCGCGGCGAGGCGCGGGTAATGCTCGCCCTTCTCGGCAGCAAAGTTGTTCTGGAAGTCGACCACGATGAGCGCGGTTTCCTCCGGCTTGAGCGAGGTGGCGGGGGCGGGCAGCGCGGTGAGTGCCTGAGCCTGCGCAGGCAGGCTCGGCAAGACGCTGCCTGCCACACAGCCGAGCGCAAGGGCGACCGGTGCCGCCATGCGGGCTGCCGTGCGTGCGAGGGTCGATCGAATGCCATGCCGAGTGTTCATGGGGTGTCTCCTGGTCGTTGTTGTTCGGTTGTCAGCAACCGTTCTGTGTCGTTGACGTCAGCGAATCTCGCCCGCGCCGGGTTCGATGCCGGTGATTTCGAATTCGCCGCCCTGCTCGCGGACGTCGAAGCGCCACGGTGGGCGTTTTGCCGGCCCCGACACGACGGCACCTGCACGCAGCGGATCGTACACCGAGAGGTGACAGCGGCAGAGAAACACCGGGTTGGCGAGTGTCACCCCCACGATCTGCCCCACCAGGGCGTGGTCGCGCTCAAACCCGAAGGTACAGCCCTCGTGCGTACACAGGCGGCAGGCGGTGTAGAGCGCACCGGGCGCGCCAGTGGCATCGGGCAGGCGCACCGCAATGCCCGGAAAGGTGCGCTCATCGCGTGTCCACGAAAATTCGACCACCTGCCAGGGTGCTGTGGGTGCCTTCATCACCAGCGCTTGCGCAGCACGGGCCTTGCGCGGCAGCATCAGCCCATCGACCATCGTCGCGAGCCATGTTCCGAGCCAGGCCACGGGTGCAGCACCCATGAGACCTCGCAAGAACTGGCGGCGGGTCCGGGGTGGGTTGCCTGCGGGCACCGACGGTTGACCCGTCAGGCGTTTCATGATCGATCTCACTGGCATATCTCGCCCCTGCGTCGCCTCTGTGTTGCCTCTGTGTTGCCTTTGTTTCGAGGCCGCCTGCCGATCGAGGTTGCCCTCGCGAAGGTGTGATCGTAATCTCTGCACGGTGGCCGATACACGCGCCCGCAAAGTCCTACCGACAATCTCTCTCCGACATCAGGATACCTCCGTGAGCTCATCTGGCCGGCGCCGACTGCGCTTCAATGCATTCATGCGCCCGAGCACCATCCATACCGGGGCCTGGCGCCATCCCGAGGCCTGGTCTGACGCGAACTTCAATCTGAAGCACCTCGTGGCCTGCGCGCAGAAGCTCGAGCAGGGCCGCTTCGACGCTTTCTTCATGGCCGATCATCTGGCCGTGCTGAACATGCCGATGGAAGCCTTGCGGCGCAGCCATACCGCCACGTCCTTCGAGCCCTTCACGCTCCTGTCGGCGCTTGCCATGGTCACCGAGCACATCGGACTCGTCGCCACCGGCTCGACCACCTTCGATCAGCCGTATCACATCGCCCGGCGCTTTGCCTCGCTGGACCATATCAGTGGCGGGCGCGCCGGCTGGAACATCGTCACCACCTCCAACCCCGATGCCGCGCGCAACTTCGGCTTCGAGGACCACATGGAGCATGACGAGCGCTATCGCCGTGCGCGCGAATTCCATGACGTGGTGGTCGGGCTCTGGGACAGCTGGGCCGATGACGCCTTCATTCGCGACAAGGCCTCGGGCCTGTACTTCGACCCGGCGAAGATGCATGTGCTCGACCACAAGGGCGAATACTTCTCGGTGCGCGGTCCGCTCAACATTGCGCGGCCGATCCAGGGCCGTCCGGTGGTGGTGCAGGCAGGCGCTTCGGAGGCCGGTCGGCAACTGGCTGCCGAAACGGCCGAGGCGGTCTTCACCGCACAGGACGGACTCGCCGCAGGCCAGCGCTTCTATGCCGATGTGAAGGGCCGCATGCGGGTGCTGGGGCGTGACCCGGACAGCATGAAGATCATGCCGGCCTGCTTCGTCGTGGTGGGCGATACGCTTGCCGAGGCACGGGCCAAGCGCGCGGCCATCGACAGCCTGGTCTACCTCGAGAGTGGCATGGCGGCGCTGTCGATTGCCCTTGGCCACGATGCCTCAGGGCTCGATCCGGATGGTCTCCTGCCCGATCTGCCACCGAGCAACGCGAGCCAGAGTGCCCGCGACCGCATCGAGCGTCTGGCGCGCGAGGAAAAGCTCACCGTGCGGCAGCTCGCTCAGCGCCTGGCGGGCCACGCAGGCCTCGCCATGGTGGGTACGCCCACGATGATTGCCGACGAGATGGAGACCTGGCTCGAAACCGGTGGATCGGATGGTTTTACCATCATGTTCCCGTGGCTCCCGGGTGGGCTCGATGACTTTGTCGACAAGGTGGTGCCTGAGCTGCAGCGGCGCGGCCTTTTCCGACGCGAGTACGAAGGTCGTACCCTGCGTGAAAACCTGGGTCTCCAACGACCCGCCAATCCGTTCTTCGGTCAGTGACAGGGAGGCGCCAGACATGACAATCATCGCCATGGGCAGGACCGCACGGGGGCGTGGCACGGGTGCGCGAGCAAGCCTCGCCCGTGGCACCGCTGCGTGTGCCGTGTTCGGCGTGCTGGGCGGGCTCATCCCGGCAGCGGCACTGGCACAGACGACCCCCCAGGCCTGGCCCACCCGCGCCATCCGATTCATATCGCCGCAGCCCCCGGGCGGTGCGTCCGACACCTTTGCCCGCCTGATCGGGCAGCGCGTCTCGGTGGCTCTGGGCCAACCGGTGGTGGTTGAAAACCGCGCCGGCGCAGCCGGCATCATCGGCTCTGATGTCGTGGCCAAGGCGCCGCCCGATGGCTACACCTTTCTCGTCACCTTTGCCTCGCACAACCTGCTGCCCTTCACCTCGAAGTCGCTGCCCTTCGATGCGGTGCGCGACTTCACGCCGATCATCCCCGCCGCCCTCACGCCCTTTTGCCTCGCGGTCAATCCGGCGGTGCCCGCGGCTACGGCCGTCGAGCTCATCGACTACGTGAGGCGCAATCCGGGCAAGGTGGCCTATGGTTCGCCCGGTGCCGGCACCGTATCGCAACTGGCCGGTGAGCTCATCAACCTCTCGGCGGGCCTGGACATGACGCATGTCCCCTACAAGGGCGGTGCGCCAGGCATTGCCGACCTGGTGGGCGGCCAGTTGCCGGTGGGCATCTTCACCCTCTCCACCGTGATGCCCTCGGCGCGTGCCGGCAAGTTGCGGGTGCTCGGCGTGGTCGAGCAGCACCGCGCGCGCGGTGCGCCCGACATTCCCACGCTTGCCGAAGCCGGGGTGCCCGGCTTTCCGCTGCCCGATTCATGGATCGGATTCCTCGGACCTGCTGGTCTGCCCGAGGCCATCACCCGACGCTTGAATGCCGAGGTGACCACAGCCATCCACCAGCGCGAGGTGGCCGATCAGTTGCAGGCCATCGGCCTCGAAGTCTCCGGTGGCACGCCCGAGCAGTTCAGGGAAACCATCCTGCGCAACACCGAGGTGTATCGACGCGTGGCGCAGGCTGCACGCATCAAGGCCGAGTAGCCAGGCGATGCGTGTTGTGATCACCGGTGTGGCCGGACTCATCGGGCGGGCGGCTGCTCAAACGTTCATGGCTCGCGGCCATGAAGTGATCGGCGTTGACCGGATTGCACTCGATGGTGCGAACTTCGAGACCGTCCTCAGCGACCTCGCCGATACCGCGGCAGTCGCAGCGCTGCTGCGTGGCGCGCATGCCCTGGTGCACCTGGCGCGCGCGCGGTTTCCCTACACGGCTGGGGGACTTGCGGCGGATGGATGCACCTGGCACAAGCCCGACGTCATCGCCGATTCAGCACGGCTCGCGGCCAATGTCGACATGACCGCCAGCGTGCTCTCGGCAGCGGTGGCGGCTGGTGTCCCGAAAGTGGTACTCGGCTCGAGCCTTGCCGCCTACGGGCTCTACTATCCGAGTCGACCGGTGAAGCCTCTTCATGCACCCATCGACGAGCAGCACCCGTTGCTGCCCGACGATCCGTACGGCTTGTCCAAGGCCATCGGCGAGCGTCTGGCCGACGGGTTTGCGGCTCGCGGCCGCATGCAGATTGCAAGCCTGCGTTTCCCGGGGGTGACGGGCGAAGACCATGCGCGCTTCCTGCGCGCCCAGAACCCGGCCGTGCGCGGCTATGGCGGTCTGGGCACCTGGATCGATGCGCGCGACGCGGCACTGGCGTGTGTGCTCTCGATCGAGACCGCATTCACCGGTCACGAGGCGTTCAATATCTGCGCGCCTGAAACACTGCTGGCCGAGCCGACCGCGAACCTGCTTGCGCGGCTCTATCCCTCGCGTGTCGATATCCGCACCGCCGCCACCGGGTCGTGGGCCGGGTATGACCCGGGCAAGGCGCGGCGCATGCTCGGCTTTGCGGCCACCACGCCGCTCGGGGGCGCGCCATGGTGACCGGGCTTGCGCGGGCCTTGCGGCTTGTCCTTGCGGCCTGCGCGTTCGCCGGTGCTCTGGCAGGCGCGGGGTCGAGCCTTGTGGCAACCGCACGGGCCCAGACCTGGCCCGCGCGCCCGCTGACACTGGTCGTACCCTTTCCACCCGGTGGTGGGCCTGATCTCTTTGCCCGGATACTCTCCGAACGTCTTCCCACCGGCATCGGCCAGCCGCTGGTGGTCGAGAACCGACCGGGCGTCGGCGGTTTGGCGGGTGCTGCGGTCGTGGCACGCGCAGTGCCCGACGGACACGTGTTCCTGGTGGCACCGAACACCATTGCCATTGCCCCTCATGTGCTCGCCCGCGGTGCGGCCGGTGGCCTCGATGTGCTGCGCGATCTGATGCCGGTGATCCTGCCCGCCGGCACGCCGATGATGCTGGTGGTGAACCCATCGCTCGGCGTGCAATCGGTGGCAGAACTGGTGGCCCTCGCCCGCGCGCGCCCCGGGCTGGCGTATGCCAGTGCGGGCAATGGGTCTCCGATGCACATCGCCGGCGAACTGTTTCGCCGGGCCGCTGCCATCGATCTTCAGCATGTCCCTTACAAAGGGGTGGCGCCTTCGGTGTCCGATACGCTCGGTGGTCAGGTGCAGATTCTCTTCACCTCGCTGGGTGGGGGCGTGGCCCAGCACCTGCGCACCGGGCGCTTACGTGTGCTGGCGCTGACCGAGCGACAGCGCTCCTCGCTCTTGCCCGGCGTGCCGACCATGGCCGAGCTTGGCTATCCCGGTGTCCAGACCGATGCCTGGTATGGCGTCTTCGCACCCGCTGGCACATCGCCTGAGGTCATCAGCCGCATGAACCGCGAGATCAACCGGGTGCTCGAGCTTGTCGAGGTGCGCGAGCGCCTCAACGCGGCGGGTGCCGATGTGCGCGGCGGTAGCGCCGAGGCATTCGCCAGCGAGATGCGTGATGATTACGCACGTTACGGGCGCATCGTGCGCGAATTCGGCATCCAGGCCGACTGACGTCGATGGGGTCACGTCGTTGATGGGGTCAGCGTCGATGCGGTCAGCGTTGATGCGGTCAGGTCTTGCCCCATTCAGGGGGTCTCGCGCTGCCCGGTGGGCAGCAGCGCTTGCAGCAGGGAGCACGAAAGCATGACTGAACTGGCGCGTGGAGCCGTACCCGAAATCATTCCCGGCCTGCCCGAGGGGCTGCCGCGCGGCTTGCGCAATTACTGGTATCCGATTCTGCAGACCGAGGAGCTGCCAGCGGATCGGCCGGTCGCGGTGACGGTGCTGGGCGATCCGCTGGTGGTCTGGCGCAATGCCGCGGGTGAGCCCTGTGTGGCGATCGATCGCTGCCCTCACCGCAGCATGCGTCTGTCGGTGGGGCGCGTGCTGGCCGGAGACCTCCAGTGCGTCCTGCACGGCCTGCGATTCGACGGCTCGGGCCGCTGCACGCTGATTCCCTGGGAGACCGAGCGTGGTCGCAACCACGACCGGATGGGCGTGCAGGCGTTTCCGGCGCGCGAGCTTGGCGGCTATATCTGGGCCTATCTGGGTGACGCGGCTGCCTTCCCGCCGCCACCGCTCGAGGCGGAGGTGCCCGAGGAACTGCTCCATCCCGATGCGTTCGTGTGGTTTCGATTGCCCACGCAGGTGTGGGAGACCAACTGGCTTCTTGCCATCGACGGCAGTGACGCCTTTCATGCGGTGACGCTGCATACGGCGTCCCAGTCGGCTTCGGATATCGCTCGCCAGGGCGGGGTTCCGCTCGAGGATCGCCGGGTGCAGATCGTGCGCACCTCGCACGGCATTCGGGGGGTCTCGGTCGATCTGCTGGGACGCCCGATCGGTCATGGGCACTTCACCTCCGATGTGCGTGGCGAGCGCTTTGCCCTGCCCTGTGTCTCGACCAATCCGATCCAGCCGGCGCCGGGGGTCCCACCGTATGCGTCGCGCCTGTGGCAGTTTGCGCTCGACGAGACGCACACGTGCGTCGTGCGCTTCCTCACCTTTCGCGCCGCCACGCCCGAGGAGCGGGCTCGCGCGACCGAGACCTTCGAGACGGTGGCGCGGGCGCGGATCGAGCGGGTCGGTGAAGAGGATGCCTGGGCAGCCAGGGCCCAGGGTGATCTGGTGCAGGCCCGGTTGCACGAGAACCTGCTCGGCCCGGATGAGGATGTCGTCAAGGTTCGCCGCATGATCGCTGCGGCTCACGGGGTGCAGCAGATCGAGCGCAAGCGCCACGGCGTGCCGCCCGGCGCGCTCGATTACCCGTTGTGAGCAGGGTCGTCGCGGTGATTGCCCGGCCTGTTGAGCGCGGTTCTGCCCGATGCCTGGTGCGCCTCGTGCGCTGTGTGCTCCGCCTCGGGCTTTTCCTCGCGCCGGCGCTCGCGCATGCGCAATCGGCGTCGCCGCTTGTCTGGCCGCAGCGCCCCGTGATTCTTGTGGTTTCGTCGGCGCCTGGTGCCGGGGTCGACTTCTTTGCCCGCATGCTGGCCGATCAACTGCCGGCGCGCATCGGCCAACCCGTGGTTGTCGAGAATCGTCCCGGTGCCTCGGGCATGATCGCTGCGGCGCAGGTGGCGCGCGCCACACCCGATGGGCATGTGCTTTTCCTCATGCCCAACACGCTGGTGATGGCCAGGCACGGCCTGTCGGCGCAAGCGAGTACGGTCGACGTGATGACCGAACTGGCCCCGATCCTCATGCCGGCCACGACAACGATGGTTCTCGCGCTCAATGGGAAATTTGCGCAGTCCGCACAGATTGCCTCGGTTGATGATCTGGTGGCTCTGGTTCGACGTGCGCCAGGCCTGCCCTACGCAAGCGGCGTCAACGGCTCGCCCATGCACTTTCTGGGTGAACAGTTCAAGCGCGCGACGGCGACCGATCTGACGCATGTGCCCTACAAGGGTGTGGCGCAGGCGGTGGCGGCTGCCATCGGTGCCCAGGTCAATGTGATCTGGATGCCGACCTCGGGCAATGTCCAGTACTTCCGTGCCGGTGCGCTGCGCGCACTGGCGACATCGTCCCCGGCGCGTTCGCCCCTGATGCCCGAGGTGCCGACGATGCGCGAACTGGGCTACCCCGCCATCGAGGCCGTTGCCTGGTACGGCCTGCTCGCGCCCATTGATGTACCCGCCGCAACCGTCGATCGCATCAACACGGCGGTGAATACGGTGCTGACCCTGCCCCTGGTACGCGAGCGTCTGCTGGCGGCAGGCTACGTACCTGAGGGCGGATCACCGGCGCGCCTCGCCCGTCAGATGAAAAATGACGACCTGCAATACCAGCGCCTGGCCCGTGAACTCGACATCCGGAGCGATTGACCATGGCCGACAGACTCAGGCTCACCATGACCTGCGGGGCCTATGACCGTGCGCAGGCACTGATCGAGGGCACGGTGGTGCCAGAGGGCATCGATCTCGAGGTGGTGGTCAATGATGATGACGTCGATCGCCAACGGCGCAGTGCGCGCGGCGATTTCGATGTGGCCGAGTTCTTCACGGGCACCTATATTGCCGACCTGCCGCATCGGGCGCTGGGGTTTACTGCGATTCCGATCTTCGTGAAGCGGATGTTTCGGCATTCGTACATCTATCGCAACCGGCGCAGTGGTGTGGCGCGCCCGGCCGATCTGAACGGGCGACGGGTTGGCGTGCAGACCTGGGCGACCAGTGCCGCTGTCTGGGCCAAGGGCATGCTCGAGGAGGATCACGGCGTCGATCTCGCCTCGATCCAGTGGGTGGCGTGGCAACCGGTGCGTGTACCGGGCTGGGTTGCACCCCCCTGGTTGCGCATGGAGATCGCACCGGCAGGCTCATCGCAGTTCGATCTGCTCGCAACCGGTGCGCTCGATGCGGGCATCACGACCGAGATATGGGCCCCGGGCGTGCATCCGGACATCGACTTCCTCATCCCGGATTACGCGCGTGCCGAGCGCGATTACTTTGCCCGCACGCGCTGCTTTCCGATCATGCACACGCTCATCGTGCGCACCTCGGTGCTCGAGGCGCATCCGTGGGTGGCGCGCAGCCTCTTCGATGCCTGGGAGGCTTCCAAGCAGCGCTGCTACGAGCAGCAGCGCTGGCAGCGCATCCACATGACATCGATGTTCTATCGCGCCCTGTGGGAAGAGGAGCGTGCGCTGGCAGGAGACGATATCTACCCATGGGGATTTCGGGCCACGCGCCATGAAATCGATCGTCTGCTTGACTATTCGCACCGGCAGGGTCTGACTGCGCGCCGCCATCAGCCCGAAGAACTCTTCTGGCCTTCGATGCTCGATACCTGAGTCTCGATCGTTCGGGCCCGGTCGCCGACCGCCTGTCTGTCACGATCGGATCGCGCCGGCAGCGGGCCTTGGACGCGCTGCCGGGCCCTTGGTGGCATGATGCGTGCTTTGGTTGCTGCATCCTTGTCGTGCCAGGCAGCCCGCCTCAGGTCTGTGCAAGCACCGGCACAGAACACCCTCAACGACTGCTGTCTTTCAGGAGTGCCTCATGAACATCCGTCCGCCTCCCAGGCGCGTCGCCGTGGCACTGGCCGTAGCCGCGCTCGCTCTCATCGGCTCGACCAGTCACGCCGAGGACAAGGTCATCCGCGTCGGCGTACTGATGCCGATCTCGGGCCCGGCCTCGTACTTTGGCGTGCAGGGCAAGCAGGGCATCGAACTCGCGCTCGAGCAGGTGAATGCCGGTGCCGGCCCTGCGGGCTACAAGCTGCAGGTTCAGTATGAGGATTCGGCCTGCAGTCCCCTGCAGGCCACCAACACGGTGAAGCGGGTGCTCGAGCAGTTCAAGCCGCATATCATCATCGGCGAAGAGTGTTCCGATGCGTCGCTGGCGATTGCACCGATTCTCGAGCAGGCCAAAGTGCCGCTCCTCAACGCCGGCTCGTCGGCGGTGAAGCTCACCGAGTCGGGCTACAAGTACGTGTTCCGCATCTTCCCCACGGCCGATCAGCAAGGCACGCTGCTGGGTCGCAATGCCTATGAAAAGCTCGGCGCTCGCACCGCGGTGCTGCTCTACGAGAAGACCAACGCGGGTGTCGACAATGCCGACACCTTCGAGAAGGTGTTCACCGCTGCGGGTGGCAAGGTGCTGGCGCGCATCGACTTCGGGCGCGACGTGAACGACTTCACCCCCATCGCCACGCGTATCGCAGGGCTGGGCAAAGTCGATGTGCTGCCCACCTTTGGCCTTGAAGGGCAGACCGTGCGCCTTGCCCAGGCACTGGCGCAGGCGCGTGTCGTGCGCGGCGGGGGTGGCACGGCGATACAGATGGGTTCGATCTGGCTCCCGTGGGGCTTCGAGCAAAAGGCTGGCCCATCCTCGGAAGGCTATATCCGTGTGGTTCAGTTCGACCCCACCGAGCGGCGCAAGATGGTCACTGACTTCAATGCGGCATTCCGCGCGAAGTTCGGTGCGGCCGAGACACCCACGCACATCAACGCGCATGCCTACGACTCGGTCCTGCTGGTGGCCGAAGCGGTGCGTCGAGGCGCCACCGACAGCGAGTCGCTGCGTGATCGTTTCTCGAAGATGCAGGGTGTCGAAGTCACCACCGGCCGCATCAGTTTCGATGCCAAGGGGCAGACCTCCGACCTCTCGGTGATCCACTTCGTCGAGACGCAGAAGGATCTCTCGTGGAAAGGCATGGCCTGGTAGGGCTTGCGCGCAGTCCGTGCTGCGCCTGAGGCCATGCCGTCCATCGCACCCCGGAGGCGAGCACCCGCATGAATGATCTCGCCACGCTGCTGGTGCAGCAGTCGATCAACGGGGTCTACCTGGGCTGCCTCTATGTGATGGTGGCCCTGGGTCTCACCCTGATCTACGGGGTGATGAATCAGATCAACTTCGCCCACGCCGACTTCGTCACTGTCGGCGCGTTCACCGCCTTCTTCGTCGCGACCCGGTTCGCGACGAAGGTACTCGGTCTGGGCGATGCGGCCGCCTACCTGGTGTCGATCTTTGTCGCGCTGGGCGCCGGTGCGGTGCTCGGACTTCTCGTCAACGCACTGGTGTTCGCCCCGCTGCGTGAACGCGGTGATGAATTGCGTCCGCTCATCGCCACCATCGGCATCTCGGTGCTGCTCGAGAACGGGCAACTCGCGCTCTTCGGGCCCATTCCATTCCAGTTCGATTCGCCCTTCGCGAAGGAAACGATCCGCTTCGGTCGCATCTTCTTTACCGGGCAGAGCGTGCTCGTGGTGGTGGTCTCGATGCTCGCCATCGGTGCGCTCTACGCCTTCATGAAGTTCACCTTCACCGGCAAGGCACTGCGTGCCGTGTCGCAGGATCGCGAGACCGCCGGCCTCATGGGCATCAACCCCGACTTCCTCATCGGTCTCACCATTGTCATTGCCTCGGCCATGGCGGGCATGGCCGGGGCGCTCATCGGACCGGTGCTGGTGCTCACGCCCTTTGCCGGTGCCACCGTCATCGTGAAGGCCTTTGCCATCGTCATCATCGGTGGCTTCGGCAATATCGAAGGCACGATCCTCGCCGGCATCCTTGTCGGCATCATCGAGGCCTTCACCGTGCAATACCTGGGCTCGGGCCTGATCGACCTCGTGGTCTTCGTGCTGCTCCTTGTCATGCTGGTGGTGCGGCCTACGGGTCTCATCGCCGAGCGACGCGAGGAGAACGTCTGATGATCACCCGCACCGATCGGGCGCCCCTGATACCGCCTTCGCGCTGGGTGGGTTACCTCCTGGCGTTCGCCCTGATCGTGGCCGCGCCGCTGGTGCTGGGCACGCCCTACTGGCGCGGCATTCTCGTCGTCTGTGCGATGAACGTGCTTCTCGCCCTGTCACTCAATCTGGTGCTGGGCTATACCGGGCAACTCAACCTGGGGCAGTCGGCCTTCTTTGCCATCGGCGCCTATGTGAGCGTCATCCTGGTGCGCTCCCACGGCTGGAACTTCTGGCTCGCGATGGTGGCCGCATCAGCGGCCGCCGGTATGGCAGGTCTGCTGCTGGCCGCTTTTGCAGTGCGTCTGCGTGGTCATTACCTGGGGATTGCATCGCTTGGTTTTGCGGTCATCACCTATCAGGTGCTGGTGAACTGGGAGGGTGTTACCGAAGGCGTGCGTGGCATCTACGGCATCATGCCGCCGCCGCCGATCAAGCTGCCCGGTCTGCCCGAGATCAGTTTCGGCAATTCGCTCGCGCTCTTCTGGCTGGTGGGGGGCATTGCGTTCGCCGTCTACTGGATGCTCGACAACCTCGTGCGCTCCCCCGTGGGCGAGACGCTGCGGGCGTTGCGTGAAGACGAGGTATCGGCCGCCTCCCTCGGTATCAACGCGGCGCGCTGGAAGGCCTTTGCCTTCGGTCTGGCCTCGACGATTGCCGGTCTTGCCGGGTGCTTCTACCCCGGGTTTGTCGGAACGCTGGTGCCCGATGCCTTCAACATCGTCGAGTCATTCACCATGCTTGCGATGGTCATCGTGGGTGGCATGGGCAGCATGATCGGGCCGGTGATTGGTGCGGTGGTACTGACCTTCCTGCCCGAACTGCTGCGCAGCGCCGGTGAACTGCGACTCATGATCTACGGCATTGCCCTCACGCTGGTTGTGCTCTTCATGCCGGGGGGCATCCTGCAGCTCGTGCAGATCGTTCGCGCTCGCCTGTCGCGTCGTGCTGGCGCAGGAGCGTCGCGATGAGCGTTTTGCTCGAGGCTCAAGGCCTGCACAAGCGTTTTGGCGGGGTGCGTGCGGTGCAGGGCATATCGCTCCAGGTCGAGGCCGATTCGGTGTTTGCCCTCATCGGGCCCAACGGGGCCGGCAAGTCGACGATGATGAATCTGCTCTCGGGTACCTATCAGCCCGACGCCGGCGAACTGGTGTTTGACGGCGTGTCGCTCGCGGGGCTGCCCGCGCATCGTCGCGCGCGCCTGGGCATTGCCCGCACGTTCCAGAAGATCAGGCTCTTTCGGCAACTGTCGCTCCTCGACAATGTCCTGGCGGGTTTTCACCTGCACCACAAGGTGCCTGCCTGGCAGTACCTGCTGCCGGCAGCAGCGTTCTGGCGCGACTGGCACGCCTGCCGCGAAGAGGCCATGGCGCTCCTTGACTTCGTGGGTCTGGCCGATCGCGCGCACGAACGGGCCGGGGCCCTGGCCTATGGCCAACAGCGACTGCTCGAGATTGCCCGGGCGCTCGCCACCCGGCCACGGCTCTTCATGCTCGATGAGCCCGCTGCCGGGCTCAATGGCGGTGAAGTGGAGTTTCTGCTCGGGCGCCTGCGCGAGATGCGCACTCGTGGGATCACCGTGGTGGTGGTCGAGCACAACATGGAACTCGTGATGAACGTTGCCGATCACGTGTTCGTGATGGACCATGGCGAGTACCTCTTTCAGGGAACCCCGGGCGAGGTGCAGGCCAACCCGGCCGTGATCGCTGCCTATCTGGGCGGGGAGTTCGCATGAGCACGCCGCTTCTCGCCGTCGAGTCGATCGAACTGGCCTATGGCGACGTACCGGCCGTCCGAGACGTGTCGTTCAAGGTCGATGAGGGCGAGATCGTCACCCTGGTCGGCTCGAATGGTGCGGGCAAGAGCACCACGTTGCGTGGTGTCGCGGGTCTCATGCGGCCGCGTCGGGGCCGCATCGTCTTTCAGGGTCGCGACATCACGAGCCTGCCCGCCTGGGAGCGCGCCATTGCCGGCATTGCTCTCGTGCCCGAAGGTCGGCGCGTGTTTCCGTTTCTCACCGTGCGCGAGAACCTGGAGATGGGGGGCTACAAGGACCGGCGTGACGGCGCGCGGGTCGGCGCGCGCATCGAACGCATGCTCGACATGTTTCCGCGCCTTCGCGAGCGTGCGGGCCAGCGTGCCGGAACGCTCTCGGGCGGTGAGCAGCAGATGCTGGCCCTCACGCGCGCGCTGATGTCGGAGCCGCGCCTGCTCTGTCTCGATGAACCCTCGCTCGGTCTTGCACCGCTCGTGGTCCAGGAAATCTTTCGCGGTATCCGCGCCATCAATGCGGCGGGAACGAGCGTGCTCCTGGTCGAGCAGAACGCACGCTACGCGCTCGAGACCGCGAGCCGGGGCTACGTGCTGCAGACCGGCGGCGTGATCGCCAGCGGCCCCTGCACCGAACTCATGCACGACGCACGCGTGAGGCAGGCCTATCTGGGGCGGGGCTAGGGGCCGGTCAAAGCCTGTCCCGGGTTTGCCGAGCTGAGCCCTCGTCAGACGAAGCGCTCGTCCTCATCGAGCAGACGCCACTGCCCTTCGGGCAGGTTGCCCAGCATCACCCGGCCGATGCGAATACGCTTCAGGCCGGTGACCTTCAGGCCTACCAGTTCGCACATGCGCCTGATCTGGCGCTTGCGCCCTTCCTGCAGCACGAAGCGCAATTGGTCGCGGTTGAGCCATTCCACTCTTGCCCGACGCAAGGGCTTGTCATCGAGCGAGAGCCCGTGATTGAGCAGTGCAAGGCCCTCGCGCGAGAGCGTGCCCTCGACCCGCACCAGATATTCCTTGTCGACTTCGCTGTCATCGCCGATCAGCTGGCGTGCAATGCGTCCGTCCTGCGTGAGGATGAGCAAGCCGGTCGAGTCGATGTCCAGACGCCCGGCTGGCGCCAGGCCGCGCAGCAGCGCCGGCGTGAACCGGTTGCGCCGACGACCGTGGTCTTCTGCCCAGCGGGTCTCGGGACGCACCAGGGCCGCGGCCGGGGTGTAGCCGTCTTCGGCCTGACCCGAGACGTAGCCGATGGGCTTGTTCAGGAGCACCGTGGCGCGCTGCGCCTGGGCATCGCTTGCCTGCCGCTCGAGCGTGATGCGCTGGGTTGGCAGCACCTTGGTGCCCAGCACATCGATCACCACGCCATCCACCTTGACCCAGCCGCGCTCGATGTATTCGTCGGCTTCACGCCGCGAGCAAAGACCCAGTTCAGCCATACGCTTGGAGAGGCGCAAGGGCTCATCGGGGTTGCTGCCCGGCCGTGCAGGTGCGCCAGTTGCCACGCTGGTAGCGGCGCGGGCGGTGGTGCCCGAGGCCCCGCGCGCGTCGCTGCGAAAGACCGTGCGCGTGCCGGGTCGCGCCGGGCGCGGCCAGGCCGCTGCTGGCCCCGCGGTGCCTGAAGACCGCGAGGTGCCTGAGGTGCCCGCAGTACCTGAACTTCTCGAAGACCCAGCGGTTCTCGAAGGACCCGACGGCCTCGCAGGGTCTGTCCTCGCGGGACTGCCGCGGCCACTGCCTTGCGCTGGTTTTCTCACGCCACACCTTGTTGATGATGGTCTGCCCACCGGATGCTATGGTACGGGATCGTCACACTGCCCGGAGATTCCCATGTCACAGACACCTTTCCCGCTGGTCGAGACCACCGTTGAGCGTATCCACGCCGCCTATCGCTCAGGTGAACTCACCGCTCGTGCACTGGTGCAGGGCTATCTGGACCGAATCGCCGCCTATGACAAGCAGGGCCCGGCGCTCAATGCCCTCATCTCGCTCAACCCCACGGCGTTGGAAGAGGCCGACCGGCTTGACGCGGCCTGGCGCACGTCGGGCCCTGTCGGCCCCCTGCACGGCATCCCGATGGTGATGAAGGATCAGGGTGACGTGAAGGGCATGCCCACCACCATGGGCTCGGTACTTTTCAAGGACTGGAACCCCGGGCGCGATTCAAGCGTGGTGGCCAAGCTGCGTGCTGCCGGTGCCATCTTCCTGGGCAAGGCCACGCTGGGCGAACTCGGTGCCGGTGATACGCACGGCTCGCTCTTTGGCTCCACGCGCAATGTGTACGACCTGGAGCGCACGGCCGGGGGTTCGTCGGGTGGTTCGGCGGTCTGCGTCTCGGCCAACTTTGCCACCCTGGCCGTTGCGCAGGAGGGTTTTGCCTCGATTCGCCGTCCGTCGATCTGGAATGGCGTCGTCGGCATGCGCCCGACCGCAGGTCTGGTGAGCCGTGGCGGTGTGTATGCCGGTTGGCCCTCCATCAATGGTTCGCTCGGACCGATGTCCCGCACGGTGGGCGATCTGGCCCGCATGCTCGATGTGATGGTGGGTTACGACCCGCTCGACCCGCTGTCGGCACGCGGTGTGGGTCATGTCCCCGACAGCTACACGAGCGGCCTTGATCCCAATGGCCTGCGCGGTGCCCGCATCGGCATCCTGCGCGAGCCGATGGGCTTTGCCACCGAGCCTGGTTCGGAAGATTTCGCCAAGATCGATGCGGTCTTCAATCAGGCGGTCGAAGAGCTGCGTGCGGCGGGTGCGACGGTGGTCGATCCGATCGAGATTCCTGGCCTGAACGAACTGCTGGCCAAACGCGCTGGCAGCACTGCCGAGGACGAGGCCTCGTTCATCGAATACTTCCGTGGCACGGCCAACGCGCCCTTTGCCAACCGGGCCGAAGCCATGGCCTCGCCAGCCTTCCAGCAGGTGATGATCGGTGCCAGCAGCCGCTGGACGCGCGAGACGCCGGCCGCTGCCCATCACGAGTACCTGATGGCGCGCGAGGAACTGATGACCCGACTGCTCGACGTGATGGCCGACTATCGGCTCGATGCCATTGTCCACAAGGCGGTCGAGCATCAGCCCACGCTCATCTCGCAGGGGGTGAACCCGCCTTACGTCGATCAGAAGGGTGCGCCGCACCTCAACACCTTCCTGGTCTGGGTGCCCTCGGTTGTGGTGCCGGCCGGGTTCACGGTCGATCGTCTGCCGGCGGGCATCACCTTCCTCGGGCGACCGTATGACGATGCCCGCATGATTCGCCTTGCCTACGCCTACGAGCAGGCAACGCGTCATCGTCGGCCACCGGCCAGCACGCCCGAGCTGTAAAACCGGCTGCACGCCAGGCTGCCCGGCCCGCGGGCCGGGCGGTTCAGAGAATGCCCAGCTCGAGGGCCGGCACGCCCTCGAAAACCCGATCGAGCGCGCTACTCGACAAGCCGTAGAGGCGCTTGAACAGTCCAGCAAACAGCGTGCGGTATTCGGTGAGTACCGGGTAGTCGCGCGCCTGGAAGAGGGTATCGGCGCCCAGTACCACCTGCGGGCCTGCGATGCGCCCGCCGCGAACCGCGCCGCCCAGTACCCAGTAGACCGTCCCGTGACCATGGTCGGTGCCCTGGTTGCCGTTCTCGCGGAAGGTTCGACCGAACTCGCTCACCACCACCACCACGGTGTCCTGCCAGGCGGGCCCGAGTTCTTCGGCATAGCCTGCCAGGCCGCGTCCCAGTTCGCCCAGCCGGTTGGCCAGGTAACCCTCGGCACCCCCCTGGCCCACATGGGTATCCCAGCCACCGACATCGACAAAGCCCAGCTGGAACTGTCGTCGCATCAAGCGTGCGATGCGCCGGGCTTCACGTTCGAATCCCTGCGCTGATACCGCCTGGCGGCTTGCCCCTTCGCGCTCGGCACGCATGTCGGCCAGCACATCGGCGCGCAGATCGAATCCGGCGCGCACGGCGGGCTCGAGGGGGTGTCCGGCGTAGAGCCGTTTCAGCAGCCCGGATTCGCGCTCGTTCAGCCCATTGCCTGAGGGGTTGCGCAGCGACTGGTTGGGCACGATGCGTTCACCGCGCAGTGCAAGCGGCACCTGATCCGTAAAGGCAATGGGCTCGGCGGGCGCGATCTCGCGGGCAAGGCGACCCATGAACCCAGACTGGAAGTTGCGTGCCTGCCCTTCGTTCTGACCCAGTTCGAGGGTGTCCTGGGTCTCGAAGTGGCTGCGACTCAGGTCATTGCAGCCAGCAAAGGGTATGAAGAGCGCCTCACCGCGCAGCCACATCGGGTAGATGGAGTCACGCAGGGCAGGGTGCAGTCCCCAGCTGGCGTCGAGTTCGATGGCGCTCAGCGCATTGCCGGCTGCCGGCCTGGGCACCGCGATACGCGGACGCATCTCGTAGTAGTGACTGCTGGCGATGGGCACCAGCAGGTTGGTCGCGTCATAGGCGCCGCGCAGGAAGACCACCAGACAGCGGGGCTGTGTCGGCTCGGTGGCCAACAGCCGTGTGGTGGTGAAGCTCGCAGGCAGTGCCGCGAGCGCAAGAAGCGCATCTCGACGGTTCATCGCAGCATCATCTCCGGGCTGGCCAAGAGGAGCATGTTCCATTCGAGGCTCGAGCGGGCTTCGCCAAGCACCTTGCGTGTGGCCTCGGACAAGGGTGGGGCCAGCGCTTCATCGATCCTGCCGTTCGTCTCAGGTTTGAGCGGCGTCGGGCACAGCCGCGCCGTGCTGCCGGCGATGGCACGCGCGACCTCGAAGCGCGCGACCATCTGCCCGGGCCCCGACCAGGCGCTGGCATCCAGTGGCCAACCATCGGGCGTCTGACGGGCGTTTGGCCCTTGGCCCAGGCGTCTGATCCAGCCGAGCACCGGCCCGGTGTCGGTCACCAGACGATCGTCGCAGGCCAGGCGCACGGCACCCAGTACGTAGTGCATCGGATCCTTGAACTGGTGACCCAGCGAGCGCGCGAATTCTGGCGAATCGATCAGTACTGCGACGGTTGCGGCCAGATCGCCTTGCGAGGCACTGAATTGGCGTGCCGCGCGCTCGACCAAGGCTGCCGGCGGGTCATCGCCGACCAGAAACAGCGCCAGGCGCTGTGCGATGAAGTGTGCGGTGGCGGGGTGGAGCGCGAGCAGGTCCAGTGCCTCGTCCAGCTCGGCGGCACCGGGTCGACGCAGTGTCTGGCCCAGCAGTGTCTTGGGTGAGTCGTCATGCCGATCGGGGTTGTATTCGGTGAGCCCCAGACGGCGATATTCGCCCACCCGGGCCGGCCTCACTCGCGGGGTTTCCGGCCCGTTGGCCACACCCCAGCCGGTCATGACGCGCGCGAGTGACTGCACATCCGCCTGGGTGTAGCCGCCCTCGGCGCCCAGCGTGTGGCGCTCGAGCAGTTCGCGGGCGTGATTTTCATTGCTGCGTCTGACCGCGTTCTGGGCATTGTCCAGATAGCGCAACATGGCCGGGTGCCGAGTGGCTGCGCCCAACAGGTCGCGGAATCGGCCCAGAACGTGGGGCCGAATGGCACGTTCCTCGTAATCGCCGACCATGGCGCGCAGATTGGCCTTGCCCGCAAAGACATTGAAGTGGTTCATCCAGAACCAGGTCAGCTGCTCGCGCAGCGGGTCGGCCGAATAGAGCGCGCGCAACACGAATCGACTGGCTGCCTCCTGGCCCATCTCGTTCAGGGCGCTCTGGTAGGCCCGTCGCGCAGCGGCTGATTGTGTCGGGTCGCCCAGACTGTCGGCGGCGCGCCGCTCGTGTTCGAACGCAAAGATGCTTTGATCCAGGGGCACTTGCAGACGGCTCAGGCCGGCAATCTTTTGCTCGACCGTCGGTGGGAGTCGGTCCTTGGCCGGCGGCTTCAGCAGGCTGTCGAGCCAGTTGCTGCGTCCGCTCGCGGTCAGCTCGTTGAGGCTGCTCGCGTTTGCGCCCCAGCTCAGGCGATCGACCAGGGCGCGCCCGCTTGCGTCAGCCAATGCCTGCCAGCGAGCCGTCTCATGCCCGCTGCGCGCCATCGACGCGCCCTGCCCCGAGGGGGTGGTCTTGCCCGGCTCGATCGCACAGCCTGCAAGCCCAAGGGCCAGGGCGAAGGCCAGGCTGAGGACGCTTGCCTCGAGCCGAAGCGCTGGCCTGACTGCAGGGTGTACGGCAAGTCTTTGGAATTCGATCGGCATCCGGTTCGGTGTTACCTTGGTGACCAAGTGCTGAAAGACTCGAACCGCCGCAGCGGGCGGATCATCGGGCGCAAGAATGCCACGGTCTGGCCCGGATCGCTCATCAAGGAGACGCACGACATGCAAGACGTCTGCTGCTGCGCGGTCGGTGTTTGTTCGGGTCATGCCGGTGGCCGCTCACGACGCGGGTTTTTGCAATCGCTGGGCGCGCTCGGCGCGGCTACTGATCGGGCGCCTCGCTCGTCGCTGATGGCCGCACGCGAGCCGTGCCCGGTCAGGGCTGCGGCCGGTTCTCGGGTGATTGCAGCGAGTTCACCACCTTGAGCACGCGGGCCGGCCCGAACTGGTCATCGAACCCCCAGATCTCGAGCGAGACCCGACCGTTGCGATGCACCAGCACCCGGGCCCAGGCGTAGTGGCGATCACTTGCCTCGTTCAGTTTCGGGGTGCGGCAGTCCGGACAGCGCCCTTCGAGGCCGACATCGAAGGGCGAGCCGCCCGAGCCCACCAGCACCTGCCAGGCGGCACCGCGCGGTACTGCACTCGTGCCGCTTACCGAGGTCAGCGGCTGGGTCGGGTCGGTGGGCAATGCGATACGGTCCAGATGCATCACGTGCAGGTGGCCGGCAAAGTAGGTGGCCCCGTTGTCGACGATGACTTTCCAGAACGCTTTCGAGCCCGGTGTGGTCCCGGCCGGCGTCGGATCGAGCCCGTCGGGGCGGAATACCTTGCCGCGGATGGCTTCAGGGTTGTAGTCGAAGGCCGGCTTGTGACCGAACACGAAGAGCTGCCTTGCACCGCGAGCGCGCGCCTGCGCGAGGTCGCGGGCAAGCCACTGCACCGGGGCCACGCCATCCTGCCCGGTTGCATAGGTATTGATGACCGCAAAGTGCAGGAGGCCGCCGGTGACCTTCACATCGAAGGAATAGCTCAGCTTGGACTGGTCGGTCGAGAAGCCCTCGGCGATGCCCGGCGCGCTCGCAGGCTCGGCACCTGACACCTGGCTGGCGTCAAAGCCTGTGACCGCCTTGAAGCGTCGTGTGTCGACGATGAGGTCGCCCATGTTGGCGCGCCATGCGTCCTCGTTTTCGGCGTAGGCGCTCTTGCCCTTGCGACAGGCACCCTTCTGGGTCGTGACGGTGTCGCTGCACTGGGTTTCGTGATTGCCGGGTACGGGCAGTACATAGGTGCCGGTCTCGAACAGGCCGGCCACCATGCCGCGCCAGTACGCGTACTGGCGTTGCAGGCGTGCGATGTCCGAAGCGGCCACGTCGTTCACCGAGGGCGGCCGGGTGGCCCAGGCCTCAGGAACGCTCGATCGCCCGTAGCCCATCACCATGTCGCCATTCACGACCAGCATGTTCGCTTTCTGGTCCTGCACCGTGCGCAGGATGCGTGACCAGGCCCGGGTGTTCTGCAGCCAGATGCGATCCTGCTCGAGCAGGGTGCCGGTAAGGGGGGGAATCAATGTGCTTGGGTCCGGATTCGTCGGATCCTGACGGGTATCGCCGACGCTTGCGAAGGAGAACACCACCTCCTCGCCTGCGTTCGACCAGCCCGAGTGCGGTGCGCGCTCGAAGGCAGGCTCGACCCATGCGTCGCTCGCGGCGGGCGCTTTCGGTGCACCGCCGCAGCTCGCCAGGGCGAGGAGCAGTGCCGTTGCGAGGGCGGTCGCGCCTGCGCGCGCGATCGAGTGCCTCGAGGTGCCGCGGATGGGTGTGCGGTCTGGCATGGTTGAAATGTCCTGAGTGAGCGTGTTCTGCGTCGGAGCGTCCCTGCGCTGGCGCGTGCCGCGCTGAAACATCCGTGCCCCGGACCCCATTCAGTGTACCCGCACGTCGCGTCAGGTTCGTGACCTGCGCACCGCCCTTTTTCAGGCCGCGTGCTGTGTCCTCGTTGCTCCTGCGGGGGTATCGGGAACCACCAGTTCGGCTTCGTCGTAGGCCTTCAGGCTCTCCACCATCGAGCCCTGCTGTTCCATGAAGAAGCTGCGGGTGATCGAGCGGATCATGCGTGGAATCGAGTGCCGGTGGCCGCTGATCGACGTGGAGTGCGGACCCTGGCTTACATAAGCTGCGAAGCTGTAGGCATGGATGTGCGAGAGCCAGGGCGCACTGCCGGGTGTGCGTTCGCGCAGTTCATAGTGCGGCCCCAGATAGGGGTAGAGGCCGAGCACCGGGTTCACAAGCGCAGGCGGTGGCTGGTACACATCGGCCCAGCGCAGGATCTGCGCCTCGATGGCGGCCAGTTCAGGGCGCGCTGCCAGATCGGGCTGCGATCCGGTGGCGGCTATGATGAAATCGAATTCAAACACTGTGTGGGGCGTGTGCACCTTCACGGTGCGGCCATTGTCTTCGACACGCAGCCAGGGTGTGCCCGGATGACGACGAAAGTTGGCATGGCGGCTGGCGTTGTCGAAAGAGCGCTGGGTGGGGGGCTGGTCGGCGGTTTCGAAGTGATAGGCCGTCTGCCACCGGATGTCGTCGGACAATTCGGGGTAATGCTTCAGAAAACCGGCCGATTCGATCCAGCGATGCGGGTTGATGGTCGGAATCTGCTGGCGCCGGTAGCACAGATCGACCGAGCCGACGCCGGCTTCGAGCAGCGCCCCTGCGGTGTCGAACGCACTGGCCCCGTGGCCGAGCATGCCCACGCGCAGACCACGCAGTGCGGCGCAGTCAAACACCTGGTTGGAATGCAGCAGTCGCTCGGGGGCGACGGCGGTGCGGATGAAGTCGGGAATCTGCCAGTGGCCCGAGCCGTCGTAGCCCGTGGCGAGAATCACCCGCCGGGCGAGCAAGGCACCGGCGCCGTCGTTCGATGCGGTGAACACGCGCAGGCAGTCTGCTGCAGGCTCGATGCCGGTGACGCGCACTTCGTTGCGGATCGGCAGGTCGAGCACGCGCCGGTACCAGCGCAGGTAGTTCATCCAGTCCTGGCGCGGTACGCGCGTGATCGCGGCCCACGCCTCGCGCCCATATCGTGTCTCGAACCAGGATTGCGCCGTGAGACTGGGGATACCCATGTCCATGCCCACCGTGAACTTGGGCGTGCGCAGTTCGATCATCCGGGCATAGGTTTCCCACGGTCCTTCGGTGCCGGCAGGGTTCTCGTCGATGAGCAGCACGTTGTCGATGCCGTCACGACGCAGCGCCAGCGCGCAGGCCATGCCCGACTGTCCGGCCCCCACGATCAGCACGTCGATGACATCGGCCGCATCACGGCCGGGCAGCGGTTTCACCCAGGACTTGGCCGGGTAGGCGGTCATGGCCAGTTCATGGCGAGCGCGTTCGGCGAGGGCATCGAGGGCAGCAAGGGTGTCCGGGGGTGTTGCGAGCGGGTTGGCGCCCATGGTCGGTTCTCTTCAGGGTCGGGCGTTGTTGTCGGCTTCAGTGTTTGCGGTCGCGCAGTTGCCCGCGTTTGTGGTGACACGGGATGTCCTGACAGGCGCGCGCAACATCCGTACCATGACCCTGACCGAGCGGCGGTGGGCAATCGCGCATTGCGTCATTGCCGTCGATCGAGAAGAATGCAGCTTTCCCTGGGGGTTACATGCGCACGTCGATCGCAGTCTTCACCACGCTGGTTCTTGCCAGCGCCCTGTGCACCGTGCCGGTGCAGGCCGCCGACCGCATCAAGGTCGGGTTCATCTCCACGCTGTCGGGCCCGAGTGCTGCGCTCGGTGTCGATATCCGCGATGCCTTCATGCTGGCGGTCAAGATGAAGGGGGGCAAGCTCGGTGGGCTGCCTGCAGAGGTGCAGATCGCCGATGATCAGCTGAGCCCGGAAACCGGTGTGCAGATCGCCGACCGCATGCTCAAGCGTGACCGGGTCAATGTGCTCACCGGCATCGTCTTCTCCAACGTGCTGCTGGCGGTTGCGCCCAAGGCGTTCGAGGCGGGCACGGTCTACATCAGTCCCAATGCCGGCCCGACCCAGTTTGCCGGCGAGCAGTGCAATCGGCTCTTCTTCTCCACCGCCTGGCAGAACGACATCAACAACGGTGCACCGGGTATGCTGGCCACGCAGCGTGGCTACGGCAACGTGATGCTGTTTGCGCCCAACTACCAGGCAGGCAAGGATGCCCTCGACGGCTTCAAGTCCTTTTACACGGGAAAGATCGTCGACGAGGTGTACACCAAGCTCGGCCAGCTCGATTACTCGGCCGAACTGGCGCAGATTCGGGCGGCAAGGCCACAGGCCGTCTTCTTCTTCCTGCCCGGGGGCATGGGCATCAATTTCATCAAGCAGTTCGTGGCCTCGGGCCTGTCCAAGGACACGACCTTGCTGACCGCTGGGGTCGGCGCCGATGCCGACATCATCCGCGCTGTCGGCGAGCCGATGCTCGGCCTGTTCAATACCTCGCACTGGGCGATCGATCTGCCCAACGAAGCCAATCAGGCGTTTGTGGCGGCCTTCGAGAAGGAATACGGGCGTCAGCCGACCCAGTATGCCGCTCAAGGCTATGACGATGCGCTCCTCATCGATGCCGCGGTGCGTGATGCCAAGGGGCGTGTCGAAGACACAGCCGCCTTCATCGCTGCCTTGCGCGCCAAGCGCTTCGAGTCAGTGCGGGGCAACTTCAAATGGGGCGTGAACAACTATCCGATCCAGAACTGGTACCTGCGCATCGTCTCGCGTGACAGCCAGGGTCGGCTTGTCAGCAAGTCGGTTGGCACCGTGGCCACCGACCTTGCCGATCGCAATGCTGCCAAGTGCTCACTCAAGTGGTGAGCACGACATGACAGTGCCCGAGGCTCCGGTGGGTGGCTCGCGTGCCAGCGCCACTGCCGGCGCTGCGGCAGTGCCTGATGCGCTTGTCATCGGGCGCGTGCTCATCAGCCGGGTCGAAGAGTCGACTTTCGCGGTACTCGACCCCTTCGAGGTTTATCCGGAGCTGACACAGGTCTTGCTCGAGGCCAACATGTCGTGGCTCGCGCCGCGTTTCTTCGATCCGGTGGCGCAGCGCCTCAACCTGGCCTTTCAGGGCTTTGTGGTGCGCTCAGCCGATGCGCTCATCGTGGTCGACACCTGCGTGGGCGATTGCAAGGCGCGCCGGCGTGTCAGCTTCGACCAGCAGCGCTGGGGCTGGCTCGAGCGCTTGAAGGCTGCAGGCGTCGAACCCACCGCGGTTACACACGTTGTGTGCACCCACTTTCATGTCGATCATGTCGGCGGCAACACGCGTCTGGAGAATGGTCGGTGGGTGCCCAGCTTCCCCAATGCGCGCTACCTCTTTCCGCGTGCCGAGTTCGATTACTGGTCGAGCGAGGCGGGAGCGCGTGCCATGGAGCGCACCGGCGATTACTTTGCTGACAGTGTCCTGCCTGTGGTGCGCGCCGGTCAGGCTGATCTGGTCGAGGGCGACCATGCACTCACCGCCCAGGTGGGCTTGCGCCCGGCGCCCGGGCACACCCCCGGGGGTGTGGTGGTCGATGTGCAGTCCGACGGTGCACGGGCGCTTCTGCTGGGCGACGTACTGCATACCCTGTTGCAGATTCGCTACCCGGCATGGAGCACGCGCTTTTGCACTGATCCCGATGCGTCCCGACGTACCCGGCTCGACATTCTGCGGCGGGCGGCCGATCGGGATGTGTGGCTCTTGCCCAATCACTTTCCAGCCCCATCGGCTGGGCGCCTCGAACGCTGGCGCGACGGCTACAACTGGCGTTTTGCGGGCGCGGCTCGCCCGGTCTTTGTCTGATGCCTGCCCCGAGGCGCGTCTCGGGCCGCCAACCCGGGCCTGACCTGGCCAGACAGTGACTGAAGGGGCGCTTCGTTCGGTGGCATGGGGGTTGCTTCAGACAGCCAGTGACACCGAACAGGTCCGCTCTACCGGATCGATCCGCTTGTCCATCACACTGCACCCTTCGCCCACCGAGCACGTCTGCCGATGAAACCCCCAGCGTTTGATTACGAGGCGCCGCGCAGCCTGGCCGAAGCATTGGCCTTGAAGGCCCGCCATGGCGAGGAGGCGCGCTTTCTGGCCGGTGGTCAGAGCCTTGTGCCGGCGATGAACTTCCGCCTGGTGCGACCGGCGGTGCTCATCGATCTGAATGGCATTGCCGAACTGGGCGACCTGGCGTGTACCGCGGCAGGGCGGCTGCAGATCGGGGCATTGGTGCGCCATGCGCGGGTTGAAGGCGACGCACAGGTGGCACAGCATCAGCCGCTGCTTGCCGAGGCGATTCGCGAGGTCGCTCATCCGCAGGTGCGCAACCGCGGTACCGTCTGCGGCAACCTTGCGCACGCTGATCCGGCCTCCGAACTGCCGGCGGTCATGGTGGCCTTGCGGGCGCAGATGCGCGCCGTGTCGGTGCGCGGCGAACGATCGATTGCAGCAGCCGACTTCTTCCAGGGCACCTACAGCACGGCCCTGGAATCGGACGAATTGCTGGCGCAGGTACTGCTGGAGCCCATGCCTGCCGGTACCGGCACTGCCTTTCTGGAATTGGCGCGGCGCCCGGGCGACTACGCCATGATGGGCGTGGCTGTGGTCGTTCGAGTGGACGCAAGCGGTGCTTGCACCGATGCGCGCGTGGTGTGCTGCGGGGCCGGTGATCGACCTCTTGCCAGTGCGGCCAGTGCTGCCGTGCTGCTTGGCGCCAGGCCGGGGTCTGATCCGGCTGCCCTCGAGGCGCTGTCCGAAGCGGCAGGTGCCGCCCTGGCCACCTCGATCGATCCGCCCGGCACGGTACACGCGAGCGCCGATTATCAGCGCCACCTGGCGCAGGTGCTGGCAGCGCGTGCGATTGCCACGGCGTGTGCGCGCGCCGCAACCCATTTACCCAGCCGGAGCCACTGATGGCCGAGCGCCAGTACCCGATACGCCTCACCGTCAATGGCACCGAGCGCGAGGCCCAGGTCGAGGCGCGACTGCTGCTCTCGGACTTCATCCGCCACCGACTCGGGCTCACCGGCACCCATGTGGGCTGCGAGCATGGCGTGTGCGGTGCCTGCACCATCCTGCACGATGGCGTGCCGGCGCGCGCGTGCCTCCTGTTTGCGGTGCAGACCCACGGCCACTCGATCGAGACGGTCGAGAGTCTCGGTACGCCCGAGCACCTGCATCCGCTGCAGGAAGCGTTCAGGGCCTGTCATGGCTTGCAGTGCGGCTACTGCACGCCAGGCATCCTGATGACGATGAAAGCCTTTCTCGAACAGCATCCCGACCCCGACGAGGCGGCCATCCGCAAGGCGCTCTCGGGCAATCTGTGCCGCTGCACGGGTTACCAGAACATCGTGGCAGCGGTGGCTCGCGCCGCCGCCGTGGCCAGGGAGGGCGCATGAGTACGCGCGCCTTCGGCGCGTCGCTGCCGCGGCGCGAGGACGCGCGCCTGCTCACCGGACAGGCTACCTTTGTCGATGACATCGATCTGCCTGGCTGCCTGCATGCCGCAGTGCTGCGCAGCCCCTTCGCCCATGCCCGCATCCGTTCGATCGACACAACGGCGGCATTGGCGCGCGAGGGTGTGGTGGCCATCTACGCGGCGGCCGACCTTGGTGCGGTGTGCTGCCCCGGGCCGCTGGCCGTGCCACCCCCGCCCATAGAAGGCGCGCTCTTCCACCAGCGTACCCAGTCTCCGCTTGCACGCGACAAGGTGCGCTATGCCGGTGAACCGGTGGCCTTCGTGGTGGCAGAGAGTCGCTATGTGGCCGAAGACGCGCTCGAGGATATCGTCGTCGACTGGGAGCCCCTGCCCGTATCGGCCGATCTCCAAGCCGCGGCGCGCCCCGATGCGCCACGCGTGCACGAGGACTTGCCCGACAATATCGCTGCCCGCGTGCGCCAGGTGAAGGGCGACTACGCGCTGGCGGTGCGCGGCGCCGCACACGTCATCCGGCGCCGATTCACCTACGACCACGGCTGCTCCTCGCCGATCGAGACGCGTGGCGTGGTGGCGCAGTGGGATGCGCGCGCCGACCGGCTCACCGTCTGGGATACCACCCAGGCGCCAGTATTCATACGTAATGGCCTGGCGGCAAGCCTGGGGCTTGGCGAGCGTCAGGTGAGGGTGGTCGCGCCCTTCATCGGCGGTGGCTTCGGCCCCAAGATCATGATGTTCTATCCCGAAGAGATCCTGGTGCCCTGGGCTGCCATGCAGCTTGGCCGTCCGGTCAAGTGGATCGAGGATCGGGCCGAGCATTTCGTGGCCACCACGCATGAGCGTGGCCAGATCCACGAGGCCGAAATCGCGCTCGGTGCCGATGGTCGCATTCTTGGCGTGCGCGACGAGTTCCTGCACGACACCGGGGCTTACGACCCCTACGGCCTCACCGTGCCGATCAACAGCCAGTGCACGCTGCTGGGCCCTTACGCGATCCCCCATTACGACAGTACCTTCTGTGCCGTTTTCACGCACAAGCCCATCGTTACGCCCTACCGTGGTGCGGGGCGCCAGCACGGGGTGTTCGTGATCGAGCGTCTGCTCGACATCGCTGCGCGCGAACTGTCGATCGACTGCGCCGAGATCCGGCGTCGCAATTTCATTCCGCCGGACGCGTTCCCGTGGGACAACGCGCTCATCTACCAGGATTTCACGCGGCTCACCTATGACAGCGGCCAGTACGCCAAGGTGCTCGACCAACTGCTCGAGCGCATCGGCTACACGGACTTCATTGCGCAGGAGCAGCCGCGCCTGCGCGCCCAGGGTCGTCATGTCGGCATCGGTCTGGTCTGCTACGTGGAGGGCACCGGGATCGGCCCCTACGAAGGGGCCAAGTTGCAGGTGCAGGCCAATGGCCGGGTGAGCCTCGTCACCGGCATCGGCACGCAGGGGCAGGGCCACTACACCAGTTTTGCCCAGATTGCCGCCGACCATCTGGGGGTCGACATCGCCGACATCGATGTCATCACGGGCGACACCGATCAGTTCTACTGGGGCGCGGGCACCTTCGCCAGCCGCGGTGCGGTGGTGGCTGGTAACGCGATCGATCAGGCGGCACGTCAGGTGCGGGCGAAGGCCTTGCGCCTTGCTGCCGAGATCTTCGAGTGCGCCGAGGGCGACCTGGTGCTGGAAGGGGGGCGGGTGGCGATTGCTGGTCTCCCCTCGAAATCGCTGGGGCTCGGTGAACTTGCCCAGCGCGCCAATCCGATGCGCGGTGCCGTTGCCGCCGGCACCGAGCCTGGGCTGGAGTCGACCAGCTACTTTGGCCCACCCTCGGGCAGCACCGCCAATGGTGCACACGCAATGGTGATCGAGGTGGATCCCCGCACCATGAACGTGCGCATCCTGCGTTATGTGGTGGTGCACGACTGCGGTGTGGTCATCAACCCGATGATCGTCGAGGGCCAGGTGCGCGGCGGCGTCGCCCAGGGCATCGGCAACGCCTTTTTCGAGCAGCTGGTGTTCGACAGCGAAGGGCAGTTGTTGAATGCCTCTCTCGCCGACTACCTGCTGCCCAGTTCCATGGACGTGCCGAGCATCGAACTGGGGCATGTCGAGACCCCTTCGCCACTCAACCCCCTGGGCATCAAGGGCGTGGGCGAGGCGGGGGCGATTCCGGTCGGCCCGCTCTTTGCCCAGGCCATCGAGGACGCGCTGCAGTTGCCCAAGCGCGGGGTCGAACTGCTCGAAATCCCGCTCAGCCCCTCACGGGTATGGGAACTGGCCCGATCGGCCACTGGCTGAGTCCCCTGTGGGGGCTTGGCCCGATCATTGCTTGTAGCTTCCCGTCCGGATCCTGAGCCGTATGGCTCGACGCCTCGAGGGAGAACATCAGATGATTGGCAGTCGCGTGATCGTTGGTGCCGCAACCGCTGTACTGGGCCTGATGGGTCTTGCCGCACAGTCGGTACAGGCTCAGGAAAAGCTCGTGTTCACCACCAACTGGTTTGCCGAAGCCGAGCACGGTGGCTTCTACCAGGCGCTGGCCACCGGCCTGTACAAGAAGGTCGGCCTCGATGTCACGATCAAGATGGGTGGCCCCCAGGTCAACGCCATGCAGTTGATGGCGGCTGGCCAGAGCGACATCATCATGGGCTACGACTTCCAGACCATGAAGGCGCACGAGCAGGGCATACCCGCCGTGACGGTCGGGGTTTCGTTCCAGAAAGACCCGCAAGGCATCATGACCCACGAGGACATCACCGGTCTGGACAAGATCAAGGGCCGCACCATTCTGGTGTCCTCTTCGGCCTACTCCACCTGGTGGCCCTGGCTCAAGGCCAAGTACGGCCTGGAAGACACCGCCACCCGCCCTTACACCTTCAATGTGCAGCCCTTCCTCGCCGACAAGACCCTGGTGCAGCAGGGCTATGTGACCTCCGAGCCGTATGGGGTCGAAAAAGTCGGCCAGAAGCAGAACTTCTACCTCTTTGCCGACGTTGGTTATCCACCCTATGCGGAGACCATGGTCACGCTGCAGAAGACGCTCGACGCCCGTACCGATGTGATCGGCCGCTTCGTGCGTGCCTCGATCGAAGGCTGGAAGTCGTACATGACCGAGAACAATGCCGCAGCCAACGCGCTTATCAAGAAAGATAATCCCAGCATGACGGATGACCAGATCGATTACACGATGAAGAAGATGCGCCAGTTCAAGCTGCTCGACGCCGGTGAGGCCGCCACCGCCGGTATCGGTGCGATGTCGGATGCCCGTTTCAAGCAATCGTACGATCTGATGGTTGCCGGCAAGCTCCTCGACCCCACCAAGGTCGATCTGTCGAAAACCTATACCACCCGCTTCATGAAGGATGTGAAGGTACTGCTCAACTGAGCGGTTCTGATTGAAAGAAGTCTCCTCTGATCTTGGGCGCGCCTTCGTGGCGCGCTTTTTTTTTGCCGGCGTAAACTGGCGGGTCTTCGTATCCCCGACGCCCTGGAGTAGTGAATGACCCTGCGAATCAGCCTTGCCTGCGAACAGTACGACCGCACCCGAGCCATCTTCGATGGTCGCGTGCGCATCGAGGGGTGTGAACTCACCACCCTGCCGCTTCACGCCGAAGAAGCCTTCCACCG
This sequence comes from uncultured Pseudomonadota bacterium, assembly GCA_903829815.1. Taxonomy (GTDB): domain Bacteria; phylum Pseudomonadota; class Gammaproteobacteria; order Burkholderiales; family SG8-39; genus CAIXPL01. The sequence continues at coordinate 11,856 of CAIKRR010000088.1, read as the reverse complement.
CGCGTTCAACGGTGCCGAGTTCGATGTCACCGAGATCTCGGGCAGTTCCTACATGATGACGCTCTCGCGTGGCGAGTGCCCCTATGTGGCGATTCCGGCCTTCGTGTCGAAGGTGTTCCGGCATTCGGCCATCTATGTGCGTGCCGATCGTGGCATTCGCACGCCACAGGATCTGGTCGGCAAGCGTGTCGGCATGCCCGAGTACCAGATGACCGCCTGCCTGTGGGCACGCGGCATCCTGCAGGATGAGTACGGTGTGCATCCACGCGACATCCGATGGTTCACCGGCGGTCAGGAAGAACCCGGCCGGCGCGAGCGCTCGAAGCTGCATGTCGATCCGAGCGTGTCGATCACCCCGATCGGTGACGAACGCACCCTGATTGCGATGCTTGCAGCGGGCGAGCTCGATGCGGTGATTACCGCACGGGCCCCGAGCAGCTATGGGGTCGACCCCAACATCGTTCGGCTGTTCGAGAACTTTCGCGAAGTCGAATCGGCCTACTTTCGCAAGACCGGCATGTTTCCGATCATGCACATGATCGGTGTGCGCCGCAGCCTGCTCGAGCGCGAGCCCTGGCTGGCGGTGAGTGTGTACAAGGCCTTTGTCGAGGCAAAGGCCATTGCCGTGCACGAGTTGCATGACATCGGCGTCAACATGGTGACCCTGCCCTGGGTCAATGCCGAGGTGACTGCGGCCGAGCGCGACCTCGCCGCCGATTTCTGGAGCTACGGGCTCGGACCGAATCGGGCGGCGCTCGAGGCAATGACCCGCTACTCGTTCGAGCAGGGCCTGGCGGCGCGCAAGCTCACGCCCGAAGAGATGTTCCACCCGGGTACGCACGAGATGTCGCGGGTGTGAGTGCAAGGGGCGCCGCGTGCGCCTCTGCAGGTCCGCCGCCCAAGGGGGGCGTGAGCGGTGCACACAAAAAGAACGGAGGAGACAGCATGATCGCGAAGAACGCACGACACGTACGCAGGGCCACTTCAGCCCCATCAGCCTCGTCAGCCACCATGGCCTCGATGGCGATCTGGGGTTTTGCGCAGGCCGTGTGCCGGCGCGCTGCACTGCGCGCGGCGCTTGGTTCTGCCCTTGCCCTCGGTCTGCCGGCAGCCCCCGCGCTCGCGCAGCAGTTCACCATGAAGCTCTCGGCGCCGACCGTGAACGACATGAATCACGAGTGGATGAAGCGCATGAAGGCGGGCGTCGAGGCGCGCTCGGGCGGGCGCATCAAGGTCGAGGTCTATCCGGCCAACCAGCTCGGTCAGATTCCGCGCACGGTGGAAGGCGTGGCGCTGGGCACGATCGAGTCGACCATGCCAGCCACCGGCTTTTTCATCGGACTGGACCCGCGTTTTGCGATCTTCGATGCCGTGGGGCTCTTTGATGACATGGTTCACGCCAACAAGGTGTTCCAGGACCCTGAAATCCGTGCCCGCATCGCCACCTTCGGCCAGGAGAAGGGCGTCGAGCCGCTCGTCACCTATGCTTCGAACCCCAATGTGGTGGCCTCGCACAAGGCGATCCGGGCGGTGGCCGACTTCAAGGGGCAAAAGCTGCGCGTGCCCGGTGGTGCGCCGCTCTACATGGACCCCTACCGTCGCCTCGGGGCCTCACCGGTCTCGATGGCTCTGGGCGAGGCGCTGCCGGCGATGCAGAACCGCACCATCGATGGTTCGATTGCCGGGCTGACGGTCTTCACGACGTTCAAGTACTACGACATCACCCACAACCTCACCTGGCTGCCCAGCTCGTTCATCGTGGTGTCGGCGCTGGTGAACCGCAACTTCATGAAGTCGCTCGGGCCCGAGCTCGAGGGCATCGTGCGCGACGAGTCGCGAAAGCTCGAGCCCCTTTTCTTCACCTGGCTGATGGACGATGTCGAAAACGCGCGCAAGCAATGGGAGCAGCAAGGCGGCGAGGCCATCATGCTGCCATCGGTCGAGGCGCGACGCTTCGTCGACGAAGTGAGTACGAGCACCGTGCCGATTCTGACCGCCAATGCCTCGATGAAGGCCGACTACGAGGCGATGCTCGCGGCCGCTCGCCGCTATCGCAAGTAAGGTTGCCGCCATGTTCGTACGCAACAGCTGGTATGTGGCCGCCCAGTCTGATGAACTCGGTGCAGCGCCGCTGGGCCGTCTGATTCTGGGAGAGCCCGTCGTCTTCTACCGCGCGGGCGATGGGCGGGCTGTGGCGCTTGAAGATCGATGCTGTCACAAGCGGGCGCCCCTGCATCGAGGTCGGGTGAGGGGCGACTGCATCGCCTGTGGCTACCATGGCTTCGAATTTGATCCCAGTGGGGCGTGCGTGCGTGTCCCCGGACTCGAGCAGGTTCCCGCCAACGCGCGCGTACGCAGTTACCCGCTGGTCGAGCGGCATCGTTACCTGTGGATCTGGATGGGCGACCCGACGGCCGCCAGGCCTGAAGAAATTCCCGATTTCCATACCAACGACGACCCGCGCTGGGCACAGACCGGCACCCGCCTGCCGGTGGCGGCCGACTACCTGCTCATGGTCGAGAATCTTCTCGATCTGTCGCATGTGGGATTCATCCATGCCGGCACCATCGGCAGTGATGACACCGGCGCCGCGATACGCTGGGACAGTAGCGGGGCTCAGGTGGTGGGCGTGCGCTCCTCGATCGATATCGATACGCCACCGCACAACCGCAAGCAGGGCTTCGCGCCGCGCTGCGATCAGACCAAGGTGATGACCTTCCTGGCGGCATCGCACGTGACGATCGACATCACGACGGTAGAGCGCCCTGGCGCTGCTGCCGATGCCGGTACTCAGCCGCGAGCGATGCACATCATGTTGTTGAATTCGATCACCCCCGAGACCGCCACCACCTGCCACTACTTCTGGTCGAGCACGCGCGATTTCGCAATTGCCGATGAGTCGATCACGCGCTTCTTCCACGAGATGACCGTGCGCGCCTTTGACGAGGATCGGGTGATGATCGAAGCGCAGCAGCGCATCATCGATCTGGATCCGGTCGCGCCAACCGTGAGCGTGGCAGGTGATCTCGGTGGTGTGCAGGCGCGCAGGCTGGTGAACCGGCTCATTGCGCAGGGCTGAGGGCAGCGCTCGGGGAGACACCGTGGAATGACCTCGACTCAGGTATAGAATCGCCCACGGTTCAGAGCGGATTCAACCGGTGGAAAAGTCTTTGCATGGCGTCGTGGCGGTCAAGCTTGGGGGGTTGTGCTGATGCACGCCTTTCTGCGCCTGTCTGCACGCATCGATACGCTGAGCCGCTGGTTCGGCTACGTGGCGAGCGTGTGCGTGCTCGCGGCCTGTCTGGTGAGTTCGGGCAATGCCGGACTGCGCTATGTGTTCAGTCTGGGGTCAAACGCCTGGCTCGAGATGCAGTGGTATCTCTTTGCCTATCTGGTGATGCTCGGGGCTGCCCACGTGCTCAAGCTGAACGAGCATGTGCGGGTCGATCTCTTCTACGGGATGTTGTCGGTGCGCGGCAAGATCTGGGTCGACCTCATGGGGCTGCTCGTTTTTCTGCTGCCCGCCACCGTCTACATGCTGTGGCTGTGCGTGCCTCCGTTCACCGATGCCTTCAGCACTGGCGAGATCTCGCCCAATGCCGGTGGCCTGGTGCGCTGGCCAGCGCGCCTCGCGCTGCCGGTGGGGTTTGCGCTGGTGCTGCTTCAGGGCCTTGCCGAAGTCATCAAGCGCCTCGCGATGCTCTCCGGGCATCTGCCTGCCGAAGCGCATTACGAGCGGCCCCTGCAATGAGTGAGTGCGCATGAGTGCCGAAACAATGGCGCCCCTGATGTTCGTGGGGCTTGTGGTGTTTCTGCTCATCGGGTTTCCGGTGGCGTTCTCGCTGGCCGCCCTCGGTCTGGCCTTTGGCGTCGTCGGCATCCAGCTCGGCTTCTTCGTGCCCGACTTTCTGGCCAACCTGCCCTTCCGGGTGTTTGGCATCGTCTCCAATGATCTCCTGCTCGCGATTCCCTTCTTCACCTTCATGGGTACGATTCTCGAGCGCTGCGGCCTCGCAGAAGACCTGCTCGAGAGCATGGGGCAAGCCTTCGGTGCGCTCCCCGGTGGCCTTGCCTATTCGGTGATCATCGTCGGCGCCATCCTGGGTGCCATCACCGGCACGGTCGCGGCTTCGGTCATCGCGATGGGCATGATTGCGCTCCCGGCGATGCTGCGCAACGGCTATGACGTGCGCATCTCGACGGGTGTGATTGCCGCCTCGGGCACCATCACCCAGCTCATCCCGCCCTCGCTCGTGCTGGTGGTGCTGGCCGATCAACTGGGCAAGTCGGTCGGCGACATGTACGCCGGGGCCATCGGCCCGTCGATCGTGCAGACGCTGCTCTTCATCGCGTTCATCTTCATCGTGTCGCTGGTGGCGCCGAACCGCATGCCCCCCTTGCCTGCCTCCGAGCGCACGCTGCGCGGCTGGGCGCTGTGGCGCCGGGTGCTCTGGGGCATGCTGCCCTCGGTGGGCCTCATCTTCCTCGTGCTGGGCACCATCTTCATGGGCCTTGCAACCCCCACCGAGGCCGGTGCCATGGGCGCGGTGGGTGCCATGCTGCTGGCCGCGCTGCGGGGCCGGCTCACCGTGCCGCTCGTTTGGCAGGGCATGGACTCCACCATGCGCATCACCTCGATGGTGGTGTTCATCCTCATCGGATCGACGGTGTTTTCGCTGGTCTTCCAGGGTTTCTACGGCGGGCGCTGGATCGAGCACCTGCTGGGCGACCTCCCCGGCGGCCGGGTGCAGTTCCTGATCGTGGTGAACCTCTTTGTCTTCGTGCTGGCGTTCTTTCTCGACTTCTTCGAGATCGCCTTCATCGTGATTCCGCTGCTCGCGCCGGTGGCGCAGAAACTCGGGATCGACCTGGTCTGGTTCGGTGTGCTTCTTTGCGTGAACATGCAGACCTCCTACATGCATCCGCCCTTTGGCTACGCGCTGTTCTACCTGCGCGGCATTGCACCCAAGACCGTGCGCAGTCGCGACATCTACCTGGGCGCCTTGCCCTGGGTCGGATTGCAGATCCTCATGGTGGTGCTGGTCATTGCCTTCCCCGACCAGATCACCTACTTTCTCGACAAGGAAGTGACGGTCGATGTCGACAAGGTGCAGATCGAACTCGAGGCGCCGCAGTCAGGTCCGGCTGAGGACGGCAGCGCCGCCGACGATGCGATGCAGAAGCAACTCGAGCAGGCCTCGAAGCCCGCCCCCGAGTCGCGTTAGGATGTTGTCTTTTGTTCAATGGCCGGCCCTGCCGGCCCCTCCTGGGAGCATGCAATGAAGAGACGCGATTTCCTGGCCAAGGGGGGCGCTGGTGCTGCCCTGGGCGCCATGGTGGCCCCGGCGTTTGCCCAATCGGCGCCTACTGTCAAGTGGCGGCTGCAGACCAGCTGGCCCAAGAGCCTCGATACGACCCACGGTGGCGTCGAGGCGATGGCCAAGCGCATCCTCGGGCTCACCGAGGGCAAGTTCGAGATCTCGGTGATGGCTGCCGGCGAGATCGTCCCGGGCAATCAGGTGTTCGATGCGGTCGAGAAAGGCACCATCGAGGCCACCCACACGTTGTCGGCCTTCTACATCGGCAAGAATCCGGCCTTTGCCTTCGATTCGGGCATTCCCTTCGGACTCAATGCCCGCCAGCAGCAGGCCTGGATCAACTGGGGTGGCGGTGGCGAGTTGCTGCGCGATGTGTTCAAGCAGTACGGCATGATGAACATCCCGTGCGGCAACACCGGCGTGCAGATGGGCGGCTGGTACCGCAAGGAGATCAAGACGGTTGCTGATCTCAAGGGCCTGAAGATGCGCATCGGCGGCATTGGCGGCACCATCCTTGCCAAGCTGGGCGTGACGCCGCAGCAACTGCCCCCGGGCGATATCTACCCCTCGCTTGAAAAAGGTACGATCGACGCGGCCGAATTCATCGGACCGCACGATGACGAGAAGCTCGGCCTGAACAAGGTGGCCAAGTTCTATTACTACCCGGGCTGGTGGGAAGGCAGTGCCCAGAACGTGATGCTGGTGAACCTGAAGGCCTGGAATGCACTGCCCAAGTCTTTCCAGGAGGCACTCATCTGCGCCGCGCGCGAGCAGGACGTCATGATGACGGCCGACTACGATGCCAAGAACCCGGTGGCGCTCAAGCGCCTCGTGGGGCAAGGCGTGCAGTTGCGTGCCTTCCCCAAACCCGTGCTCGATGCGGCCTACAAGGCCACCCAGGAAGTGATGGACGACCTCGCGGCCAAGAGCCCCGAGTTCAAGACCATCTACGAGCACTGGCAGAAGTTCCGTGACGAGCAGAACCTGTGGTTCCGGGTTGCCGAGTACTCGCTCGACAGCTACCGCTACAGCGTGTCGGCCGCGAAGAAGTAATCGTGGTTCGGGCGGCCGGCGTTGCAGCCGGTCGCCTGCCGTGGCGCAGGGCTCATGCCCACAGTCTTGCGCGCATGCCGTATCGGAATAGCCGGGGCACGCCCGGCCTGGCGCATTACACTTCGTGCATTGTCCTTTCGAGATGGTGCTGCGATGCGTCTGAACCGATTCATGATCCGTCCGCTGGTCGAGCAGGGCCTGCGTGAAGAGTTGAACGCTGGCGATACGACAGGCGGGTTTCTCGTCTGGGACGAAGACCCGGTCCAGAGCGGCCAGATCTACGCCAAGGGCCACGGCATCGTCTGCGGTCTGCTGTTTGCCGACGAGACCATCCGCCTCATCGATCCCGACGCCCAGATCGAGCACTGCGTGAACGATGGCGACGAGATCGCGCCCGGCACCGTGCTCCTTCGCATCAAGGCGCGTGCATCGGCCTTCTTCATGATCGAGCGTGCGGCCCTCGACTGGGTGCAGCAGCTCTCGGCCATTGCCACCAAGACCCGTCGCTACCTCGATCTGGTGCGCCACACCAAGGTGCGCCTCACCGATACCCGCAAGGGCTGGCCCGGGCTGCGCATGGTGCAGAAGTACGCGGTGCGAGTGGGTGGTGCGCACAACCACATCTTCAATCTGAGCAACTGCGTGCTGGTGAAGGACAATCACATCAAGATCGCGGGCAGCATCCGCAATGCGGTCGAGATTCTGCGCGCGCGCGCGCAGCACACCTTCAAGATCGAGGTCGAGTGCGAGACCCTCGAGATGGTGCAGGAGGCATTGGACTGTGGCGTCGACATCATCATGTTCGACAACATGGATCTCGAGGAGATGCGTGCGGGTCTCGCGCTGGTGGCCGGTCGCGCCATTACCGAAGCCTCCGGTGGCGTGAACGAGACCACGGTTGCTGCGATTGCCGAGACCGGTGTCGACGTGATTTCGGTGGGCGATCTGACCCATACGGTGAAGGCCGTCGACATCAGCCTGGATGTGAACGACATCAAACCCAGTGCCTTGCGCACGATCGAGCGCATGAGGGCGGGCGCCTGATGACGGGCCCGGTGCGCTTCCGTACCCGTCACGGCATCATCGTTGCCCTGGATGCCGACACGGTCGATGCCTGCCGTCACACCATCGACCTCACCACCGGCATCGAAGGGGTGGTGGGCTACAAGCTGGGCATGACGATGGCGCTGCGCCTGGGTCTGGCCGAGGCCATCCGGGTGCTGCGCACGCAGACTGACCTGCCACTGCTCTACGATCATCAGAAAGCCGGGCCCGACGTCTTCGACATGGCCGCGAAGTTTGCAGCGCTCGCCGCCGATGCGGGTGTCGATGGGCTCATCCTCTTTCCGGTGGCCGGTCCGCGTGCGGTCGAGGGCTTTGTCGGTGAAACCCTCGCCCGGGGCATCCTGCCGCTGGTCGGGGGCGATCTGCCCTTTCCCGATTACAACGTATCGGGTGGTGGCTATGTGGCCGATGACGCCCTCGAGCGCATCATCGACAAGGCGGCCGAAGTCGGTGCCGACCACTTCGTGATTCCGGGCAACACCACCGACAAGCTGCGCTACCACTCGGCGCGCCTCAAGAGCCGCATGGCCTCACCGGTCTTCATCGTGCCCGGCATCGGTCCCCTGGGGGGCAATATCGGCGATCTGGTGCGCGCGGCCCATGGTTGCCCGCTCTACGGCGTCGTCGGCCGTGCGGTCTACGGGGCTGCCGATCAGGCTGCCGCGGCACGGGCACTGGTCGATGAAGCGATGGCGGCCGCCTGATGGCACTGGCTGCGCCCCACACCGCGTCGTCTGCGGTCCCGGCTGCTGCGGGTGCTGCTTCCGTGGCTGGACTCGACCCGCGGCCCGTGGTGCTTTTCGATTGGGGCGAGACCCTGATGTGGGTGCCGGGCATGATCCACGACCCCGAGCGCCATCTGGCCTGTGTCGAGCGCATCTTCGCCACGGACCTCGTGCCCGTGCTGGCCGAAGCCGATCGGTCGCTCGGCTTCGAGCACTTCATCGGCTGCTACCGTGAAGCGTGCCGCCGCCAGATTGCCTTCTCGCGCGAGACCCAGCGCGAGCATTCGTTTGCCGAGCGCTTCGTGCTGGCCATGCGCCTGGCAGGCAGCCGTGCGCCTCCGACCCTGGAAGCACTGGCGCCGATTGCCGACGCACTGGGCCATCAGGTGACGCTCGATGCGCGCGCGCTCGACGATGCCCTCGAGGTGGTCGAGACTCTCGCGCGCACCTGCCGCCTGGGGGTGGTGTCGAACTATCCGCACGGGCCGGTCGTATCGGCTTCGCTCGAGCGCGCCGGTCTGCTGCGGTATTTCGAGACCGTCGTGGTGTCCTCCGACACCGGCTGGTTGAAGCCCCACGCCGAATGCTACGCCCCGGCCTTGCGCGCACTGCCCGCGGCGCCGGGTCGTACCCTCATGGTGGGTGATGACCTCACCAACGATGTGCGCGGGGCCAAGGCGCTCGGCTTGCATACCGCGTGGATCGCACCGCACGCCACCGAGATCGATGCGGCGGTCGATATCCATCTCACCCGTTTGTCGCAGTTGCCTGCGCACTGTGAAAGGCTCTTTGCATGACCGTGCAGACGCAACTGCTCATCGACGGTGTCTTCGGCCCTGCCGCCTCGGGTGCGACCTTCGATACGCTCAACCCCACCGACGGGTCGGTGCTGGCTGCGGTGGCCTGTGCCGCTGTTGCCGATGTCGACCGCGCGGTGGCAGCCGCGCGTCGCGCGTTTGATGCAGGCATCTGGTCGGGCATGCAGCCCTTCCTGCGCGGCAAGATCCTGCGCGCCATCGCCGAGGGCATCCGCGCACGGGCACCCGAGATCGCGCAGCTTGAAACGCGCAATGGCGGCAAGACCATTGCCAATTCGGCCAACGAGGTCGAGAGCGCGGCCAACGTATTCGAGTACTACGCCGGCGCGATGGACAAGTTCTTCGGTGACACGATACCGATGGGCGCCGGGGTACTGGACTTCACGCTGCGCGAACCGCTGGGCGTGGTGGCCGCCATCACGCCATGGAACTTTCCCTTTCTCGCTGCGGCCTGGAAGGTGGCCCCGGCGCTGGCGGCGGGCTGCACGGTTCTCCTCAAGCCCGCCAGCGTCACGCCGCTCACCGCGCTCGTGCTGGGTGACATCGCCCTGAAAGCCGGTGTGCCCGCGGGGGTGCTCAACATCATCCCCGGCCCGGGCGCGCTCCTGGGTGAGCATCTGGCACGGCATCCGGGCATCGACAAGATTTCGTTCACCGGCGAGACCGCCACCGGATCGAAGCTTCTCAAGTGGGGCGCCGATGATGTGAAGCGCATCACGCTCGAGCTGGGCGGCAAGAGCCCCAACATCATCTTTGCCGATGCCGACATCGCCAAGGCAGCGCGCCAGGCGGTGATGGCCGCATTTGGCAATGCCGGGCAGAGCTGCTCGGCGCGTACGCGGATCTTCATCGAGCGCAGTGCGGCCGACGCCTTCCTCGAGGCGTTCACGGCGGCCACTCGCGCGGTGCGTCTGGGCGACCCGCTCGACCCCGCTACCGAGATCGGGCCGCTCGTGTCGCGCGCGCAGTGGGCGAGTGTCGACGCCTACGTGAAGCTGGGCGTGGCCGAGGGCTGCACGCTGGTCACGGGCGGTGCGCGGCCGGCTGGTCTGGAGTCGGGCACCTGGTATGCGCCCACCATTCTTTCGCAGGCCGCCAACACCATGCGCGTCGCGCAGGAAGAGATCTTCGGTCCGGTGGTGGTCGTGATTGCCTTCGATACCGAAGCAGACGCAGTGCGCATGGCCAATGACAGTCCCTACGGACTCAATGGCTCGGTCTGGACCCGTGACATCGGGCGCGCCATGCGCGTTGCGCGTGCCGTGCGCACCGGCATGATCAGCGTGAATTCGCATGGCAGTGCCAGCCGTTACGGTTTTCTTGCCCCCTTCGGGGGCTATCGCAAGTCGGGGCTTGGGCGCGAACTGGGCATGCACTCGCTTGCGCTCTACACCGAAGTGAAGAACGTGTTCGTGGATCTGGAGGCATAGCGTGACAACCCTGGCGATCACCGGTGGCACCCTCATCGATGGCAGCGGGGCCGACCCGGTCTCCAACGCCACCGTGCTCATCGAAGGCGAGCGGATCATCGCCGCCGGACCTGCGGGCTCGATCGCGCTGCCCGCGGGCACGCGCGTGATCGATGCGGCAGGTCACACCATCCTGCCCGGCATCATCGACTGCCATGTGCACGGCACCTACCGTGCGCGCGACATGCGCCAGCACCTGCTCAATACCCCCACCTACAATGTGTTGCGCTCCACCGAAGTGCTGCGCGAGACACTGGCCTGCGGCGTCACCACGGCGCGTGACATGGGCGGTGCCGATGCCGGCTTTCGCGAGGCGATTGCCGAGGGCTACATCGACGGCCCGCGCCTGCTGATTGCCATTGCCATGGTGTCGCAGACCGGTGGTCATGGCGATGCCTGGGTGCCGGCGGGCTTGCGCGTGCAAAAGCGCGCATGGCTGCCCAGCCCGGTGGCCGATGGCGTTGATGAAGTACGCCGTCTGGTGCGGCAACTCCTCATGGCCGGTGCCGACTTCATCAAGATCTGCGCCACCGGGGGCATCACCTCGGTGACCGACTCGTGGGACGAGCCGCAGTTCACGCATGAGGAAATTGCGGTGGCGGTGAGCGAGGCGGCGATGCGTCGCAAGACGGTTGCCGTGCACGCCGAAGGGCTCGATGGCATCCTCACTGCGCTCGGTGCCGGCGTCCACTCGCTCGAACACGGCTGGTTCATCGACGAGCAGTGCATCGACCTCATGCTGCGTCACGGTACCTGGTGGGTGCCCACCCTCGCGCTCGTGCCGCTTTCGCTCGAGCACCGCAAGGCCAACTCGGCCTGGGACAAGCAGCAACTCGCGCAAGAGGACATCAAGGAGCGCGAGATCTTCGATCGCATGCAGGCGCAGATTCCGATCTGGCAGGAGGCGGTGCGCCGCGGCGTCAAGGTGGCCTTTGGCACCGATCAGTCGCACCGCCTGCTGGTGGGCGAGAACATGGTCGAGTTTCGCTTCATGGTCGAGTGGCTGGGCATGACCCCGATGCAGGCGCTGGTGGCGGCCACCAGTCAGGCGGCGGCCTGTGTGGGTCGTGCCGACGTCGGCGTGCTCGAGGCCGGACGGTTCGCCGACGTACTGGTGCTCGAAGGCAATCCGCTCGAGAACATCCGGTTGCTCGAGGAGCGCGCACGCCTGCGGCTCGTCATGAAAGGTGGTCGCGCCTTTACCAACACCCTCCAGGAGAACACCCCCCATGTTTCCCGCTGATCTGCTTGAGCGCGCCTCGCGCGCGCTCGATGCCGCGAAGGCCGCCGGCGTTCGTATCGTCACGGCCGAGACCTGCACCGCAGGCCTGGTGTCGGGTTGCCTCACCTCGGTGTCGGGTGCTTCGAAGATCTTCGAGCGCGGGTTCGTGCTCTATCACGACTCGGC
>CAIKRR010000087.1 GCA_903829815.1 uncultured Pseudomonadota bacterium | reverse complement strand
CTGTGCGGCAAGTACAAGCGCCTCAAGCACCGCGGCGTCATCTGCGAGAAGTGCGGCGTGGAAGTGACGCTGGCCAAGGTCCGCCGCGAGCGCATGGGTCACATCGAACTCGCATCGCCGGTTGCGCACATCTGGTTCCTCAAGTCGCTCCCCAGCCGTCTGGGCCTGGTGCTCGACATGACGCTGCGCGACATCGAGCGGGTGCTTTACTTCGAAGCATTCGTCGTTGTTGACCCCGGTATGACCCCGCTCAAGCGCGGCCAGCTGCTCACCGAGGACGATTACCTCGCCAAGACCGAAGAGTTCGGTGATGACTTCACCGCACTCATGGGCGCCGAGGGCGTGCGTGGTCTGCTGCGTGCGCTGGACATCGAGCGCGAGATCGAAACGCTGCGCAGCGATCTGGAGACCACCGGGTCGGATGCCAAGATCAAGAAGTTTGCCAAGCGTCTGAAGGTGCTCGAGGGCTTCAAGCAGTCGGGCATCAAGCCTGACTGGATGGTCATGGAAGTGCTGCCAGTGCTGCCGCCCGAACTGCGGCCGCTGGTGCCTCTTGACGGCGGGCGCTTTGCCACCTCCGACCTGAATGACCTCTACCGGCGGGTGATCAATCGCAACAACCGCCTGAAGCGCCTGCTTGAACTCAAGGCGCCCGAGATCATCGTGCGCAACGAAAAGCGCATGCTGCAGGAAGCAGTCGACTCGCTGCTCGACAATGGTCGTCGTGGCAAGGCAATGACCGGCGCCAACAAGCGTCCGCTCAAGTCGCTCGCCGACATGATCAAGGGCAAGGGTGGGCGATTCCGTCAAAACCTGCTCGGCAAGCGCGTCGACTATTCGGGTCGTTCGGTCATCGTGGTCGGCCCGCAGCTGAAGCTGCATCAGTGCGGCCTGCCCAAGAAGATGGCGCTTGAACTGTTCAAGCCCTTTATTTTCAACAAGCTCGAGCTTCAGGGCATTGCGACCACCATCAAGGCGGCCAAGCGCGAAGTCGAGAGCGAGACCCCGGTTGTCTGGGACATTCTCGAGGAAGTGATCCGCGAGCATCCGGTGCTGCTCAACCGCGCACCAACCCTGCACCGACTGGGCATCCAGGCCTTCGAGCCGGTGCTGATCGAGGGCAAGGCGATCCAGTTGCATCCGCTGGTGTGCGCCGCCTTCAACGCCGACTTCGACGGCGACCAGATGGCCGTGCACGTGCCGCTTTCGCTCGAAGCCCAGATGGAAGCACGCACGTTGATGCTGGCATCCAACAATGTGCTGTCGCCCGCCAACGGTGATCCGATCATCGTGCCCTCGCAGGACATCGTGCTGGGTCTGTACTACGCCACCCGCGATCGCATCAATGCGCGAGGCGAAGGCATGGTGTTTGCCGACGTGAGCGAAGTGAAGCGGGCCTACGAAAGTGGCCATGCCGAACTGCATGCTCGCGTCACGGTTCGCATTCGCGAATACGAGCGCGGCGCCGATGGCGAGTGGGCACCCAAGCTCGTGCGGCACCAGACCACACTTGGCCGTGCGATGCTCTCCGAGATACTGCCCAAGGGGCTGCCCTTCGAGCTCATCAACAAGGCACTCAAGAAGAAGGTCATCTCGCAACTCATCAACGCCTCGTATCGTCGTTGCGGTTTGCGTGAAACCGTGATCTTCGCGGACAAGCTGATGCAGTCGGGCTTCACCAGCGCCACGCGTGCCGGGCTGTCGATCTCGATCGACGACATGCTGATCCCGACCCAGAAGCATGTTCTGATCAACGCGGCCGAAGCCGAAGTGAAGGAGATCGAACAGCAGTACACCTCGGGCTTTGTCACCCAGGGCGAGAGATACAACAAGGTGGTTGACATCTGGGGTCGCGCCGGCGACCAGGTCGGCAAGGCGATGATGGAACAGTTGTCCTCGCAGACCGTCGTCGATCACAGCGGCAAGGATGTGCGACAGGAGTCGTTCAATTCCATCTACATGATGGCCGACTCGGGTGCGCGAGGATCTGCCGCGCAGATTCGTCAGCTCGCCGGGATGCGTGGCCTGATGGCCAAGCCTGATGGCTCGATCATCGAGACCCCCATCACCGCGAACTTCCGCGAAGGCCTGAACGTTCTGCAGTACTTCATCTCGACCCACGGTGCCCGGAAGGGCCTGGCCGACACCGCCTTGAAGACCGCCAATTCGGGTTACCTGACCCGGCGTCTGGTCGATGTGACCCAGGATCTGGTCGTCACCGAACCCGATTGCGGCACGACCAACGGCGTGTCGATGAAGGCGCTGGTCGAAGGCGGCGAAGTGATCGAGGCGCTGCGCGAGCGGATTCTCGGTCGCGTGACCGCCGTCGATGTGCTGCATCCTGAAACCCAGGATGTGCTCTACGCGGCTCGTACCCTGCTCAACGAAGATGAGGTCGAACTGATCGAGGCGCTGGGCATCGATGAGGTGAAGGTTCGTACGCCGCTCACCTGCGACACCCGCTTTGGTCTGTGCGCACGCTGCTACGGGCGCGATCTGGGTCGTGGCACCATCGTCAACTCAGGCGAAGCGGTGGGCGTCATCGCGGCGCAGTCGATCGGTGAGCCGGGCACCCAGCTCACGATGCGTACCTTCCACATCGGTGGTGCGGCATCGCGTTCGGCCTCGGCCAGCCAGGTCGAATCGAAGTCCAACGGTGTGGTGCGCTTCTCGGCGCAGATGCGCTATGTCACCAATGTGAAGAGCGAGCGCATCGCCATCTCGCGTACCGGCGAGGTGATCATCACCGACGAAGTCGGTCGTGAGCGCGAACGTCACAAGATCCCGTACGGCGCGACCCTGACGGTCGACGACGGTCAGGCAGTGCGTGCCGGCAAGGTGCTTGGCACCTGGGACCCGCATACTCGTCCGATCGTGACCGAGTATTCGGGTACGGTGAAGTTCGAGAACGTCGAGGAAGGCGTCACGGTTGCCAAGCAGATCGACGAAATCACCGGTCTGTCGACCCTGGTCGTGATCGATCCCAAGCGTCGCGGCACGACCAAGGCAGTGCGTCCGCAGGTGAAGCTGCTGAGCGAGACCGGCGAAGAAGTGAAGCTCGCCGCAACCGACCACTCGGTGAACATCACCTTCCAGGTGGGCTCGATCATCACGGTGAAGGACGGCGAGCAGGTTTCGGTGGGTGACGTGCTGGCACGGATCCCGCAAGAGACCTCGAAGACCCGCGACATCACGGGCGGTCTGCCGCGCGTGGCCGAGCTGTTCGAGGCCCGGTCGCCCAAGGATGCCGGCATGCTCGCCGATGTCACCGGCACGGTCTCGTTCGGCAAGGACACCAAGGGCAAGCAGCGCCTGATCATCACCGATCTGGATGGCATGGCCCACGAGTTCCTGATTCCGAAGGACAAGCACGTGATGGTTCACGACGGTCAGGTCGTGAACAAGGGCGAGATGATCGTCGATGGTCCGGCCGATCCGCACGACATCCTGCGTCTGCAGGGGGTCGAGGCACTGGCGCGCTACATCATCGACGAAGTGCAGGATGTGTATCGCCTGCAGGGTGTGCGCATCAATGACAAGCACATCGAGGTGATCGTGCGGCAGATGCTGCGTCGGGTGCAGATCGAGGATGCAGGCGAAACCTCTTTCATCACCGGCGAGCAGGTCGAGCGCGCCGAGGTGCTGCAGGAGAACGACAAGGTCATGATCGATGGCCGTCGTCCGGCTACCTACAGCTACATGCTGCTCGGTATCACCAAGGCGTCGTTGTCGACCGACTCATTCATCTCTGCGGCCTCCTTCCAGGAGACCACGCGTGTGCTGACCGAAGCGGCCATCATGGGCAAGCGTGACGATCTGCGCGGCTTGAAGGAAAACGTCATCGTCGGCCGTCTCATTCCGGCCGGAACCGGGATGGCGTATCACCAGGCACGCAAGACGCTGCCGGCGGCAGAATTGTTCGATATTCCGCTGCCCGATATCGAGGAGAAAGAAGGGGTGGAGATGGCCGAGGCCAGTGCTGCCGCGGCTCCCGACTCGGCCGAGTAATCAAGCGTTTCAGCAGTCAGGGAACCGGATGCCGCTGCGAGGGGGCATCCGGTTTTTTTTCATGCAGTTGCCGACGTGAGACGGGCTGAAAGCCCCTGTTCAACTGCGTGTGACAGGCTGATCGATCTTCTGAACCGACTTGAAGCGGCTCACCAGATAGTCGCCTGACCGGATGGGCGCGTAGCGAGCCGGGTTGGACGCCGACTGGCACTGCGGCAGGCAACTCACCGGTGCCGAATAATCCAGATTGAAGAAGGTTGGAATCGAGTAGCGCTCGCGCCCACTTCGATTCACGACCCGGTGCAGGTTCGAGATGTACAGGTCGTTGGTCCAGACCTTGAACATGTCTCCCAGGTTGACCACGAAGGTCCCTTCGATGAAGGGCGCTGCCACCCACTCGCCATCGCGCTTGCGCAGTTCCAGTCCGCCGATCGGATCCTGGGTCAGCAGCGTGATCATGCCGTAGTCGGAATGGGGTGCTACGCCAAACTCGGCGTCGCGCGCAACTGGGGGTTGCGGCGGGTAGTGGAAGAGTCGGGTCTGCACCATGGGCTTCTTGGCATACTGGAGGAAGAAGTCTTCGGGCTCTCCCAGGCTCAGGGCGAAGAGGCGCAGCAAGCGCATGCCCAAGGCCATCGTTTCGTCGAAGTAAGCCTCGGCAGCTCCGCGCAGCCAAGGCATGTCGGCGGGCCAGCGGTTGGGGCCATGGAGCGGGAGGCCTGCCTGCACATCGGGGTCGGTCAGCGGGAGGTCGAGCGCGTACTCGTAGCTTTCCTTCAGGTCGGGCGCAAAGCCCGGGTGCTGGTTGATGCCGTAGGGCATCCAGCCACGTCTGAATCGATCATCGAGCTTGATGGCTGCACGCGCAGACTCGGGCAGCGCGAAGAAGCGTCGTGTGGCCTCGAAGACGTTGTCGACCACCTGCTGTGGCACGCCATGGTGGCTCACATAAAAGAAGCCGATGGTTTCGCAGGCGTGGCGCAGTTCGCGTGCGAGCGATCCGAGGTCGCCGCCGGCGAGGAGTGGCGTGAGGTCGAGCACCGGCAGTTCTTCGCGAGTGGCCGCGCGTGGTGGTGTGGATCTTCTCGAGGCTTCGTCGACTGTGGTGAGCGACATGGGCAGTTCTCCTTCTTTGTTGTGCGTCAACCCTGGGCAGGGTGGTGCTGCGCGGCGTCGCCGCTCAGGCGCCCATGACCTTGTCGGACGAGCTATCCATCCAGAACACGACGCGACGCTGGATGGCATTGACGACGAGGTGCAGTCCGATGCCCATGACCGAGAGCACGATCAGGATGGCAAAGACCCCAGCCATGTCCATGTTGAAGTTCTTCTGCAGGATGAGGTAACCCAGGCCTGCTTGTGCCCCGACGAATTCGCCCACGATCGCGCCGATGACCGACAGGACTATCGCTACGTCCAGGCCGACAAAGATGTAGGGCAGGGCCTGGGGCAGCCGTGCGAGGCGAAACACCTGCCAGCGACTGGCGGTGAAGGCAACCAGCAGTTCGATCTGGTCTTGCGGTGCCGCTCGCAGTCCGACGATGGTGTTGGCCAGGAGCGGGAAAAAGGCAATGGTGGCGGTGATCACGATCTTGGAACTCATGCCGTAACCGAACCAGATCACGATGATGGGCGCGATGGCCACCTTGGGCAGGGTCTGGAAGGCCACGATATAGGGGTAGACGGTGCGCTCCATCAGTCGTGACTGCCCGACGAGAACCCCCAGGATCAGGCCCCCGGCCGCGCCGAGCACGAACCCGCCCAGGGTCTCGAAAAAGGTCACCGCGAAGTGATGGGGAAAGTCGGTGGACAAGCCCAGCCAGAGAGCGGCGCCGACGGCCGAAGGCGAGGGCAGTACGATCTTCGGAATGTCGAACAGGCGCACAGCCCCTTCCCAGCAACCCACCACGACCACGAAGAGCAGAATTGCCAGTCCGATCTCGGGTTGACGCAGGCAGGCCTGCCACACGCCCTTTGGGCGTGCGCCCGTATCGAGCAGTTCGTCGTCGTGATCGGTCATGGCGTGGCAGCTTGGTCAGGCATCGAGCGTACCCAGTGACTGGAAGTGCGCCCGGATCGCGCTCACAAGGCGCCCGAAGGCGGGTGAATTGATCACCTCGAGCGTGCGCGGTCGGGGTAGATCGACCTCGAGAATCTCGCTGATGCGTCCTGGCCGTGGCGACATCACGATGACCCGATCGGCGAGAAACACGGCCTCGGGGATGCTGTGAGTCACCAGCAGCGCGGTCTTGCGGCTCTCGGTCCAGATGCGCAGCAGTTCCAGGTTCATCATCTCTCGCGTCATGGCGTCGAGCGCACCGAAGGGCTCGTCCATGAGGAGCAGCGATGGGTCGTGCACCAGAGCGCGGGTGATGCCCACCCGCTGCTGCATGCCGCCGGAGAGTTCATTGGGATACTTGTCGGCAAATCCTTCCAGGCCAACCATCTTCAGGTAGCGCAGTGCCTCCTCGCGGAATCGGGTGCGATCACGTCGCTGGATCTCCACGGGCAGCATCACGTTTTCGAGTACGGTGCGCCAGGGCAGCAGAACCGGGGCCTGGAACACCACACCCACCTCGCGGCTGGGGCCCTCGAGCCCTTGACCGCGCATCTGCACGATTCCGGCACTGCGACGCAGGATGCCGGCAAGGATCTTGAGCAGCGTGCTCTTGCCGCAACCGCTGGGGCCGACCACGGTCACGAATTCGCCCTCGCGCACCGCGAAGTCGACGTTCGACAGCGCGTGGATGCGGGTGCCTTCACGGGTGCGGTAGGTCTTCTCGAGACCCTTGACCGTGATGAGGTCGTTGCTCATGCGAGATGCGGCTTTGCTGATGTATGGGATGGCTGGGGCGTACGGATGGGAGTCTTTGCCGGGTAAGGCTCTCAGCGCACCGGGCAGTTGGCCGCCTGGGCACGCACCGCCGCCGCGTCGAAGCGGTTGATCTTCTCGTAGAAGTCGGGGATGTTGATGATGTAGCTCTGGGCGGGCAGGGTCTTTTCGATCAGTTTCGCCTCGACCATGAAGGTCTGGATGCGACCAAAGGACTCGGCAGTCGCGTTGCCGATCAGCTTGCCACCATTCAACTGGAAGGCGTCGGTCATCGAGTCGAGTTGCGCCTTCTGGTTGTTCATGTCGAAGCGGATTGCCGTTGCCTCATCGACCCCCGAGGGCTTGGTCGCCGGTGAATTGGCCCAGTGAATGCGGCGTGCGCAATCCGGGTTGGCCCAGGCAAACACGGTGGCCTTCGCCGCGCCTCGTGCAATCGATTCAACCAGGGCCGGGTCGCTGTCTATCGTCTTCTGAAGCGTCGACATCGTGAAATCGGGAAATTTGCGCCAGTCGGCGCCGCGCAGGTGGCGCAGTTTCAGGCCGGCGTTCTCGAAAGTGGCTGCCGCCGATGCCCAGAAGAGCAGCGCCTGCACCTTGTTCGTGCGCAAGGCCTCCACCGGCGGCGCGCCCAGGCCCACCGCCACCAGGTTGATGTCGCGTTCCGGGTCCATGCCGTTCTGGCGCATGTACGCCTTCATGAAGGCGATGCCACCGGTGGCGAGGCTGAACACCCCCACCGTCTTGCCCTTGAGGTCGCGCACATCCTTGATCGGGCCGTCTTCGAGCACTGATAGCGACCAGTCGATGACCCCGTTGCTCATCACCACGCGCGCCGGGATGCCATTCACGACATTGGCCTGAATCACCACACTGGAATTGACCTGGGCAAAGTCGACATTGCCCGCCACCATCTGTTGCATCGCCTGCAGCGAAGCGCCAGCCGGCAGGATCTCGACGTCGTAACCGTCGGCCTTCCAGTATTCGAGCGCTATCGGCAGCGTGAGCCACGGGTAGCCCACATTGACGACCGTGGTACCCACTGCAATGCGCACCTTGCGCAGCGGTTTTGACTGCGCCTGCACCGGGGCGGTGAGCACTGTGTCGATGACCAGGGCAGCCAGTAGCAGGAACAGCGGAAGAAGGACGCGGGTACGTCGTGCAAAGGGCAGGGCGGTCATCGAAAACTCCAGTGATTCAGGGGCAGTAGGTCCGCAGGTATTTCACGCCTTGCCTGCGCTGGTGTCGCAGGAGCGTAGCGCACCGCGGCACGGTGCCCCACGATGGTAAGCTAGATTTGCGCCACCCTGCCGAGCCTCTCATGACTGACCTTGCCCACAGCCTGATCGACACCTTGCCCAAAGCTGAACTCCACATGCACCTGGAGGGTTCACTCGAAGCCGATCTTCTGTTTCGACTGGCTGGCCGCAATGCGGTGACACTGCGCTGGCCCAGCGAAGAAGCACTGCGCGCTGCCTACCGCTTTTCGAGTCTTCAGGACTTTCTCGATGTCTACTACGCTGGCCTGACGGTACTTCTCACCGAGCAGGACTTCTTCGACATGACCTGGGCCTATCTGGAACGGGTGCACGCCGACCATGTGCTCCACGCCGAGGTTTTCGTGAGTCCCCAGGCACACACCCGCCGCGGCGTTGCCTTCGAGGTGATGTTCGAGGGGATCTGGGCTGCGCTCCAGCAGGCGCGCGAGCGTCTTGGCATGACCGGCGGGGTGCTGCTTGGATTGCAGCGTCAGTGGTCGGAGGATGACGCCTTCGCGATGATCGAGCAGGCGCGCCCGGTGGCTGACCGAGTTCTCGGACTGGGGCTGGGTGGTCCGGAATTGCCTCATCCGCCGGCAAAGTTCGTGCGCGCATTTGCCCGTGCACGTGATTTGGGCTGGAAGACCGTGGCGCACGCCGGCGAAGAAGGTCCCGCTGCCTATGTAGCCGATTGCATCGATCTGCTCGAGGTCGATCGTATCGACCATGGCGTGCGTTGCGAGGATGACCCCCGCCTGGTGAAGCGCCTGGCCGAGTTGCAGGTGCCGCTCACCGTGTGCCCGCTCTCCAATATCGAACTGAAGGTTTTTCCGTCGATGCGCGAGCACAATCTGGCGCGACTGCTGCGTGCCGGCGTCAAGGTCACGATCAATTCCGATGACCCCTCCTACTTTGGCGGCTACATGACCGCCAACTTCGAGGCCTCGGTGAAGGCGCTCGCGCTGACGCGGCAGGAGGTCGTGGCCATTGCCCGCAATGGTTTCGAGGCCGCCTTCCTGCCCGAGGCGCAGCGCACGGCTCATCTGGCACGCCTGGACGCGTGGGCTGCCGCCTCAGCCCCCGGCTGACCAGACGATGTCGCTCCGGGCGCGCGAGGCGCGCTCGAAGAGTTCGAGCAGGGAGCGACCGCGGGTGGCTAGGCTGACCAGCGGCTCATCGGGCGGGGCCCCGGGGCTACGAGCCGGACGTTGCGCCGCGGCATCTTCCAGAGCGGCTTGAAGCCGTGCCAGGGCTGCTGGCACATCGTTCGCGGTGAGTGCGCCTGGCAGCTCGCCAGATTGACCCATCAACTGCAGCAGCGCGATGGCGTGTTCGCCAAAAAGGGTCAGGGTGGGTGCTCGCGGCGTTCGAAAGGTAATGAGCATGATGTCGAGGGCTCAGCGTGAAAGGGCGGCGAAGGTGACGTCGCCATAATAGGCGTGCGTGCGTTCGCGGGTGTTGTCCGCGTCGGTCATGAGGCCTATCCAGGCGACCCGTCCGGGGGCCTCGCCGAATGCCCGGCGGTAGTCATCGACCAGGTTGCGAGTGAATGTCTGCCACTGCCCCAGCCCTTCGGGGCCTGACTCGGCCACGATCATCTTGATGCGATCGGTATGGGTGCTGCTGATGATGGTTTCAGGCGCGGTGTGGTTGCCACGGATATACATCAGCGTCGCAAAGGGCATGGGCGAGCCGGTGAGCAGTTGGAACTGCCGGGCATTCATGCGCTCCAGGGCCGACAGCCGTGATGAATCACCCTCGAAGGCGATGACGATGCGGGCAGGAGAATCTTCGCGCTGGCGCTGGGTATTGTCGGCGCTCGCGATCAGGCTGGGCACGTTCCAGCTCCAGTGCAGCATCGGAAACGCCGAGGCTTCGAAGTGCGTCTGATGAACGAGCATCGAGGCCGAGGCGTCGGCTGTCGCGCGAATACAGGTGCGCCCCTGCAGGTTCACCATTTGGTACTCGGTGGGCCGCTTGAAGGCACCGAAGTCGACCGGTTTCCAATGCGCGGGGATGCCCACCTCGGGTGGGTGGATCGAAAAGGCGGCAAGCGCATGCCCGCTCGCTGGCTCGAGTGAGGCGACCCGAGGCGAGCCCGAGTCAAGCATTGCGCACCCGCTGGCGAGCAGACCCAGCGCGAGCACGATGGCAAACCTTGCCAGTGTCGGGTAATGCGGCACAGACAGTCTCATGCAGCGTTCTCCGGAAAAATCACCGATCGCCGGGTGGGGCTGATTCGGGGAAACACCCAGTCCCATCTTATAATCTCCAGTGAGGCTCGGCCTCGCTGTGTCTGTCTGAGCGAGCGGGAGGCTGATCGGTGAGCGTCTCGCACCGAAACAGGCGAAATAGCCAGATTTCCAATGCTCAACGCTTCAGGGGCAATCCAGGTGGACAAGGCGCAACAAATCTCAACTGACGAGCGTTCGCAGACGCGGCGCAACGTCGGTCTGCTGAGCCTGTGCCAGGCTCTGCTCTTTACCAACAATTCGACCTCGATCGCGATCAATGCGTTGGCCGGTGTGGTGCTCGCTCCCGAGCCTGCCATGGCGACCGTACCAGTGACCTGCTGGGTGGTCGGTGCTGCCATCACCACACTGCCCGCCTCGATGCTGATGCGTCGGGTGGGGCGCCAGGTCGGATTCATGACCGGCGCTTCCATCGGCATGGTGGGGGCATTTGTCGCCGCCATGGCGCTCTTTCTGCATCAGTTCTGGATGTTGTGCGCGGGCACACTCATCCTCGGTGCCTACAACGCGTTTGGCCAGTATTACCGGTTTGCTGCTGCCGATGTGTCACCACCCGATTTCAAGGCGCAGGCCATCTCGTATGTCCTGGCCGGGGGCATTGTTGGCGGCATCGTCGGTCCGACCGTCAGTCGTCAGACCGTCGACTTGTTCGATGCGCGCTACGCGGGCGCCTACCTGTCGCTCATCGTGTTCATGCTGATTGCTCTCGTGGTGATGTCACGCCTGCGCATCCCTGCCTTGACCGAGGCCGAGGCCAACGCCGAGCAGCGCCCCTTGCGCGTCATTCTCCGGCAGCCGGTGGCCATCGTGGCGATTCTGACCGGGGCCCTGGGCTATGGCGTGATGAACTTCATGATGGTCTCGACGCCGCTCGAGATGACGACGGTGTGCGGTTTTGACTATGGTGATGCGGCGACCGTCATCTCGGCCCATGTGGTCGGTATGTTCGGGCCGTCGTTCTTCACCGGTCATCTGATCAAGCGCTTCGGGGTGATCAACATCATGATCGCCGGGGTGGTGGTGAATGTGCTGTGCCTGTCGATCAGTCTGTCCGGGCTCACCTTTGCGCACTTCTTCGTGTCGATGATGTTGCTGGGGGTTGGGTGGAACTTTCTCTTCATCGGGGCGACGACCCTCCTCACCTCGGCCTACCGGCCCTCGGAACGGGCCAAGGTGCAGGGCGCCAACGATCTGTGCATCTTCATGACGACCATGACCAGTTCGCTTGCCTCGGGCTACCAGTTGCAGTCCAGTGGCTGGACCACCATCAATTTCATCGGTCTGGCTGCGGTCGCCACCTGTGCTCTGGCCATCTTCTCCTACATGAGACACACTCGGTCGTGCGCGCTTGGCGCCTGAGTCTGCCGGGTGAGCGCCGTGCCGATCGATCCGCAACTGGAATACAACTTTTCGCGTGCGGGTCGTGCCGGCGTACAGCGATCGGGCCAGGTGCCGCGCGTGGCCGATGTGTCGGATCGCTGGGTGGACGCTGCGGCCCGATCCCTCATCGCCCGGTGCTACCAGCCACTGACGGTCGTGCCCGCTGCGGTACCCGGTGCTGCTGCCGCTACAGTCGCGCCAGGGCAGAAGACCCGGTCGGCCTTGGTTGATGCCTCGACCCCCTTGCCGGCCATCCTCTACCTGCATGGCGGCGCCTGGGTCGGTGGTGACCTCGAGTCATGCGATCTGCTGTGCCGCACGCTGGCCAATGCCTGCCGCGCGCTGGTTGTTGCGCTTGACTACCGGCGCGCACCCGATGCGGCGCTGCTCGATGCACTGGCCGCGGTGCGCTGGATGCGAAGCGAGGCTGCCGCGCTGGGCATCGACCCCCAGCGCATCGCAATCGCCGGGGACGAGGCCGGGGCACATCTGGCTGTTCGAACCCTGGTGGCGCTGCGCGATGCCGGTGACTTGCCGCTGGTGATGCAGGTGCTCATATCGCCGGTGCTTGACCTGGCGGATTCGGCGTTCTCCAACTCGGCGATCCGCTCCTCCGGGCTGGCCGAGTCTGTTCAGCGCCCGGCCATCGAGCGTCATCTCGATGCGGTTGTCAGCCAGTTGCAGCAGGGACGCGACAGGGCCTTCGCCAACGTGGCGAGTCTCGATGGTCCGGCTCTGTCGCCCCTGCGCACGCCCTCGCTTGTCGGGTTGCCCCCTGCATTCGTGCTGAACGCCGGTGCCGATCCTGTGCTCGAGCACGGCAAGCGTTGGGTCGAGCGTCTGCATGCTGCCGGCATCGAGGCCACGCATGAATGCTTCGAGGGCATGGTGCATGGGTTCGTGTTCATGGGCGGAGAACTGGCCGGTGCCAGCCATGCCATGGCGCGGATGACGCAGCAGTTGCGCCCGGCTCTGCGGCGCCGGTTCACGTAAACTGGATCGTCTAACCCGCCCCAACCGCGAGGAGTCCCGACCATGGGTGCCCAGGACGACAACAGTGTGCAAGTCGCCGGCAGCGCTGGCGAAACTGTCGTGCGCGCGGCATGTCCACACGATTGCCCCGATACCTGCGCGATGGAAATCACCGTGCGCGATGGGCGCGCCGTGCAGGTGCGTGGTGCTGCCGATCACCCATTTACCGCGGGCGTATTGTGTACCAAGGTATCCCGCTATCTGGAACGAACCTATGCGCGTGACCGCGTGCTGCACCCCTTGCGTCGGGTCGGTGGCAAGGGGCCGGGGCGCGGACACTGGGAGCAGGTGAGTTGGGATGAGGCCCTGGACACCATTGCCGACCGGTTTCGCCAGATCATTGCCTCGCCTGGCGGTGCGCAGGCGATCTTGCCCTACAGTTACGCCGGCACCATGGGGATGCTGCAGGGCTCCTCGATGGATCGTCGCTTCTTCAACCGCCTGGGCGCGGCCGATCTGGAACGTACCATCTGCTCGTCGGCAGGCAAGGCCGGTGTCACCATCACCCTGGGCGGTGGCGTCGGCACCGATCCCGAGTGCTTCGAGGATGCGCGACTGATTCTCATCTGGGGGTCGAATCCGATCACCTCCAACCTGCACCTGTGGACCCGACTGCAGGTCGCCAAGCGTCGCGGTGCGCGGCTGATCGCAATCGACCCGTTCCGCAGTCTGACCGCAGAGCACTGTCATCAGCACATTGCACTGCGGCCAGGTACCGATGGCGCACTCGCTCTGGCGCTCATGCATGTGTTGATTGCCGAGGATCGTATCGACCACGAGTGGGTGGCTGCGCACACCGTGGGATACGAACCGCTGGCCGCACGTGTACGCGACTGGACCCCTGAGCGAGCCGCCGCGATCTGCGGGCTCGACGCGCAGGTGATCGTCGATCTGGCGCGCGAGTACGCGAGCGTGCGACCCTCGGTCATCCGGCTCAATTACGGCATGCAGCGAAATCATGGTGGCGGGATGGCTGCGCGTACGATCGCCTGCCTGCCGGCGCTGGTGGGTGCCTGGCGTGACCCGGCCGGTGGTGTGCTGCTCACCACGGGTGATTTTTACGCCATGGACCACAAGACCCTCGAGCGGCCCGACCTGCGTCCAGGTCCGGTGCGATCGATCAACATGTGCGCGATCGGTGATGCCCTGCTCGACACCACGGCCCCGGTGCAGGCCGTATTCGTCTACAACTCCAACCCGCTTGCCGTGGCTCCCGATTCATCCAGGGTAGCAGCCGGCTTCCAGCGCGACGATCTATTCTGCGTGGTTCACGACGTGTTCATCACCGACACCGCCGACTATGCCGACCTCTTTCTGCCCGCAACCACGCAACTCGAGCATTGGGATGTGCACAAGTCCTACGGACATCTGTACGTGGTGGCCAACAATCCGGCCATCGCGCCCTGCGGCGAGGCGATGTCCAACGTGGCCTTGTTTCGTCGGCTTGCGCAGAAGATGGGCTTCGATGATCCCTGCTTTGCCGATTCCGACGAGGACCTGTGCCGACAGGCGCTGGGTCGCGCCGATCCGCGTATGGCTGGCATCGACTGGGAGACCTTGAAGGCTGCGGGCTGGCAGCGTCTGCCGGTGCCGCCTCGCAGTGCGCCGTTTGCCAAGGGCGGCTTTCCGACGCCATCGGGAAAGGTCGAGTTCGAGAGCGCGCTGGCGGTAGCGCTGGGGCTGGATGCCTTGCCCGACTACATACCGCCGCGCGAGTCGGCCGATACTGACCCGGCGCTCGCCAGTCGCTATCCGCTAGCGATGCTGTCGCCGCCGCATCGCCATGCGCTGAACAGTTCTTTCGTCAATCAGGCATTGTTTCTCGCCACCGAGCGTGAGCCGCATCTGGAGATGAACCACGCCGATGCGCTGGCGCGCGGGATCGAAGAAGGCTCGCTCGTGCGCATTTTCAATGACAGGGGCAGTTTCCAGGCGCGCGCACGAGTGGGTGACTCGGCGCGCGAAGGCGTGGTGGTCGCGCTTTCGTTGTGGTGGCGCAAACTGGCTCCCGATGGCCGCAACGCCAACGAGGTCACCTCCCAGGCGCTCACCGACATCGGGGCAGGGGCCACGTTCTATGACTGCCTGGTGCAGGTCGAGCGGGTTGCTCGCTGATGGGACTGCGCCGCTGGGTCGAGAGTCGCCTCGCCAGTGTCGAGATCAGCGAGTCGCGTGGCGTGCGTTACCTGCATCTGGGGGGAGATGCCATCCAGAGCGCACTGCGCCTGTCCAACCCCGAGTCGCTCGAACTGCATTACACGCGGGCGGCCATGGCGTATCTGCTGCTCGTGCGCGAACCCTCCGATCTGCTCGTGATTGGCCTGGGCGGCGGATCGATTCCACGATTCGTGCGCCATGCGCGGCCGCGTACCCGGGTGACCGCCGTCGAGATCAATCCGCGCGTGCTGGCGGCTGCACGGGCCTGGTTCGGCCTGCCCGAGAACGACGCCCGCCTCGAGGTCGTGATTGCCGATGGCGCGCAGTATGTGCCAGCGCACCCGGGCAGTTGCGACGCCTTGCTGCTCGACGCGTTTGACGATGGACGATCGGTACGCGCGCTCGCGAGCGAGACTTTCTACACGGCATGTCGCCAGGCGCTGCGTGCAGGTGGCATCTTCATCCAGAACTTCATGGCCGATGATCCTGAACGTGAACGCTGCACCCGGCGTCTCGAGCAGGTGTTCGGCGCTCGAGTGGCCGTGCTGCCGGCCGCCAACGGTGTCAACGTCATCGTATTTGCCCTGATGGACCGTGGGTTGCGTTTGGGTTTGCCCGCGCTGGAACGCCGCGCGCATCGTCTGGAGATGCTGCTGGGTCTGCCCTTCGAAGCGATGCTCCGAAGCCTGCTCAGGCGCAATACCTGGACGCTTGCTGACGGTTTCAGACGCAAACCGGACTGAGTCCCGCCGATCGGCTGCATCCGAGTTGATGCAGCCTGCGCCCGGAGCCTGTCTGCGGTCT
The DNA here is from genome assembly GCA_903829815.1 of uncultured Pseudomonadota bacterium. GTDB lineage: Bacteria > Pseudomonadota > Gammaproteobacteria > Burkholderiales > SG8-39 > CAIXPL01. Next base: position 46,277 of record CAIKRR010000087.1, on the reverse strand, counting down.
GACCAGACCGGTCGCCAGGGGCCGGACGGGCTCGGGTTCAGGCGGCGAGGTCGAACACCAGCACCTCGGCATCGACACCATGGTCGAGCGTGAGCTGCGTTTCTCCCGACACGAGCAGCGCATCGCCACCAACCAGGGCGATACCGTTCACCTCGAGTTGGCCACGCACCAGATGCACATAGCCCTTGCGCCTGGGGTCAAGCGCGAGGCTGGCTGATTCGTCGCCATCGAAGAGTCCGGCGTGCACAGCCGCATCGGCATGCATCGACACCGAGCCTTGTGCGCCGTCTCGCGAGGCCACCAGGCGCAGTTTGCCGCGCTTGTCGGTGGTCGCGATCGTCTTCTGCTCGTAGCCGGGCGCCACGCCCATCTCGTCAGGCTCGATCCAGATCTGCAGGAAGTGGGTGAGCTGACCATCAGCGTGGTTGAACTCGCTGTGCATCACGCCAGTGCCTGCGCTCATGCGTTGCACATCGCCCGGCGGAATACCCTTCACGTTGCCCATGCTGTCCTGGTGGGCCAGTTCGCCAGACAATACGTAGCTGATGATTTCCATGTCGCGATGGCCGTGTCGCCCGAAGCCCATGCCCGGTGCAATGCGGTCTTCGTTGATGACGCGCAGATTGCCCCAGCCCATGTGGTCCGGGTCGTGGTAACCGGCAAAGGAAAATGAATGAAAGCTGCGCAGCCAGCCGTGGTCGGCATGGCCGCGTTCCTGAGATCGTCGGATTTTCAGCATTGGATGCTTCCTTGAATCTGACCGGGGTGAATGAAACCCATCAGGGTGCGTCGGGCGGAACACCGTTTGCTGTTGCGCGCCGGGTGCCGCTCAGCAGCATCACGATGGCGCCCACCGCCACCACAGCCACCCCGAACCATGCCCCGGATCCGGCGTAGCTCAGGCTTGAGTAGAGGAGAAAGGCACAGGTGGCGATGAAGACGAGGGGCGTGAGCGGGTAGAGGGGAACACTGAAGGCGCGAGTGCGCCCGGCATCGCGCCGTCGCAGCACGAACAGGCCCACGCCTACCATCATCACGAAGAACCAGAAGACCGGCAGCGTGTAGTCGATGAGCGACTGGAACCCGTGTCCCGTGAGCTCGCTGCCGACGATGAGCAGCAGTGCGATGGCACCTTGCAGCAGCAGCGCATTGCGTGGTGTGTCACGCCGGGTGTCCCATTGGCCCAGCCAGCGCAGGGCGTGCCAGTCGCGCCCGAGCGCATAGTTGGAGCGAGCGCCAACGATGATCGTCGAATTGATCGAGGTCAGTGCCGAGATCGCAACCGCGATGCTGATGAAGACCGACCCGGCCTGGCCGAAGGCCTTCTGCAGCACGTCGGCCGCCACGGTTTCGCTGCTCGCGACGCCCGCCAGGCCCAGTGTGCGGACATAGGCGTAGTTCACCAGCAGATAGAGCAGCGTGACGATCGCAAGGCTGGCCACCAGCGCGCGCACCATGCCGCGCGGGTCTCGTACCTCGGCGGAGATGTAGGCGCCGTCGTTCCAGCCACCAAAGGTGAAGAGCACGAAGAGCATGGCCAGGGGGGCCGCACTCCACGGCACTGCGCTGACAGCAGGCGCTGCCTGCACGGTGCCGGCAGGGGTGGCGCCCGAGAAGAACAGGCCGGTGACGATGATTGCGATCACCCCGCCAACCTCCATGACCGTGAGCACGTTCTGGACACCCTTGGTTTCGCGAATGCCGATCAGGTTGATGGTGGTGAAGCCCAGAGCGGCGATCGCTGCGTAGACGGCACTCGAGTGAGCGCCCAGGGGCACCAGGTTCGATGCGTAGTCGCCAAAGACAAAGCCGAGGATGGCGATCGGGCCGGAGGTGACTACCGCAAGACGCGACCAGGCGAAGAGGAAGGACAGGTGAGGCCCGAAGGCCCGATTGAGAAAGTGGTAGTCACCACCTGCGTGCGGGTAGCTGGTGGAGAGTTCGGCGTAGCACAGCGCGCCCATCAGAGAGATCACCCCCCCGGCAATCCAGATGCCATAGAACACGCTCTCCGAGGCGCTGTTCATCGCCACCAGTTGTGGCAGCTTGAAGATGCCCGAGCCGATGATGAGGCCGACAATGATGGCAATGGCATCGAGTGTGCCGATGCGACGCGCCGGCGCGGCAGGCTCTGTCGGACGAGGCGGCATGGTCGAATTCAAGGTGGGCTCCGTCGGGCCAAAGGGGGGCGGGCGCGCCGTGGCGAACCCTGAGTGTATCGTCGCCGATTGTCCCTGATTGTCACCGATTGTCGCCGGGAACCGGAAGTGCCAGACGATGATGGCACGGTGCAGTCGGTCAGGGGTTGCGAGCGATCGGCATGCCACTAGAATGTAGCCTGCTGAGGCCCTTCTGGAGCAGGTTCGATGGATCAACCACGCACGATGCAGCGGGTATGCCGGGGTAGTTGGGGGCCGCCTCATGCCTTGGTCAGGCATGGCTTGGTCAGGCATGGCTTGGTCAGGCAAATGTCTGGCCTTGTCACGGTTCTTGTAGCCTCGCTCGTGCTGCTCCCGGCGGCCGCGCTTGCGCAAGGGCAGGCCTGGCCGGTCAAGCCCCTGCGGCTGGTCGTCCCGTTTGCTGCAGGGGGGTCTTCCGACGTGATGGCCCGCACGGTGGCACGCTCGCTCTCGGACGATCTCGGACAGACCCTGGTGGTCGAGAACCGGCCCGGTGCCGGGGGCAGCATTGCGCTCGAGTTTGTCGCGCGCCAGGCCGCCGATGGGTATACGCTGCTCTTTGGCACCATCGGTACCAACGGCATCAACCCGGCGGTGATGCGAAAGCTGCCCTACGATCCTGTGCGCGACTTCGCGCCCGTGTCGATGCTGCATACCCTGTCCAATGTGCTCATCGTTCATCCTTCGGTTGGCGCTGGCAGCGTGCCCGAGCTGATCACGCTGGCACGCGCCCGGCCTGGGGCCCTCACCTACGCATCGGCGGGCAACGGCTCTTCATCGCATCTGGCGGGTGAACTCTTCAAAGCCGCTGCCGGCATCGACATCACGCACGTGCCCTACAAGGGCGGCGGCGCTGCAATGCCCGATCTGCTCTCCGGGCAGGTCTCGATGATGTTCGAGACGATTCCGACTGCGATGCCCCCCACCCGGGCTGGCAAGGTTCGGGCCCTGGCCGTGACCACGGCGATCCGCTCCTCGATTGCACCCGAGCTCCCCACGATGGCCGAGGTTGGCGTGCGCGACTTTGTGGTGAGTTCCTGGACCGCGCTCTTTGCCACCGGAGGGACGCCCCGACCCGTGATCGAGCGACTCAACGCTGCTGCTGTGCGTCTGGCCCAGGAGCCGCAGTACCGTGCCCGGATGCGCGAGATGGGATCGGATTGCGTGAGCTCCACCCCAGAGGAACTCGACCAGTTCGTGCGTGCCGAAATCAGTCGATATACCCGTGCCGCCGAGCGCGCTGGCGTACGCAACGACTGATTGTCGTAAACTCCACCCATGTCAGCACTCGCGCCTGCCCAGCCTGGGATGCCGGTCGACGAGGTCGATACACCGGCCTTGCTGCTCGATCTGGACGCCTTCGAGGCCAATCTGCGCTCACTGCACGATGCCGTGAGGGGACTTGGCGCTCGTGTCCGACCGCACGCGAAGAGCCACAAGTGCGCCGAGATCGCCCGCCGGCAGATAGCGGCTGGTGCCATCGGCATCTGTTGCCAGAAGGTGAGCGAGGCAGAAGCCTTTGTCGATGCCGGCATTCGCGATGTGGCGGTGACCAATGAAATCGTCGGTGCTGCCAAGTTGCGTCGTCTGGCACACCTCGCGCGTCGTGCCCGCATCTCGGTGTGTGTCGATGACCCGGTCAACGTGGTTGATCTGTCGCAGGCAGCCGATGCTGCTGGCGTGGTGATCGACGTGCTGGTCGAGATTGACGTCGGCTCACGGCGCTGCGGCGTGCTGCCAGGAGCGGCCGCGGCGCAACTGGTGCGTGCGGTCAAGAATGCGCCCTACCTGCGGTTTGCGGGTCTGCATGCCTATCACGGTGCGGCTCAGCATGTTCGGGATGCTTCGGCCCGGGCGGCACAGGCTGCCATGGCTGCCACGTACGCGGCAGCCAGTCGGGATGCCATCGCGCAGTACAGCATCGCCTGCGAGACCATCACCGGTGGCGGCACCGGCACCTTCCTGCAGGATGCCCGCAGTGGTATCTACAATGAGTTGCAGCCCGGTTCCTACATCTTCATGGATGCCGATTACGCGCGCAATGACTGGTCGGGCATGCCGCAGTTCCGGCAGAGCCTGCATGTGCTGGTTGGGGTGATGAGCGCGACTGCAGCCGATCGCGTGGTGGTCGATGCAGGCCTCAAGGCCATTGCCTTCGATTCAGGGCTGCCACTCGTGGCTGACCGACCCGGCCTGGAGTACGTAAAAGCCTCTGATGAACATGGCGTCATCGCGGTGGCTGCAGGCACTTCCAGGCCAGTCCCGGGTGATCGGCTGCGCCTGGTTCCGGGCCACTGCGATCCGACGGTCAATCTGCATGATCACATCGTGGCCTGTCGGGGCAATGTCGTCGAGGCGGTGTGGCCTGTGGTGGCGCGTGGGGCGCACTGGTAGGGCAGCCCGGATCGACGTGTTCGACGCGGGTCAGGGTCCTTTCAGAGCCTCACCAGAACCTGGGGACGAGTGCGCGATGATCTCGCGATGCCCTCAGGCAAGCTGTGTGGTGCTGTCCGACTCTTCGACAGTCGCCAGCGCCCTTTCGATTACCTCGATACCTGCGTCTTCGAGGCGTCCCTCTTCACTCAACGTGCGTCGCCACCGGCGCGCGCCTGGAACCCCTTGATAGAGTCCAAGCAGGTGCTGTGTCATGGCCCGCAAGGGGGTGCCTGCCGACAGTTCCTCTTCGACATACTCCATGTATTGGTGGACGATGTCGCGCGCCAGAGGCACCGCTGCGCTGCTGTCGTAGAGTGCCTTGTCGATCCGGGCAAGCGACATGGGGTTGTAATAAGCCTCACGCCCCACCATTACGCCGTCGACATGCACGAGCTGGGTCTCGAGCGCTTCATGCGAGCACAGTCCACCGTTGATGATCACCTGCAACTCGGGATTGTCGCGCTTCAGCGCATGCACGACCTCGTAGCGCAGCGGGGGAATATCGCGGTTCTCGGCGGGTGAGAGGCCATCGAGCCAGGCGTTGCGAGCGTGCACGATGAAGATCTGGCACCCAGCCGCACGACACAAGGCCACAACGCGCAGCAGTCGCTCGGGCGAGTCGTCATGGTCGATCCCGATACGCGTCTTGACCGTGACCGGGATATCGACCGCAGCACACATTGCTGCGACCGACTCGGCCACGCGTTCGGGTTCGGCCATGAGGCAGGCACCGAAACGCCCGGCCTGTACACGGTCGCTCGGACAGCCGACATTGAGGTTTACTTCGTCAAAGCCTGCGTCGGCTGCCATGCGGGCACAGATGGCCAGATCGGCGGGCTCCGAGCCCCCGAGCTGGATGGCGACCGGATGCTCGGTCGGATCATGCCGCAGGTGACGCGGGGCGTCACCGCGCATCAGTGCCTGGGTCGTGATCATTTCGGTGTATAGCCGTGCGTGGCGCGAGATGAGCCTGAGCAAGCGCCGGCAGTGGCGGTCGGTGAGGTCCATCATCGGCGCCACGCAGTAGCGATGGCTGGTGCTGTCGAAGTGGGGCATGGGAGAGATCTGGATTCGGTTGCGTCCGTTCGCCGGACAGGCCCGGACCACTCTGCCCGGGTACCTGCTGCGAGGCCGCATTGTCTCATCCCGAGGCACTTGAGCGTCTAGATCCCCCACCGGCGCACGAAGAAGCTCTTCATCAGGTGCGCCAGAATGCCGTAGCCGACCACGAAGGCAGCCATCCAGGGCCACCAGAGGGCGGGCAGCGGCACGAAGCCCAGCGCTTCGCCTGCACTCGTGTACGGTAGTGCAATGGCAGTCAGACAGACGAGGAAGGTGGCTAACAGCAGTGGCATGCTGGCCACGCTTTCGAAAAACGGGATTCGAGCGGTGCGGATCACGTGGATGATGAGGGTCTGGGTGAGTATCGATTCGACGAACCAGCCGGTCTGGAAGAGTGGGGCATTGTTCATACCGTCGAAGAACCAGATCAGCGTGAAGAAGGTGGCGTAGTCGAAGAGCGAGCTCACCGGGCCGACGACGATCATGAATTTGAACAAGCCCGAGATGTCCCAGTGGCGCGGACGCTCGAGGTATTCGGCATCGACCCGGTCGGTGGGTATGGCTGTCTGCGACAAGTCGTAGAGCAGATTGTTGGTTACGACCTGGATCGGGGCCATCGGCAGGAAGGGCAGGAAGGCGCTTGCGCCCAGAACGCTGAGCATGTTGCCGAAGCTGGAACTGGCACCCATCCGGATGTACTTGATGATGTTGCCGAATACCTTGCGACCTTCGACGACACCTTCCTGCAGTATCGTCAGGCTCTTCTCGAGCAGGATGATGTCGGCTGATTCGCGCGCGATGTCGACAGCGGTATCGACCGAGATGCCGACATCTGCTGCCTTCAGTGCCGGGCTGTCGTTGATGCCATCGCCCATGAATCCCACCACATGGCCGTTGTGACGCAGGGCCTCGACCACCTGCGCCTTTTGCGCCGGCGTCAGGCGCGCGAAGACGTTGGCGGTTTCGACCAGTGCCGATACTTCGAGCCGATCGAGTTCGGCCAGTTCGGGTCCGAGCACGATGCGTCCCGCATCGATACCGACCTCATTGCAGATCTTGCGAGTGACGATGTCATTGTCACCCGTGAGGATCTTCACGGTGATGCCACTGGCATGAAGTGCCGTGATTGCCGGTGCTGCACTCTCCTTGGGCGGGTCGAGAAAGGCGATGTACCCGAGCAAGGTGAGCGCACGTTCATCCTCCCGAGAGTAGCTGGCCTGAGCGTGGGCGAAGGTGCGCGAGGCAACTGCCACCACCCTGAAGCCGTCGGCGTTCAGCGCCTCGGTTTCGTTGCGCGCCTTTGCCAGATGGGTCAGATCAAGCGGTGACACCACGCCATCGAGCTCGCAGGTGGTGCAGGCCTCAAGTACTTCTTCGACGGCACCCTTGCAGATGAGCAGGTGCGGTCCGTCACCGGCGGCCACCACGACCGAGAGTCGGCGGCGATCGAAGTCAAACGGAATCTCGTCGACCTTGCGGTAATGGCTGCCCTCGCCGTAGAGCGGGTGCAGTTCCACATGGTGAAGCACCGCCAGATCGAGCAGATTGCGCAGTCCTGACTGATGGTGGCTGTTGAGAAAGGCATATTCCAGGACACGGTCGGATTCCGCACCGCGCAGATCGAGATGGCGCTTGAGGATGATGCGATCCTGGGTGAGGGTGCCGGTCTTGTCGGTACACAGTACGTCCATGGCGCCGAAGTTCTGGATCGATTCGAGTCGTTTCACGATGACCCGCCGACGTGCCATCTCCAACGCGCCTTTCGCGAGGTTTACGGTCACGATCATGGGCAGCATTTCTGGTGTGAGACCCACGGCCACCGCCACCGCAAAAAGCACCGACTCGAGCCAGTTGCCCTTGGTGAGCAGATTGATCACGAATACGGCTGGCACCATCACGGCCATGACGCGAACCATGAGCCAGGTGTATCGCTGGATACCCCGGTCGAATGCACTGGTCGGGCGCCGTACCGCGAGGGACTGCGCCAGTTGACCAAACGATGTGCGCTCGCCGCAGTGGATGACGACCGCAGTGGCGTAGCCGCTCACCACATTGCTGCCCATGAAACTCAAGTTGCCCATTGCAAACGGACTGTCCTGCGAGGCAGCATCATCGAGGCCGTGGCAGAACTTCTCCAGTGGCATCGACTCGCCGGTCAGTGCCGCCTGATTCACAAAGAAGTCCTTGCTCTCGACCAGGCGCACATCGGCTGGAATCATGTCGCCGGCGCTCAGCATCACCACATCGCCGGCAACCAGCCTCTCGAGCGGCACGTTGGTCGCAGGGCGGCCATTGCGGCGAACGCTTGTCATGGTCTTCACCATGGAACGCAGCCGTGCGGCTGCCTGATTCGAGCGGTGTTCCTGCACGAAGGCGAGGGTTACCGACATCACCACCATGACAATGATCACCACCGCGGCGCGTCTGTCGCCCAGAAACCACGAGGCGAAAGCCAGGACGGCGAGCAGAAAGTTCAAGGGATTCAGGGCACGACCGAGCAGTTCCACGATCAGCGAAGGGGCTTTTTCAGCCGCTATCTGATTGAGTCCGTCGCGCGATAGCCGACGTTCGGCCTCTTCATCCGACAGGCCTGAGGGTGTCGATGACAGCAAGCCGTAGACCGCCTCAGGTGGAATGCGTGAGGCAGCAAACAGCGCGGCCGAGATCGGGTTGGGTGGGGTGCTTCGTCGTTTGTGGGCGTCCTTGGAGCCGGGGCCGGGAGATGCCAGCCTCTGCGTGAGCGCAGTGGCCTTTGCGCCTGGCCGAGCCTGCGCAAGTGGGCTGTTACCATTCGGTGCTGCCCTGAGCAGGGAGACTTTCATGCGCTTTAACCCCGTTGAACTGCAATGTCGGACGCTTGTGCCGCTTCTTGCTGGAGCCGCGTCGTGAGTCATACCCCCCCGGGCACCCTTCCGGTCGCCAACCGGCACAGCGTCGACGTTGACCGCCTTGCCGCCTGGATGAGCGCTCACGTGGAGGGTTTCAGTGGCCCCCTCACCGTCGAACAGTTTCGTGGCGGACAGTCCAATCCTACCTACCTTCTGGGTACCCCGTCCCTGCGCTATGTCATGCGATCGAAGCCTGCACCAGCAGCGCAGTTGCTGCCCTCGGCACATGCCATCGAGCGCGAGTTTCGCGTCATGGGGGCGCTTCAAGCCACCGGATTGCCGGTGCCGCAGATGCTGGCGCAGTGTGCCGACGAGTCGGTTCTGGGCCGCGCCTTCTTCATCATGGCGTTCATCGAGGGGCGCGTGCTGTGGGATCAGACCCTCCCCGACCTCGATCGCGCCGGGCGCGCTGCGCTCTATGACGAGATGAACCGGGTGATCGCAAGCCTGCATGCCATCGATCCGAACCGTGTCGGCCTGGCTGACTATGGCCGCCCGGGCAATTACCTCGCACGTCAGATCGATCGCTGGAGTCGCCAGTATCGCGCCTCCGAAACCGAATCGATCCCGGCGATGGACCGACTCATCGAATGGCTGCCAGGCCGCATTCCGGCGCGTGAGTCGGTGGCCATCGTGCATGGCGACTTCCGGATGGACAACCTCGTCTTTCATCCGACCGAACCGCGGATCCTCGCGGTGCTCGACTGGGAACTCTCGACGCTGGGCGATCCCCTCGCCGATTTCTCCTATCACTGCCTGAGTTGGCATATTCCCCCCGGGCGATTCCGGGGAATTGCCGGTGAGGACATCGCCGCGCTGGGCATTCCGTCTGAGTCCGAGTATGTGGCGCGCTACCTCGAACGCATCGGCGCCGCCCGCGCGCACCCGGCCGAGGGCCCTTCAGGGGTGATGGCCGATTGGAACTTCTACATCGCCTACAATCTGTTTCGGCTTGCCGCCATCCTGCAAGGGATCATGAAGCGCCACGTCGAGGGCATCGCTGCGAGCGAGCAGGCTGCGGAGGCCGGCAGTCGCGCACGCTGGCTTGCCGAAACCGGCTGGGCCATTGCCTGCCGGCTCGAATCCAACCGAAAAGGCTGACCATGAGCTTCGAATACTCCGAGAAAGTGCAATCCTTGCGCACGCGGCTGACCGCGTTCATGGACGAGCACATCTACCCGAACGAGGGACGCTGGCATGCCGACCTCGCGGCCAATACCGCGGCCGGTCGTCGCTGGACGCCGATTCCGGTGATCGAGGAATTGAAGGTGAAGGCGAAAGCCGCCGGCCTCTGGAACCTGTGGTGGCCGGCGTCCCACGGTGGTGCCCTCACCAATCTCGAGTACGCACCGCTGTGCGAGATCATGGGGCGGGTGTGCTGGGCCCCCGAGGTGTTCAACTGCTCGGCACCTGACACCGGCAACATGGAAACCCTGATCCGCTATGCCGATGAGGCGCAGAAGGCGCAGTGGCTGGTTCCCCTCTCGGAGGGGCGCATTCGCTCGTGCTTCGCGATGACCGAGCCCGATGTGGCCTCATCGGACGCCACCAACATCGAGTCGAGCATCGTGTGCGATGGCGACCATTACGTGATCAACGGCCGCAAGTGGTGGTCGTCCGGGGCGCCCGACCCGCGGTGTGCCTTCTTCATCTTCATGGGCAAGACCGATACGAGCGCACCCCGCCACATCCAGCAGTCGATGGTGCTGGTGCCTCGCGATGCGGCCGGGGTTACCGTGGTGCTTCCGCTCAATCTCTTCGGCTACGACGATGCGCCGCATGGTCATGCCGAGGTCACCTTCGAGAACGTGCGCGTGCCGGTGACCAACCTGCTGCTGGGCGAGGGACGCGGCTTCGAGATCGCCCAGGGGCGTCTTGGACCAGGCCGCATTCATCACTGCATGCGGCTGGTGGGACAGGCTGAGCGCGCGCTCGAGTTGCTGTGCAAGCGGGCCCAGTCGCGCGTGGCCTTCGGCAAGCGGGTGTCCGAGCAGGGCGTGTGGCACGAACGCATTGCCGAATCGCGCATCATGATCGACTCGGCGCGTCTCCTCGTGCTGCAGGCGGCGCATCGCATCGACGAAGGTGGCAGCAAGAGTGCTCGCAACGAGATTGCCATGATCAAGGTGCTGCTTCCTACCATGGCGTGCAAGGTCATCGACTGGGCCATTCAGGTGCATGGTGGTGGTGGCATGAGCGATGACTTCCCGCTTGCCTACATGTACGCCTGGAACCGGACGCTGCGTTTTGCCGATGGCCCCGACGAGGTGCACCGTGCCGCGATTGCCAAATGGGAACTCGCGCGTCATCCGATACCGGGTGGTGGTGCCGCAGCATGATCCGTCTGTGCGGATTTCCGGTCTCCAACTACTACAACAAGGTGAAGCTCGTTCTCCTCGAGAAGGGGCTTGCCTTCGAGGAGGAGTATGTCGGGCTGTCGCACACGAGCCCACGACTCGACGCCTCGGCTGCTCGCAAGATTCCGTTTCTTGACGACGACGGTTTCATCATCACCGAGTCGCAGGTCATCTGCGATTATCTCGAGGATGCCTATCCGGCGGTACCCCTGGTGCCCTCAGTTGCGCGAGCGCGTGCGGCCTGTCGGGAACTGGTGGCAGTCACCGAACTCTACCTCGAGTTGCCGGCGCGGCGACTCTACCCGCAAGCCTTCTTCGGTGGCGTGGTGAGCGAGGAGGTGCGCACCGAGGCTGCGCGCGAACTTGCGCGGGGTGCGACGGCGCTCTCGCGCCTGGCTCGGTTTGCGCCCTTTGCGATGGGCGAGGTGCTCACGCTGGCCGATTGCGCGCTCGCCGTGCACCTGCCCCTCGTCTCGATGGCTACCCGTCGGGTGCTCGGTGCCGATGTGCTGGCCGACAATGCCGCCATCGCGCCGTGGCTGATGCAACTGGCCGCACGACCTGCCTTCCAGCGTGTTGCCACCGATCGCAAGGCAGGCGAAGCGGCGATGGCCGCCCGGCGCGCAGCCCGTAACACTTGATTCTGGAGGTCTCATGAAAGTCGTGATTGCCGATGATTACCAGCATGCGTTCGATCAGCTCGCCTGCCGTTCCCTCCTTGCAGGCCATGAGGTCACCGTTCATCACGACATCGTGACCGACCCCGCGCTGATCGTGCAGCGGTTCAAGGCGGCCGATGCGGTGGTGCTGATTCGCGAGCGCACCCGCATGCCACGCGAACTGCTCGAGCAGTTGCCCGCCTTGCGTCTCATCAGCCAGACGGGTCATGCCGCAGCGCACGTCGATCTGGCTGCGTGCACCGACCTGGGCATCGCGGTGAGCGGCGCTGGTACGTCGAGCGAGGCCACTGCCGAGCTCACCTGGGCCCTGGTGCTGGCTGCCAAGCGCAAGGTGGTTTCCGAGGCTATCGGTCTGCGTGCCGGGCGCTGGCAGTCAAGCCTGGGTCAGTCGGTTCGCGGGCTGGTGCTCGGCATCTACGGTTACGGCAACATCGGTTCGCGGGTCGCCCGGTTCGGGCAGGCCTTCGGCATGCGCGTCGTCACCCACGGCGGGCGTGAAGCCTCGCAGGCACGCGCACGGGCGGACGGTGTCGAAATCATCGATTCACGCGATGCCTTCTTCGCCGAGTGTGATGTGGTCTCGATTCACGTGCGCTCGAATGCGTCGACCCGCGGCATCATCAAGGGCAGTGACCTGGCACTGATGAAGCCAACTGCCCTGTTCGTGAACACCAGTCGTGCCCAACTCATCGAGCCGGGGGCTCTTCTTGTCGCCTTGCGCGCCGGACGCCCGGGTTTTGCGGCCGTGGACGTCTACGACACCGAGCCGATTCTGGGTGCCAGCGATCCCTTGCTGGCGATGGATAACGTGCTGTGCACGCCGCATCTTGGCTATGCCGAGCACACCACCTACGAGGAATTCTTTGCGCCTGCCTTCGAGGCCATCAATGGGTTGGCTGCCGGGCATCCGATCAATCTGCTCAACCCGGATGTCGCCGGGCGCTTGCGCGGCCGCTGAGGCCACTGCCTCCCGGCGTACGGATGTGATGGGCGCCGGACCTGCTATTGCGCAGACTGGATGAATTCGCGCACGACAGGGTAGATCCGTCGCTCCCAGCGCTTGCCGCTGAAGACGCCATAGTGTCCGACCCCTGCCTGCAGGTGATGGGTCTTCTTGTAGATCGGCATGCGGCTGCACAGGTCCTGCGCCGCAAGCGTCTGACCGATACCGCAGATATCGTCGCGTTCGCCCTCGATGGTCAGCAGGAAGGGTTTTCGAATGGCCGAGCAATCGACTGGCCTGCCATCGACCGAAAGCTGCCCCAAGGGCAGGTCGTGATCCTGGAAGATCGAGCGCACCGTCTCCAGATAGAACTCGGCCGGCAGATCCATGACCGCGAAGTATTCGCGATAGAAGTCACGGATGGCATCGGCTCGCTGACTTTCGCCGGCGATGCGCAACTCACGCAGGGTGCGAAACGACTGGATGTGGCGCTCGCGATTCATGCTCATGAAGGCGCTGAGCTGGATGAAGCCCGGGTAGACGCGGCGTCCGGCGCCCGCGTGCGGCATGGGCACGATACTCACCAGGTTCTGCTCGAACCATTCGATCGGCTTTTCCTTCGCCAGTTCGTTGACCCGCGTCGGGCTCAGGCGCGTGTCGATCGGGCCCGCCATCAGAATGAGGCTGGCCGGTTCACACGGGTCGTGTTCGGCTGCCATGAGCGCTGTGGCAGCCAGGCACGCCACCGTTGGCTGGCAGACGCCCATCAGATGGACCGGAGGCCCCAGATGTCGCAGGCATTCGACCAGATGCAGCACGTACTCGTCGAAGCCGAAGCGGCCGGCCTCGGTGGGGATGTCGCGAGCGTTGAGCCAGTCAGTGAGGTACACCTCATGATCTGCGAGCAGGGTCTTCAGCGTGCCGTTCAACAGCGTTGCAAAGTGGCCCGACATCGGCGCCACCAGCAATACGCGCGGTTCACCTTGCGAGCCCAGCTTGCGAAAACGCACCAGATTGAGGAATGGCGTGTGGTGGACGATGTCGGTTTCGATTTGCCAGGGCGTACCGTGCAGGTCGTGAAAGGCGTTCAGACCGAATTCGGGCCGCTCGTGGCTGAGGCCCATCAATGAACCGACTTCGAGGGTGGCCGAGAGGTCGCGAAGAAGCGGCATGCCGGTCCAGTCGTGCAAGTGTCCCGCGTATTCGCTCATCGCGGCCGCCCAGCCCCTGACGAGGTCGGTCTGGCGTTCGAGCAGATCGTAGACGGCGTAGATCATGCTTTGCTGCATAGCAATAATCATTCCTTGCGCAAGGCTCTGGAACCCACGCCGGTGGCATGCTCCTTGCATCTGTCCAAAGCATACGACATTCTCGTCGAAGGGTGATCATGGCAACTCGATCGAAGCCTTCCGCAACAAAGGCCGCCGGCCGCGCACGGGCGACCGATGCCGCCGGGGTGGTCGCCAAGGGCGCCGTGTCACGCACGCGGCGTTCAGTCACCCGATTGTCGATCAGCAGCAAGAACTACTCCTCCTGGTCTCTGCGTGGATGGCTCATGGTCAAGCTGGCCGGGATTGATTTCGAGGAGGAGCGGGTGGCCATCGATGCGCCGGGCGCTCGTGCCGAGTTGTTGCTGCTTGCCCCGTCCATCCTTGTGCCATGCCTGGTGCACAAGGGCATTCGCATGTGGGACACCCTCGCGATCGGCGAATATCTGAACGAAATTGCACCAGAAGCGAAACTGCTGCCCACCAATCCGGTGCACCGGGCGCACTGCCGTTCCATCTGTGGCGAGATGCATTCGGGCTTCTCGGCGTTGCGCGCCTCGCTGCCGATGAACATGCGTGCCCGGTTGAAGGGATTCAAGGTCTGGTCCAAGGCACAGCACGACATCGAGCGTATCGAGACCATCTGGCAGGAGTGTCTTCAGCGTTATGGTGGTCCGTGGCTCTTCGGACGCCATCGAACGCTCGCCGATGCGATGTTCGCTCCCGTTGCAAGCCGTTTCACGACCTACGGTGTGGCCTTGTCACCGGCTGCAGCCGATTATCGCGATCGCGTGATGGCGATGCCTGAGATGCAGACCTGGATTGCCGATGCGCTGGCAGAGCCCGATGAACTCGATGAACTCGACATGGAGTTTTGACGATGAACGCTGTCGAAAAATTTGAAAGTTCCACCCTCTTTTCGCATGTGAAGCCGCAAGACACCCGGTACCTGCCCGGAGGTCTGCGCGACTTCTTCCTCTATCGTGATCTGGGGATCTCGAAGGCCACGGGAGGCAAGGTGATTGCCCATCTGGTGAAGGCGCTCAATCCACCCGACGAAGGTACGGGCTGGCATTACCACGTGGCCGAGTTCCAGATCGTCATCATGATGTCGGGCTGGGCGCGCTTCATGTACGAAGACAAGGTAACGCGGGTTTCGGCGGGCGATTGTGTCCATCAGCGGCCGGGCATCGTTCACTATCTGTTCGACTACTCCCCCGACATGGAGTACCTGGAGATTGTCGGTCCGGCCGACTTTGCGAGCGTGGCAGTCGCCGGGCGCGAGCACATCCGGGTGCCGCCACCCACCCCCTGGTAGTGCCTCAGAAAAGGGCAAGCAGGCGTGCTTCGATGCTTGCCCGCGGTGGGGCATCGGCCGGCGCAGTGATGTCGTCGAAGGCCGAGTGTGCACAGAACCGCGCGCGCCCGTCGAGTGCCGAATCGTACGACTTGATGAGAATGATTTCCTCAGGCGTCATGTCGGGCGCGTAATACCAGCGCTGCTCGGGCGCCCACGCCAGGCAGTAGGTTTCGCCGACCCGGTCGCGGTAGACCTGATCGGTCTCGATCCAGTCGGCTGCCCTGACGGTCGTGGCATCGCACAGGCCCAGTGGGGTTTCTTGCAGCGGACCTCGCATGGGCCGCCAGACGTTCACGATGGCAAAGCGTCGACCGCGTTGCAAGGCGGCTTCCGGCTCGCCGATCAGATCGAGCATGCGGCGCGGGCCTGACTTCTCGCTGTAATCGTTGTGGATGCGGCGAACGGGCTCGCGGGTCCGAAGACCGCCCGTGTCTTCTCGAGGGCCGGTGCGTCGGGTGTGATCGAACATCAGTACCCGCTTCGCCCCCATCAACGCACCAATCAGTCGCTCGAGTTCGGGCACGTAGACGTCCTTGATGGCAGTCTCGTCGTAGAAGTCGGTCACCGACGAGGTGTGGGGCATCAGGGCAAAGCCCTCCCGGTCAAGCGAGAGCGCACGCGCGATTGGACGGACGTTTTCAACCGTGACCGGTCGGGTTTCGAAACGACCGCTGCGCCGGGTGGCAGGGGATGCGGTTTCGTCGAGGTAGATGGCCGGCCGCCCTGCGTGTCGATCGGCGAATTCCATGGTGCTCTCGACGGCCGCGATGGCACGCGGGGCATGTCGGGGTGTCGGGTTCATGCAATGATCTCCTCTCCGTGCGTGGCGGGCGTTGTCGTTGCGTGCCGGGCCCGCTCAGAAGCGCTCGACCCAGGGTCTCAGTTCGAGTTCGGTGGTCCAGGCGCTGCGCGGTTGCGAAAGCACGGCCAGATAGCTCTGCGCGATGGCTTCAGGGTCGAGCAGCGAGTCGGGACTCTCCGGGGGTTCCGGACGACGTTCGCTGCGAATACCCCCATCGATCACGAAGTGGGCGACGTGGATGCCCTTGGGTTGCAGTTCGCGTGCCATGCTCTGTGCGAGTCCGCGCAGCGCGAATTTCGCCATGGCAAAGGGGGCAGACAGCGCAAAGCCCTTGACGCTGGCTGATGCACCCGTGAACAGAATGGCACCCCGTTGGTGCGGCAGCATGCGCTGCACGGCCTGTTGCGCCGCCAGAAAGCCGCCATAGGCGCCGATGTCGATCGCACGGGCGACCTCGAGGGGGTCGAGGTCGGCCAGGGGGCCACGGGCGCGGGCACTGGGGTTGTAGATGAGGACATCAGGCGTTCGGCCTTCGCGATCGAGCGTTGCAAAGAGCGCTTTCACCTCATCGGCCTTGGCCACGTCGCAGGCGTGTGCCGAGGCGCCCGTGGCCTCGCAGAGGGCGGCAAGCTTGTCGGCGTTGCGCGCGGCAAGGCTCACCTGCAGACCGGCCACGGCCAACTGGCGAGCGAGCGAGGCGCTGAGGCCACTGCCCGCGCCCACGATGAGCGCACTTCGATACGGGATACGCGGGTCTGTGCTCGGCGGCATGGTGGGCTCCAGCGAAAGGTCGGTGATTCGGGCAGGTCGGTCAGGCTCAGCCTGCAGGTCGCGCCAGCGGGTCGCGTGGGCTCTTGCAGGCAATGATGTCGGCGAAGCGGCCCTCGATGGCGGATCGGATCCGCTCGTGGGGCAGGATGATGAATGCGTTGGCCGCAACGCCATCAAGTGCGATGGTGGCGATGTCCTGCGCACTCAGGCGCCCTGCGGCTGCTGCGGCTGCCAGTCGTGCCTCGGTGGCCTTGCGCGCTGCCCCGACCGGTTCGCGGTTCTGCAGACCCGCGGGTCGCATTCGGTCGCCCTCGGCCAGTCGTGAGGGAAACCAGGCCGGGCACAGGACGCTCACGCCGATCGGCACCCGGTCTTCCTGCAGTTCATGCAGCAAGGTCTCCGAGAGTGCAACCACGGCATGTTTCGTGGTGTTGTAGACCGCCATGCCGCCGGGGGCCAGCAGACCAGCCACCGAGGCTGTGTTGAGCACATGCGCCGCTTCTCCATGGGCCCGCATGCCCGGCAGGAATGCCTTCAGGCCATGGACGAGGCCCATCAGATTGACCCCGATCGCCCACTGCCAGTCGGCGATCGTGCTGTCTTCCAGCGAACCCATCGGGGCGACGCCGGCGTTGTTGGCCAGAAGATGGATGGCGCCGAATCGACGTCGCGCGTGCTCTGCGAGCGCAGCGACGCTCCGCGCCTCGGACACATCGGTTGGAACGGCGAGAGCGCGCGCCGGCGGCATCGTCGCCATCGCTGCTTCGAGCGCTGCCGGGTCGATGTCGGCCAGCACCACATTCATGCCGCGAGCCAGGCAGGCGCTGGCCAGTGCCAACCCAAGGCCGCTGGCTGCACCAGTGACCACTGCCGTGCGCCCCGCAAAGGTGTGCATTACACCCGCTCGAAGATGCCTGCTGCACCCATGCCGGTACCGACACACATGGTGACCATGCCATAGCGCCCCTGGCGTCGTTGCAGGCCGTGGATGAGTTGCGCACTGCGTATGGCACCGGTGGCACCCAGCGGATGGCCCAGTGCGATGGCACCGCCCAAAGGGTTGACTCGCGCGGGGTCAAGACCCAGTTCGTTCATCACGGCCAGTGCCTGGGCAGCAAAGGCTTCATTGAGTTCGATCCAGTCGAGGTCGTCCTGCCGGATGCCGGCGCGCTCCAGCGCCTTCGGAATGGCTGCCTTGGGCCCGATCCCCATCACCTCAGGGGGCACGCCGACGACGGCAAAGCTGGCAAAGCGGGCCATCGGCGTGAGGTTGAACCGGGCGAGCGCTGCGCCACTCATCAAGACCAGGGCGCCGGCACCATCGGAGGTCTGCGAGGCGTTGCCGGCGGTCACCGAGCCTTTGGCGGCAAATACCGGACGCAGTCGGGCGAGCGCCTCGGCGCTGGTGTCGGCACGCGGGCCTTCGTCAAGGGCGAGGGTGCGACTGCGTCGCTCGATGCGCCGTGTCTGCAGGTCGGGTACGACATCCACCACTTCAATCGGGCTGATGTCGGTGAACTCACCGGCCGCCTGCGCGGCCAGCGCACGCTGGTGGCTCTGCAGGGCAAAGGCATCCTGTGCCTCGCGGCTCACCTTCCACTGCTGGGCGACTCGCTCGGCGGTCAAACCCATGCCGTAGGCGATACCGTAGTTCTCGTCGGTGTAGATGCGTTCGTTGAACGAGGGGTGGTGACCACTCATCGGCACCATGCTCATCGATTCGACACCTGCCGCGATCATCACGTCGGCCTCACCGCAGCGGATGCGGTCGGCCGCCATCGATACCGCATTGAGGCCCGATGAGCAGAAGCGGTTGATCGTGATCCCGCCAACGGTGTCGGGGAGCCCGGCCAGTAACAGACCGATGCGGGCAACGTTGTAGCCCTGCACCCCTTCGGGAAGTGCGCACCCCACGACGACGTCCTCGATGGCCGCTGGGTCGAGCGATGGCACCGTTGCAAGGGCGGCCCGCAGCGCGAACGCCAGCAGATCATCGGGTCGGGTGTTGCGGAAGCTTCCGCGATGCGCCTTGCCGATCGGGGTTCGGGTTGCCGCGACGACATAGGCCTCTTCGATCTGACGGGGCATGATGTGTTCTCTCAGTTGCGAAGCGGTTTGCCGGTAGCGAGCGTGTGCTTGATGCGCGCCAGGGTGAGCGGGTTGCGCAAGAGGTCGACGAAGAGTCGACGCTCGAGGTCGAGCATCCAGCGCTCGTCGACCAGACTGCCCTCGGGTACCGGCCCGCCGCACAGTGCTTGGGCAAGTGCCAGCCCTACGGTGTGGTCGTGAGCCGAGATCAGGCCGCCATCGCGCAGGTTCACCAGATGGGCTTGCAGTGTGGCGATGCCGTTGGCCCCCATGACCGCAAAGGGCTGGGGCGGCAACGGTGGACGCCATCCGCTGTCGGCAAGGCCGCGGGCGACGTTGCAGGCTACATGCAGCAATTCATGCGGGTTGGTGATGACGACGTCGGCCGCTCGCAACAGGCCGAGTGAGCGCGCATCCTCGGCCGATTTTGCAGTCGTTGCCAAGGCCACGCTCTCGAAACGCGGACGGATGAAGTCAAATAGCCATGCTGCTCCGCTTGCACTGCGCGTGGCCGCTGCTTCGCCGGCGGCGCGCAGTGCAAGCTCCTTGCATCCGCCACCGCCCGGAATCAGGCCGACCCCGGTTTCCACCAGACCAATGCCGGTTTCAAGCGCCGCTACAATACGGCTGGCATGCAGGGCAAACTCGCACCCCCCCCCCAGCGCCATGCCGCGCAAGGCCGCTACCACGGGTACTTGTGCATCGCGAAGCAGGAGTGATGTCTGCTGGAAACGCGCGATCATCGCGTCGATGTCATCGAACTTGCCGGCCTCGACAAGGGCACTGATCGAGCCCAGATCGGCGCCGAGGCTGAAGTGATCACCGGTTTGCCAGATGACCATGCCGCGGAAGTCGGATTCGGCAAGGGCGCGCGCTTGGGCGATGCCCTCGAGCACCGTTGCGTCGACGATGTTCATCTTGGTGCGAAACGAGAGTACCGCGATGTCCCCTCCGGTGGCTTCGATGCCGGTCCAGAGGCGAACGCCTGCGTTTTCGAACACCGTCTCTCCGCGCGGCGCAGCCTGCTCCCCCGATACCAGCGGGGGAAAGGCCTGGCGGCGGTAGACGGGCAGGGGTGAGCGCGCTACGACGCTGCCAGTCAGGGCCGAGAACGAACCGGCCTCGGTGTGTACACCGGTGCGACCTGGTTCGGTCACCCACGCAGGGAGCGGCGCGTCTGACATCGCCACGCCTGCGGCAATGTCTTCGTTGATCCAGCGCGCAATCTGCTGCCAGCCGGCTGCCTGCCACGTTTCAAACGGGCCGGCCGACCAGCCAAAGCCCCAGCGCAGTGCCAGATCGACATCACGCGCATTGTCGGCCACCGAGGCCAGGTGAACGGCACAGTAGTGGAAGAGGTCGCGCTGGATCGCCCATAGAAAGCGGGCCTGTGGATCGTCGCTTGCACGCAGCGCTGCAAAGCGGTCGGCAGCCGAGCTGATCTTGAGGATGGCCTTCACCGCATCGGAGGCGGCACCGGTCGAGGCAACATACTGGCCGCTGGCACGGTCGAGTACCAGAATCTCCTTGCCAGGTTTGGAGAAGATGCCGGCGCGGGTCTTCTGGCCCAGCGCACCACGCTCGATGAGTCCCTGGAGCCAGTCGGGTGAGCGAAAGTAGCGGTGCCAGGGGTCGGAGGGCAGCGTCTCGGCCATGGTCCGGATCACATGGGCCATGGTGTCCAGACCAACCACGTCGGCGGTTCTGAAGGTGGCCGACTTGGCGCGTGCCAGACGGGTGCCGGTGAGGTCATCGACGACATCAAAGCCCAGCCCGAAGCGCTCGGCATTTTCCATCGTCGCAATCATCGAGAAGATGCCATAGCGATTGGCGATGAAGTTGGGCGTGTCCCTGGCTCGCACCACCCCCTTGCCGACCGTCGTCACCAGGAAGGTCTCGAGTGCATCGAGCAGGCTTGCATCGGTGCGCGGTGTAGGGATCAGCTCTACCAGCGTCATGTAGCGTGGTGGATTGAAGAAGTGGACACCGCAGAAGCGGCTTCGCATGGCCTCGGGCAGGGCATCGCCGATGGTGGCGATCGACAGACCCGAGGTGTTCGATGCGATGATCGAGTCGGCACGCAGGTGCGGACCGATGCGGCGATAAAGGTCCAGTTTCCAGTCCATGCGCTCAGCGATGGCCTCGATCACCAGATCGCACTCGGCCAGTCGGCCGAGGTCTTCCTCGTAATTGGCCGCTTCGATGTAGCTGGCAAGACCTGGCGCAGCGAGCGGGGGCGGCGACAGCCGCGAAAGCCCGTCGATGGCGCGTCGGGCAATGCCGCTCGGGGGGCCTTCGCGGGCAGGCAGATCGAACAGGATCACCGGTACGCGCACATTGACCAGGTGCGCCGCGATCTGCGCACCCATCACACCGGCGCCCAGCACGCCGACCTTCCGAACAATCAGCTTGCCCACCTGATACTCCCCGTGTCGATACCAGAGAGCATCATAACCGGCATGAAAAAGCCCGACCAGCCACGCCCCTGGCGATGCTCGGGTGTTTGCTCAATCTCTGGTCGAGGCAACTCAGCCGAGGAGTGCGAGAACCCCATGCAGATCGGCGGCGACCGGTCCACTCGGCCCCTCGAGCGGCCAGGGCTTGTCGGATCGGTTGATCCAGAGCGTCGGCATGCCGGCCGCACGTGCGGCGGCAATGTCCAGATGGGGGTCATCGCCCACATGCAGCACTTCGTGGGGTTGGCAGTCCACCAGCCTGCAGGCAGCATGAAAGATGCCTGCATCGGGTTTCGCGATGCCCAGGCGGGTTGCCGAGAAGGCGCCCTTGAAATGTCGTCCGAGCGCAGTCCGGTCGATTTCTGCGCTGCCATTGGTCACCGCAACCAGTGGCAGGCGTGCGGCAATCGTGGCGAGCACCGCATCGACTTCGGGGTAGGGTTC
This sequence comes from uncultured Pseudomonadota bacterium, assembly GCA_903829815.1. Classification (GTDB taxonomy): domain Bacteria; phylum Pseudomonadota; class Gammaproteobacteria; order Burkholderiales; family SG8-39; genus CAIXPL01. The sequence continues at coordinate 24,542 of CAIKRR010000087.1, read as the reverse complement.
AACCAGTTGCCGCGCGTCCTCGAAGACCTGATACCCGGTGGCAATCATGTCTTCGCTGGCCGGATGACCGGTAGCGGCAAAGGCCAGCCCGATCTGCGTGCGTCGGGTCCAGGCGAGGTCGTGCGAAAAACCCGCGGCGGCTGCAAGCTCGCCGGCCTTTGGACGCAATTCGCGCATGCGCTCGGGTGGGAAACGATCGGCCACCGGGGCTGCGTGTTCGGCCAGCCATGCCTGGAGGGCCTGCTCCGCGCGCACGATCGCAGGCCATACTGGCCAGAGGGTGTCATCAAGGTCGAAACTCACGGCACGTATCGTCAAGGCTTGCTCCAGGGGGCACCGGCTATCCATCCCTCGATCGGGTCGAACGCAGGTGGAAGTCCATGGTGCCACGTTCGCCGCTCGTCGCACCAGGTGGCCTGCAGCGCAGCCAGTGTTGCATCGAGGAGATCACCGCTCGCATCATCGATCAGCATGGCGGCCAGGCGGTCGTCCAGGTCGAGTCGGGTGGGCGCCGATGAAGGGGGCAGGGTCAACCCGCTGTCGATAGCGATCGTTACCCCGGTCGTGGTCAGTTGCTCGACGATTCGACCACGGGCTGCCCGACGCGCATCGGTCTGCCTGGCCCGCGTATCCGACTTGTAGGAGGCTTGAGTGATGCGCCGCGCCACCAGACCCGGGTAGGCTTCGACGGCCTGGCGCGTGCAGTCACCCGCGTGAATGCCAGGAATGTCGATGCCGGCCTCGAGCAGGCGCGGGGCGCCTTCCAGAAACATCAGGCCCACTGGCGGATTCACCAGTTTCATGGGGCTGTGCGAGCGGGCAGGGCCATCGGTTGCCCGGTGCGCGTAGCGCAGCCCCATGGGTCTTGCCTCCCGATGGCGGTCAAAGGCTGCCCGCAAGTGGGTTCGTCCGAGCGAGCGGCAGTGCCGCACCAGTGCCGCCCACTCAAGCGGCCAGCCCAGTTCCGCGACTGCTTCGCGCGGCAGGCCGAAGGGGAAGTCGAAGCCGCCCAGCCAGGGGCCGGGGCGAACAAGCCAGCTCTCGAAGGCCGGCCAGTCGCGCAGCGATTCGAGGTGTTCCAGGTACAGCGCGCTGCCTTCGCGCCGGCCGCTTGCCACGGTGATGGGCTTGCCAGCGCGCGGTGACGAGGTGAAATCGATGCCGTGGATGGTGTGCATGGGCCAATCGTATCGCCAAGGCGCCGCTGCACGGGCGTACAATCCGGTTTTCCCCGACCCTGTCGCCAAAGTTGTCTCTGTGACCCAGGCTTTCGCGAAGTCGGCAGCGGCCCTTGATGCCGTGCCGCCGGGCGGCCCGCCGCGCAATGAATGGCGCGCGTTGCGGCTGGTCGCTCCCTACCTGCTGGAATATCGTGGTCGCGTCGCGATCGCGCTCGTCTTCCTGATTGTTGCCAAGCTTGCCAACGTCGGCGTGCCGCTGGTGCTCAAACAGGTCGTGGACTCGTTCGCACCCGAGAAGGCGATCGTCCTGGTGCCCTTTGCGCTGCTGGCTGCCTACGGGCTGCTGCGCTTCTCGACCACGCTGTTTGCCGAGTTGCGTGACATTGTCTTCATCCGGGTGACGCAGCGGGCCATCCGGCGAATCGCGCTCGGGGTATTCCGTCACCTGCATGCGCTATCCCTGCGGTTCCATCTCGATCGTCAGACCGGAGGCATGACGCGCGACATCGAGCGGGGTACGCGCGGCATCTCGACGCTGCTCTCGTACATGCTCTTTTCGATCGTGCCGGTGATCCTCGAGTTCGTGCTGGTGGCCGCCGTGCTCTTTGCGCGCTTTGACTGGCGCTTTCCGGCCGTCACCTTCATTGCGGTTTCCCTGTACATCGGGTTCACCATCACGGTTACCGAATGGCGCATCGCGATTCGCAGGGAGGCCAACGAACTCGATTCGCGTGCCAATACGCGGGCCGTCGACAGCCTGCTCAATTACGAGACGGTGAAGTACTTCGGCAACGAAGACTTCGAGGCCGGTCGCTATGACGACAGCCTGCGCAAGTACGAGGACGCCGCGGTCAAGAACGAGGCATCGCTGGGCATCCTCAACATCGGCCAGAGCAGCATCATCGCCATTGCCCTCACGGTGCTCATGATGCTGGCGGCCGACGGGGTCGAGCGCAAGGTCCTTACCCTGGGCGATCTGGTGCTCATCAATGCGCTCCTCATCCAGCTCTACATTCCGCTGAATTTTCTCGGCATGGTCTATCGCGAGGTCAAGCAGTCGCTGATCGACATGGATCGCATGTTCAGGCTGCTGTCGGTCAATCGCGAAGTCGAAGACCGTCCGGGTGCAGTCGAGGTGCCACCAGGCGAGACCGAAGTGCGCTTTCGCCATGTCGATTTCAGCTACGACCCCAAGCGCCAGATCCTCTTCGATGTCTCGTTCGATATCGCGGCGGGCTCCAGAGTGGCGGTCGTAGGGCATTCGGGGTCAGGCAAGTCGACCCTGGCGCGCCTTCTCTATCGCTTCTACGATGTGTCAGGAGGCTCGATCGAGGTCAATGGCATCGATCTGCGCGACCTGCGCCAGGCCGGCCTGCGTGCAGCCATCGGCATCGTTCCCCAGGATACGGTGCTGTTTAACGATACAATCCTGTACAACATCCGTTATGGCAGACCGGAAGCTTCTGACGAAGAGGTGCGGGCTGCAGCACGGTCGGCGCAGATTCATGACTTCATCGTGAGCCTGCCCGAGCAGTACGAGGCCATGGTGGGGGAGCGGGGGCTGAAGCTCTCGGGTGGTGAGAAGCAGCGCGTGGCGATTGCCCGTGCGATCCTCAAGGATCCCCGCATCCTCATATTTGACGAGGCAACCTCGGCGCTCGATTCGCGCGCCGAACGTGCGATTCAATCTGAGCTCGATCGCATTGCACGAGGTCGAACGACGCTGATGATCGCGCACCGCCTGTCGACGGTCATGGATGCCGACCAGATACTGGTGATGGACCAGGGCCGGATAGTCGAGCGTGGCACGCATCGGGATCTGCTCGAGCGTGATGGCTTGTATGCCCAGATGTGGGCCTTGCAGAAGCTTGAAGAGGATGAGCCCGTGCCAGGGGTCACCCTGCCCTGAGTCCCTCGGGGCCGGTGCACGTGCCGCCATTCAGGTGGGTGCGTTTCGAAAGGGAAATGCCGATGGAAGAGCAGCACCAGTTCGACGACGAGTTCGAGGACGATGACGAGTTTGCGCCACCTTCGCGCCTGCGCATCGACAAGTGGCTCCTCGCTGCCCGCTTCTTCAAGACCAAGGCCCTCGCGACACAAGCGTGTGATGGTGGCAAGGTCACGGTCAATGGCGAGCGTGTCAAATCGATTCGTGACATCACGATCGGCGAGCGCGTCACGGTTCAGGTGGGTGAGTTCGAGTGGGAAGTCGACGTCACGCATCTGACGGTTCAGCGTGGTGTTGGTCCTATGGAAGGCGACATCCTCTTCGAGGAAACGGACGACAGTCGCGATCGGCGTGCCATCGTGATCGCCAACCGCACCACTCATCATCCGAGCGGTCCGGCCTGGGCGCGGCCAGGTGGCGGCGTGAGCGCAGCCAACCTGCCGGGTGGTCGCAGTGGCGGCGGTGGTGGCGGTGCCGGTGGGCGGAGTCGCGATCGCGATCGTGATCGCGACCGGCCACGTCGCGCTGCGCCGTCGAAACAGCCAGCGGCTGCGCGGGGTCCCCGGGGTGCTCCCGGTGGTGGTCAGGGTGGCGGTCGCCGTGGCGGTGCCGGCGCTCCGGGCGGTGGTGCAGGCGCTGGTGTCGCCCAAGGCGGCGAGGCCTCTGCCGTGCAACTCTCGACCAATGGCGGGGCGCCTGAGTTACGTGCGCCTGGTGGAGCGCCTGATGCCAACGGTGCCCCGCAGGGTGATCTCAATCGCAAGCCACGCCGTCGTCGGCGTGGTCGGTCGGGGCGCGGGCGCATGCCTGGCGGTGCCCCGGGCGCGCCCGGCAGCGTAGCGCCAGGGGGCGAATCTGGCGGTGGGGAGGGCGCAGGCGGTGGTGGCAGTGGTGGTGGCTCCTCCGACGGTGCCTGAACCGGTGGCTGGAGGCCGGCGCGGCTTGCGTGGTCGGCGGTGGGCTGGCAAGCCTCTGTGCAGAAGCCTGCTGATCGCGGTGTCGATCATCGCCCTGGGCATCGGTGGGGCTGAGGCTGCAGCGGCACGCGGCCCCGGCATCCGCGCTGCCCAGGCACTGATCTACGATGAATCTGACGCCCGTGTGCTCTACGAACGCGATGCCGATCGCCAGGTGCCGATCGCCTCGATCACCAAGCTGGGCCTGGCCATGGTGGTGCTCGACGCCAGGCTCGATCCGACCGAAATGATCGTGGTGCAGGAGGATGACAAGTCTGCTGTCAAACCGGCGCGCTCGCGCTTTGCAGTGGGCAGTTCAGCCAACCGCGCCGACGTGCTTCGCCTTGCACTGATTGCCTCCGACAACCGGGCGGCACTGGCGCTTGCGCGCACCTACCCGGGCGGCACGACAGCGGCCGTTGCCGCGATGAACGCCAAGGCGGCGAGCCTGGGGTTGGTCAGCACGCGTTTCGCCGATCCATCAGGGCTTGACCCGGCCAATGTTTCGAGTGCCCGTGACCTGGTGGTCATTGTTCGGGCTGCGCTCAAGTACCCGGCCATCCATGAGGCCACCACGATGCGCGAGTTCGACTTGCGCACTGCTCGCGGCGTGGTGCGATTTGCCAATACCGATGGTCTGCTGCGGCGACGCGAGTGGCATATCGAACTGTCCAAGACCGGTTACATCAGCGAGGCAGGCCGCTGCCTGGTGCTGCACGCCCTGATCGCCGGGCGCCCCACCACCCTCGTTCTGCTGGGAGCGCAGGGCAAGTACAGTGCGATTGCCGATGCGGTTCGTGTACGACAGTGGCTCGAGTCGGGGACTCGCCCGCTCAAGCCGGCATCATGATGACGGCCTTGCCCTGGATGCGCCGCTCGAGCAGGTCGCGCAGCGCCTGGGGTGCCGCTTCAAGGGGGTAGCGACGACTGACCAGCGGCCGCACATGGCCGTTGGCAAGCCAGGACAGCAACTGGTTCATGTTGGCCTGATGGCGCTGCGGGTCACGCCGTACGAAATCGCCCCAGAATACGCCTACGAGCGAGGCGCCTTTGAGTAGTGGCAGGTTGAGCGCGAGGCGTGGAATCTCGCCAGCAGCAAATCCGACCACCAGATGACGCCCACCCCAGTCCAGTGAACGGAACGCGGCCTCGCTGTGCCGACCACCGACTGCGTCGTAGACGACGTCGACACCCTTGCCGTCGGTGATGCCGCGTACCGTTTCGCGCAGATTCTCTGTCTCGTAATTGATGAGGTGATGTGCGCCCTGGCGCTTGCAGACCTGCAGTCGTTCGGCCGAACCCGCGGCAGCGATGACTCGTGCGCCCATGAGCGCGCCCAGTTCGACCGCAGCCAGGCCCACCCCGCCCGCAGCGCCGAGAACCAGCAAGGTTTCGCCACCCGACAACTGGGCACGATCGCGCAGCGCGTGAAAGCTGGTGCCATAGACCAGGGTGAATGCCGCTGCCACGCCCGGATCGATGCCCGAGGGCAGCAGGGTGACATTGGCGGCTTGAGCGACCACCTGTTCAGCGTAGCCACCCCAGGTCAGCGTCGCGATCACCGGTGCGCCGATCGCCAGGCCTTCGACCCCTGTGCCGACGGCAAGGATCTTCCCGGCCACCTCGGCACCGGGTGAGAAGGGTGGTTCGGGGCGAAACTGGTACCGCCCCTCGATGATCAGGGTATCCGGAAAGTTCACGCCAGCCGCCTCGACCTTGATCAGTACCTCGCCCGCGCCGGCGCATGGAGCGGCTACCTCGAGCAGTTCGAGGGATTCAGGCGGACCATGGCGGGTGCAGAGAATGGCTTTCACGACGAGTGGGGGCAGCGCAGGCTGATAATGACAAGGCAACTTGAATTGTTGCACGCCACAGCCTTGCCCGTGCATCATCGGCCCCATCACCGATCGGACCCGTGCCATGGATCTCGAGTACACCGCAGATGAGCATGCCTTTCGCGATGCCGTTCGCGACTTCGTGCAGGCTGAATTGCCGCAGGACATTGCGAGCCGTGTTCGTGATCATCGACGTCTGTCGCGTGATGACCATGTCATCTGGCAGGACATCCTCGCGCGCAAGGGCTGGTTGACCGGGCATTGGCCGAGTCGATTCGGTGGCCTGGACTGGACGCCGGTGCAATGTCATGTCTTCGATGAGGAGACGGCCGCTGCCGGCGCCCCGCGCCTCATCCCGTTTGGCCTCAACATGGTGGCGCCGGTGCTCATGGCCTTTGGCTCGCCCTGGCAGCAGGCGCACTATCTGGGGCGCATTCGTCAGAACCTCGACTGGTGGTGCCAGGGGTATTCGGAACCCGGTTCGGGGTCTGACCTGGCCTCGCTCAAGATGAGCGCAGTGCGCGAGGGCGACCATTACGTGGTCACCGGCCAGAAGACCTGGACCACCTACGCGCAGCATGCCGACATGATCTTCTGCCTGGTGCGCACGGCTCAGGGGCCGCGTCGCCAGGAAGGCATCTCGTTCCTGCTGATCGACATGCACTCTGCGGGCATCACGGTGCGTCCCATCATCCTGCTCGATGGCGAGCACGAGGTGAACGAGGTGTTCTTCGATGCGGTTCGGGTGCCGGTCGAGAACCTGGTCGGCGAGGAAGGCCGTGGCTGGACGTATGCCAAGTATCTGCTCGGACATGAGCGCACCAATATCGCAGGTGTGGGTGCATCGAAGCGCGAAGTCCGCGCGTTACGCGAACTGGCGGCACAGTTGCAGTTTGACGGACGTCGTCTGGCCGAGCATGCGCCGGTGGCGCGCCGCATCGCCGAGATCGAGATCGATCTGCTGGCCCTGGAGATGACTGTGCTGCGGGTGCTCTCCGCGCGCGAACAGGCGCCGGGTCCCGAGGCATCCATTCTCAAGCTGCGGGGCACCGAAATACAGCAAGCCATCAGCGAACTGGCGATGGATATGGCCGGGCAGTACGCCTTGCCTTTTGTGCCCGAGGCCTTCGCAGCGGGCAGCGAGGCCTGCGGTGTCGGGCCGGTAGCATTGGCGCCCCTTGCCGCTCGCTACCTCAACCTGCGCAAGGTGAGCATCTACGGCGGATCCAACGAGATCCAGCGCAACATCATCGCCCAGACCATTCTCGGGCTCTGAGCGAACCCTCTGCCAGACAGGATGACCGATGGACTTCACTCTTACCGAAGAGCAGTCGCTGCTGGGCGATGCGATCGATCGCTTCAATGCCCGCACTCAGGACTCCGTATCGCGGCGTCGACGTCTTGAATCGGAGGCTGGCCGACTACGCACGATGTGGCATGAGGTAGCCGCACTGGGCCTTGCAGGTCTGCTGGTGCCCGAGGCCGATGGCGGATCGGGTGCCGGCATGGCCGAGGTCATGGTGATGATGCAGGCTGCGGGGCGCGGCCTGATGGTCGAGCCACTGGTGGCGACGGCGGTGGTGGGTGCAACGCTGCTTGTTGCAGACACCGATGTGTCGCGTCGCACCCGGCTGCTTGCCCGCCTCGTTGCTGGTGATCTGCTGCTTGCACTGGCGCATGCCGAGCCGCAGGCCAGTGCCTCGATGCAGCAGGTGCTCACCGAGGCGCGCTGCCAGGGCGACGAGTATGTGCTGCAGGGGGCAAAGTCACTCGTGCTCCATGGGGGTGAGGCTGATCTGCTCCTGGTGTCTGCGCGCACCGCAGGCTCGCCGCAGGATCTCGAGGGGGTCAGCCTGTTTCTGCTCGACCCTGCTCATCCGGGAGTCGTCAAGCGTGATTACGCCACGCTCGATGGCCATCGGGCCTGTGAACTGGCGCTCGATGAGGTGCGGGTTCCGGCCAGTGCCATGCTGGGGCGGGCCGGTACGGCCGCAGCACTGATCGAACATGCACTGGATCGGGGTAGCGCCGCACTGTGCGCTGAGGCGGTTGGTGTGATGGAGACACTGCTGGCGCAGACCACCGAGTACCTGCGCACTCGCGAGCAGTTTGGCCAGGCGATCGGCCGCTTCCAGGTGCTGCAGCACAAGGCCGTCGACATGCTGGTTCAACTGGAACAGTCACGCTCGATGGCCTATCTGGCCAGTCTGCGTGCCGATGCCGCGCACCGCGAAGATGGCGCGCGCGAGGTGTCGGCAGCCCGCGTGTCGATTGCTCGCAGTGCCCGCGCGTTTGCACAGTCGGCGATCCAGTTGCATGGGGGGATCGGCATGACCGACGAGCTTCCCGCCAGTCACTATGCCAGGCGTCTGTCGCTTCTCGAATTCTGGCTCGGCACGCGCGAGCAGCATCTCGAGCGCTACATGCACTTGAAGCAGCCAGACAGAGTCGCGGCCAGTTAGTTCAGCCGCTTGAAGGTGCCGATGGCCTTGGCGAGAATCTTGCCGGCATCGTCAAGCGCCTCGGCCTCGCAGAAGGCGGTCGATTTGCCCCCTTGCAGGACCCGACCCTCGGCCCGGACGTTGCCCACGCCCGGATTGAGAAATCCGACGCTCATGTCGATCGTGGCCACGCCGGAAGCCGAGCCGTAGTGGGCCCGCACTGCGATGCTCATCACCAGATCGAGCATGGTCATGATGACACCGCCGTGTGCCGAGCCCCAGCTGTTGAGGAGTTCGGGGCGTCGGTCGATCGCGATGATGCATCGCTCGCGCGTGGCCTCGACCAGGCGGATGCCCAGCAGGTCGGCAAACGGAATCGTCACGCCCCAGGGGCCGATGGTCTGGTCAAACGGTGCATCGTTCATGGGCGGGTGCTCAGGTGTTGAAGCGTCGGCCCTCGACGGCCAGTTGACGCAGCAGGGGGGCGGGACTCAGGGTCTGCCCCATGCGCTCGCCTGCATGCGCTTGCAGTCGATCCACGACGGCGGCCAGGCCCAGCGTATCGGCATGCCACATCGGACCGCCTCGGTAGCGCGGGAAGCCGTAGCCGGTCAGGTAGACGACATCGATGTCGCTTGCCCGCGCAGCGATACCTTCTTCGAGGATGCGCGCACCTTCATTGGCCAGGGCGAGCACGCAGCGTTCGACGATGTCGGCGGCACTCACGCTGCGCTGCTCGATGCCTTGCAGACGCACCGAATCGGCAATGATGCGTTCAGCCTCGGGGTCGCGCAGTGCCTGGCGGCTGCCCGGCTCGTAGCGGTAGACGCCCGAGCCGGTTTTCTGACCAAACCGCCCAGCCTCGCACAGGCGATCGGGCCATTGTGCGTAGGGCTTGTCGGGGTGATCGATCGACAGGCGCTTGCGGATCGCCCAGCCGATGTCCTGCCCGGCCATGTCCATCATCCTGAACGGGCCCATCGCAAAGCCCCAGTCCTCGAGTGCCTGGTCAACCGCTTGCGGGCTCGCTCCTTCCTCGACCAGAAAGTAGGCCTGGCGCAGGTATTCCTCGAGCATCCGGTTGCCGATGAAGCCATCGCAGACACCACACACCACGCCGACCTTGCGCAGGCGACGTGCCAGGGCAAGGCCGGTTGCAAGGCTCTGGTCATCGGTCGCGCGACCTCGAACGATCTCGAGCAGGCGCATGACATGGGCTGGGCTGAAGAAATGCAGCCCGAGCACTCGCGCCGGGTTGCTGCTTGCTGCGGCGATGGCGTCGACGTCGAGGCTCGAGGTATTGGTGGCGAGCACCGCGTCGGGACGTGCATGGGCGTCGATTCGCTCGAAGACCGCGCGTTTCACGGTCATGTCTTCGTAGACCGCTTCGATCACCAGGTCGGCGCGCGCGATCGATGCCAGGTCTGTCGACGTCTCGATCAGAGCCAGACGACGGTCCTTGCCTGCGGCATCGAGTCGGCCGCGTTCCACGGCGCTCGACCAGGTGCGGTCGAGATAGGCCCGGGCACGCGCCAGTGCCGCACCATCGGCATCGGTGAGCACGACCTGCAGGCCGGCATTGGCCAGCGCGATGGCGATGCCCGAACCCATTGTGCCGGCGCCGATCACGGCCACGGCATTGAGCCGGTGGCCCCGCGCACTCGGATCCAGTCGCGGTACTTTGCTGGTGGCGCGCTCGGCAAAGAAGCCATGACGCAGCGCGCGTGATTCGGGTGTCTCGACCAGCTCGAGAAAGATCTTGCGCTCGAAGCGGATGCCCTCATCGAAGGGCAAGGTGACGGCGGCTTCGAGCGCATCGACGCAGCGCGCCGGTGCCGGGTATCCGCGCCAGTCACGTGCCATGCGGGCGCGCGCCTCGGCGATCAATTCGACGATGCCTGTACCCTTCACCGATTCATCGCGAAGGCGGCGCAAGGGCATGCCCGCGTCAGCCACATGGCGGGCGAAGGCGACGGCACCCTCGAGCAAGTCAGTCTCGATGATCTGATCGAACAGGCCCAGTGGTGCGATGGCCTGGGAGGTCATCGGATCGCCTGATGTGATCATGTCGAGCGCGGCCTTGGCGCCGATGGCGCGGGGCAGGCGTTGCGTGCCTCCGGCGCCCGGGAGGATGCCCAGTTTGACTTCCGGCAGGGCAATCGCAGCGCCCGGAGCGGCAACACGGTAATGACAGCCCAGTGCCAGTTCGAGACCGCCGCCCATCGCCACCTTGTGCAGGGCCGCGATCACCGGCTTTTTCAGCGACTCGGCGGCTTCCGCCACCTGGCGCGTGATCGGTTCGGCCAGCGCTGCGGGCGTGTTGAACTCGCGAATCTCGGCCCCGCCGCAGAAGGCATCGCCTGCGCCGATGAGCACGACGGCGCGGATCGTCGCGTCGGCTTCGGCTGCGCGCAGGTGTGCCACGATGCTGGTGCGGTGTGCGTGCGACAGCGCGTTGACCGGCGGATTGTCCAGCGTGATGACTGCCACGTCACCGTGGTAGTCCAGGCGTGCGGTGCTCATGCAGGGAGCGGCGCCTGCGCCGTCAGGTCGAAGGCCTCGGCCACCAGTTTGTAGGACAGACGCCGTGTTGCATAGTCGCCCGTGATGGTGAGCACGAGCAGTTCGTCGGCCTCGAAGCGCTCGCGCAAAAGGGCCAGCTTCTCGCGCACTTCGCCCGGGTCGCCATGGATCATTCGGGGGCGTTGCGACTCGACATAGGCCCGTTCGCGCGAATCATAGACATGCTGCTCAGCCTCTGCGATCGAGGGCACTGGTGCATCGATGCCGCGCGCCATGTGCAGGCGGCGTAAATCGATGCAGGCGGCGAGGCGTTCTGCCTCGGCGTGGGTCGGTGCGCAGATCACGAAGACGCAGACCGCCGAGTGCGGCGCCGCCAGTGACTCCGAGGGCTGGAACCGCTCTCGGTAGGCGCGACCCACGGCGTCGCCGCCCTGAGCCGAGATGAAGTGCGCAAAGGCAAAGCGCACCCCCAGCTGTGCCGCCAGCAGACCGCCGTAGTCGGATGAGCCCAGCATCCACAGTTGCGGCATCGTGGCCCCCGAGGGCATGGCACGCACGCGGGCAAACGGGTGCTCCGGCGGCAGGTCGCCCGCCATGAAACCGCGTACGTCGAGCACCTGCTGGGGAAAGTTCTCGGTGGCCAGGTACTGACCATTGGCCATCGCCTGTGCGGTGCGCATGTCACCGCCCGGTGCGCGGCCCACCCCGAGGTCGATGCGATCGGGATAGAGGGCATCGAGCATGCGGAATACTTCGGCGATCTTGAGTGGACTGTAGTAGGGCAGCATGACCCCACCGGTGCCGATCCGGATGGTGCGGGTAGCCGCGCCGACCCGCGCCAGAAGAATCTCGGGGCAGGGGTCGGCCAGTGCCGACATCGAGTGATGCTCGGCAAGCCAGTAACGGTAAAAGCCCAGGTCCTCGGCCATCTGCGCGAGATAGACGGTTTCGCGCACGGCGTCGGCAGGCGATGAGCCGGAAATGACCGGTGACTGGTCGAGCACGCCCACCCGGAACGGGCGGCGCGCATGAAGTTCGTGGGGAGCGTTCATCAGTTGTGGGAGAGTGCGCCTGAGAGAAGTCGTGCCGTGATGTCGACGATGGGAATGACCCGCTCATAGGCCATCCGGGTGGGGCCTATCACTGCAAGCGTGCCCACTACGCCGCCTTCAGCCTCGTAGGGGGCGGTAACCACGCTGCATTCATCGAGCGGCGCGATGCCGGATTCTCCGCCGATGAACAGCTGCACGCCGTGAGCCTTTGCGCCTGAGTCAAGCAGGGTAAGGAGAGCGGTCTTGGATTCGAAGAGGTCGAACAGTTCGCGCAGTCGCGACATGTTGGAAGCCAGGTCGTTGGAGGCGAGCAGGTTGCGCTCGCCGGTGATGACATAGGCGTTGGTCGATTCAGACAGCACGCGGTTGCCCACCTCGAGCGCGGCAGTCATCAGTTGCATGACGTCGCTGCGCAATTGCTGCAGTTCGGCATGAACGCGCTGGTGGACATCCTCGAGTGCAACGCCAGCATAGTGCGTGTTGAGAAAGTTGGTGGCCGTTGTCAGTTCCGAGGCCGAGTAAGTGCGCTCGGTGAGAAGGATACGGTTCTGCACGTCGCCTTCCGGGGTGACGATGATGAGCAGCACCCGCTTTTCCGACAGCGGCAGAAATTCGATGTGGCGAAAGGCGGTGCTGCGTCGTTTGGGCACCACCACCACGCCGGCAAAGCGGGTGAGTTCGGCCAGCAGTTGCGAGGCAGCACTGATGAGTCGTTGCGGCTGATCGGGTACGAGGTTGCCCTCGATCTGGTGCATCTCGACGCGCTCGAGCGGCTTGATCGTGAGCAGTGTGTCGACAAAGAGGCGATAGCCGCGCGTGGTGGGAACACGACCGGCCGAAGTGTGAGGGCTTGCGATGAACCCCATGTCCTCCAGATCGGCCATCACGTTGCGGATCGAGGCTGGGGAGAGGTCGAGCCCCGCGTGCTTGGAGAGCGTGCGTGAGCCGACCGGCTCACCGTCGCTGATATAGCGTTCGATGAGGGTCTTGAGCAGTCTTTGGGCACGCGGGTCAAGCATGGGTGGGTGGCTCCCCCGCATGCGCCAGTCGGAACAACGCACGGGGATTGTGCTCGGCAATCGTCAGGATGTCGGCCGCCGAGAATTCGGCACGACGAAGCATCCCCATCGGGTCGGCATCGTGGGGCGGAAATCCGTCGTCGGTCCCGATGACCAGGCGGTCGGTTTGCACCATGTCGGCAAGGTACTGGAGAGGCTTGGGGTGGTGCAGGATGGTGTCGTACCAGAATCGCCTCAGGTAGGCTGACGGTGCGTGCACCGCCACATTGGCCTGACTCTTGCGCTCGGCCCGTTCATGCATGATGTCGAAGCGACCGATGAGGAAGGGTACTGTACCCCCACCATGCGAGGCAATCAGGCGCAAGCCCGGAAAGCGGTCGAGTACCCCCGATCCGATCAAGGATCCGATGCAAAGGGTCGAATCAAAGGTGTATTGCGCCACCGTATTGAGCGAGTAACGGGCGGTGCGCGGCAAGGGCGCTGGTTGCGCCGGGTGCAGGAAGACCGGTACATCGAGTGCCTGCGCGGTGGCCCAGAATTCATCGAGCGGCGCGTCGCCCAGATTCATGCCTTCGATATGCGTTGCAACGACAGCGCCAACCGCACCCATCGTCCGCACCGAGCGTTCGAGTTCGCGTGCTGCATGGGCCGCATGGGGCAGGGGCACCGAGGCAAGCCAGGAAAACTGGCGTGGGTGGGTTGCGCAGAACTCGGCCATCGTGTCGTTGAGCAGGTGGTGCCAGGCATCACACTTTTCGGGGGGCAGGGCATAGGCAAAGATGTCTGCCCAGGCCGACAGCACCTGATGGGTGAGGCCGAGTCGGTGCATTGCGTCGATGCGCTGGGTTGCCGGTTCCTGCAGTTTCTCGAAGAAGGGGCGTATCTGCAGCCCGTGCTCGAAGCGCAGGCATTTGCGGCAGGTGGGCTCATGCATGACGACCGAAATGCCGTAGCGATCGCCGGCGCGTTCAAGTTCTTCGACGACCCGAGGCGGGACATAGTGGGCGTGTACATCGATCGGCATGAGCGAACTCCGTGTGTATCATTCGGCGCGGGCCCGCCGGTCACGTCTGATGTCCGGTGCGGAGCAAACCGTCACTGTCGCAGGATAGCAAAAAGGACACTATCACCATGGATTTGAAACTGGTTGGCAAGACCGCGATCGTCACCGGCGCGAGTGAGGGCATCGGCAAGGCGATCGCAATGGGGCTCGCGCATGAAGGCGTCGACCTGGCGATCTGCGCCCGTCGTGCCGGTCCGCTTGAGGCTACTGCCGAACTCATTCGACGCGAAACCGGTCGCAAGGTGTATCCGATCACCGCCGACCTCACCAATCCGGCCGATGCCGAGGCGTTCATTCACGCGGCGGCCAAGGCACTGGGGCGCATCGATATTCTGGTGAACAACGCCGGGTCTGCCCCGGGTGGCACCCTTGACTATCTCACCGAAGAGCACTGGAACCAGTCGCTGCAACTGAAGTTCATGGGCTATGTGCGCTGCACCAAGCACACGATTCCCTACATGATCAAGCAAGGCGGTGGTCGGGTGGTCAATCTGATCGGCAACGACGGCCTCAAGCGCTCCTACTGGGAGATTGCCCCCGGCGCGGCGAATGCGGCCGGTCAGAACTTCACCATCGCGCTGGCCGGTCAGTACGGTCGCGACAACATCAGCTTCTGTGCCGTCAATCCGGGTCCGGTGCGCACCGAGCGCTGGGCTGGACTGGTGCAGGCGATGGCGCGCGACATGAACATCTCGGTCGAAGAAGCCGACAAGCTCGCCCCAGCCTCGATTCCGCTGGGTCGCATCGCCGAGACCGAGGAAGTCGCCGATCTGGTGGTCTACCTGGCCTCGCCACGTGCGCACTTCGTGAATGGCACCATGATCGAGATCGATGGCGGGCAGCAGAAGGACTTGATGGACCGCGCCCGCGATCGTTGATTGCCGGATGCAGAGCCTCGCCCGGTGCAATGCCATCGGGCGAGGCAGGCTTGCTGCAGGCGATCTATTCCGGCTGGATCTTCGCCGTGCGGACCATCTCGGTGTATCGACGGATGTCAGTCTCGAGGGTGGCACGGAAGGCTTGCGCCGAGTTGCCCACTGGCTCCAGGCCCAGTGCCGTGATGCGATCGCGTACGGTGGCGGTGGCCAACGCTTCGCGCACCCCTGCGTTGAGTCGGTCGACGATGTCGGCTGGCAACCCGGCCGGACCAAACAGTCCGAACCAGCCGCCATCGATGACGAAACCGGGGAATCCGGCCTCGGCCATTGTGGGAACCGCTGGCAGGAACGAGGCCCGAGCGGTGTGCGTGTAGGCCAGTGCCCGCAGCTTGCCCGACTGGATGTGCGGCAGCGACAGGGGCGGGGTCACCAGCAGCACCTGTACTTCGTTGGCGAGCAAGGCCGCCACGGCAGGGCCGGCACCTTTGTAGGGAATGTGCACCATGTCCAGGCGTGCCATCGACTCGAAGAGTGCCGACGCCACATGGATCTGGTTGCCGTGTCCGGGTGAGCCGTAGGCCACCTTGTTGCCGGCACGCGCCCAGGCCAGAAATTCCTGCAAGGTACGGGCGGGGTTGCTGGCATTGACCGCAACCAGCAGTCCTTCGATCGCCGCAATCGAGGTAATGGGGGTGAAGTCGCGCGCCGGATCGAAGGGCAGTTTGCGATAGACGCTCGGATTGATCGCGATCGAGGTCGAGGTCACCATCAGCGTGTAGCCATCGGGTGCTGCCTTGGCGACGATCTCGGCGCCGATGATGCCGTTGGCGCCAGGCTTGTTCTCGATGATGAATTGCACCCCGAGACGGTTACCCAGGTCCTGGCCTACGATACGCGCCGTCACGTCCGGGCCGCCCGGGGCAAAGGGCACGATGATCCGGATGGGCCGGTTGGGCCAGGTGTCGGCGTGCGCCGCACCGACATGAACCGATGCCAATGCCAGACAGACTGTCAGGGCAGCCTGGCGGCTGAATTCCTCGATCATGATGTCTCCTCGATGCGAGTCGGGACTGCCCGCCTGTGACTTCAGTCGACGGTGGCGCCCGAAAACTTCACCACGCGCCCCCACTTCTCGACCTCGGTCTGCAGCACCGTGGCGAATTGGGCCGGGGTGCTGCCGATGGGAACCGTTCCTTGCGCATGGTAATTGGCGATCACATCGGCGCGCGCCAGATACCGTGCCGCGGTTGATTGGAGCCGATCGATGATGGCAACCGGCGTGCCCCGGGGGGCCAGAAGCCCGATCCACAGGTCGGCCTCATAGCCGCTGATACCGGCCTCGATCATGGTCGGTATGTCGGGCAGGAGGTTCGAGCGCTTCGTGCTGGTGATGGCCAGACCCCGCATCTTGCCCGCCTTGATCTGCGGCAGCGTGGTCGGCAGCGAGTCGAACATCATCTGGACCTGCCCGGCAAGCACCGCCGTGCGTGCATCGCCACTTGCCCGGTAGGGTACGTGCACGATGTCCACGCCCGCCATGGTCTTGAAGAGTTCAGCGGCCAGGTGGTAGGGCGTACCTGAGCCCGAGGATGAGTAGTTGAGCTTGCCCGGTTGCTGCCGGGCTGCGGCCACCAGATCGGCGACGCTGCTGATGCCCAGGCCCGGGCTCACGACCAGCACGTTGGGCATCGAGTTCACCTGGGTCACTGGCGCAAAGTCGCGCAGCAGTGCGTAGGGCAACTTGGGGTACAGGGTCTCGTTGATCGCCTGCGTGTTCGAGATGATCGCGAGGGTGTAGCCATCGGGTGGGGCCTTGGCCACGGCGTCGGTGCCAGGCACCGAGCCTGCCCCCGGACGATCTTCGACGATGAACTGTTGTCCCAGGCCCTCGGTCAGGCCTTGCGCGATGCTGCGACCGTAGATGTCGGCAGGCCCACCCGCCCCGAACGGCACGATGATCTTGACCGGGTGGTTGGGCCAGGTGCTGGTCTGCGCATGCGCAACGTCGACCGCGCCCGCGCAGGCCAGGGTGAGAATGATGGCGCCCGCAAAGCCAAGGCTCAGGCTGGATCGGCAACCGAGCCGGGCGGTTTGCTGGAATGTGCTCATGGATGTCCTTGCCCTCGTCCTGGCCCCTGCCCGTGCACCGTGCACCGTGGTGCGCCGACAATACCACTGCCCACTGCGCCCTGTCTTTTTACCGGCACCAGGCGCTCGGTGTCGATGGCTGACGCACTGCCGCCCGTCCGAGGCCAGGGGGCTGGTGAGCGGCGGAGACAGACTCGCGACGGCGGTGCCTGGAGGGTAGAATAGGGCCTCTTTCAAGTCAGTCTTCCACTGCACGTAGCAGGTTTTCCTTCAGGAGCATCGAAATGACCAATCGTCGTAAATTCTTCACG
This sequence comes from uncultured Pseudomonadota bacterium, assembly GCA_903829815.1. GTDB lineage: Bacteria > Pseudomonadota > Gammaproteobacteria > Burkholderiales > SG8-39 > CAIXPL01. The sequence continues at coordinate 7,247 of CAIKRR010000087.1, read as the reverse complement.
CTTGTTGCCGTTGGCGCCGCCGCTGCCGCCACCGCGCGCACGGCCACTGCCGCTGACACACTGAAGGAAACCGATCCGGCCGCCTCGGCCCTGGGCTACAAGGCGGATGCCACCAAGGTCGACAAGGCCAAGTCCCCCTCCTATGTGGCTGGCGCCAAGTGCAGCAACTGCGCACTGTTCCAGGCCAAGGCCACCGACGCAACCGGGCCGTGCGCAGCCTTTGGCGGCAAGCTTGTTGCCGGCTCTGGCTGGTGCGCTGCCCACGCCAAGAAGCCTGCCTGAGCGTTCATCCTGGGGCTCGCAGCATCTCGCGTGGCGGGTCCCCGAGGGCGTGACGAGGCGAGCCGTGCTGCGCGACGTGCAGCGCGGCTCGCTGCGCTTCCAAAGCCTGAATTTCCGCCTGACCTCCCGGTCAGCGCCCGCCGCGAAGACATCGCGCGCGCCATCACGGAAAACCCGGTCGTCATCGTCTGTGGCGAGACCGGGTCGGGCAAGACGACCCAGTTGCCCAAGATCTGCCTGTCGATCGGCCGGGGTGTCGATGGCCTGATCGGACACACCCAGCCGCGTCGGATCGCGGCACGGGCGACCGCCACCCGCATCGCCGAAGAACTGCACACGCCGCTGGGCGAGGCCGTGGGCTACAAGATCCGCTTCACCGATCGGACCAGCGAGCGCGGTTATGTGAAGCTGATGACCGATGGCATCCTGCTGGCCGAGACGCAGAAGGACCCCGATCTGCGCCAGTACGACACGCTCATCATCGATGAGGCCCACGAGCGCAGCCTCAATATCGACTTTCTGCTCGGCTATCTGAAGGGCGTGCTGGCGCGCCGGCCCGACTTCAAGCTCATCGTCACCTCGGCCACGATCGACGCGACCCGATTCAGCGTCCACTTCGACAATGCACCGGTGATCGAGGTGTCGGGCCGACTCTACCCGGTCGAGGTGCGTTATCGACCGGTCGAGGATGAAGACGCAGACGATGACGAGACGGTTGTTGCCATCACGCGCGCGGTTGATGAACTGGCTCGCGAGGGGCCCGGTGATGTGCTGGTTTTCCTGCCCGGCGAGCGCGAGATTCGCGATGCTGCGGGCCATCTGGCGCGGCATCTCCCCGCTGCCACCGAAATTCTGCCGCTCTATGCACGGCTCTCGGCGGCCGAGCAGGAGCGGGTGTTTCGACGCTCGAGTGCTCGGCGCATCGTGCTCGCCACCAACGTGGCCGAGACCTCGCTGACCGTCCCCGGTATCCGCTACGTGATCGACGTCGGTACCGCTCGGGTCAAGCGCTACAGTTACCGCAACAAGGTCGAGCAGTTGCAGATCGAACGCATCTCGCAGGCTGCGGCCAATCAGCGTGCTGGTCGCTGCGGGCGGGTAGCGGCCGGCGTGTGTATCCGGCTCTACGACCAGGACGATTTCGACAAGCGAACGCCGTTCACCGATCCGGAGATCCTGCGCTCATCGCTGGCGGCGGTGATTCTGCGCATGCGCGCACTCGGCCTGGCGGCGGTCGAATCGTTTCCCTTCATCGATCCGCCGGCATCGCGGGCGATCGCCGATGGTTATGCCTTGCTGCAGGAACTGGGTGCCATCGACGAGGCGCGCGATATCACCCGCATCGGGCGCGATCTGGCCGCGTTGCCGGTCGACCCACGCATTGCACGCATGGTGCTTGCCGCACGTACCGAAGGCTGTCTGGCCGAGGTGATCGTGATTGCGGCGGCGCTGTCGGTACAGGACCCGCGCGAACGGCCGCTTGAGCGGGCGCAGGCTGCCGACGAGGCGCACCGACTGCTCGCCGACGAGCGATCGGATTTCATGTCGTTTCTGAAGCTCTGGAGTTTCTATGAGGAGGCGGCCACGGCGCAGTCACAGCGTGGCCTGCATCGGCTGTGCCGTGAGCGCTTTCTGTCGTTCATCCGCATGCGCGAGTGGCGCGAGGTCGTCGGCCAGTTGCGTGAACTGGTGCGCGATCTGCCGGCCGATGCGCGGGTTCCACGGGTGGTGCTGAGCGAACCGCGGGTGGATCCAGCCCTGCACCAGCCTGTTCATCGGGCGCTGCTGGCGGGCTTGCTCGGCAATCTCGGGCTCAAGCTGGATGAAGGCGGGTACCTGGGCGCACGGGGTATCCGGTTTCAGCTCCACCCCGGGTCGCGTCTGGCCAAAAAGCAGCCGCGCTGGGTCATGGCGGCCGAGATGACCGAGACGTCACGCCTCTACGCGCGCTGCGTGGCGGTGATTGATCCGGTCTGGATCGAATCGGTCGGGGCGCATCTGATGCGTCGTCACCAGGCCGAGCCCCACTGGGAGAAGCGCGCTGGCCAGGTGGTGGCCCTGGAGCGTGGCACGCTCTACGGTATTCCGGTCTATTCGGGTCGACGGGTCGATTTTGGCCGGCTCGATCCGCGTACCGCGCGGGCGATCTTCATCCGCAGTGCGCTGGTCGAAGGGGACTTCGAGAGCCGTGCACCGTTTTTCCTTCACAACCGGCGACTGATCGCCGAGATCGAGAAGCTCGAGGCGAAGTCGCGTCGTCCCGACGTACTGGTCGATGACGAATTGATCTTCGGTTTCTATGAAAGCGTGATTCCGGCCGAGGTGCGTGACACGCATACTCTCGAGCGCTGGCGAGCACGTGCCGAGCGCGAGCAGCCTCGACTGCTGCATCTGGAGCGCGAGAGCCTGATGCGGCATGAGGCAGCCGGCATCACGACCGCCCAGTTTCCACCGATGTTCACGGTGGCCGGACGCAGTCTTGCGCTTGACTACGAGCATGACCCGGGCGGGGTGCGCGATGGCGTGACGCTGACCGTGCCGCTTCTCGCGCTCAACCAGGTTTCGGCCGAGCGGTGCGAATGGCTGGTACCTGGCTTGCTGGCGGAAAAGGTCCAGCAACTGGCGCGTTCATTGCCGCAGAAACTGCGCCATCGCCTGGGACCCTTGCCCGCGTTCGCGGCAGGGTTCGTGGCCGATGAAGGCGCCACTGCGCGCGGCTCGCTGATTGACGCCCTCATCCGCCATGCGCGCACGGTGCATCAGGTCGACATCACGCGCGACGCCTTTCGCCCCGAGGTGCTGCCGGCTCATCTGTTCATGAACGTACGGGTGATCGACGAGCACGGGCGGCAACTCGCCATGGGGCGCAATGTGCTCCAGTTGCGCGCCGAACTCGGTGCCGAGGCCGAGCGCTTGTTTCGCGATGTGGCCGCCGAGGCCTTGAAGGCGGGTGCTGGTGCAGCTTCGGGCAAGGCGCCTGGTGCGGGCCATCGGCCTGCAGAGGAGGAAGGCAAGGGGGGCGCGGCGAGCGGCAGTGCCGGGGCGCCGGGTGATGTTGCCACCACCTGGTGCTTTGGTGCCCTCGAGGAGATGATGGAACTGCGCCGTGGCAATGCCACGCTGGTGGGCTACCCCGGCCTGGTCGATGCAGGCAGCGGTGTCACGCTGGAAGTATTCGATTCGCCCGAACTCGCACGGGAGGCTCATCTGGGTGGGCTCACGCGCCTCTATCGCATTGCGTTGAAGGACCCGATCCGACAGATGGAAAAGGGATTGCCCGGGCTGCAGAAGCTGACGCTTGCCTATGGTGCTCTTGGTGACGCGGCCGAACTGCGCGACGAACTGGTGGCCGCCGCCATTCATCGGGCCTGTCTCAACGAGCCGCTGCCGCGGGATGGGGCGGCCTTTGATGCACGCTTGGCCGAGTCGCGCGCCCGGGTCAGCCTCATTGCCCAGGAACTCGCGCGTCTGCTCACCGGCGTGCTCGAACTGCACCGCGACCTGTTGCGCCGCCTGCAGGTGCTCTCTCGGTCGCATCGCGACGCCGCAGCCGACATGGAGTCACAGTTGGGGCGCCTGGTCTATCGCGGGTTCATCACCGGTTTGCCGACTGAGCGTCTGGGCCACTTGCCGCGCTACCTTCAGGCGGTGGCGCTGCGCATGGACAAGCTGCGCGCCGACCCTGCCCGCGACCAGCGTCTTGCGGTACAGCTGGTGCCGCTCCAGACGCAGTGGCGCCGCGCCCTGACCCGCGCACACGCCAACGGCTCGCTCGATCCGCAGATCGAACAGTTTGGCTGGCTGCTCGAGGAATTGCGGGTGGCGCTCTTCGCCCAGGAGCTGAGGACCCCGACACCGGTGTCGGTCAAGCGGCTCGAGAAGATGTGGCACACTATCTTTCGACCCTGAGAGATCACCATGAGAGAAATCTTCGAGGCCTTGCTGGGAGCTCTGGCGAGCCTCGTCCACCCGCGGATGTGGCTGCTGATGATCTGGCCGATGGCCGTCGCGCTGATCATCTGGAGCGTGCTCGCCGTGATCTTCGGTCATCAGGTGTTCGATGCGGTTCAGACTCACCTGGCTGCAACCGAGGTCTACCGCTCGATGGTCGACATATGGCCGCTGTCGGCCATGGCCACCATTCTGGTCTGGGTGTTGCTGGCCATGGTATTCATCCCTCTGGTGCTGGTGACGGCTTCACTCATCATCAGCGTCGTATCGATGCCGGTGATCATCCGGCATGTGGCAGCTGATCGCTACCCGCAACTCGAGCGTCGGCAGGGCGGAAGCCTGGCAGGCAGCGTGTGGAATGCCACGGCCACGCTGGTCATTCTCATGCTGCTCGCGCTTGGCACCTTGCCGCTTTGGCTGATGCCCTTTCTCTGGCCGGTGATTCCGGTTCTGCTCTTCGGGTTTTTCAATCAGCGCCTGTTTCGCTATGACGCACTCGCCGAACATGCTGATGCGGCCGAGTTGCGTGAACTGCTCGTTGCCTGTCGGGGTCAGTGGTGGGGCCTTGGTATTGTCCTTGCCGTGCTCGGGCATGTGCCAGTCCTCGGATTCTTCGTGCCGGTTCTCGGTGGGCTGGCCTTCACCCACTTCGGACTTGCTCGCCTGCAGGCGCTGCGATTGACCCGCAGGCCCGGTGCTCGCCTGATCGAGGGAGTGCTCGCATGAGCTTCTACAACCTGCACCGTCACGGCTTCGTGCGCGCAGCCGTTGCGGTGCCGCAGGTTCATCTGGCCGATCCGCTGGCCAATGCCCGCGAGACCATTGCGCTCGCACGCGACGCGGCAGCCCGGCACGCATCGGTGGTGGTGTTTCCCGAGCTGGGTCTGAGCGGCTACTCGTGCGACGATCTGTTTCAGCAGCAGGCATTGCTCGAGGCATGCCAGGCGGCGCTGCGTCAGGTGCTCGAGGCTTCGTGCGGGCTTGCACCGGTGCTGCTGGTGGGCCTGCCGCTACAGGTGTCGGGCAGTCTCTACAACGTGGCGGCCGTGCTCCATCGTGGGCGTGTGCTTGGGGTCGTGCCCAAGACCTTCCTGCCCAATTCGCTCGAATTCTACGAGCGGCGGCAGTTTGCCTCCGGTGATGCTGCGCTGGTCGAACGTGTGAGCATCGCGGGGCAGCAGTGCGTGCCCTTTGGTTCGGGGCTGCTCTTTGCTGCGTCCGACCTGCCACTTCTGAAGCTCCATGTCGAGATCTGCGAAGACCTCTGGACGCCGGTGCCGCCATCGGGTTTTGGTGCGCTGGCTGGCGCCACGATACTCACCAACTTGTCGGCCTCCAACATCACCATCGGCAAGGATGCGTGGCGTTCGCAACTGGTCGCCACGCAGGCGGGGCGCTGCATTGCAGCCTACCTCTACAGTGCTGCCGGGTTTGGCGAGTCAACCACCGAACTGGCCTGGGATGGGCATGGGCTCATCGCCGAGAACGGCACGCTGCTTGCCCAGACCGAGCGCTTCGCCATGCGCTCGCAGCTCGTCTTTGCCGATGTCGACCTTGAACGGCTTGTGGCCGATCGCATGCGCCAGTCGAGCTTTGCGCAGTCGGTCGAACGCGAGCGCGAGCGTCTTGGCCGTTTTCGCACGATCGAGTTCAGGCTCGATGCCGATACTGCTTCGACGTTGTTGCTCGAACGACGCTATGAGCGTTTTCCCTACGTGCCAAGCGATCCAGCCCGACGCAGCGAGCGCTGTGCCGAGGTGCTGGCCATTCAGGTCCAGGGGCTGGTCAAGCGCCTGCGCTCGATGCGTGCCGAGCGCGTTGTCATCGGTGTCTCCGGGGGCCTTGACTCGACGCATGCGCTCGTCGTGTGTGCACAGGCGATGGACCGCATGGGTCTGCCTCGCCAGAACATACTTGCCTGGACCTTGCCGGGCTTTGCCACGAGCGATCGCACTCGCGAGCAGGCGCACGCGTTGATGGCGGCCCTCGGGGTCACGGCGGGCGAAATCGACATACGACCCGCATGCCGGCAGATGCTGGCCGACATCGGACATCCCTTTGCACGCGGCGAGCGCTGCTTTGACATCACCTTCGAGAATGTCCAGGCCGGTGAGCGCACCAGCCACCTCTTCAGGCTTGCCAATCTGCACCGCGCACCCGTGGTTGGCACCGGCGACCTGTCGGAGATCGCCCTCGGCTGGAGCACCTATGGCGTTGGTGACCAGATGTCGCATTACAACGTCAACGCCAGTGTCCCCAAGACGCTGATTCAGTATCTGGTGCGTCATGCTGCCTCGAGTGATCTGTTTGGCGCACAGGCCAGCGCGGTGCTGAACGATGTGCTTGCCACCGAGATCAGTCCAGAACTTGTGCCCGGGGATATCGATGGTCAGCCTGCGCAGCGCAGCGAGGATGTCGTCGGGCCCTACGAATTGCAGGATTTCCATCTCTACCACACCCTGCGGTTTGGCTTTGGTCCGGCCAAGGTTGCCTTTCTTGCCTGGTCGGCCTGGCACGATCCCCATACCGGTTTCTGGCCCGATGTACCCGTTGGCGCCCAACACGGTTATTCCCTGCGGGTGATCCGTCGCTGGCTCGGTGTGTTCCTGCAGCGCTTTTTCGAGCAGAGCCAGTACAAGCGCTCGGCCATGCCCAATGCACCGAAGGTGGGGTCGGGAGGGTCGCTGTCGCCGCGTGGTGATTGGCGTGCGCCCAGTGATGCGCCGGCCACGGTCTGGATCGAGGCACTTGGGCGCATTCCTGAACACGAGCCCGAATAAAAAACCGGCGCCCGTGTTGCCACGGGCGCCGGTCGGGTACTGACCGTCAGTCTGGCGCTTGAAATGCTCAGCCAGCGCGACGCGATGAACCCTTCTTCGCAGCCGCGGCAGCGGTCGAAGTGGCGTTGGCAAAGTTCACTTCGACGACCTCAGCGGCCTGCTTGGCAACGCGGTTCATGCTGTCGTAAGCCGTGTTCATCGCCGACATCGCAGTCTTCACGGCGCTCATCGCGG
>CAIKRR010000086.1 GCA_903829815.1 uncultured Pseudomonadota bacterium | reverse complement strand
CATCTGCGCTTCTACCAGGCCCAGAAGGGCCCTGAGCCGTGGTTGGTGCTGGTTTTCCCTTCGATGCCGATCGCGACCGGCCGCCCGAAGAAGAAGGGCAGCCCCCAGTCGAAGCTCTGAGTGTGGCCTGCAAAGGCCAGTTGCGCACCGACGGAAACCGCCACGACATTGGCCTGAGGGCGGGTGTCCCACGGCACGGCTTCGATGGTGAAGTTGATGGTTCCAGAGGTATTGTTGACGGTTGAACTGACCGCCGCTGACAGAGTCAACGCAGAGGGCGGGCAATAGAACAGCGTCGAGACCGGGCACCGCGGCAGACCTGCATCGATGAAGTAGAGCACGTTGGATCCACTGTCGATGAAACTCGCGGTGAGCGTGGTGCCTCGATAGGTCGTGCTGAAGTTGCCGACATTGTCGGCTTTGTAGACTGCGACCGAGCCCAACTGATTGTTGGCTTGCGTATCGATGCCAAGCACGAGCGAGCCCGAGAGAGAACTGACCCCGCCGGTGGGTACGGCAGGCAATTGCACGACCGCGCCATTGTTGTTCGCGCCAAGCGCGGCTACCGGATTGGCGACCTGACTGGCAAGGGGCATCGTGCTTGCCGCGCAGCCTGCATTGGAACAGGCGTAATAGGTTGCCGGCACCGCCTGCGTCACGCACGCCGCCCCGCAGTCCTGATTGAAGACGCCGATGCCCAGAACCCCGTTGCCGCCAAAGGCTGCAACCGAGCCCACATTGGCGCCCAGACTGGCGCAGGCTGTCGGTACCGTGGCAAAGCGCGGGTCGGTATCGCCCCCGATCTGTATCGGCAGCGATGACGCCACGTCGCCCCCCAGATGAACGTCGGCCCGTCTCACCGCCCCCCACAGGTAGCCGCTGAAGAACTGACCACATTCTCCAGTCGGGTTGCCCCCCGGTGCGCTCGAGAGCGGCAGCGCGAGCGCCGGGTCGAACAGACTCGCGGTGATGATCCGCAGCCCATAGGAGCCGGTATCGACGATGATGTGATCGAGGGTCTGGCAGACTGATGTGCCCGGGCGACAGAGAGTGACGCTCACATAGGGCACGTTGAACACGCCGACCGCTCCGGGCGGGCCCTGGTCGAGGACGATCGGCATCACGTTCTGCCCGGCGATGGTGAGTTGCCCGCCAGGGGGCGCCGGGGTGCTGCTCGATGAGCCGCCGCCACCGCACGCAGCAAGTGCGATCGCCAGGCTCAGAGTCGGCAGACGCGTCCATGACTTCCAGCGCATGGACAGGGGCCACAAGATGCATGAGAGCTCGAGTGCGCAGCGCCCGATCGGGTGCCCCACGTCAGTCCAGTTCATGGGTGTCGAATCCGGACGGCAGTCGCGCGGGGATCCAGGCACGCCCCTGAAACGCCCGCATCCGCCCGCTCGACTGGATCACGACCTCGGGTCGGCTCACGGCGAGCCCTGGTCGGCCAGCCCGAGCCTGCGTACCCGCTTGCGTGGTGAGGGTATCGAAGTGCACCCCGAGCAAGATCTTCAGGTCTGGCATGAAGGGGCCCTGCCAGGCGAGCGCAAACACCAGGCCATCGGGGCTTGTGCACTCGCGCACTTGCGTGCCGGTGGTGAGCACCGTGGTGCGCATCGAGTAATCGGCGCGCTGTTCGCTGATGCGCGATGCGGCCAGCATCGGGTCTTGCGCGAATGCCTCCGGCGACCCACCCAGTTCGGCCCGTGCAGACCAAGGCACCGAGGCGCCCATGATCGCAAGCACCATCACTGCTACCCGAGTCGGTGCGAGGCAGCGTTGCGATGCGATGCGATGCGGGCGTGGTTTCAATCAGCCACTCCAGTTCAAAGGCGGAAAGACGGATCCAGCCGGTCAAGCAGGCGCAGCATGGCCGGCCACTCGAGCCAACCCATCGGGCTCCTGCCCTCGGTGTACTCGAGTACCGGTTCGCTGGCAAAGCCCATGCGCGCCGTGCTGCGGGCCACGTCTGGCGAGGGGGTGGTGAGCGTCTGACCGCTTGCGAGCGCATCGACCTGGGCCTGCATCGCTTTCTCCAGATGCCACATCATGCTGAACGCTTCGGCAACGGTATGGCCGCAGACCAGCGTTCCGTGATTGCGCAGGATCATGATCGTGTGCTTGCCCAGATCGTCGACCAGACGTGCGCGCTCGTCGATGTCGAGCGCAAGCCCTTCGCTGCCGTGATAGGCCACCCGGTCGTGAAAGAGCATGGCGTGCTGGGTGATCGGGAGCAGGCCGCATTCCATGGTGGAGACCGCCATGCCGGCGCGGGTGTGCGAGTGAATCACGCAACCGACATCCGGGCGAGCGGCATGTACTGCGCTGTGGATGACAAACCCGGCCTTGTGAATCGGGTGCGGTGAGGGTTCGACGATAGTGCCATCGAGGTCGACCTTCACGAGGCTGGACGCGGTGATCTCGTCGAAGAGAAAGCCAAAGGGATTGAGCAGAAAGTGATCGTCGGGCCCGGGCACCCGCACCGAAATGTGGGTGTAGATGAGATCAGTCCAACCGTAGTGTGCCGCCAGCCGGTAGCAGGCAGCCAGATCGGTGCGGGCCTGCCATTCGGCAGCGCTGACACGCGAGCGCACGCTCGCCTCGGGGGTGTTCACGGCATTCGTCCTCCACGCCCGACGCAGTGTCTCGGTATTCTGGTTGAGGGCAACTTGAAGGCCGTCGGGCTGGCGCGCAAGCCACCGCAATCATGATGTTACCGGGTTCTGCGTCTGAGGCCGACGGCGCTTGCAGGTTCTGCAGCGAGCGTGATCACGCTGCAGGGGGTGGCAGGGGGCCCAGGCTTGCTTGCGATCAAACCGTCTCTCAGGCTGGAGGTGTTCCTTTCGGGCTATCGGACAGCCGGGGGGGCGAGGCGTGAAATGTGGGTAGATGACTTGCCGCCAGTTCATGCATCTGCGCATCGGAGCGATTGCTGCAGGAGGCAATTGCCCACAGGTCGAGGCTGCCTGGCCTGTTCCTGAGCGAGCGGATCTGGGCAAAGCCGGCATGGATGAGCGAGGCGTTCAACACCCGCTCGGTAAACCCGCAGCGATGTGCCATGTAGTGTTGCCCGTCACGCAGTGCCGGACGAAAGCCGTAGAGGATGTCCAGAGGCGTGATCGGGCCGGCCGGGGAGTCGTAGGCCGTGTCGGTGAGTCGGTCGGCGGCGATCAGCGCGGCAACCGATTGCAGATCGGGACAGCCAATGACCAGAAAGCCGTCATCGCCCAGGACACGACGAAATTCGCCCAGCGCAACGGGCACCTCGTGTGCAAACAGGTGTTCGATGTTGTGACTGGACAGCACCGCATCGACTGAGCCTGCTTCGATCACCGACAGGTCGAGAATGTTGGCCACCACATCAGGCTCCACACCGGGGTCGATGTCGACCCTGATTTCGTGCCAGATACCCGGGTTGAATCCGCCCGTCGGGGCCTGGTTGCCACGACGTCCGCATCCGACATGGAGCAATGACTTCACGATAGAAACCCGGAGAAATGGATGGCTCATCCTAGGGCTTCATGGGCACTGCTGTCAGCCACCGGGAGTTGCAAAGACTGCACTTTTTCACAGCGGTGCACCGAGCGGGATCGCGCGCATGCCGAGCGTGCTCCGCGCAGTGTGGGTGCGCCGCACGCCCTCGGCATCGGTGGCATGGGAGCCGTCTCTCGCAGCGCCCGGTTCATGGCGCCTTCGGATTCAAGCTCTCGAGATAGGCGCGCCATCCGCCAAAGTCGGAGATGTCCTGCGCGCCTTGCACCGTACTTGCCTCGCAGAGAAATCCATGCACCCACCGACCGTCGGCCAGTTCAATCGACCCCAGACCGAGCGGGGCGCTGATACCCGCGAGAAAGGATCCAACCGATACCTGGGGCATCTCGTAGATTTCCACCTCGATGGCGCAACCCGCCTCGTTCACCCGTACCATGCCAGGCTTGGGCGGCTGGGTGCCGGGTAGGGCATGCAGGCGGTAGCGCGGTGCGGTGCGGGTGATTTCGAGCAGGCGACAGCCGCGCTCGACCAGTTGTCCGTGCAGCGGCAGCCCCGCCAGATGCGCGCCGACTGCGGCGATTGCCAGGGTCGGTGCACTCGCCAGCGAGACCTGAGCCTTTGTAGCGGGGGGCCTGCGCCTGCCCAACTGATGACCCAGCGGCAGGTCGAGCGAAGCCTCCCAGGCAAGTCCCAGGTGCGCGAGCGCAGCGTCACTGCCTGCGGGCCCGATCAAGGTGATCCCAAAGGGCAGACCGCCTGGCAGTTGGCTTGCCGGCAGTGCGAGCGCAGCCAGGCCGAGCAGGTTGACAAAGTTGGTATAGCGGCCAAGCGCACTGTTGCGACCGACCGGGTCTGCTGCCACTGCTGCCAGCGTCGGGCAGGTGGGTGCCGTGGGTACCATCAGCACGTCGATCGACTGCCAGAGCGGGTCGATCTGCGCCTTGAGTTCGGCCAGCCGATAGCGGGCACGAAACGCCGCGCTTGCGTCATACCGATGGGCCTGTTCAATGACCGATCGAACGACTGGGTCGATCGCGGAGGGATCGCGTGCGAGCAGTGCCTCGACCACCGCATGGCGCTCGGCAACCCACGGGCCGTCATACAGAAGGCGAGCCACTTCATCGAGCAGATCCATGCTGACAGGCCGTGCTTCCCAGCCGAGCGAACCGGCTCGGGCGGTCGCTTCGTTGAAGGCTGTATCGAACCCCAGCGAGGCGTCGCAGGCGGGGCGACTGGGGACCCCCATACGCAGTGCCTGGCCAGTGCGTGCCAGCCAGGCGGGTTTGGGTTCGGGGTGTGCAAAGGCCACTTCGGTGTCTGCGCGGTGCCAGCACCCGGCGACGCGGGCGGCATCGGCCACCGTGAGGGCAAGCACCGACACCACGTCCAGCGTCCGACAGGCAGGAAGAACGCCTTGCATGGGTACCAGGCCCGGGCTTGGCTTGAGGCCCACCAGGTTGTTGAAACCGGCCGGGATCCGGCCCGATCCGGCGGTATCGGTGCCCAGGGCAAACGGTACCAGGCCACGCGCCACCACCGAGGCCGAGCCCGAACTCGAGCCACCGCTGACATAGGTCGGGTCAAAGGTGTTGGGTACGGCCCCATAGGGCGAGCGGGTGCCCACCAGTCCGGTGGCGAATTGGTCGAGGTTGGTCTTGCCTACCGGAATGGCGCCTGCGTTGAGGAGTTGCTGAATCACGCTGGCGTTGTGTGCGGGGATGAAGGCAAAAGCCGGGCAGGCCGCCGTGGTCGGCAGTCCCGCGACGTCGATATTGTCCTTGACCGCGAACGGAACCCCGTAGAGCGGCAGCGCTGTCGGATGGATGCCCTCGAGTCGCGCCAGCAAGGGCGCGAGGTATTCCGGGCTGGCCCGGGTGATCCAGGCGGGGTCATCCTTTGGCCAGGCGCTCACCAGACGGGTCACCAGATCGGCCGGGCGCGCACCGTGCACGCGGTAGGCGTCGAGCCATTCATCGATCGTGATCGGAAACGAGGTCATGACGCGCTTGCCGGTTTGAGTGAGTCGATCAGCAGGCGGCTCGGTGCCGACCAGCCGATGATGGCGCCTTGCGCCGTCAGCATGGACAGCGTGGCAGCCTTGAACTCGGGAAAGTAGCTCTCGGTGGCATCTTCGACGACAAGGCATTCGTAGCCTCTGTCATTGGCCTCGCGCATCGAACTCTGCACGCAGACTTCGGTGGTGACCCCGGTGAAGATGAGGTGCGTGATGCCCCGCGCCTGAAGGCGCTCGTGCAGGCCGGTGGCGTGGAAGGCGCCTTTGCCCGGCTTGTCGATCACCCATTCCCCCGTCATCGGCGAAAGAGCCTCGATGATGTCGGCGCCAGGCTCGCCTGCCACCAGCAGGCGCCCCATCGGACCGGCGTCGCCGATGCGCAGTGCCGGCGTGCCACGCAGTCGCTTGGCTGGCGGGCAGTCAGCCAGATCGGGCCGATGGCATTCGCGGGTGTGAATGACCAGCGCACCCGCAGTTCGCCAGGCTGCGAGCAACTGCTGCAGGGTCGGAATGATGGCCTGCAGGCGCAGCACGTCGTTGCCCAGCGCTGCACCAAAGCCCCCCTCTTCGACGAAATCGCGCTGCATGTCGATCACGACAAGTGCTGCATGCTCGAGGTCGAAGAGATAGTCAAACGGTGTGGCCGCAATCGTCTTCATGCCAAGGCCTCGTTATCGGCGCAGCCGGTTACGCCAGGGCGTGCAGGGGCCGGTTGCGGTTCAGGCGTGCTGCCCCCCATGGCGGCCCCCAGGGCCTGCCGATCGGCCTGCGCGGCTGGACAATCGAGCACGATGCGACCTGCGCTGATCACCGCGATACGATCGGCGAGCAGCATGAGTTCGTCGAGATCTTCGCTGATGAGCAACACGGCGCATCCGCCATTGCGCGCCTCAAGCAGCCGTCGATGAATGTCGCGGGTTGCGGAGAAATCCAGGCCGAACGTCGGATTGCTCACGAGCAGCAGTTGCGCCGTGCCCGAGAGCTCGCGCGCCAGTACCACGCGCTGGATGTTGCCACCCGAGAGCTGGCGTATCGCCTCTTCGGGACCGCGGGTACGTATGCCAAATGCCGCGATGGCGTCGCCAGCCAGTGCGCGCACGGCACCAGCGCGCAGCCAGCCGCGCTGCGAGCTTGGTGCTTGATCGAAGGTACGCAAGGACAGGTTCTCGGCCACGGTCATGTCCGGTACGCAAGCGTTGAGCAGGGGCTCCTCGGGAAGGCTTCTGACACCGAGTCTGCGATTCTCCTCGCGCGAGGCGCTGAAAGGCGCGCCCGATACCTCGATGCGGCCAGCGAGCACGCGCCGCTGCCCGGTGAGTGCCTGCATCAGTTCACGCTGACCGTTGCCCGAGACGCCGGCCACCCCGACGATTTCGCCGGCACATACCTCGAGCGTCAGCCCCTGCAGCGCCGGGGTACCACGATCACCCTGTGCATGCAGATCAGTGATGGCAAGGCGCGGCGTGGTTGCGCTTGTGACCCCTCGGGCGATCGGCAGTGCTGCCGTTTCCGATTCGCCCACCATCTGCTGTGCCAGCATGGGCTGGGTCACCACGGCTACTGATGCGCTTGCGATGTGTCGCCCGCGACGCAGGACGCTCACCTCATCGGCGTAGGCCATGACCTCGCGAAACTTGTGGGTGATGAGGATGATGCTGCACTCGCCAGCATGGGCCCGTTGACGCAAGGCGCCAAGTACCTCGTCGGCCTCCTGCGGTGTGAGCACCGAGGTCGGTTCATCGAGTATCAGCAGGCGCGGGCGCAAGCGCATCTGTTTGAGAATCTCGAGCTTCTGCTTCTGTCCGGCCGACAGGTCTGCCGGACGCGCATCGAGGTCGAGTTGAAACGGGGTACTCGCCATGAATTCAGTGAGTTCCGCGCGCACCTTCGACCAGCGCACGATCGAGGTGATATCGCCGGTGGCGAGCAGCAGGTTTTCGGCCACCGTCATGCCAGGCACCACGGTAAAGTGCTGGTAGACCATGCCGATGCTCAGGCGCCGGGCGTCGGTGGGTGAAGCCAGTACCTGCTCGCGCTGGTCCAGGATCATCGATCCACCATCGGCGCTGTGGTAACCCGACAGGCATTTCACCAGCGTGCTCTTGCCGGCCCCGTTCTCCCCCAGCAGGGCATGCACCGTGCCCGGCTGGACCGTGATCGATACCTGGTCGAGGGCGACAAAGTCGCCGAACCGCTTGGTCAAGCCCACGGTTTCCAGGCGCATCGCGTTCACGCGAGGGTCCACCCTACAGCGCCTCGAGGCCGGTGATGGCTGCGCTGGAATCGGCCACTGCGCCAAATACGCCCCCTTGCATGGTCACCATCTTCAGGGCTGCCAGATGGTTGCCCAGGTCGGTTGCTCCGGTGCAGTCCGAGAGTACCAGGCATTCGAAGCCGCGGTCGTTGGCCTCACGCATCGTGGTGTGCACGCACACATCGGTGGTGATGCCGGTGAGGATCAGGTTGGTGATGCCACGGGTGCGCAGCATCAGTTCGAGGTCGGTGGCGCAGAATGAACCCTTGCCTGGCTTGTCGATGATCGGCTCGCCGGGCAGCGGCGCCAGTTCGGGGATGATGTCCCATCCGGGTTCGCCACGAACCAGGATGCGCCCACAGGGGCCGGGGTCACCGATGCCGGCGCCGATGCGTTGCGAACGCCAGCGCTTGTTGGCTGGCAGATCGCTCAGGTCCGCACGGTGACCCTCGCGGGTATGGATGACCGGCAGGCCGATGCGGCGCGCGACCGACAGCAATCGCGCGATTGGCGCGATCGGTGCGCGGGTCAGCGACAGGTCATAGCCCATGCTGTCGACGTAGCCACCGATGCCGCAGAAGTCGGTCTGCATGTCGATGACCATGAGTGCAGTGTTGGCGGTGGACAGTGATCCATCCCAGGGCCAGGGATAGGGGTCGGCTGCAATATGACACGTCATGCCGGAACCTTTGATGGGGTGAGGAAAGAGAGCTAGCGCTGTACGCTCAGTTCAGACGGCGCACCTTGCAGGCGGCGGTGCGGCGTGCAGGCCAGTATCAGTATGAGCAGGGTAAGCGCATAGGGCACGGCATTGAACAGGTAGTAGGCGCTGTTGATCCCCACCGATTGCAAGGCAGGCCCCAGTGCGCCTGCGCCGCCAAAGAGGAGCGATGCCCAGAGGCAGGCAAGCGGCCGCCAGCGGGCAAAGATCACCAGCGCAATGGCAATGAGCCCTTGTCCGCTCGAAAGCAGCTCATTCCAGCTGCCCGGATAGAAGAGCGTGAGCGAGGCGCCGCCAAGCCCGGCGATGGCGCCACCGGCCATGGTGGTTGAGGTGCGCACCCGGTTGACCGAAATCCCTTGAGCGCGAGCTGCATCGGAGGAGTCGCCGACCATGCGCACGATCAGACCCCAGCGGGTGTTGGCGAGCAGCCAGGCCAGTGCCAATGCAATCACGACCCCTATCGGAAACAGCGGATTGATGCTGAGCGCCGCCTGCAACTGTGCCGAGCTCGAAGCACCGCCCAGCACGATAGGTTGCAGTGTCGGCGCCTGTGGCTGGATCAGGGGCTTGCCCAGATAGAAGGCGAGGCCTGTGCCCAGCATCATCACCGCAATGCCCATGGCAATATCGTTCACGCGGCGCAATCCGCACAGCACACCGTGTACGCCGGCGAGCAGTGCGCCGGCGACCATCGCAAGCGCCACCCCGGCCCAGGCAGAGCCGCTCAGGTAGGCGCCACCAAAGGCTGCCATCGAGGAGAGCACCAGCACACCCTCGAGACCGAGATTGATGCGTCCTGACTGTTCGGTCAGGCACTCGCCCAGACTCACAAAAAGAAACGGTGTGCCAACCCGGATAGCCCCCCCGAGTACGGCCCACAGAACCGGCAAGACGATGTCGTTCATGCGGCACTCCTTGATCGGCTGCCGGGCCAGCGCAGTCTGCCGCGGCCGACTTCGGCGGCCAGAATCAGCACGAAGGCAAACCCGAGCAGCACCTGCACCGACGCATCGGGCATGCCCAGGCGTCGCTGCAGCAGGCTGCCGGCTGCGCCAAACCCACCCAGCACGATGGCAACCGGAATGATGGCAAGGGGCTGATGACGGGCAACAAAGCTCACCAGAATGCCGGCGTATCCGAGGCCTGATATCACCGAGGCGTTGGCGGCGGTATGCACGGCGGCTACTTCGAAGCCGCCGGCAAGGCCCGCTGCCGCGCCGCCCAGCGCACAGGCGGTGATGACCAGGCGATGCGCTGGCAGGCCGACCAGCCCCGCTGCGCGCGGATTGCCGCCCACGACGCGAGTGGCAAAGCCGTGTGTGGTGAGGAGCAGCCACAGACTGGCTGCGGCGCATGCAATAACGCCCCACACCAGTCCCCAGTGAACGTCCATGCCGGGCAGGGTGCCGATGAGGAGCGATTCTTCCAGAGGGCGGGTCGAGGGCTTGTTGAGGCTGGCAGGGTCCCGCATGGGGCCCTCCACCACATGCTTGAAGAGGTTGATGACCAGGTAGGCGAGCAGCAGCCCGCTGATGGTTTCATTGACGCCACGCCACTGACGCATGGCACCAATGAGAGCGCCAAAGGCCGCCCCACCAAGGATGGCGGCCACGAGCAGCAGGCCCGTGCCTGCGATACCGGCAGGCACCGCCAGCAGATAAGGCATGGCCGCTGTGGCCAACGCACCCACGACAAGCGCGCCTTCACCGCCAATCACCATGAGCCCGGCCTGGGCAGGTATGGCCACGCACAGGGCGGTGAGCATGAGGGGCGCTGCACGTTGCAACGAGTTCTGCCACGAGAACGCATCGCCAAAGGCGCCGACGAACAGCAGACGCCATACCTCGAGCGGCGGGTAACCGCCCCAGGCCGCAAACAGACCGAACGCAAGCAGCGCCGCTGCCACTGCCAGAATGGGCAGCGCAGCGGCTTCGATCGCGGCAAGGGTGCGTGGTGACATGGCCGTGATCGAAGGTCTGTCTTGCTGCTGCGAGTCGGGTCAGATCTTGCCGATCACGCCCTCGATCAGGTAGTTCATCGATTCCAGTTCGATCGCAGTCTGCTTGAAGGCCTGGCCCCTGGGAATCACCACCTTGCCGGTGTTGTCCTTCAGTTCACCAGCGAAGATGTCGAATTGATCGGCAACCATCTTTGCCTTGATGGCATCGGCGTTCTTGCGTGCGGCTTCAGGCACCATCGACCCATAGGGCGAGGGCTTGATGAACCCTGCCTTGAGGCCGCCGCGGACGAAGTTCGGGTGCGGCTTGCCGGTGCGGGCGGCATCGATGATGCTGTTCATGGCGCTCGACCAGTTCCACTCGGCGCCGGTCAGGTAGGCGGCCGGTGCCAGCTTTGACTGATTGGCGTGGTAGCCGCAGACGAACTTGCCGCGCTTGGCTGCGGTTTCGATGACCACCTTGGGGCCATCGACGTGCATCGTGAACACATCGACGCCTTGATCGGCCAGGCTGTTGGTGGCCTCGGCTTCCTTCACCGGCATTGACCAGTCGCCGGTAAAGATGACGGTGGTGGTGATCTTCGGGTCGACCGAGCGTGCGCCCAGGGTGAAGGCATTGATGTTGCGCAGCACCTGCGGAATCGGTTTGGCCGCCACGAAGCCGATCTTCTTGCTCTTGGACATGTGGCCGGCGATGACGCCGTTCAGGTACTGGCCTTCATCAATGTAGCCGAAGTAACTGCCGGTGTTGGTCGGGTGCTTGCCCGCGGTCCACAGGCCGCCGCAATGGGAGAAGCGCACATTCGGGTTCTTGCCCGCAATGGCGATCATGTGGGGGTCGAAGTAGCCAAACGAGGTCGGGAAGAGCAAGGTGGCGCCGTCCTGCGAGATCATGCCCTGCATGGTCTTCTGCACCGCCTGCGTCTCGGGGACGTTTTCCTCTTCCACCACCTTGATGCCGGGCATCTTCTTCAGTTTGGCGGTCGCTTCGGCGTGGGCCTGGTTGTAGCCATAGTCGTCACGCGGACCGACATAGATGACGCCGATGGTAATCGGGCTCTGCGCCTGGGCGCCCAGGGGCCAGGCGCCTGCAACAAGGCTCGCACCAGCCGCGCCGGTGGTCTGGATCCATTGGCGACGATTCCACTGCTTGTGTTCCATGATTGACCTCTGAGTGATGGGGAAGCGACGGGGAGGACTCTGCACGGGCCGATACGACCCTCTGGGGTGCCAGCTTGAATTCAAGTCGCTCAACCCGCAGCAATCCCTGTGCCAGCCCCATGGGCTCTCCTGGGCCGTGGGCGCAGCCGGGCCGTGCTCCCGCGCAACAGGGTGGGGCTGCAGCAGCGCATGCGTGTCAGCACCGCCAGCATCTGTTTCGGTGCAGTGGCCGCGGCCATGCTCTCTGGTGGTGCGTTCGCTCCGGGTTGCTGGTGGTGCACCACCCGCCGAGGGTCGCCCTGCGGTGCTCAGATGATGAGCAAACTCAGCCAGTAGGCGATGGCGGCCACGATGGCGCTGGCGGGAATGGTGAAAATCCAGGCCCATACGATGTTGCCGGCGACGCCCCAGCGCACTGCACTGGCACGCCGCGTTGCCCCCACGCCGACGATGGCGCCCGTGATGGTATGGGTGGTTGACACCGGAATGCCCAATCCGGTCGCGAGCGCCAGCGTGAGCGCCCCGCCGGTTTCGGCGCAAAAGCCATCGACTGGCTTGAGCTTGGTTATCTTCTGGCCCATGGTCTTCACGATGCGCCAGCCACCAAAGAGCGTGCCGGCCGCGATGGCCACGTAACACGAGGCCACCGTCCAGAACGGCGGCGCAGCGTCGCTGACAGCGGCATGCCCCGATGCGATCAGCAGCAGCCAGATGATGCCGATGGTTTTCTGTGCGTCATTGCCGCCATGCCCCAGGCTGTAGGCGCCGGCCGAAATCAATTGCAGTCGTCTGAACCATCGGTCGATGCGTGAGGGCGTCGACCGGCGCAGTGTCCAGGCAACGGCCACCATCATCATCGATCCGAGCAGAAAGCCCAGCAGGGGTGAGAGGACGATGAAGACCAGCGTCTTGATGATGCCACTGGCCACGAGTACACCGGGGCCGGCTTTGGCCATCGCGGCTCCGACAATGCCACCGATCAGCGCGTGCGACGAACTGCTCGGAATGCCCAGATACCAGGTGACCAGATCCCAGAAGATCGCACCGACCAGCGCGCCGAGTATGACATTGGGTCCGACTGCCGACGGATCGACAATGCCCTTGCCGATCGTGGCGGCCACACTCAGGTGGAAGACGAAGATCGCCAGGAAGTTCAGCGCTGCCGCCATGGCAACCGCGGTGCCCGGACGCAGAACCCCGGTGGAGACCACGGTTGCGATGGCATTGGCTGCATCATGGAAGCCGTTGATGAAGTCGAAGGCGAGTGCCACCAGGACGAGCAGCACGACCACGCCCAGACTGATCTGAAGGGGATCCATCGGCTCGATCAGGAATTCTCGAGGACGATGCCCTCGATCAGGTTGGCGACGTCCTCGCATCGATCGGTGATGGTCTCGAGCAGCTCGAAGATTGCCTTGAGCTTGATCACCTCGCGCACGTCGGGCTCGTTGCGAAAGAGCTTGCCCATGGCAGCGCGCAGGACGCGATCAGCGTCGGACTCGAGTTTGTCGATTTCCTCGCAGGTCTTCAGGGCCGCTTCGGCGGTCTTGGCATTGGCAACGTCTTCGATCAAGGTGACGGCGTGGCGCAGTCGCTGGCAGCAGCGCAGCGCCAGTTCGGTCAGTCGTTCGATCTCGGGGGTGACCTTGCGCACGTCAAACAGCACCATGGTCTCGGCCGAGTCCTGGATCAGGTCGGCGACATCGTCCATCGTGTTGATGAGCGAGTGGATCTGCTCGCGGTCGATTGGCGTGATGAAGGTCTTGTGCAGCGCCTTGTTGACTTCATGCGTGATGTGGTCGGCTGCGTGTTCTGCGTCATCGATCTCGCGTCCGTACTGCTCACGCAGCACCGGATCGTCGTAGTTGCCGACCAGATTCGACAGCGCATTGGCAGCCGCCACGATGCAGTCGCCGTGCTGGTTGAACATCTGGAAAAATTGGCTGTCGTGTGGCAGCAGCTTGGCGAAGAACAAGCGGTGTCCCCTGGAGAGGTGCCGGCGCAAGCCAGCGGCGGGTCATGTGACATGACGATGACACGCATTTTACTGGGCCCGAGGGGCGCACGGGGCGTTTTTCCCGGACATCGCGCCGTGGGGTGTGTTCTCAGGCCAGCAAGACGGCAAGGCCCAGCGCGGCGAAGAGTGCCGCGGCCACGGTGTGAACGAGTCGCATCGGGATGCGCTGGGCAAAACGATTGCCGACAAATACGGCAGGACCATCAGCGAGCAACATGCCCAGAGTGGTGCCGGCTACGACCAGCAGCGGGTCGGCGTAGTGGGCGGCGAGCGCCACCGTGGCGATCTGGGTCTTGTCGCCCATTTCGGCCATGAAGAAAGTGATTGCTGTCGCGCCAAAGACCCCCAGGCGATGGGCCACCTGGCTCTCCTCGTCCTCGATCTTGTCGGGAATCAGCGTCCAGACGGCCATTCCGATGAAGGACAGGCCAAGCGCCCAGCGCATGACGGCCGGGTCGACCTGTGCCTTGATCCATCCGCCGAGCGCTCCGGCCAGACCGTGATTGATCAGGGTGGCAACAAGAATGCCGGCGATGATCGGGACGGGCTTGCGAAAGCGCGCTGCCAGCAGAAAGGCCAGCAACTGGGTCTTGTCGCCGATCTCGGCGAGTGCGACCACGCCAGTCGACACGAGGAGGGCATTCATCAGCATCAACCTTGTTTCACGACCGATCACATGAGGCTAGCATGGCACTGACCCTGCGCGTCACGCCAAACCCCGATCGTGGTGACTCGCACGCCGATATGGCAAGCTGTCGCAATAGGGGCGGCTATCGCCATTTGACGTCGCGCTCGTACCTGCAGGTCAGTCATCCGGAAAGATACCTCATGCCTTCAAGTGCGTTCTGTGCGATGAGCTGCAACGCTTGCAGCAGAGGCTGATGATGAGTCTTTCTCGCCGCGACTTCCTGCAAATGCTCGCTGCAGCCCAGCTCGCGGGCATGGGACTGGATCGCTGGGCGCAGGCTGACACCGCCACCGCACAGGGCGGTCTCTATGACGCACCACGCTTTGGCAATGTGTCTTTCCTGCATATGACTGATTGCCACGCGCAGTTGCTGCCGATGCTGTATCGCGAACCCTCGGTCAATCTGGGCATCGGTGCGATGCGCGGGCTGTGGCCGCACCGGGTGGGGCATGCGGCGCTTGCCGCCGCCGGGGTGCAGCCCGGTTCGGCACAGGCCCATGCCCTCTCGTCGATCGACTTCGAGCAGGCTGCGCGTCGCTACGGCCGAGCCGGTGGCTTTGCGCATCTGAGCACCCTGGTGAAGCAGTTGAAGGCAAGCCGGCCAGGCGCACTGTTGCTCGATGGCGGGGATACCTGGCAGGGGTCGGCTACCGCCTTGTGGACCCAGGGCCAGGACATGGTCGAGGCTGCCCAAGCCCTGTCGGTGGACGTGATGACCGGGCACTGGGAATTTACCTACGGTATCGAGCGGGTCAAGGCCGTCGTGGCCGGCGATTTCGCCGGCAAGATCGATTTTGTCGCGCAGAATGTGAAGACCAGCGACTTCGACGACCCGGTCTTTCCTTCGCACGTGATGCGCGAAATGGCGGGCGTGCCGGTAGCCGTGATCGGGCAGGCTTTTCCCTATACCCCGATCGCGCATCCGCGCCATCTGGTTGAAGGTGTCGGATTCGGCGTACGCGAGCAGGACATGCAGGAGACGGTCGATGCGGCACGAGCGAGCGGTGCCCGGGTCGTGGTTCTGCTCTCGCACAATGGCATGGATGTCGATCTGAAGATGGCATCGCGGGTGCGTGGCATCGATGCGATCTTTGGCGGGCATACCCACGACGCCGTGCCGCTCGCCGTGCCCGTTAAAAACGGGGGCGGGGTCACGCTGGTCACCAATGCGGGCAGCAACGGCAAATTCATCGGGGTCATGGACTTCGACGTCAAAGGTGGCCGTGTGCGCGACTACCGGTACCGTCTGCTGCCGGTATTTGCCAATCAGATCACGGCCGATCCGCAGATGGAAGCCCTCATCGGGCGTATGCGGGCGCCCTTCGAAACGCGTTTGAATGCGCCGCTCGCCCGCACCGATGCGCTGCTGTACCGTCGCGGCAACTTCAACGGCAGTTGGGACCAGTTGATCTGCGATGCGCTGCTGGAGGTGCAGGGTGCCCAGATTGCCTTCTCCCCGGGCTTTCGATGGGGCACGGCGCTTCTGCCCGGTGCACTGATCACGCGCGAGACGCTGATGGAGCAACTGGCCATCACCTATCCGCAGACCACCGTCACCCGGATGACGGGTGCGGCCATCAAGGCCACGCTGGAGGATGTTGCCGACAACCTGTTCAATCCCGACCCCTACCAGCAGCAAGGTGGCGACATGGTGCGCACGGGTGGGCTCAGTTACAGTTGCACCCCCGGTGCGGGGATGGGTGCACGGATCGGTGATCTGCGACTGAAGGAAACGCCCATCGATGCAGACCGGCTCTATACCGTAGCAGGGTGGGCACCGGTGACAGAACCGGTTCCTGGTGCGCCCCTGGCACGCCCGATCTGGGATGTCGTCGAGGAGTGGCTGGCCTCCAGACCCGATGGACGGGTGAGTGCGCGCGCGGTCAATGTGCCTCGCCTGCTGGGCGAAGCGGGCAACCCGGGGCAGGCAGGCGATTGACGTGCGCGTACCGATCGACTTGAACGAGGAGTGCTGGACCATGTGCAATCATCGGAGTGGGCCGCGCCCGGCGGCCGCAAGGCGTCGGGGGCTGGCGTCTGTCATGGCGCTCTGCCTCGTGGCTTCGGTAAACGTGGCATCGGTCCACATGGCATCGGCACACGCGGCAGAGCCTTCTGCCACCTTTGCGCTCCGACAACTGGTTCCCGAGATTGCGCTGAAGGCTGCGCGTGCTGCGCTCGAGCAATGTCGGTCGATGGGAGCCCAGGTCACTGTGGTCGTAGCCGACCGCAGTGGTGCGGCGCAGGTATTGCTACGCGACCGGTTTGCCGGTCAGCACACGCTGGAGGCGGCCCGACAGAAGGCGTGGACGGCTGCCAGTTTTCGCCTCTCGACCGCGGCGCTTGCCGCGGAGACCGAGCCGGGGCGTCCGATGGCCGGATTGCGTTCGATGCCGCAAGTGCTGGCGGTGGCTGGTGGCCTCCTCATCGAGGCGGATGGCTCGGTGCTGGGTGCGATCGGGGTGTCGGGTGCCCCGGGCGGTGACGCAGACGATCGGTGTGCCAGCGCAGGACTGCGTGCGATCGCCGAGGACATCGCCTTCTAGGCCTCCGAACAACCGAAGGCCCCTGTCAGAACTCGGGTGGCGAGTGCAGGCGCTCCAGCGATGCGACAATGCGACTGGCTACGGTTATCCAGGGAGGTGGCATGCAGGATCCGGCAGAACTGGTGATCGATGCAGTCGATCGCGGCATCTTCACGGTCGATCGGGCCGTGTTTCGCGATCCGGCAATCTTCGAACTCGAGATGCGTCATGTGTTCGAGCGCACCTGGGTATTCCTCGGCCTGGCCTCTCAGGCGGCGCTCGCCGATGACTACTTCACCACGTTCATCGGGCGTCAGCCGGTGATCGTGATGCGTGATGCTCAGGGCCGCCTCGGGGCCTTCATGAACACCTGCAGGCATCGGGGCGCTGTCGTATGCCAGAGGCGTCAGGGCAATGCGCGGCATCATGTGTGCCCCTATCACGGCTGGGCTTACGAGAGTGACGGCAGTTCCCGATCGATCAAGGATCTGGCCACGGGCGCCTACAGCGAGCACTTTCTTGCCGATGATCATGGCCTGGTGCCGCTGCCCCGTTTTGGCGAATACCGCGGCTTTCTTTTTGGCAGTCTGGATGCCGATGTCCCCAGCCTCGACGCGCACCTGGGTGGCATGACCTTCTTTCTGGATCTTGTCGTTGACCAGGGGCCGCAGGGTTTCGAGTCCGTGCCAGGTTCATCGAGCTATACCTTCAAGGCCAACTGGAAACTGCAACTGGAAAACGGGATGGATGCCTACCACCTGACATCCACGCATCCGAGCTTCATGAAGATCGTCGATCGACGCAATGCCGGTGAATCATCCAACCGCTTGCGGGCGCTTGATTTCGCTGCCTACCGGGAGCGTGGCGGTTTTACGTTCGACTATGGCCACAGCGCGCTCTTCACTCCCAACCCCAATCCGCAGGTGCGGCCACTCTTTGCATCGATCGACGAGGTGCGTGCACGGGTCGGCGAGGCGCGTGCCCGCTGGATGCTCAACACGCGCAACATCACGATCTTTCCCAATCTGCAGATTGCCGAGAATGCATCGCTCCAGTTGCGTGTCATGCGACCGCTCGCCCATGATCTGACCGAGATGACCATTCATTGTCTGGCACCGGTCGGTGAGGCCGACGCGGCACGCGACTTCCGGCTGCGTCAGTTCGAGGATTTTTTCAACGCCTCGGGTCTTGCCACCCCCGATGACACGACCTGCTACGAAGATTGCCAGACTGGCTACGGCGCGAGCCTGGTGCGCTGGCAGCAAGGTTATTCGCGCGGCATGACTTCGGTCAGGCCAGGCAGCGGCGCGATCGGCGAACAGATCGGCATCCAGTCACGCACCCACCAGATGGGTGAGGCCAAGGTTCAGGACGAGACGATTTTTCACGCCGGGTATCGTGAGTGGGTGCGCCTGATGAAGGCAGGCACCGCGCGAGATCAGGCCGGGGACAGGTCTTGAGCAGCGCCGGCGCGATTGATCTGCTCGCTGAGGTCACGGCCTTTTTGCATGACGAGGCACTGGCGCTCGATGAACGCCGATGGGCCGACTGGCTCGCGCTCTTTTGCCCCGATTGCGAGTACTGGGTGCCAGCCTGGAAGTCCGAAGATGAACAGACCACCAACCCCAGGCGCGAGTTGTCGCTCATCTATTATCCTGCCCGTGCCGGTCTCGAAGACCGGGTGTGGCGTGTCGATTCGCGTCGTTCGGTGGCATCGGCCGTGTTGCCCCGAACCCAGCATCTCATCAGCAATGTGCGCGTCACTGCGGTGCGCGATCTCCCCGGCCCCGATCCGATGCGGGAAATCGATCTGCGCTGTGAGTGGACCGTGCACCAGTATCTGCCGCGCGAGCGGTCGGTGGAACTCTTCTTCGGGCGTTACCAGCAATGCCTGGTGCAGGTGGCGGGGGGCTTGCGAACAAGACGCAAGAAGATTGTCCTGCTCAACGATTACCTGCCGGCACGTATCGATTTCTACAGTCTCTAGCAGGGCCGCCCGCGGGTGACGCAACCGATGTCTGCAGGCGGGTGGGCTTGGCAATCCGCAGTGAGGAGGCTTTGAGCATGACCAGAAAAGGCAGGAACAGCATGTCGGGCAAGGTTTCTACAATCGCTGTGCACGGGTTGATGGCTGCCTTGATCGTGGCCTTGCCCGCCACTGTCCAGGCGCAGGCCGGCAGCGAGGCCTGGCCTTCGCGCGCAGTGCGGATCGTCGCCGGATTTCCCCCGGGGGGCAGCACCGACATCATCGGTCGTACGGCGGCACAGGGTCTTGCCGAGGCTTTCAGACAGCCTTTCGTGGTCGAAAATCAGCCCGGTGCGAGCACCGCGATTGCTGCGACTGCCGTTGCGCGTGCCGCGCCCGATGGTTACACGCTGCTGGTCGGTGTGAGCAGCACCATGACCATCAATCCGGTGCTCTATCCGAATCTTTCCTATTCTCCTGACCGTGATCTTCGCCCGGTCACGATCATGGGGAGCTTCCCGCTCATTCTTGCGGTCAATCCTGCATTGCCGGTGACGACCGTGCGCGAATTGATCGACTACAGCCGGCGCCCGGAACAGCAACTGAACTACAGCACCGCGTCGGTTGCGTTTCAGCTGGCGACCGAGATGTTCAAGCAGATGTCGGGTGCGCGGCTCTACCACGTGCCGTACAAGGGCAGCAGCCAGGCGATGCTGGCCGTCCTGTCAGGGGATGTGCAAGCTGTGATTCTGGACGGTGCGCCCCTGGTGCCGCACATGCAGTCGGGGCGACTGCGGGCCCTGGCGGTTACCTCTGCCACACGTTCGCCACTCTACCCGATGCTGCCGACGGTCGCAGAATCAGGGGTGCCCGATTACCAGGTCGAGTTGTGGATCGGCTTGTTTGCACCGGCGCGCACGCCGGGTGAGATCGTGGCGAAGTTGCAGGCCGAGATCGCGCGCATCATGCAGAGACCCGAGGTACGCGAGAAGTTTGCGCGCCTGGGGATTGAAGCCCGGGGTGACTCGACCGAGCAGACGGCTGCGATGATCCGTGCCGAGGCAGTACGGTTTGCCGCCATCATCCGATCGGCCGGCATCAAGCCGGAGTGAGAACGCTTGCGGCGGCCCGCTGATTGGGTCTTGTGGTGCGGCAAGGCACTGTGTCTGCCTCCCGCGAGGTCATTTCCCTGCTGGCAGCGTAACGTCAGCGGCGGCTCGTGCGCAAAT
>CAIKRR010000085.1 GCA_903829815.1 uncultured Pseudomonadota bacterium | reverse complement strand
TCACTGCTACACGTGGAATTCCAGTTCCCTCTGCCACACTCTAGTCCTGCAGTCTTGAAGGCAGTTCCCAGGTTGAGCCCGGGGATTTCACCTCCAACTTACAGAACAACCTGCGCACGCTTTACGCCCAGTAATTCCGATTAACGCTCGCACCCTACGTATTACCGCGGCTGCTGGCACGTAGTTAGCCGGTGCTTCTTATTCCGGTACCGTCATCCACACCGAGTATTCATCGATGCGATTTCGTCCCGGCCGAAAGCGGTTTACAACCCGAAGGCCTTCTTCCCGCACGCGGCATGGCTGGATCAGGCTTTCGCCCATTGTCCAAAATTCCCCACTGCTGCCTCCCGTAGGAGTCTGGGCCGTGTCTCAGTCCCAGTGTGGCTGGTCGTCCTCTCAGACCAGCTACCGATCGTCGCCTTGGTGGGCTATTACCCCGCCAACTAGCTAATCGGACATCGGCCGCTCCAATAGCGCGAGGCCCTGAACAGAACACTCAGCGCTGCTACGCGCTCTGTTCAGGGTCCCCCGCTTTCCTGTTCCCAGCGTATGCGGTATTAGCCAATCTTTCGACTGGTTGTCCCCCACTACTGGATACGTTCCGATGCGTTACTCACCCGTGCGCCACTCTACTCAGGGTTGCCCCCTTTCGCGTTCGACTTGCATGTGTAAGGCATGCCGCCAGCGTTCAATCTGAGCCAGGATCAAACTCTTCAGTTTAATCACTGTGATCTGTCACCCGATCTCTCGGGCAACATGCTGTGCAAAAACCCAAAGTCTGTGCATCACTCCACCAACCAAGGTCAGTCTCGCAATGCGACAGGGTTTAATTCAGGTCTGAGCACCTAAGGGTAAAACCACAACTACCCGAGGCGCCCACACCTGTTGGCTGTTCAATTTTTTAAAGAGCTGCACCGGGTTGCAAACTTCGCTTTCCCTGCGCTGAGCCGGCCATTATAACCAGCTTTCCTGCGGCGTCAACCCCTGTCGAAACGTTTTCTTCAGGACTCGCTCACCGCGCCTCCCTTCCGGGTGGCCCCTTCGTTCAAGGGAGGCGCAGTGTACATGACTCTGTCACGAAAGGGGTGATCTTTTGGCAACTTGGAGCGCACTTTCTGCACCACACGTGCACGGGCCTTGCGGCCCGGCAATCAGTGCGTGACGGCGCCCTGTGCGATCCAGCGTCCGATGAGCGCTCGCTCATCGTCCGTCAGACCTGTCAGGTTGCCCGGTGGCATCACCCGGGAGACCACCACCTGCTGATTGATCTTGTCGACCAGTTGGGCGATTCGCTCGGGGTTCTGCAGGACGATGCCACCCGGTGCCTGCGCAAACCCGGGCTGCGTGGGCGTACTCGAGTGGCACGAGGTACAGCGCGCTTGCAAGACCGAATTTACCTGGGCAAAGGTCACGACATCACCCGCGGCCGACTGCGGGCGAGGCGCGATCCAGAAGGCAACGCCTGCGAGAATCACGACGCCCGCCAGCGGATAGGCAATGACCGTACGCCCCTTGTGTCGCAGGTTGAAGAAGTGCCTTATCAGGGCCCCGGCGATGAAGATGAGGGCAAGCACCAGCCAGGCCTGGTCATGCCCGTAGGTCATGGGGTAATGACCACTGATCATGATGAACACGACCGGCAAGGTCATGTAATTGTTATGCATGCTGCGCTGCTTGCCGCGAATGCCGTGGATCGGGTCCGGGGTCTCGCCACGCAGCATGGCATCGATCATCTTGCGCTGACCCGGAATGATCACCATCGCGACATTGGCCACCATGATGGTCCCGAGCATTGCGCCGACCTGGATGTACACCCCGCGCGCGCCGAACACATGGCTGAGGGCTGCGGTGGCGACCAGGAGGAAGACAAACCCCACCAGACCCAGCAGACCATCGTTGTTGCACAGACGCGAGCGGCACAGCCCCTCGTAAACCACCTGCGCCAGGACGATCATGCCCACCGAAATGGCAATGGCAGCGGCCGCACTGATGTCGGCCACCGAGCGATCGACGAGCATCGAACCGGCCCGTGCGTAGTAGGTGATCACCAGCAGCAGGAAGCCGCTGATCCACGTCCAATAGGCTTCCCACTTGAACCAGTGCAACTTCTCGGGCAACTGATCAGGCGCAACCAGGTACTTGTGCTTGTTGTAGAAGCCACCGCCATGCACCGACCAGATTTCGCCCGACACCCCCTTGCGCGGTGGACTGGGCGGCTCGAGATGGTTGTCAAGCCAGACAAAGTAGAACGAGGTGCCGATCCAGGCAATGGCCGTGATCAGGTGCAGCCAGCGCACCAGCAGACTTGCCCACCCAAGCATATAGGCTTCCATCGACATTCCTTCCTTCTTCGTTGCAGACTGCAGGACAGTCCTGTTTCGGGTCTTGTCGGCCGGCTCTCCGCTCCGCTCGTGCCACACACCGACGGGAACCACGTTCCTTTTGTTCGGGCACCGACAGTGGCCACCGCAGCACTCGCGCAGACGGCCTCAGCGATGTGCCTCGACCTCACCATGCTCGGTGAGCAACGCCATCAGTTGATGACGCATCATCAGCCCGGGCTTGTCCGACTCCATATGCACCTCGACACGACGACTGGTGTCGATGGCCGCATCCGGGTCGGTGGTCTCGAGAATCTCGCGATCTTCGCGCACGATGCCAGCATCCCAGGCGATGAGCTCCTCGGTCGAGCAGTCTTCCTCGCGATCGTTGCGGTAGAGCCATTGCACGAGTTGCATGCTGCCATCATCGATGGGCGTTGCGCAGTTGTAGATGATGTGATGACGGCCGCTGGGATACTCGCAGCCGAACCGCCGAATGAAGGGCAAGTACCACCGATTGAACAGATGTCGCTCGGTTTCGGGCTCGGTCGTGCCGGTAATGCGATGGCTGATCGGCGGATTGTTGATCGGCACGATCGTCTCCGCCTCGAAGCCCCAGTCGGTTGCACGGATCTCGTACTTCGAGGGTCGTGGCTGACCGAACTGCCCGAAATTGGCTCGATGCACATAGCTGAAGTGCGCGTTGTCGAACGAGTTTTCCATCAGGCGCAAGGGGCTCGTCTTCCAGGTCTCGTAGAACTGGAAGATCCGGCGATAGGCAAGGTCGACATCCTCGACAAAATCGGGGATCGGGCGCAATGGCTCCTCAAGTGCCACCCACGCGTAACCGTAGCGAGCCACGCAGTGAAACGCCCGCGTGCAGGCACTGGCCGGAATCGCCCGATCGGGCGCCTGAGGAATCGAGACACAGCGTCCGCTGCGGTCATAGACCCAGCCGTGATAACCACAGACCACCTGGCCATCGACCACCCAGCCACGCGACAGGCGCGCTGTGCGGTGACAGCATCTATCCTGCAAGGCCGCCGGGTTGCCTTGCGCATCCAGAAAGAGGACCAGCGCCTCGCCGAGCAGGGTAAAGGCTTGTGGCCCTGCCTGAAGGGCGTCGATGCGCACGGTGGCGTACCAGAATCGCCGCAATATCTTCTGCTGGGTTACAAGCATGACCGACGGCTCCCTTCAATCGAAGACTGCACCCGCACGGTCAGGGCAGCACCTTCACCTGGTTGACGATGTCGAGCGTGTAGGCCCGACGGGCGTCGGTCGAGGCCTTGAGCAGCCCGGCGCCGATCTGGAAGTCGATGGTCTGCTTCCATCGCGCATCGGTCATCGTCATGATGCCGCGCCGCTTTGCATCACCCCCACTCACCAGCCCGTAGTCGCGCATCCGCGCCAGACCGAACTGCAGCAACCCTTCTTCCATCTGGGGGTTGGCCTTGCGAATGAGTTCGTTGGCTGGCGCCGGATTGGCGAGATAGCTCCGATAACCCTCCGCGCTGGCCTGTACGAACCGGCGTGCCACATCGGCATTCTTCGCAAGCCAGGCATCGGTTGCGATGACCGTCTGCGCGTAAGGCGGGTAGCCAAGGTCGGCAAGGAGAAACACCGTGGGCTTCACCCCAGCCTTTTCGACCGACCAGGGCTCGGAGGTGGCATACCCTTGCGTCGCCGAGCGCTTGTCGACGAGAAAGGGTTGCACCGAAAACGCGTAAGGTCGCTTCTGATCGTCGGTAAAGCCGTGAACCGAACGCAACCAGGGCCAGAAGGTGGTGTTGCTCGCCGCACTGATGTAGACCGGGTGGCCCCGCAAGTCATCGATGCGCGCGATATCGGGGTGCGCGATGATGACGGCTGGGTCTTTCTGGAATGACGCGGCAATGGTGACCACCGGCAAACCCTGTTCACGCGCCTGGAGTGTCTGGATGTCGTAACCCATGAACAGGTCGATCTGGCCGGCAAGCAGCAACTGCATGCCATTGACCTGCGGCCCGCCCATGCGCACCTCGACCTCGAGGCCGGCTTTGCGATAGATGCCCTCGGCGAGCGCCTGATAGAAGCCACCGTGCTCGGCCTGGGCGAACCAGTTGGTCCCAAACACCACTTTGGTCAAGGCTTGCGCCTCAACCCCGGTCAACCCACTCAATCCGAGAGCCGCGAGCACGGCCAGGAGGCGAGCCACCCAGGCTGACGGCCGCGACAGACCAGCCGTCATGGCGGCCGTGCGCGTTGAACTGCCCTTGCCTTCCGAGGGCAAAGCGGGCGACTCGGGTCTTGTCAGGCTCTGGTTCATCTTGACGGCTCCTTGCATCCGGTCATGCAAGCATACCTGCTACCACCGAACGGGCCTCGGCCAGCAAGCTGCCTGGATCCAGGCCCGGAATCTGTCCGTGTTCGACCACGCTGCGGCCAGCACAGAAAAGGTGGCGCAACGTCGGGGCACCCCCTGAGGCAACTGGCCCGATGAGCGGGTCGTGCAAACCGGCATGCCGCAACTGATTGATTTCGTAAATGGCAATATCGGCCGCGAACCCGGGCGCAAGGACGCCCACCTCGCCCAAACCCATCATCTGCGCACCGGCACGGGTACCCCAGTGAATCACCTCCTCGACGGTGGTGGCGGCCGCGCCGGCGCGAGCCCGGTGCACGAACCAGGCCGTATGCGCCTCGCTGATCATGTCGGCGGCCTCGTTCGACCCCGCGCCATCGACGCCCAGCGTCACCCGAACACCGGCCGCGCGGTATTCGGGCACTGGTGCAATGCCACTGCCCAGCCGGCAATTGCTCTGCGCACAGTGGGCAATGCCCGTGCCACTGGCGGCCAACATCGCGATTTCGGGTGACGACACATGCACCATGTGGGCAAACCAGACATCCGGCCCCAACCACTCGCAGCGCTCAGCGAACTCGACCGGCAGGCAATCGTGCACCTCGCGACAGTAGCGCACGTAATCGGCGGTCTCCGACAGGTGGGTGTGCAGACCGATACCCAGGCGCCGTGCTGCGCGAGCCAATTCGCGCATCTCCTCAGGCGCGAGCGACCAGGTCGGGGTGGTAGGCGCCATCACCATCTTGCGCATGGCCTGCGGCCCGGCGTCGTGGAAGCGGCGCGTGTCCTGAGCAACCGAATCGATGATTGCCTCGAGCGTCTCGGGTCGTGCCTGCAGCGGCGGATTGACGTCGAAAGCGCGCTGCCGGGTCGCTCCACCCCGCATCAGCACGAAGCGCACGCCCATGCGCTCTGCCACGTCGAAGAGCACGGCGCTCGAGTCGAAGGTCATGCCCGGAAAGTAGGTGTAGTTGTGATCAGCAATGGTCGTACAGCCCGAGAGCAGCAGCTCGGCAATGCCGATGGTGGCCGCCAGCCGCAAGGTGCGCTCGTCAAGAAAGCGCAGGTGCGCCACGGGCACCACGGTGAGCCAATCCAGGAGCGGCCGATTGATACCGGCAGGAACGCCCTTCATCACGCTCTCGAACAGATGGTGATGCGTGTTGACCCAACCCGGATACACGACGCAACCCGAGGCATCGACGATGCGCTCACCGGGCAGCGGTTCAAGCATGCCCATGGCCGTGATCATGCCCTCGACAACCCGGATATCCACCGGGCCGGCGCGGGCGGCCTCTCCGGCAAGGCCGGTCATGACGCCCAGGGGACGACGAAGAAGAAAGCTGCGCGAGTCCGCAAGGGCCGCTCCAACCGAAGCGCGCGCCATGTCAGGTCTCCGGCGCAAGTTCACTCTCGTGCCAGTGCCCGAGCGCGAATCGCGACAGCACCACCATCAGCAAAAAGAGTGCGACCCCGGCAACCGTAATGAGCAGCAGCGCAGCAAAGAGCCGCGGTATGTTGATCTGGAACCCGGCCTGGAGGATCTGGTAAGCCAGGCCCGCCGAAGTGCCTCCGGTGCCAGCCACGAATTCGGCAACCACCGCGCCGATCAGTGCCAGACCGCTCGATATCCGCAGGCCGCCAAAGAAGTACGGCAGTGCGGTCGGTATGCGAAGCCGCAGCAGTTCCTGCCAGCGGCTGGCCTTGTTCATCCGGAACAGGTTGAGCAGTCCGGGGTTCACCGAACGCAGCCCCAGCGTGGTGTTCGAGATGATCGGAAAGATGGCAACGATGGTGGCACAGATGACGAGCGCCGGCAGCGGGTCTTTTACCCAGATGATGATGAGCGGCGCGATCGCGACCACCGGTGTTACCTGAAGCAGCACCGCATAGGGGAACAGCGACAGCTCGATCCAGCGGCTCTGCACGAACACAAAGGCCACCAGCGTGCCGATCAGCACCGACATGAAGAAGGCGAGGAAGGTCACCTTGAGCGTGATGAGCAGAGATGAGAAGAGGAGATCCCAATCGGTGACGAGCGTCTTCGCGATCGCCGATGGCGCCGGGATCAGGTACTGCGGGATCGCGTAGAGGTGCACCAGCCACTCCCACAGACCGAGGAGCACACAACCCACAGCCAGCGGCGCAGCCACCCGGACGAACTCGGGGCGCTCTATCAGAGGCACACGACGCGTTGACGATGACATGTTCATGCCGGCTCTCCGGCAACGACATCGCCCGGCTGGGGACCAGCACCGTGACTGGCCTCGACCAGCAGATGCTGCAACTCGCGCGCATAACCGGCAAAGGCCTGCGAGACGCGAAACGCCTCGCCACGCGGATGCGGCTCGTCGATGGTGACTTCACGCAGGATACGTCCCGGACGCGCCGCCATCACGATGACGCGCGTCGAGAGGAACACTGCCTCGTAGATGCTGTGCGTGACAAAGATGATGGTCAGGTTCTTCTCTTGCCACAGGCGCAGCAGGTCGGCATCGAGACGATTGCGGGTGATTTCATCGAGCGCACCGAAGGGCTCATCCATCAGCAGCAGGTCGGGCTCATCGACCAGCGCACGCGCGATCGACGCACGCATCTGCATGCCCCCGGAGAGCTGGCGCGGATAGTGGCGACCAAACTGCGAGAGCCCTACCAGATCGAGCGACGCGGCAACCCGCCGATCGGCTTCGCCGCGATCGACACCGGCCAGATCCAGTGGCAGACGTACGTTGCCGGCAACCCGTGCCCACGGCATCAGGGTGGCGTCCTGAAAGACAAAAACGAGCTTGCGACCGGGCTTGCCGACCGCCTCATGTCCGCCACGCCACCAGTTGATGCGGCCTTCACTGGGCTCGATCAGGTTGGCAATCATCTTGAGCAGGGTCGACTTGCCGCAGCCTGAGGGCCCCAGCAGCGTGATGAACTCGCCCGGTTGTACGGTCAGGCTGATCGGGTCGAGGGCGCGGGTTCCATTGCCAAAGACCTTCTCGGCTGACAGTACTTCGACGACCGGGACGGGAGATGTGTTCATGGACGGGATCCTTGCAGGGGGAGTGCCGGAGCTGGCAAGACAAGTCGAGCTGCCAGTTCGCGATGCAGCGCCAGATGCCGATCGAGGTCGATCGTCTGCAACTGGCCTTCGCGGACCACGACGCGCCCGTCGATGACACTGTGGCGAACCTGATCGGGGGCGCACAGCACCAGAGCGGCCAGTGGATCATGCCCGCCACCGGCATAGCCGATCCGACGCAGGTCGAACACCGCCAGATCGGCTGCCATCCCGGGCACGATGGTGCCGATATCGTCACGGCCCAGTACCCGCGCACCGCCGCGCGTCGCGCACGCGAGGGCCTCACGCGCCGTGAGCCCCGCGGGGTCGCCACTCACCCGGGCCAGCAGGAAAGCCTGCCGCACTTCTCCGAGCATGTGGCCAGCGTCGCTGGACGCGCTGCCATCGACACCGATCGACACCGGCACACCGGCATCCAGCATGGCCCGAACAGGCGCAATGCCCGACGCCAGCCGCATATTGGAACTGGGGCAATGGGAGACACCGGTGCCGGTGGCGGCAAAGGCGGCGATACCCGCGGCATCGAGCTTCACGCAATGCGCGTACCAGACATCGCTGCCCAGCCAATCCAGACGCTCGGCATACTCGGTCGGTGTGCAGCCGAAGTGGTCGCGCGTGTAATCGACGTCGCGGAAATTTTCGGCGAGATGACTGTGCAGTCGCACCTTGCGGGCGCGCGCCATGTCGCGGGTATCGCGCATCAGCGCCTCGCTCACCGAGAAAGGCGAACAGGGCGCGAGGGCGATGCGCAGCATCGAGCCGTGCGAGTCGTCATGCCATTGATCGATCAGCCGATCGCAATCACGCAGCACATCGGCCTCGCGCTCGCACAGCGCATCGGGGGGCAGGCCACCAGCCGACTGGCCGACACTCATCGAGCCGCGGGTCGCGTGAAAGCGCAAGCCCATCGTCTGCGCCGCCTCGATCGAATCGTCGAGTCGGCTGCCGTTGGGGTAAAGGTAGAGGTGATCGGCCGCCGTGGTGCAACCACTGAGCACCAACTCGGCCATCGCGGTCTGGGTCGACACCCGGATCATCTCGGGGGTAAGGCGGCTCCAGATCGGGAAGTGCGCGGTCAGCCAATCGAACAGTTCGGCGTCCTGACCAGCCGGAACCGCGCGCGTGAGCGACTGGAAGAAGTGATGATGGGTGTTGACCATCCCTGGAATCACCACACAGCCGGTGCAGTCCAGGACCTCGTCGGCCTGTGCTGCGAGTTCACTGGCCGGCCCCACCGCGGCGATCGTGCGTCCACGCACCAGAACCGAGGCATCGGGGCAGTCCGGGTAGCGCTCGTCGAGGGTAGCAACGAGACGCGCGTTGCGCAGGAGCAGGGTTCGAGCGGTGTCAGTCACGTTATTCATCCAGTTGCCTTGCGCGCGCGGCCATGTCACGCAATCGCGGTCGCGCCAGAAGCCATGACTCG
Source organism: uncultured Pseudomonadota bacterium (assembly GCA_903829815.1). Classification (GTDB taxonomy): domain Bacteria; phylum Pseudomonadota; class Gammaproteobacteria; order Burkholderiales; family SG8-39; genus CAIXPL01. The sequence goes on along the minus strand of CAIKRR010000085.1, from coordinate 18,841 downwards.
CGTACCTGCAAGAGCTGTGCCACCACGGCCGCGGCGATCACCGCAGGCTCCTTGCCGTCAATGCCAGGAATGCCGATCGGGCAGGTCAGTGCCGCGAACAAGGCCGGGTCCAGCCCACGCTGGGTCATGCGCCGCTCGAACGTGGCGCGCTTGGTGGCCGAGCCGATCAGGCCCAGATAGGCCGTATCGGCCCGCCTGAGCAGTCGCTCGCAGAGGTCCTGATCGAGCGCATGGCTGTGGGTGAGCACCAGCACGAAACTGCCTGGCGCAAGGAGGGCAACCTGATCGAGCGGATCGGCCATTACAAGCGCCTGAACCGCCGGGGGCAGCGGCAGGGCAAACACCTCGGGGCGCGAATCGACCCAGGTGACTCGACAGGGCAGGAGCGACAACGCTGACACCAGTGCCTGCCCGACATGCCCTGCACCAAAAACCACCACCTCGAAGGCCTCGGGCGCGATGCGCTCGAGCAGCACGAGCCCATGAGGCTCAGGCGCAGACTTGAACGCCGACCCAGAGGCTTGCCACCGCGCCAGGTCATCGCTCGTGTCGACCAGCACGGCAAGGCGGTCATCGGCATCGAGCAGTTCGCGCGCCGCTTCGCGACAGCGTGCGTCGCCCGTGCTGTCCTCCACCTCGCAGCCGGCATCACCCCGGCTGATCAATCGCGGCGCGATCCGGCCTGACACGTTGGCCGGCACCGCGCCCAGCCCATTGACCGGCGAGGCCAGCACCAGCACTTCGCCGGCCGCGCGCCGCGCCAGGGCATCGCGCACCCAGGCCGGCTGTGCGATGCCGATGACCTCGAAGAGCAGCGTCGCCGCGCCGCCGCAGCACTGGCCGAGAGAAGGACCGAGCGCGAAACGCACCGTCCGGCTCTCGGCACCGACCAGCCCGCGCGCGGGGCTTGCCCGATGCTCGGCAAGCAGTTCTCGGGCCATCTGCACGGCCTTCAACTCGAGATGACCACCACCGATCGTGCCCCACTGGTCGGCAGCCGTGATCAACATGCGTGCACCGGAAGCGCGCGGGGTCGACCCTTCGGCCAGGGCAACCACAACCGTGACACAGGGCTCCTCACAGGCCGCGAGCGCCTGGAGCCAATGCCGGTGTGGTGCAGACGCAAACGCAGAGACAGACGCGAACATCAGGTGGCCTTGTCGGCACACGCCTTGGCATCAGGCGCCACGGGCGATGCACTCAGCCGGTCGGCTTCAGCGAGCACCCGCTCGGGCGTGGCGGGGGCGTCCAGACAAACCGGCGCGCAGTACCCGTCGATGGCACTGAGGGCATCACGTATGGCCAGAAAAGCCGATATCGGCAGCATCAGAGGCGGCTCACCCACCGCCTTGGACTGATGCACTGAATCTTCGTGATTGCAACCACGCGCATAGAGGCGCACATCGAAATGCGCCGGCACGTCGCTGGCCACCGGGATCTTGTAGGTCGAGGGCGCATGAGTTCGAAGGCGCCCCTGCGTGTCCCAGACCAGTTCTTCGCTGGTAAGCCAGCCCAGACCCTGCACGAACCCACCCTCGACCTGTCCACGATCGATGGCCGGATTGAGCGATCGTCCCGCGTCATGCAGCACGTCGGCACGCAGCAGGCGTGTTTCTCCGGTGAACAGATCGATCGCAACCTCGGAGACCGAGGCGCCGTAGGCAAAGTAATGAAAGGGACGCCCGGTCAGGGTCTGGGGGTCGTAGCCGATCTTGGGCGTGCGATGAAACCCGGTGGCCGACAAGGGAACCCGCTGCATGTAGGCCAGACGTGCACATTCGGCAAAGCTCAGGCTCCTGTCGCCAGCCAATACCCGTCCGCCGCTGAAGGTGACCGACTCAGGCGCGACGGACCAGGCCGTGGCCAGGGCGCTGGTCATGCGCTCTCGCAAGGTCTCTGACGCCTGCTGAGCCGCCCGGCCATTCATGTCAGTGCCGCTCGAGGCAGCGGTGGGCGATGTATTGGGAATGGTTCCGGTATCAGTGGGGGCTACCCGAACCCGGTCGAGCGCAATCTGGAACACGTCGGCCACCACCTGGGCGACCTTGACGTTGAGTCCCTGACCCATCTCGGTGCCCCCATGACTCACCCGCACGCTGCCATCGGTGTACACATTGACGAGCGCGGCCCCCTGATTCATGAAGGTGGCCGTGAAGGCGATGCCGAACTTGACCGGACTGAGCGCGATGCCGCGCTTGATCCAGCGACTGCTGCGGTTCCATTCACGGATGTGCTCACGACGCGCCACGTAATCGGATGAGGCGACGAGTTCATCGATGAGATCGGGAAGGATGAAATCCTCGAGCGTCTGGCCATAGTGGGTCACGGCGCGCTCACCCAGGCCATAGGCATTGAGCCGTCTGACCTCGAGCGGGTCGATTTTCAGGGCCCGTGCTACATCATCGATGACCACCTCGATGGCCAGCATGCCCTGAGGCCCCCCAAAGCCGCGAAACGCGGTCGCCGACTGGATGTTGGTGCGCAATCGGTGGGAGACCACGCGCACATCGGGCAGGAAGTAGGCATTGTCGGCATGCAGCACGGCACGGTCGTTGACCGCGCGCGACAAGTCGAGCGAGAAACCACAGCGCGATGCGAGCGTGAGGTCGAGCCCATGGATATGACCGTGGGCGTCGTACCCCACGGCATAGTCGGCGCGAAAATCGTGGCGCTTGCCCGTAATCAGAAAATCGTCGTCGCGATCGTAACGCAGCTTCACCGGTCGACGCAGTCGATCGGCTGCAAGGGCAGCGGCACAGGCTGGCAGCGTCGCCTGCGACTCCTTGCCACCGAACCCGCCACCCATGCGGCGACACTCGATCACCACATCGTGCGCGCTGCGTCCCAGGGCCGCGGCCACCTTGGCCTGGCCCTCGCTCGGATGCTGGGTCGAACTGTAGACATGCAGGGTGCCATTCTCGAGCGGTATCGCATAGGCGACCTGGCCCTCGAGATAGAACTGCTCCTGACCGCCGATGACAAGCCTGCCCTGCAAGCGGTGCGCTGCCGCATCCAGGGCGCGGCGCGCATCACCGCGCTCGAGGGTCACGGTGGGCAGGATGAACGCACCCTGCCCAATAGCATCGTCATAGCCAAAGATGGGCGGCAGGGGCTCGTAGGCCACCTGCGCCAGCCGCGCGGCACGACGAGCATGATCGACCGTGTCGGCCACGACCAGAAAGATCGGCTGACCGACGTACTGCACCCGACCATCGGCAAGAATCGGATCGTCGTGGATGACCGGACCGCAGTCGTTGACACCTGGAACATCGCTCGCGACGAGTACCGTCACCACGCCAGGTGCCGCACGCACCGCGGCAAGATCAAGCGCCACGATGCGCGCGTGCGCAACCGAGGACAAGCCGAGCGCTGCATGCAGGGTGCCACGCAGTTCGGGGATGTCATCGGTGTAGCAGGCCTCGCCCGTCACATGCAGATGCGCACTGTCATGAGCAACCGATGCGCCCGGGCCGGTCGCCGGGGCAACATTCATCGAGTGCGCGTTCATGCCACCCCCTGATTCATGTCGTAGAGCGTGGGTACCCCGTCAGGCCCGGCATCGGCCAGCAGACGCCGCAGCAGGTTGCCAGCGACCCGCATCCGGTAGGCCGCGCTGGCGCGCATGTCACTGATCGGACGAAAGTCAGTGGCCAGTGCCGCAACCGCCGCCTCGATGGCCGTCTCGCCAAAGGAAGCCCCCACCAGCGCCTGCTCGGCCAGGGTTGCTCGACGCACGATGGCATCCATGCCACCAAAAGCCAGACGCGCGCTGCGCACCCTGCCCGCCTCGATCTCGAGCGCGAGCCCGGCACTCACCGCCGAGATGTCCTGATCAAAGCGCCGCGTCACCTTCCAACTGCGAAAGAGCACACCCGGGTGCGGACGCGGCACGGTGACCCGCTCGATGAATTCGCCTTCGCGCAGGGCGTTCTTCATGTAGCCCAGATAAAACGCCTCGAGCGCCAGTTCGCGCACTTCGTCGCCACGACGCAGAGTCAGCGTGGCGCCCAGGGCCATGAGCGCGGGGGCTGCATCGCCAATGGGGGAGCCGTTCGCCAGATTACCCACCAGGGTGGCGGCGTTGCGCACCGGCACCGAAGCAAAGCGTCTCATCAGCGCGCCCAACGCCGGGTGAAGTGCCTCGAGAAAGGGCAAAGCGGCGCTGAGCGTCACGCCGGCTCCAATGGCCATGCCGTGGTCGGATGATTCGATACGGGCAAGCTCGGGCACCGCACCGAGCCACAGGATGTCGCCCATCGGCCGATACTGCTTGGTCACCCACAGGCCGATATCCGTACCACCGGCAAGGAGCAGCGCTTGCGGATACTCGAGACGCAATCGGGCCAGTTCGGCGAGGCGGGTCGGGCGGTGGAAGCGGCGCCCATCGGCGGCCGTAAAGCAAGGGGCCACGGTGAGACCCGCCAGACGATCGGCCACTGCCTGCTCGGCGATCTCGTCGCTCGACCGACGAGCGGCAGCCCCGGACATCAGCCAGTGCGTAGAGGCAGGGGCCGGAGCGGTTGCGGCAGCGCCTGCATCATCGATGACGGCAGTGGCGTCGTCGGCCCGGGCAGCACCAGCGCAGGCGAGACGCGTCATGCGAAAGGCGGCATCGATGATAGGACGGTAGCCGGTACACCGGCACAAGTTACCCGAAAGGGCATCATTGATCGAGGGTCGGGCAGGCGCGGGGTCGGTCTTGTAAAGGGCAAACAACGACATCACGAAGCCGGGGGTGCAGAAACCGCACTGCGATGCGTGGCAATCGACCATCGCCTGCTGCACCGGGTGCATCGCCGGGTGCATCCCCGGGTGCAATCGGACGGGGTTTGCAAGGGATGCACCGCCCGGTGCCTCGGCAGCGCCCGAGCCCCCCGTCTGACGCGCTGCGCCGCTCAGACTCTCCACCGTCACCAGTGCCTTTCCGGCCAGCGTAGGGGCAAACTGGATGCAGGCATTCACCGCGCGATAGCTCAGGCCACCGTCCACGGCAGGCTCGGCAATCACGACCGTGCAGGCGCCGCAATCGCCCTCGGCACAGCCTTCCTTGGTACCAACCCGTGCCTGATCCTCGCGCAGCCATTGCAGCACCGTGCGATCGGGCGGCATCGGCGCGGCAGAAACAATCTCGTCATCCAGCAGAAACTGCACGGTCGTTGCGGTCATCATCGTGCCCTTCCGGTTGGCTCGGTGTCGGTTTCAAGGCAAGCGCGCAAGCATGACTCATGCCGGGATCCGGGGGCATCGACAGCGAGGCACCACCTGCACCTTGACAACAATATGCACTAACATGGTGCGGGTGCACCAGTGGGCAGCGGAAGAAGCGGCGACTTCGCTGAGCACCACGGTGCTTGCAGGCAGGACATGACCCATGAGACAAGTGGCTTGGTTCTTGCATCGATCTCTGATTACGTCAAGCATTCCGGCAGCCGCGCCGGCACATTACGAACTCTCCAGGTGCCATCCGATGTTGAATACTGCTGCATCAAGCCCCGCCCCTCAGACACGCGTCCTGGTGGATTTTGACAAGGTCGATCTTGCCTACGACGACACCGGCGGCAATGCAATCGAGGATGTCTCGCTGTCGATTCGCGAAGGCGAGTTTGTGGCGATCGTCGGGCCCTCCGGTTGTGGAAAATCGACGTTCATGAAGCTGGTTTCGGGGCTCAAGCCGCCGACCCGGGGCAATGTGCTGGTCGACGGACGCGAAGTCAGTGGCCCGCTCAAGATCGTCGGCATGGCCTTCCAGGCGCCGACGCTGCTGCCCTGGCGAACCGCGATGGATAATCTGATGCTGCCGCTGGAGATTGTCGAACCGTATCGCTCGACCCTGAAGCAGAAACGTGGCGAGTACGAAGCGCGCGCGCGCAGCCTGTTGAAGACCGTGGGACTGGAGGGCAACGAAAACAAGTTCCCGTGGGAACTCTCCGGTGGCATGCAGCAGCGCGCATCGATCTGCCGCGCGCTCATCCACGAGCCCAAACTGCTGCTGCTCGATGAGCCCTTTGCAGCACTCGATGCGTTCACGCGCGAGGAACTCTGGTGCGTGCTGCGCGATCTGTGGACCCAGAAACGGTTCACGGTCGTGCTCGTGACCCACGATCTTCGTGAAGCGGCCTTCCTCGCCGACACGGTCTACGTGATGTCCAAGCGCCCCGGACGCATCCTGGTACGCAAGGAAATCGATCTGCCCCGTCCACGCGATCTGGACATCACCTACGAAGAACGCTTTACCGACATCGTGCTCGAACTGCGCGAACACATCGGGCGCATTCGCAAGACCTGATCCGCGCCATCGAACGACCCGCAGGGCAGACACCCTGACCGCAAACGGCCCGCCTGCGGGACCGCACCACTCACCAAGACCACCGCTGGAGCATGCAACATGGCATCAAGCAAACCCCGCAAGGACGCATGGGCGCCTTGGGTGTTCACCGTCCTCATCGTCATCGTCTGGCAGGCGATCTGCTCGGGATTTTCGGTGTCCGAGTTCATCTTCCCCAGCCCGGCCGCGGTGGTGGGTTCGCTCATCGAGTTTGCCGGCCCGATCGCCGACCATGCCTGGCAGACCTTCTGGACAACCGTGGCCGGCTTCGGCATCGGTGTCGGCGTGGGTCTGATCCTGGGGTTCATCATCGGATCGTCGCGGTTCATGTACAACGCGCTCTATCCCCTGATGATCGGTTTCAACTCCATTCCCAAAGCGGCATTCGTGCCGATTCTCGTGGTGTGGTTCGGCATCGGCACGGTGCCTGCCATCCTCACCGCGTTTCTGATCTCCTTCTTCCCGATTGTGGTCAACGTCGCGACCGGCCTGGCGACCCTCGAACCCGAACTTGAAGACGTGCTGCGCTCACTCGGTGCGAAACGACTCGATGTGTTGATCAAGGTCGGGCTGCCACGCTCGCTGCCCTACTTCTTTGCCTCGCTCAAGGTCGCCATCACGCTGGCCTTCGTCGGCGCAGTCGTCTCGGAGACCGTGGCCGCCAACAAGGGCATCGGCTATCTGATGATGTCGGCGGGCTCGTCGATGCGTATGGGCCTCGTCTTTGCGGGCCTCATCGTCATCAGTGCCATGGCCATGGTGATGTACGTCGCGTTTGCCATTCTGGAAAGACGCATGACTGGATGGGCGACCCGAGGCATGGACTCCAAGATCTGAGCAGGGTCGGGCCCAGCGTCGATCGTCAGAGTACGCTCACCCGCGCAAAGCGCCGCTTGCCGACTTGCACGACCACGGTTGTGCCGGCGGCAAGTGTGAGTGTGCGATCGACGACGCGCTCGCCAGCCAGGCGCACCCCACCCTGCTCGATCATGCGCACCGCCTCAGCCGTGCTCGGAACCATGCCGGCTTGCTTCAATACGGCAGTGATCATCAGCGGGCCACCTGCAAGACTGACCTCGGGCATATCGTCGGGGAGTTCGCCGCCACGAAAACGTCGGTTGAAGTCGTCCTCAGCCCGGGCGCCAGCGCCTGCGCCATGAAAGCGCGCCACGATCTCGCGTGCCAGAGCGACCTTGACCTCGCGCGGGTTGCGGCCATCGGCCACCTCGCGACGCCACTTCTCCACGGTAGACATGGGCTCGAACGAAAGCAGTTCGATGTAGCGCCACATCAGTTGGTCGGAAATGGACATCAGCTTTCCGAACTGCGACTCGGGCGCCTCGCTGATGCCGACATAGTTGCCCAGCGACTTGGACATCTTGTTGACGCCGTCGAGCCCCTCGAGGATGGGCATGGTCAGAATGCACTGCGGGGTCTGCCCGAACTGCTTCTGCAGTTCACGCCCGACCAGCAGATTGAATTTCTGATCGGTGCCGCCCAATTCCACATCGGCCTTCATCGCCACCGAGTCATAGCCCTGCATGATGGGGTAGAGCAGTTCGTGCAGGGCGATCGGCTGCTCGGCCCTGAAGCGGCGCGAGAAGTCATCGCGCTGCAGCATCTGGGATACGGTATGCGTTGCAGCGAGCCGAATCAGGCCCTGGGCACCGAGGGCGTCGCACCAGGTCGAGTTGAACAGGACCTCAGTGCGTTCGGGGTCGAGGATCTTGAACACCTGTTCACGATAGGTGGCCGCATTGGCGACAATCTGTTCGCGCGTCAGTGGCGGCCGCGTCGCATTGCGGCCGGTGGGGTCACCGATCATGCCGGTGAAGTCGCCGATCAGGAACTGCACATGGTGCCCCAGCTCCTGAAAGTGCCGCAGCTTGTTGATGACGACGGTGTGGCCCAGATGCAAATCGGGTGCGGTCGGATCCATGCCCAGCTTGACGTTGAGAACGCGCCCGGCAACCAGTCGCTGCTCGAGTTCGGTCTCGATCAGGAGTTCCTCGGCGCCACGGCGGATGAGCGCCAGAGCATCAGCAACCGGCACGCGGTCAGGGGGTTGGGGCGAAGACATTGACAAACTCTGCACTTTTTGTGACACTGGTCAACGATTATCCGCCGAAAAAATGCAAAAAAACAGACTCTTGACAGTTGCTCTCGACGCGTCCGACTCGCTTGTCGCGGCGATTGACCGGCTTTCCCTCTCTCCTCGCCAGAAGTTGGCAGGTGCGGTTGCGGGCGTCTTTCTCACGGCCGTCGTCGGCGCCCTGGCCACGGTCGATGGCTCATCGGCCTCGGTCAATGCACACGCAGTCGTCGAAAAGCTCGCGGTCGAACCCGTCGTGCTCGGTGACCCCACCGATGCCTCTTTCTGGTATCAGGAATCCTTCAATCGAGGCGACACCTTCGGAACACTGCTGGCCCGGCTCCAGGTCAGCAATATCGACGCTGCACGCGTGGTAGGCAACGCCGGGGTCAGTCGTCTCCTGCGCAAACTGCGGCCTGGCACCAGCGTACGCGCTGAAGTCTCGCGGGTCGGCGAATTGCAGCAGATGGAATTCATCACGGCCGACGATCGGCTTGCACGCATCGTTCTCGCTGACGGAAAACTGAGCACCAGCGAAAAGGCCCTGCAACTGACGCGGGAAGTCGTCGCACGCAGCACTGTCGTTCGATCGCGACTGCTGGCCGACGTTCAAGGCGCCGGTGTTCCGGCAACCGTTGCCCAGCAGATCTCGCAAGCCTTCAGCGGCTCGATTGACGTGTCATCGACGCTGGTTCGGGGTGATCGAGTGGCCGCCCTGTACGAAGTCTTCTATTTCGAAGGGCAACTCGTACGGGCCGGCCGGCTCCTGGCTGCCGAAGTGTCGCATGCGGGTCAGACGCACCGCGCGCTCTGGTTCGATGGGGGTAATGTCCGAGGCTATTACAACCCGCAAGGTCAGAGCATGCAGGTCGGTTTGCGGCGTGTCCCGCTCGATTTTGCGCGCGTCAACTCAGGCTACGGGTCGAGGCTGGATGCCTCCGGGCAGCAGTGGGTTGCGCACAAGGGTATCGACTTTGGCGCGCCGATCGGCACCCCCGTGCGGGCCACCGGTGACGGCGTCGTCGACTTCGCGGGCTGGCAAAATGGGTACGGTAACGTGGTCGTGATTCGCCACCCGGGCGACTACACGACGCTGTACGCGCATCTGAGCCAGTTTTCCTCCGGCAGTCGCACGGGTCTGCGGATTGGTCAAGGTGACACGATCGGCTTCGTCGGCCAGACCGGCTGGGCAACCGGGCCGCATCTGCACTACGAGCTGCGCCACCATGGCGCCTACATGAATCCCTTGTCGGCCGCCTTGCCCAGTGGGCTCGATCTGCCCGCGCGGCAGCAGGCGCAGGTGCAGGTGCAGGCCAAGGCGCTCTTTGCCCAATTGGATGCTGCACGGCAGAGTACCGCGGTCGCGCTGGTCGATTGACGCGAGGCAGTTCGCCCGTGAGCCAGCTGTTGGTCGGGCTCATGTCGGGGACCAGTCTTGACGGGGTCGACGCAGCGCTCGTTGACTTCTCCTCCCCCACCGGTCGCATCGTCGGGACCCACTTTCTGCCCTATCCGGACACCGTGCGCCGCGAGGCGCTCGCGCTCAATACGGCAGGCGTGAACGAATTAGACCGGGCCTGGCGACTGGGCCTGCAACTGTCAGCGCTCTACGCGCGCGCCACGCTCGATCTGCTCGAGCGCATGGCCCTCAAGCCCTGGCAGATTCGTGCCATCGGCTGCCACGGACAGACGGTTCGGCACCGGCCCGATGCCGGCTACACCGTGCAACTGGTTCAGGGTGCTGCGCTCGCAGAAACCACCGACATCACGGTCGTGACCGACTTTCGCAGCCGCGACATCGCCGCAGGGGGTCAGGGTGCGCCGCTGGTGCCGGCCTTTCATCAGGCGACTTTTGGCCATGAGCGGATCAACCGTATTGTCGCCAACCTGGGGGGCATCGCCAATGTCACCAGCCTGCCTGCGCAGGGCACGCCCAGCGGCTTCGACACCGGACCCGGCAACCTGCTGCTCGATCTGTGGGCCGACACACACCTGGGCCGGCCGCGCGACGACCGAGGCGACTGGGCCGCCTCGGGGCGCACCGACCCGGATCTACTCGCGCGCATGATGAGCGATGCGTTTCTGAAGCAGGCGCCGCCTCGCAGCACCGGGCGCGATCACTTCAACACGCAGTGGCTCACGCGCCTGGAACCCGGCAGACTCGATGCCGCCGATGTCCAGGCCACCCTTGCCGAGTTCACCGCGCAGAGTCTTGCTCAAGCCATTCGCACCTGGTGCGATCACACCGATGAGGTTCTGTTATGCGGGGGGGGCGTCCACAACGCCGACCTGGTTCGACGCATCACGCACGCATTGGCGCCGGCTTCAGTGACATCCACCGCACGTCTGGGGGTCGACCCCGATTATGTTGAGGCCTGCGCCTTCGCCTGGCTGGCCTTGCGTACCCTGGAGAACCAGCCAGGCAACCTGCCTGCCGTCACCGGCGCACGCGGCCCGCGCGTACTGGGTGCGGTCTACCCCGCAGGGGGATCGCAGCACTAAGGCCTTGGTCAGACCGAGAACGACGAGCCGCAACCACAGGTCGTGGTCGCATTGGGGTTGCGAATCACGAACTGGGCCCCCTCGACACCATCGGTGTAGTCGATCTCGGCACCAACCAGATACTGGTAGCTCATTGCATCGACGAGCAGACGCACACCGTTCTTTTCCATCACGGTATCGTCATCGTTCTGCTCCTCGTCAAAGGTGAATCCGTACTGGAAACCGGAACACCCGCCGCCCGTGACGAAGACTCTGAGCTTGTAGTTGTCATTCCCTTCTTCGACGATCAAGGCACGCACCTTGTCGGCAGCACTGTCTGTAAAGACGAACGGTGGCGGCATTTCGGCAACTGCGTTCATGGCAACTCCTGCGGTAGGGCGACCGTCGCACAGACGGTCATGTCGTACGGATAGTGCACTGCGGCTTTCGCGCGGTCAATGTCGGCATCGCCTCACGGACACTGAGCAAAGTGTCAGACTTCAGGGCACCAGAGCAATCTGAGCAAGGCCCGCGCGCTCGTCGAGCCCGAACATGATGTTCATGTTCTGTACCGCCTGCCCGGCTGCGCCTTTGACCAGGTTGTCGATCACTGACAGGACGACCAGGGTATCGCCGCCCTGCGGACGGTGGACCGCGATACGACACAGATTGGCACCGCGCACCGAACGCGTATCCGGATGGGCCCCGGCCGGCAGCACATCGACAAAGGGCTCGTTGCGATAGCGCTCTTCGAACAGCGCCTGAAAGTCGGTTTCGCGCGTAATGCGTGCATACAGCGTGGCATGTATGCCGCGAATCATCGGCGTCAGATGAGGCACGAAAGTGAGTCCGACATCGACACCAGCGACTGCAGCGAGTCCCTGTCGGATCTCGGGCCAATGACGATGGCCCGGAACGCCGTAGGCTGAGAAGTTGTCTGCCGCTTCGGCCAGTAGCGCATGAACCTCGGCCTTGCGCCCCGCCCCGCTCACACCCGACTTGGCATCGGCGATCAGATGCCCAGGTTCGACGCAACCGGCCTCGAGGAGCGGAATCAGGCCCAATTGCACCGCCGTCGGGTAGCACCCCGGGTTTGCGAGCACACGCGCATCCTTGATGCTCGCCCGGTTGACCTCGGGCAGACCATAAATGGCTTCGCCCAGCAGTTCAGGCGCGGCATGCGGCACCTTGTACCAGCGCTCCCAGACAGCCGGGTCACGCAGGCGGAAGTCGGCCGCCAGATCGATGATGCGCACCCCGGCTGCCACCAGGCCTGCGGCCTCCTGCATCGCCACCCCATTGGGCGTTGCAAAGAAGACGAGTTCGCATTCCTCGAGACGGGCGTCCGCAGGCTCGCAGAAGGCAAGATCGACATGGCCACGCAGCGACGGAAACATCTGATCGACGCGCATGCCCGCCTCCTTGCGCGAGGTGATCGCGCGCAAGTCGGCCTGTGGATGCTGCGAGAGCAGTCGCAGCAGTTCCACCCCTGTGTAGCCGGTACCCCCGACGATGCCTATCCTGATCATGACCCTGTGCTCCGGGGTTGAGAGTCGAAAAAAAAGCCGCCCTGAGGCGGCTTCTTCGCTGCGGCGCCTAGCGCTTGGAGAACTGCTTGCGGCGACGTGCCTTGTGCAGACCCACCTTCTTGCGCTCTACGGCACGCGCATCGCGCGTGACGAATCCGGCGTTGGACAGGGCCGCCTTGAGGGTGGCATCGTACTCGACCAGGGCACGCGTCAGACCATGACGCACTGCACCTGCCTGACCCGACTCGCCACCGCCATCGACATTGACCTTGACGTCGAAGGTCGTGAGATGGTTGGTCAGCACGAGCGGTTGACGCACCACCATGCGGCCGGTTTCGCGGCCAAAGTATTCGTCGACAGGCTTGTCGTTGACGATGAACTGCCCACGGCCCGGCTTGATGAAGACACGGGCGACTGAAGTCTTGCGACGGCCCGTGCCGTAGTTGTATTCGCCGATCATTGCACGATCTCCAGCACCTTGGGCTGTTGCGCCGAATGCGGATGCTCCGCACCACCATAGACCTTCAACTTCTTGATCATCGCGTAACCCAGCGGTCCCTTGGGCAGCATGCCCTTCACCGCGATCTCGAGCGCGCGTCCGGGGAAACGCGACTGCATCGTGGCGAAGTTGGTTTCGTAGATGCCGCCGGGGTAACCACTGTGGCGGTAGTACTTCTTGTCCTGTGCCTTGTTGCCGGTCACCCGGATCTTGCCGGCATTGACCACGACGATGAAGTCGCCGGTGTCGACATGGCGGGTGAACTCGGGCTTGTGCTTGCCGCGCAGACGGCGGGCAATCTCGGCGGCCAGGCGTCCAAGCACCTTGTCGGTCGCGTCAACGACAAACCAGTCGTGGACTACGTCTTGCGGTTTGGCTGAAAAGGTTTTCATCGAGTCGTCTTCCAGACCGGCTGCACAGGGCAACCCGTCATGGCCTTTTTTGGGATCGTGCGAAGTGAACCCGAGATCATAGCCACTCGAATCCACGTCGTCAAGCGCTCGGTGAGCAACTATCAGTGGATGCGCTTGACAGTGCCACAAAAGAAAAACGCGACCTGGAGTCCAGGCCGCGTTGAATCCACCAAAGGAGGAGGGTGGAGGAGACAATCTTCAGGGACTTCGACCGCACAAGGTGAGCTTCCTTTTCTTGCGCTACGTCGTCCCAACAGCCCAAATACTACACAGGAATTTTGTGCAACGCAAGAAAAATGTCCGATTGGTCAGCAAAATTTTCTGAAGTAGTTACAAAAGATGACCAAATTGTGGTCTAAAGACAATTAATGGCACGACCGTGCTTTTTTACGGCGACAGAACCGAGCGCCCGCCCTGCGGCGAATACGCCATAGGGCGTGACGCAGCCAGCAGAACCGGGTCCAACCCCGGGCAGGCAGCCACTGCGCTCTAGTATCATCAAAGCCATCGTCAAGACTGGGAGAGCCCGATGGAATGCACCGTGAAGTGGCTCGATGGGATGGCCTTCGTAGGAGAAACCGGCAGCGGCCACGCCTTCGTCATGGACGGGGCCCCGGAGGGCGGCGGACGGAACCTGGGACCGCGCCCGATGGAGACAGTACTCACCGGTGCCGGTGGCTGCACCATCTATGACGTGCTGGTCATCCTGAAGAAGAGTGGGCAGGACGTCACCGGGGCCCATGTCGAACTGAAGGCCGAGCGCGCCGACACCGACCCCAAGGTCTTTACCCGTATCCACATGCACTTCGTGATCCGCGGCCGCAGCCTGCGGCGCGCCGTGGTCGAGAGCGCCATCAAGTTATCACACCAGAAGTACTGCTCGGCCTCGATCATGCTCGGCAAGACCGCGGACATTACCCACGATTACGAGATCATCGAGGAGCCAGGCGCAGCGTCGCTGCCGGCCGCTCAGACCCAATAGGAAAGACGCGTCATCAGCCCAGCGCTGCGCGCCATCAGGCGCCGCCCCCATTCGGGCATCCGGCGGGCACCCAAACGCTGTGCCATGGCAGCGTGCGCCGCCTCGTCGACCTTCATCTGCTCCACAATGACACGCGTCACCGTATCGCGCGGGCTCAGGCGGGCCAGATGCGACGCAAGATGCGCCTCGACCTGTCGCTCGGTCTCGCGCAGAAAAGCGAGATTCCAGCGGTCACCCGCCTTGCCGGCGGCATAGCCCACGGCCAGCGATCCCGCGTACCAGAGCGGGTTGAGGCGGCTCGTGTGCCCACCGAGTTCACGCACACGCCGCGCACTCCAGTCGAGGTGATCGAGTTCCTCGTCGGCGGCCTGACGCAAGGGTTGCTCGAGGCGCGGATTGCGTGTCGCCAGCGCCTGCCCCTGATAGAGCGCCTGCGCACACACCTCGCCGCAGTGATTGACGCGCATCAGGCGCATGGCCTGGTCGCGCTCGTTGCGGCTCAACTCAGGCTCGAAGAGCTCGGCCGCCGGCGACGGCCGCGCCGCCTGCACCGCCCCAGTGAGCGTTCTGAGAGCGCGATCAAACTCGCCAATGAAACGATCAAGCGACATCATGAATCCTCGAAGCTTCGGCAAGACCCGCCTGCCGTCAGCTTCTGATGATAAGTGAACCCGCCAATGAAAACGGGCGACTCGCGTCGCCCGTCATCTGATCACCGGTCATACCGAGGACATCTTGCGATATCCCCAGCCGACCGATTCAGGCGGTCACAAGGACCGCGCGCGATCAGAAGTTGTGCTGCATGCCCACCGCAACGATCTGCGGATCGGCACCCTTGTTGGTCGCGCCCAGCGGGCCAACCTGGTAGGCGCCACCGGCGTAATCGGCGTACTGGTTCGAGCCGTTCGACACCTTGTTGTACGAGGCGAACACAGCGGTGCGCTTCGACAGGTTGTAACGGACGCCAGCCATGTAGCCGGTTGCCTTGCTGTTGTCGCAGACGTTGGCAGCATTGGCAGCCGAGCAGCCCTTGACCGACATCATCTGACCGTACTGGGCCAGCAGCAGCATGTTGCCGCCCACCAGGTGCTCCCAGGTGACGCCCACGGTGTTCTGGTTCAGATTCTCCAGACCAGCGGTCATCGTGCTACCCGCAATCTGCTCCGACGAGCTGACAGTGGCATTCTGGAGGTGAATCGCGGTGGCGATCAGCGAAATCTGGCCAGCCGGCACATAGCGCCAGGCCAGACCCAGCTTGTTCGCGAAGGTGCGCGGGGTTGCGTTTACGACAGTCAACGTGCCGAAGGCGGTCTGGTCAGACGTACCGGTCTTGGTCACGAAGTCGTACTGGGCCTGGAAGGGACCAAACGCGCCGCGGGCGGTCAGGCCGAGCAGCTGCGCATTGGTGTTCTTGCCGGCTGCAGCGTTTTCCGCGTTGTTGTATTGAGTGCTGCCCGGGGTGTTGGTGGGAGTGCCAATAGTGGTGATGCCAGGAGCACCGCCAGCGTTGGTGTCAGGCGACCACGACAGGGTGGCGTTGAGGCCAGACACGGTCGGGGTGGTGTAGGCCACGACGTTCGACTGACGGGTGACGCCGGCCGAGACGCGACCCGCGCCACCGGTCACCCAGGGCAGGTCGGTGTTGACATGGTTCGGGCCGGTCTGGTTGATCGTGCCATTGCCCCAGTAGATGTCCTGGCGGCCGAACTTGACGTTACCGAACGAGCCTTCGAGGCCGACCCAGGTCGGACGCGAGCCGAGAACACCAGCGCTGGCGTTGGTCTGGCCGCCTTGCGAGGAGAGCTGGCCGTTGTCGGAGTTGACGCCCGACTCAATCTGGAAAATCGCGCGCAGGCCGTTACCCAGATCTTCCGAACCACGCACGCCGAGGCGCGAGCCGGTGTCCCACTGACGCATGCGCGCCTTGTAGTCCTGGTTCACGCCACCGGTGGTCAACGTGGCACCGGTGGCGCTCGCGTTATCAATACCCGCGTTCAGACGGCCATAGAGTTCCACGTTGGTGGACTGGGCGAAGGCCACCGGGGCGGCAAACACGCCAGCAACTGCTGCTGCGAGGATCTTGTTATTCATTGAGAAAATCTCCTGATTGATCTTGGACGCGGCGGGTGTGCAAGTTCTTGCCTGACATTCCCGTGGTTCCGCACAGGCCGACCGGGACTTTCCCGAGGGCTTGGTCTCATTCTGCCGACCACGCCGCAAACAAGGCAACCTCAGCCGTCTGGAAAGGAAGTTTTTTCCGCAACTTTGTGGCGAGAACGCAACAAAAAAATAAATCCTTTTAAAACAGATGCTTGAGAAATAAAGCCGCCTCTTCAATCGAGGTTGCTGGCGGCAAAATCGTGACGAAGTCCGCAGGGGTCCTCGCCCCCCGCGTTGCGCCTGCGCCACGCACCAAATCAGTCGAAAAGCGCCTGCAGCGCCTCGCCCGGATCGGCCGCCCGCATGAAGGCCTCACCGACCAGAAAGGCCTCGATGCCGGCCGCGCGCAGCCGGGCGACATCATCGCGCGTGCGGATACCGCTCTCGGTGACGATGAGGCGATCGGGCGGCATCGCCGCGCGCAAGCGCAGGCTGGTGTCGATCGTGGTGTGAAAGGTGCGCAGATCGCGATTGTTGACGCCAATGAGCGGGGTCTCGAGGGCCAGCGCGCGTGCCAGTTCGGCCTCATCGTGCACTTCGACCAGCACCGCCATGCCCAGGTCGAGCGCGAGGCGCCCCAGCCCCTGGAGCGTCGCGTCATCGAGCGCGGCCACGATGAGCAGGATGCAATCGGCGCCCAGGGCTCGTGCCTCGTACACCTGATAGGGCTCGATGATGAAGTCCTTGCGCAGCGCTGGCATTGGCGCATGCGCACGCGCAATCGCCAGATTTTCAGGCGAGCCCTTGAAGAACTCGCGGTCGGTGAGCACCGACAGACAGGCAGCACCGCCGCGTGCATACGAGCGGGCAATCTCGGCCACGTCGAAGGGCTCGCGCAGAACCCCCTTGCTCGGGCTTGCCTGCTTGACTTCGGCGATCACCGCCGGCCTGCCGGCGGCAATGCGCGCGCGCAGGGCACCGACGAAATCGCGCGCCGCAGGCATCGCCGCCGCTGCCGCCGCCGTCGCGGCCAGATCACGCAGCGCACTGGCTTGTGCAATTTCGGCACGCTTGACGGCCAGGATGCGTTCAAGGATATCTGCCATCAGAGTGCTCCGACAAGGTAGGTAAAGGGCATCAGATCTCTCGCTGCGCTGCGGCCCGCGCAGTCCAGCCCACAAAGGCATCGAGCGTCGCGCGCGCCGCGCCCGAGGCGATGGCAGCAAACGCCCGCTCGACGCCCTCTTCAAGGGTCGGCGCCACTCCGGCCACATAGATGGCGGCACCTGCATTCAGGGCGACGATGTCGCGGGCAGCCCCGGGCGTATCGGCCAGCGCCGACAGCACCATGTCGCGCGACTGCTCCACGGTATCGACACGCAGCACCCGCGAATCGTGCACCGCGAGGCCAAATTGCGCCGGGTGAATCACGTACTCGGTCACTCGGCCATCCTTCAGTTCACCCACCACCGTCTCGCCGCTGATCGAGATCTCGTCGAGACTCTCGCGGCCGTGTACCGTCATCGCATGGCGCGCGCCCAGACGCTGCATCACACGCACCATGATGCCGACCAGATCGCCGTGGAAGACGCCCATCAACTGGTTGGGCGCCAGGGCCGGATTGGTGAGCGGGCCCAGGATATTGAAGATCGTGCGAACGCCCAGTTCCTTTCGCACGGGGGCCGCGTGCTTCATGGCGGCGTGATGGTTGGGTGCAAACATGAAGCCCATGCCGACTTCATCGATGCAGCGCCCCACCACATCGGCCGGCAGCATGATGTTCACGCCGAGCGATTCGAGCACATCGGCGCTGCCCGACTTGCTCGAAACCGCCCGCCCGCCGTGCTTGGCCACGCGCGCGCCGGCGGCCACGGTCACGAAGGCCGCCGCGGTCGAGATGTTGAAGGTGTGCGAGCCGTCACCGCCCGTACCCACCACGTCGACCAGATGCCTCGGGTCAGTCACCGTGACCCGGGTGGCGAGTTCGCGCATCACCTGCGCCGCAGCGGCGATCTCGCCGATCGTTTCCTTCTTGACCCGCAATCCCACCGTGAGCGCCGCGATCATTACCGGGCTCATTTCGCCCGACATGATCATGCGCATCATCTCGAGCATCTCGTCGTGGAAGATTTCGCGGTGCTCGATCGTGCGTTGCAGGGCTTCCTGGGGGGTGATGGGGGGCATGTCGAAGGTCTCCGTGGGTGCGGCGCTCGGGCTGCTTGCAAGGCTTGAAAGGGGCCGGCAGGCGATCCGGTTGCCCGGTCACGCCTGATGGCACTCGAAGGTCGGGATGATGATCGCAGCCAGAGGGTTTGAGCCCGAGGGTTGAAGCCAGATGACTGCGGCAGGTGCGGGGCGTCGCCGAAGCGATCGGCGAGCAAAGGAGGTCAGGCGGCGGAGTGACGCCAGCGCCAACGTCG
>CAIKRR010000084.1 GCA_903829815.1 uncultured Pseudomonadota bacterium | reverse complement strand
TGTGATGCGGGCGACGCCGTGATCGGCACCGGTATCTCCTCGCAATCAAAGGCAAAGCCGGTGCTTGCCCTCACGTCCGCCTCGTCAAAGCCCGGGTGCAGGCTGTGAAGCAGGAACCGCGCGCGCGACCGATCGAAGCGGAAAGCCGCCTTGCCGGTGAGCAGCCAGGCAGGCCCACCGGGCCGATGCACGCCCGGTGCACTCGAACCGGTGGCACTGATGAAATCGACGCGCTCGACCAGCGCTCGCGTACTGTGATCCTCGCGAAAGACAATCACTCGTGGCACCACGTAGTAGAGCAGACCGGAGCCAAACGAACCGGGGTAGCGCACCTTGGGTGAGCGGTAGTCCCCGATCGACACCAGATTGAGGTTGGCAGCCCCGTCGATCTGCAAGGCACCGAGCACGAAACTCTCCAGGCGCCCCTCGGCGGCAAAATCAAACAGCTCGGCCCCGCCGTTGGTGTACGGGTTGTGGCGCGGACTGCCCAGAATGGTGACCTGCATGGCTGGCTCTCGACGCTGGGCAAGCAGGGCGGCTGCCGCGGGTATCGGCGAATTTGCGCCAATACCCACGGTCGGGCTGCCAGCGAGCAGGTGCGACAGCGCGTGCGCAAGGAACGCACTGGAGAGCGTCTCAGCCAAGCGTCGGCCCCTGGGCAGGGTGCAAGACCCCCGATTCAAGCGCAGGGGCATCGGCCGCGGCGTGCACGGCGAGGTAGCGCGCGAGCCAGCCCTCGAAGCCCTCGACGCTGCGCGCTTCGCGCGCATAGTCGGCCAGCGTGCTCTCGTCTGCGGGATACTCGCCGTAGAGCCCGATCGGGGCCGCGCCCTGCGGCGCCATCGCCACCGCGCTCACATAGAGCGAGGGAATGACCGCGGGCGCCAGCAGCGGATCGGCAAGCAGGCTGGTATCGGAGAGCCGTTCGGCCGTCACCAGCGTGGTGCGGGCCGCGTGCGCCATCACCAACAACTCGCGCCGCATGCCGACCCACACATTGCCCTCGCGATCGGCCAGCGGCACATGCATGAGGGCCACATCAGGGCGTATCGCCGCGATGAGTACGATGGGATCAGGCGCATCGGCACAGGGATTGTCAATGACCTTCCAGTCGGGACGCGAACGCAGCAGATCCGATCCGATCAGCCCGCGCATCGCCATGAAGGGCACGCCCTTCTCGCCAGCCACGAGTCCGGCATGCACGGCCGGGCAGGTGGCATCACGCATCTCGATCACACGGTTGCGTATCGCGGCCGTGAACCGAGGTGCCAGACCCAACTCGCCAAGGCTCACGGCCGACGCCTCGATCAGCCGCACGCAACCCGCACCGATGAGCACATCGGCCTGCAGACCCGAGGTCGGAACTCCTACGAGATGCAGGTCTCGCACGCCCTGGCGCACCAGCGCTCGGGTAGCCGCCATGGACACCCCGCCCACATCGGACGGGACAGCCACGCATTGGCCATTGCCGATGCGCGCAGCAAGCGAACGAAGATCAGTGAGTCGCACCGGCGCGCGCTGCCCGAATCTGCTGCCACAGATCCTGTGGCCTGATCGGGGTGTCGTTCAACTCGATCCCGTATTCGGCCAGGGCGTCGCAGACCGCGTTGGCGAGCGTCACGGGCGGCGCAATCGCCCCCCCCTCCCCCAAGCCTTTCACACCGAGCGGGTTGAGCGGCGACGGGGTCTCCTGATGGATCACGGTAATCGCCGGAACATCACTGGCGGTCGGCAGCAGATAGTCCATGAAGGAACCCGCCAGCAACTGACCTTCGCTGTCATACGGAAGGTCTTCCATGAGCCCACCGCCGATACCCTGCACGGCGCCACCGATGATCTGGCCTTCGGCGAGCATCGGATTGACCACCACCCCGCAATCATGCGCGATGGCATAACGCAGGATGCGTACGCGGCCCAGGTCGGGGTCGACTTCGACCACCGCCGCATGCGAGGCATACGACCAGGTGACCGTTGCGGGTTCCCAGTAGAACGTCTCCTCGAGCCCTGCGTCCATGCCCTCGGGCCGACGATGATCCCAGCCTGGACGCGAGGCACGCGCCACATCGGCCAGGCTGACCGTCTTGCCCGAAACCCCGATGATCCCGACACCGCCATCACGCAACTCGAGATCGCCATCGGCACACTCGAGCATGTTCGCGGCGATGGCAAAGACCTTGCGCCGCAGACGCGCACTGGCGTCGTGGATGGCCCCTGACAGGTTCACCGTCGAGCGACTGGCCACCGTGCCAAAGCCCATCGATATCGCGCCGGTATCGGCCAGCGCCATGATCACATCGTCGGGCTTGACCTTCCACTGATCGGCCGTGATCTGGGAAAAGATGGTCTCCATGCCCTGGCCCTGCGGGCAGGAGCCGGCGCTGACATAGATCCGGCCCGTCGGATCGATACGCACGGTGGCCCCCTCGAAGGGCCCGACCCCGGTGCCTTCAGTGTAAGAGCCCACACCCAGACCGATGAATCGGCCGGCAGCACGCGCCTCACGCTGTTCGCGCCGGAAAGCCTCCAGACCGCCCACGGCTTCGATCGCCTTGTCGAGCGCGCCGGGATAGTCTCCGCCGTCGTAGCGTATCGTCACCCCATCGCGGTAGGGCAGGTGCACCGGCCAGGGCATCTGATCAGGGCGCACCATGTTGCGACGACGGACCTCGGCAGGCTCGAGCGACAGGGTGCGCGCGATGAGGTCCATCATGCGCTCCATGACTTGTGCAGCCTCGGGGCGACCGGCACCGCGGTAAGGCGCATTGGGCACCTTGTTGGTCGCCACGACGCGCGCGCTGATGGCAGCGGCTGGCACCTGGTAGGGGCCGCACATGTGCGAGGCAGTGTTGTACGGAATACCCACGCCCACGGGATTCCAGGCCCCACAATCCATGATGAAGGCATCGCGAAAGGCAAGGACACGACCGGTGCCATCGAAACCGATATCGATGTCGTGAATCTGGTCGCGCGAATGACAGGAACTCTGCAGGTGCTCACGACGGTCTTCGATCCACTTCACCGGTCGCCCCACCTGGCGTGCCAGAAAGGGAATGAGAAGATCTTCGGGGTAGACGTGGCCCTTGCCACCAAATCCGCCACCCACATCGGGGGCGATGCAATGAATGCGCGCTTCGGCAATGCCCAAGGTAAGAGCGGCTTCCTTGCGCAGCCAATGCACCACCTGGGTCGACGACCAGATGGTGTAACTGTCGGTACGCACCTCGTGCTGCGCAACCACGCCGCGACACTCCATCGGCACCGCCGCATAGCGATGGTGACGGATGCGTCGCTGCAGGCGATGCGGCGCTGCTGCCAGAGCAGTATCGACATCGCCCTTTGCAATCGCGAATTCGGCCAGTTGATTGGAATCGGTGCGTTCATGAATGACCGTTGCACCGGGCGCCAGAGCAGCCTCGGGGTCGACCATCGGCGGCAGCGCTTCGAGGTCAAGCACGACCCGCTCGGCGGCGTCCTCAGCCAGGTAGCGACTGTCGGCAACGATGACGGCCACCGCCTCGCCCACATGGCGCACCCGGTCGATCGCAAGCAGTGGCTGGCGCGGGTCGAAGATCTTGTGCGCGACACTGGTCTTCCACTTGGCCGGCAACGGCAACTGCTGATCCTGAACCGGGGGTAATGAGCGCAACAGATCCGCACCACAGAGCGCGAGGTGCACGCCAGGGGCGGCCACCGCACGGCTCAGGTCAACGCCGCGAATGCGCGCATGCGCCACAGGGCTTCGCACGAACGCCACGTGCAGCATCCCGGGCAGCACCAGGTCATTGATGTATTGGCCACGGCCCGTCAGAAGACGCCGGTCTTCCCGACGAGGAATCGATTGGCCAACAAAGGGGCGCCCGGCATCGGGCTCGAATGTGAAGTGAGCGGTCAAGGTCGTCTCGCAGTGCAACAGCCCGCCAGTATAATCTGCACTCCGTCACGAGCCCCAACACGAATGAAGCCGCCCCGATTCCATTACCACGCACCGGGGTCGATCCCCGAGGCGCTCGATCTGCTGGCCCACTATGCCGGCGATGCACGACTGCTGGCCGGTGGTCAGAGTCTGGTGCCGATGCTCAACTTCAGGCTGGTGGAGCCACGCGCGCTGATTGATCTGGCCCGCATTCCCCACCTGTCAGGCATTGGCGATGGCGATCCGATTGTCATCGGCGCCATGACCCGCCAGCGGGCGGTCGAGGATTCGCCGATCATTGCCCGCCGCGCGCCCTTGTTGCGCGAGGCTTTGCGCTGGGTCGGGCATCTGCCGACCCGCTCGCGCGGCACCATCGGCGGCTCGATCGCCCATGCCGACCCGGCCGCCGAACTGCCGCTGATCCTCGTCACTTGCGAAGGCAGCGTTCGCGTCGAAGGCCGTGCCGGCTCGCGAATGATTGCCGCCGGAGAGCTCTTCGACTCGATGTTCACGACACGTATCGGAGCCGACGAGATTCTCACCGAGGTGCACGTGCCAGCCGTGGCGCCTGGCAGTCGCCACGGCTTTGAGGAGTACGCTCGGCGTCATGGCGACTTTGCCATCGTGGCGGTGGCCGTATCGATCGAACCGAACGCTGCAGGCGGTCAGCAGGTCCGGTTGGGAGCCTCGGGCGTCGGGCAGATACCCCAACGTCTGGTCGCGGCAGAAGCGATCCTCGAGCGCGAGGGACTCTCAGCCGATGCGATCGCGCACGCCGCTGCCCAAGCCGCGGCCTCGGTCGACCCGGTCGGCGACGCCAACGGCTCAGCCGACTATCGGCGGCACATTCTCGGGACGCTCCTGGAGCGCACCCTGACACGCACCACCGCCCCCATCGCAGCGACTGCGTGAACTACTAACGGACATCGCCATGAGCACCGTACTCCCCCACAGCACAAGCGCCACCGACATCGACGCACCCATTGATGAGGTGGCAGTCAGCCTCATCGTCAATGGCAAGACTCGTCACGGTCGCTGCGAACCCAGACGATTGCTGGTCGACTTTCTGCGTGAAGATCTGGGCCTCACCGGCACCCACGCCGGCTGTGAACATGGCATCTGCGGCGCCTGCACCGTTTTGCTGGACGGTCAGGCATCGCGCACCTGCACCCTGCTGGCGGTTCAAGCCAGCGGCGCACGCATCGTGACCGTCGAGGGATTGGCCAGCGGAGAACAACTGCACCCCTTGCAACAGTGCTTCCACGAGCATCATGCCCTGCAGTGCGGTTTTTGCACGCCGGGTATGCTGATGACGGCCATCGACTTTCTGCATACACATGCGAACCCCGACGAGGGCGAGGTGCGTGAAGCGATGTCGGCTGCGGTCTGCCGCTGCACCGGCTACACAGGCATCGTCAACGCAGTGATGGCGGCAGCCGCACTGGGCCCCATGCCCTTGCCTGCAGGCGCGTTGCCGGAATAAGCCGATGCCCTTCTCGATGGCGCTGACGCCGGGTTTCTCGCAATGCGACACGGCGGGAAACATGCACTTTCCGCGCTACATGGAGGCGATGAACAATCTGGTCGAAGCCTGGTTTCGCGAGCGCATGGATGTTGACTTCCATGCCTTCCATCTCAAGGATCGCCTGGGTCTGCCGGTGGTCAACACCCGACTCGAAATCAACTCGCCCTCTCAACTGGGCGAGCGCCTGAGTGTCCAGATCGGCGTGGAAACCCTCGGTCGAAGCTCCCTGGTGGTTCGCGCAACCGGCCATTGCAACGGCGAGCCCCGTTTCACCATCCGGCATCGCCTGGTCTTCATCTCCTTGGAGAACTACCGCGCGATTGCCATTCCGGCCCAGTTGCTGCCCCTGCTCGAGGCCGAACGCCTCACCCCGCCCGCGAGCAGTGTCGATCCGCTGCTGCCGGCGGGCCCGGTGCCAGTCACCGCCCATCGCACCCGACTCACGGTACGGACCTCGCACTGCGATCCGGCAGGCATCGTCTTCTATGCCCGCTATTTCGAAATGCTGGCCGAGGCACAGGAAGACTGGTTCGAACGCGGGCTGCTCCTGCCCGTAGGTCGACTGCTGCGCGAGCGCGGCCGGCGCCTTGCCGTCGACGCGATGTCAGCCGGATTCGAGCGGGTGAGCAGACTCTCTGACCCGCTGGACATCGACCTCTGGGTCAGTGCGCTCGATGACCGCGGCTTCACGCTGTCCTTTGTGGTGTCTTGCGCGGGCGAAGTACGCCTTCGTGCCGGCATGGAGGCCAGACTTCAGTCGGCCGATGAGGAGCATGACAGCGATATCGACAAGCCCGGCGACAGTGACCAGACCAATCAGCAGTACGAGGACCAGCGCGAGAGTGCGGCACTTGAGGACAACGATGCGCAACGCATGAGCAGCGCCCAGAGCCTGCTGCTGGCGCAGGAGGAACTCGCGCCGCAACCGATGCGACGGCACGCAGACCTGCCCGACGATCTGCGTGAGTGGATGGGACATTATTCGACCCCCTGACAGGTTCGCAGGAAAGTACGCACGACGCGCCAGCCCAGCAGGCAGGCGCGGGCGACCGATCGGTCACACAACGCACGCCACGATCGGCGCAGGTACAGCAGCGTCACCCAAGCGAGCAATGCATGCACTGCACCAACCGCAAGCGCGGCTTGTGCAGGAGGCACATCCGGCAAGGCAAGCACTGCCGCCACCGACAAGGACATGAGTGCCAGCATGACGAACACGACCATACCCAGCGCCAGCAGGGCGACGCGCACCTAGCTGCGTCCGATCATCAGGCCCACCAGCACGCCAGCAACGGCGCTGAGCCCCACTGCCTGCCAGGGGTGGCCACTGATCGTTTCGCGGGTTCCATCAAGCGCTTCGACCGCTGCAGCGGCCACTCGCGCACGTGCCTGCGCCAAGCGCAGACGCGCCTCGTTCAGCACCGCATCAGCCTGACCACGCAAGGCACTCGCCTGAGCCGTGGCACCATCCAGGGCCTGAAAACCCTCCTCCAGCGCATAGGCCTCGAGCGAGGCGATGGTCTGACGCAAATCGGCGACGAGACGATCGTACGCCCGTGCATCGGTCTTGGTGTCCATGGTTATCTCCAGAAATGAACTGGGTATCATTATCTGCAGCAAGTCGCGCAGCCGATTGATGGCGCTCAACTTCGAAGGCAGTGCAAGGCGATCGTTTTTTCAGTACTGTTGCCATCGCAAGCAGACCGCCCCATCCCTTGAACTCACAACATGACCAATCTCCTGAAGCGCCTGGGCATCGACTTTCTGACTGAATGGCTACCGGTCATCGGCTCGATCGTTCATCTGCTCCTGATCGCGTTGATCGCCTGGGGCCTGATGCTCGGATCGCGACGCCTGGTGCGGGTGTTTCACGAATCGGTGGCTGATCACCCCGACGAAGAACGTCGCCGTCGTGTCCAGACGCTGAGCCGGATGTTCAATCACATCGCTGCCACGATCATCGGTCTGGTGGCCAGCATGATCATGCTCGACGAAATTGGCATATCGGTTCAACCCTTGCTCGCCACAGCCGGTGTTGCCGGCCTTGCCATCGGCTTCGGCGCCCAGAGCCTGATCAAGGATTACTTCGGGGGATTTTTCCTGCTGATCGAGGATCAACTGCGCCAGGGCGATCTGGTCGAACTCGGCGGCAAGTCAGGCGAGGTCGAGAGCGTGACCTTGCGTCATGTGCGGCTGCGCGACTATGAAGGCAACGTCCATTACATACCCAACGGCATCATCACCACGGTGACCAATCGCAGCCGCGGCCATGCTTTTGCCGTCATCGATCTGCCGATCCCGTACGACGCCGACCCATCGCAGGTTTTCGAACTCATGCGTCAGACGGCCGCCGCCATGCGCGAGGACACGCTGTTCGGCCCCAGCATCCTCGAGGACATGGAAGTGAGCGGCGTCGATCGCTTTGCCGATTCATCAGTCATGCTGCGCGCACGCATGAAGACTCGACCCTCGCAGCAACAATCGGTGCGGCGCGAGTACCTGCGACGCATCAAGCTGACGCTCGATGCTCGTGGCATCGGCATCCCCTTCCCGCAACTGACGGTCCACACCGCCAGCATCCAGGGCGGATGATCGAAACGCGCACCGGGCCTCGGCCCCCAGGTGAGGGCGCGCTCGACACGGCACGATAGAATGCCATGCAGTCCCGCACAGGGTCGGGGCCTCAATCGGACGCAGCAGATGATCGACACGCCGGTATTGATCGTGGGAGCAGGCCCGGTCGGCCTCGTTCTCGCCAAGGAACTCAGCCACCACGGAATCGCCTCGACCATCGTCGAGCGCAATCTGGACACCACCCGCTGGCCCAAGATGGACATCACCAACTGCCGCAGCATGGAACTGCTGCGGCGCCTCGGGCTTGACCAGGGGCTGCGCCAGGTGGGCGTTCCGCCTCAACACTCCTTCGATGTGCTGTTCTCCACCGGCCTGGCCGGTCGCGAGATCGCACGCTGGAATCTCGACTCGGTCGATCAGATGCAGACGCGCATCCGGGCATGCAACGATGGCACACAACCGAGCCAGGCCTGGCAGCGTTGCTCCCAGGAGATCTTCGAAGCGTGGATGAAGCGGCTTTGCGAAGCCGATCCCTTGATCGATGTGCAATCAGGCGCCCGGGTCGAATCCATCTCGCAGGATGGTGATTCTGTGACGGCAACCATTGCCGATGCCGGCGATGGGCGCGGTTCCCGCACGCTCAGCGCCCGCTATCTGGTCGGATGTGACGGCGCCACCAGCGCAGTGCGCAAGTCCCTGGGTATCGAACTCGATGGTGGCCCGGTGCCACGCATTGCCCGGCTGGTGCACTTCAAATCGCGCGACCTCAAGGCGCTGCATGCGCACGGACAGTTCTGGCATATCTTCTTTTCCAATCCATCGACGCTGATCGCCCAGGATGAAGTGGATACCTGGACGCTGCAGAATTACTTTCCGCCCGACTTCGACCCCTCGGGCATCGATCCGATCGAACTGATTCACCGCGGCGTGGGGCGTGCCATCGAAGTCGACCGGGTGCTGGTCACCAGCGTCTGGCGCGGCAACATTCTGGTGGCACGACGCTATCGCGAAGGGCGCGTCTTTCTGGCCGGCGACTCGGCCCACCAAAACATCCCGACCGGCGGCTACGGCATGAACACGGGCGTAGGCGATGCGATCGATATCGGCTGGAAACTCGCAGCCTGTCTCAAGGGCTGGGGTGGCGAGGGCTTGCTCGATGCCTACGAAACCGAACGACGCCCGGTCGCGCAGCGCAATGTGAAGCGCTCCGGTGAGCACGCCGAAGTTCACACCCGCTGGCGCAGTCGCATCAAGCCCGAATTGCTCGAAGCCTCGGGTGACTCAGGGGATGCCCACCGGGCCGAACTGGCCGCACAGATCAGACGCGAGGACAACGAGAACCAGGATCTTGGCATCGAAATCGGCTATCGCTACAACCATTCCCCGGTGATCATGCACGAGGGCGAAGCAGAGCCTGCCTGGACGACTCGCCACTACACACCCTCGAGTTGGCCGGGTGCTCGACCACCCAGCGTATTTCTCGATGATGGCAGCAATCTCTTCGATCACCTCGGCACCGGCTTCACGCTGCTCGAACTGGGCGCAGCGCGCAGTGCGGGGGCCGAGGCCATTGCTCTGGCGGCCAGCAGCCGCGGTGTGCCACTCAAGCGCGTTCGACTCGACAGTGCTCTGGTGCGCGGTCTCTACGAACGCGACCTTGTCCTGATCCGTCCCGACCAACATGTCGCCTGGCGTGGCAACGATGCCCCCCAGGCACCCCTGGAGATGATCGACCGGGTGCGGGGGGCTGCCGTCGCCTGATCAGAGCGGCTTGCGGGGCGCCCGAACATACTCGGGTGGCTGGTACAGCCAGTCGAGCCGGGCATAGCTGTCCCCGGGCGTGCGTCCGGCAAAGATGCTGTTGCGCACACGCCGCTCGAGACCACCGGCATGCAGCAGGCGGTCCATCATCCAGGACATCGTTTGCACCCTTGAGGCGCGCACGATGCGGATGTCCTGATAGCGCCGAAAGGCCTCAGCATAGTCGCCATCGCTTTCCTCGACCATCACGGCAAGACAGATGGCGTCCTCCAGGGCCATGGCAGCGCCCTGTGCGATGAACTGCACCATCGGATGGGCGCCATCGCCCAGGAGCGTTACCGCCCCACGTGTCCAGTTGTCCACCGGATCACGGCGGCGGATCGTCCAGCGGCGGAATCGCCCTGCCGCGCGCATCACCCGCAACGGGGTCGGATGCTGTCCGGCACAAGCAGCCAAAGCCTCCTCGAGTGGCGCCTCGGTCGACTCATCGACTGGCTGGTCTCCGATGCGTACCGTGGCGCCGAAATTGAAGACCGTCCAGCCACGCACCGGGTAATAGATCACGTGCGTGTCATGCCCGGCCCAGAGCGTCGGGTAAGGGTGCTGCAAGTCATCAGGCATCTCGGCCACCGGAATGACGGCCCGGTAGATCATGAAGCCGCTCGGAAATGGGTCTCCATCGTCGATCAGTATCTGCCGGATGCGCGACTGGACGCCATCAGCGCCGACCAGTGCTGCCGCGCGCAAGTGCTCGCAATCCTCGCTGGCCACACAGGCCACCTTTACGATGACGCCCTTGTCATCCTGGTCAAACCCGATCACGCGACTTCGCGTTCGAAGTTCGACCAGCGGATGATCACGACAAGCCTCGAGCAGGGCTCCGTGAATGTCGGCGCGGTGGGCGACCGCGTAGGGATTTCCGTAGCGCTCGATGAACTCGGCACCACAGGGTATGTCGACAATGGTCTCACCGCTGACGGCGTCCATCATCAGCATCCGCTCGATGAGCAGGGCCCCGCGACGAGCGCGCGCGCCCACGCCCAGCGCATCGAGCACTGACAGCGCATTGGGGGCCACCTGAAGGCCCACACCCGCCTCACCGAATTCGCGCGCCTGCTCGAGCACCGTGGTGCGAAACCCCCGTTGTGCCAGTGCCAGCGCACAGGCCAGCCCGCCGATACCCCCACCGGCAATCGCCACCGGATCTCTATCGTCTCGCACGGCAACGCTCTCCCTTGATGACTTCGCGCCTAATCGGTCGAGAGTCGCGCAAACTCGACCACCGGCGCCCATTTGCGCACGTCCTCGCGCACGAATCGGGCCGCCTCATCCGGGCCTCGAGTCAACGGCTCGGCACCGCTTGCAGCCAGGGCGCTGCGCACCTCGGCCCGCTCGTTGGCCTGGATGAGCACCACTGACATGGCACGGACGATAGCGGCAGGCGTGCCGCGCGGCGCAAGAAATCCGTACCAGATCGACGTATCGAAACCGGCCAGACCCGATTCGGCGATGGTGGGCAAATCGGGCACCAGCGCCGAGCGCTGCGACCCAGTGGTGGCCAGCGCCTTCACACGCCCTTCTTTCAGAAACCCTGCCACTGTGGGCGCCGGGGCAAAGATCGCTGCAAGTCGCCCCTCGGCCAGGTCGACCAGACCTTGCGAGTTGCCCTTGTAGGGTACATGGACCAGCCGCGCACCGGTCATCATGTTGAAGAGTTCGCCGGACAGGTGCGGCGCAGTGCCGTTGCCCGCCGAACCAAAGTCCAGTTGCGCGCCCTCGCGCCGCGCAAGCGCGATGAACTCGGACACGGTCGAGAGGCCCAGGCGCGGCGATACGACGAGGATGTTGGGCGCACTCGCGACAATGGCCACCGGAACGAAGTCAGCCACGACATCGAAGGCCAGCTTGCGAAAGAGACTGGCACCGATGGTGTTGGCCACCGTCGCGAGCAACACCGTATAGCCATCAGGGGCCGCTTTTGCGACCGCCTCGGCCGCCAGATTGCTGGAAAAACCGACCCGATTGTCGATCACGAACTGGCGTCCCAACTGCTCGCTCAGACGTTGCGCATAGATGCGCGCCACGATATCGGATGACGTTCCGGCCGGAAAACCGACCAGCACACGCACCGGTCTGGAAGGCCATATCTCCTGGGCAAGTACTGGCTCTGCCACGAGGGCAGCAAGGGTGGCGAGCGCACCCAGACCACTCGCGAGCCCACGTCGCAACAAGAGCCCGATGCTCACGCTGCACCCCCAACCGGGATGACCGGCAAGAGGAGCGAAGCGCTCGAGGGCTGATCAAAATGCAGTGTCACCGGCGCACCGTAGATCGCCGGCGGACGATCGACCGGATGACTGTGCAGGAAGGGGCCGACACCGGACATCTCGTAGCCGATGCCAGGCACTCGCACCGGCGGGCCCGACCAGCGGTAATCACAGCCACGCACAGTGAGCCCGATGCGATAGCCCGCCGGTACCACAATGCAGGTGGGCCATATCTCGACCTCGACCGGCACCGGCACGCCCGGCTCGAGCCACTGCAACTCGTCGTGGGTATGCCAGGGCCGTCCTGGCTGGCTCAAGGCCCGATCGAGCTTGCGATGCGATGCCCGCAGCCAGCCCAGCCCAACCGGCACATGTGGGTCGTTCGACCCCTGAAACACGACCTCCTCACCATCGGGCCGAAACACCCGCAGCACGAGAAAGAGATCGGCGTCCCTGGTCGCCGATGACACGACCAGCGTGGCCGATACCGGCCCGGTAATCTCGGTTTCAGTGGCAAGCGGCGGGCTGCGGAAGGTGACCCCCTCGCCCATCGGATCGTAGGTAATGCTCGAACGAGCGGGGCTCCGGCCCTGACCGTGCCCGGCACTCGCGGAATCTTCGATACACAGACTCATGTCGGCCGGATCGAGGCGAAAGCGGGTCCAGCGAGTGCGCTCAAGCGGCCATGTCTGCTCATGGCGCAATTCGAATCGATCGACATGACGCACCTGCAACTGCACCGGCGGCTGTCGATCCCAACCGGTATCTTCGCCCTTGAGGAAGTGCCCGAAGAAGCGCTTCTGCAGGGATACTCCATAAGCCGTGTAGAAGTGTGTCCAGTGCGACAGTCCGTGTACCTCGAGCCACTTCTGCGAGGAGGCGGCACGCGTAAAGGCCTCGAAATTGCCCCTCGGATGAAGGCCCTGTCCACCCCAGTTAGCGGCCGAGAGGAAAGGCACGGTGACCTTGTCCCAGCGTGCCGAACGCTTGCTGTAGTACTCGTCATCGAGCGGATGAGCGAGCAGCGAGCGCTCGATATCGACGCGATTGGCCGCCCGTTCCTCGTCGCTCAGTTCAAGCGGCCCCGCTACCGGCTCGCCGGTGACGCGACTGCGCAAGCCGCGTTCGCCCACCCCGTGCTGCACGCGCCAGACCGCCCATGGGTAGAGCGTGGTGAGAAACTGCGACAGGATGCCGCCATGGTGCGTATTGTCGCGATAGTAGTCCGCAGCGCCCTCCCAGGCGCATATCGCCGTCAGGTGCGGCGGCTGCAACGAGGCCACGTACCACTGATTGGTCGCGAAATACGAAATACCGGTCATGCCCACCTTGCCGGAACACCAGGGCTGGACCGCCGCCCACTCGATGCACTGGTAGATGTCCTGGGTCTCACGTATCGACTTCGGATCGAGAAAACCAGGCGAGCTGCCTGCACCACGGGCATCGACCCGCACACAGACATAACCATCGGGCACCCACTGTTCGGGGTCGATCACCTCGAAATTGGCGTACTTCGCGCTGGTGCCCTCAAGCACGTCGGGATGCACATTCACCAGACGATCCCAGCCCCCCGAAAACCCCTCTTGAAAGGCCAGGCCCTTGGCATAGGGCCCGTAACTCAACAACACCGGGTAGCGACCAGGGGTCGGTGGCCTGAACACATCCGCGCGCAGCACGATGCCATCGTCCATCGGGATCGGCGCATCCCATTCAATCGACATGCCGTCAGCGTTCTCGGTTCGGTGCATCGTCTACTCGAAAGTCAGTGTTCAGTGGTGTGGGAAGCAGCGCGCTGGAATCCCCGTCCGTGCAGCCCAGCGAATATAATCGCTTGGCAATTCCAACGCAGAGGTTACGCATGGATCATCCAGCGCTGCTGGTCGGTAGTGTTCCGCTTTCCTCTGCCGAGGCTGTCTTCCGAATGTTCGGCCCGACACTGGGGCGCTACCTGCCGGCCATCCCCGATGGCGAAATTGGCGCTCGACGCTGGTGGGTCGCCCGACTGCATCAACAGGTCTACAGTCGGCACCCCGATATCGACGTGCTGCAAAAACCGCTGGCTACCGAACTGGACACGGCGCAATTGCTGCGCAAGGGGCGCGGACGGGCCTGGCAGTTCCGGATCCGCTCGGGCGTGAAGCAACTGCGCTTTCCCAATGGCCTGGGCTACCGTGAGGCAGCCCTGGAGTCCTACGGCATGTTTTGCCGGCTGCGTGAGGAGGGCGTCATTCCGGCGGGTCTGCGCTTCCAGGTATCGCTGCCCTTGCCCAACAGCGCAGCCAGTCCCGCTGTCATCGTGATCGAAGACATCGCTCGATTCAGGGAAGCCCTGCGCATCGCGCTGCGTGCCGAGGCTATGGCCATTGCTGCCGAGATACCGGCCGAAGACCTGGCGATACAGTGGGACGGCTCCTGGGAGATCACTGACGTCTACGAGGCAGTACCGGGCTTGCGCGCCGAAGGGGCGATGGAGCGCAACGTCTCGCAGGTTCGAGACCTCTCCAGCGCCCTGCCCGGTGCCGTCATGATCGGCTATCACCTGTGCTTCGGTACCTTCGGCGGTTGGCCAAGGCTGAGCCCCAATGACCTGGGTCGGGCCGTGCAATATGCCAACCGTGTCATTGCCGAAACGGGCCGCCCGGTCAACTGGATGCACATACCCACCCTGGACCGTACCGATCCGGCCTTCTTCGCCCCTCTGGCGCTGCTCGAGCCTGCCGGCGCGCGCATCTACCTGGGTCTGGTGCACAGCATGCAGAACTTTCCGACCCGCCTTGAACTGGCCCGGCGGTACCTCGCCGACTTCGGCGTCGCGGCCTACTGCGGGTTTGGTCGGATCGACCCGGCACAACTGCCGGGAATACTCGAAGATCACCTGAGCGCTGTGCGGGCCCTTACAGCTTGACCGGGGTCGGACTCACCACGACACAGTCGGGGTCGGCATAGACCCAGTGACCTGCCTCGAAACGCACGCCACCGAAGATCACGGTTCCACGGCGCGAGGGCGTCATCGGGCCGTTGTTGCGCCGCGCTGTGGTGCCCAGTGCCTTGATACCAAAATCGAGGCTATCGATGGCGCTGCCATCACGGATCGCGCCATTCACGATCACGCCGGCCCAGCCATTGGACATGGCCAGCTTGCTCATCGTGTCGCCCAGCAGGCCGATACGGAGCGAACCCAGGCTATCGACCACGGCGACTCGTCCCTGACCTGATTCGCCCAGCAGTTCGCGCAGCGGCCGATGATCCTCGAACACTTCGAAGGGAACGCACTCGCCGAAAAAGGCACGACACAGGCCGAAACTGCGAAACTGCAGCTCGCAGACCGCGACCGTGTCGGGCGCCTGATCAAAGAGCTCGGCCGTCTCGAAGGCCGGGCCACTCGATGCAGATGAAACAGACAGCGAATCAGACATCGGGCACGCACCCCTTGTGACTGGACGGACGCTGACGATAGCATGCAGGGCTTGAACCAGAACAAGCTCACAGGAGACACCCTTGAAAATCCAGGCCGCCGTGCTGCGCGAGGCTTCCAGCCACCTTGGCATCGAGACACTCACCCTCGAGCCACCCCGCAACGACGAAGTGATCGTGCGCCTTGTGGCCACAGGGGTCTGCCATACCGACATCAAGCACAGCGAGCCCGGTGGCGCAGTGCCGCGTCCGGTTGTCCTGGGCCATGAAGGGGCAGGCGTCGTCATCGCCACCGGCTCGGGCGTGACGCGTGTCGCGGTTGGCGACCCGGTGGTTCTCTCCTACGACTACTGCAACACCTGCGCGAGTTGCCTGGCGGGTGCTCGCACCTACTGCCACGAACTGAGGCCACGCAATTTCGGCGGCAAGCGGCCCGATGGGTCCAGTGCGCTCTCGAGCGAAGGCTCATTCATCCATGGCAGCTTCTTCGGCCAGTCGTCGTTTGCAACCCATGCCATGGCCTACGAGCGCAACGTGGTCAAGGTGGCGCGCGAAGCCCCCCTCGAACTGCTGGGCCCCCTCGGGTGCGGGGTACAGACCGGTGCTGGCGCCATCATCAACGCGTTTTCAGCCAGGGCCGGTTGCACGGTCGCCGTGATCGGCTCGGGCGCCGTAGGCCTGAGCGCGGTCATGGCGGCTCGATTGATCGGTGCACGGCGCATCATCGCGATCGATCTGCATGACAACCGGCTGGACCTCGCACGAGACCTGGGCGCCACGCATGTGCTCAATGCCGGCCGCGATGACATCGTGCGCGAAGCGCTGGCCATCACCGGGCACGGCCTTGACTA
Organism: uncultured Pseudomonadota bacterium; assembly: GCA_903829815.1. Classification (GTDB taxonomy): domain Bacteria; phylum Pseudomonadota; class Gammaproteobacteria; order Burkholderiales; family SG8-39; genus CAIXPL01. The sequence goes on along the minus strand of CAIKRR010000084.1, from coordinate 24,637 downwards.
TGTGCTCGATACCACCACCCTGGTACCGGTGATGGAAAAGGGCATGGCGATGCTGGCCCCGCGCGGCGTGTTCGGATTCGTCGCCGGCCCCGGCGGCTCGGCAACCCTGCCACTGCCACTGGGGCACATGCTGATTGGCGGGCGCAGCGTTCGCGGCATCATCGAGGGCGACAGCGCATCGGAGACCTTCATTCCGATGCTCGTCGACCTGTTCATGCAGGGCCGCTTTCCCTTCGATCGGATGATTCGTTTCTATCCTTTCGCACACATCAACGAGGCGATCGCCGACTCGATCAGTGGCAGGGTCATCAAGCCGGTGCTGCGATTCGATCAGCCCGCTGCCACATCCTGAAGCCTGAAGTGGCGTGCAATCTCGCCACCGGTTGCACGCCAAACGCCCTGATGACGCCCGATGTACTCCAGAGCCGAATCAAGGGCGCCAATGCGGTGCGGCACACCGGTCAGGTAGGGGTGGAGCGCAATCGCCATCACCCGCCCCGATTCGGCACCTTCCTCGTACAGCACGTCGAACTGGCGACAGATCATCTCGCGAAACTGGTCAGCGGTGCGATGCTGTTTCTCGAAGGCCGGCTTGTCGTTGATCTCGTGGCTGTAGGGCACTGACAGGATCTCGCGACCGGCATCCAGTGTCATGCGATAGGGCTGATCGTCATTGGTCCAGTCGCACACATACTCGCAACCATTCGCAGCCAGCAGATCCAGCGTTTGCCAGGTCTCCTGCAGGCCGCTGCTCAACCACCCGCGCGGCCGTGCACCGGTGGCACGCTCGATCGTTGCCAGACTGTCGGCAATGATGCGTGCCTCCTCTTCAGCCGGTACCTCGTTGAGACGCCGAGTGTTGGTTTCGTTGTGACCCATCCATTCCCACCCGAGCCGGCAACCGGCCTCGAGGATGGCCGGATGTTGCGCACACACGCTGCTGTTGAGTGCCACCGTGCCTCGCACACCATGATGCTCGAGCACCTTCATCAGACGAAAGACCCCGACCCGGTTGCCGTAGTCACGCGCCGACCACATGGGCACATCAGGAGCAGGCGTACCGGTACCGCCGGAGCCGGCCGGGATGGTATCGGCCAGGGAGAAGAATTCGATGTTCGGAATCACCCAGAGCGCAACGCGGGCGCCGTCGGGCCAGCGCAGCGCGGGCCGACTGCCGATCGGCGACCAGGGAAACGGACCATAAGGCGCGGGTTTCATCGAGCCCCCGAGCCGACCGGCGAAATGTCGGCTGCAGTTGCCGTTCCATCGAGGTGCTCGACCACCTCAGCCACCGACATCACATCAGCGTACTTGTGGTGCATGTCGAACAGATTGACCTTGTGCGACAGCAGGCTGCGATCAAAGCAGCACTCCTCGACCAGCACCACATGGAATCCGTGTGAATAGGCCTCGACGGCTGATGCACGCACGCAACCCGAGGTGCTCTCGCCACACAGGATGAGGGTACGAATACCCATCTGAGTCAGATGCGCGACCAGTGGTGTACCAAAAAAGGCACTCGCACGGGTCTTGGTGAGAACCACATCACCCGCTTGGGGTGCGAACTCGCCCTTGATTTCGTAAAGCGCCGGATCGACCGGCACACCACGACGACGGGTTGCCTGTACTGCGCCCGGACTGCTCAGCGGGCGTGTGTCGCTGGTGGTGTAGAAAACAGGAAGCCCGGCCCCCCGCGCTGCGGCGAACAGGCGCTGCGTGGGTTCAATCGCGTTCCAGGCGTACTCGCCGCAGGCACTCGGAAAAGTGCGACTCACGATCGGCACCGGCTGGTTGCCACCCTGGTAGGCCAACTCGTACAGATCGATCGCGAGCAATGCGGGCGCCGGCCCGACGAAGGTTCGTCGTGCGTAGTGGGAGTACAACTCGATCAGGTCTGGGGCGATGATGTCGCGCCAGCAGTGATCCTCGAAACGGTCTGCATCCATCAGTGACTCCCCTTCTCAGTCGACGCGAGCGCCGGACGATTTGACGACCGCGCCCCAACGCTCGGTCTCTTCACGCATGAAAGCGGCGAACTGCTCGGGCGAACCCGGAATGGGGTCGAAACCCACATCCGTCAGACGCTTGACGACATCGGGCATGGCCAGCACGGCCGTGATGTCGCCATGCAACTTGCGCAGAGTCGCTTCAGGCACGCCCGCACGCGCGACGATGCCGAACCAGGGGGACATCGTCAGACGAGGGAATCCCGCCTCGGCTGTCGTGGGGATATCAGGCGCCACCGCAATGCGTCGTGGCGTTGCGACCGCCAGCATCTTCAGCTTGCCGGCACGCGCCTGAGGCAGAGCCGCACCAATCACCTCGAAGAAAAGGTCGACCTGTCCACCGATGAGATCCTGCATGGCCGGCGCCCCACCCTTGTAGGGGACATGATTGAGATTTGCTCCCGATTGTGTCCGGAGCATCTCGCCGGCAAGATGTCCGCCCGAGCCGATGCCCTGCGATGCGAAGTTCAGTTTCGCACCCGGAGCGGTACCGCGCGCGATCAGCTCAGCCACCGAATTCACGCTGCTTGCGGCGGGTACGAGCACCATGAGCGGGGCGCTCATCAGGAGGGTGACAGGCTGGAAATCGCGTGTCGCATCATAGGAAAGCTCGGCGTAGAGCGTCGCGTTGACCGCCAGCGCGCCCATGTCACCAATGAACAGCGTATGGCCGTCGGCAGGTGCCTGCTTCAACTGTGCAGCACCGATTTGCCCACCACCGCCGGGCCGATTGTCGACCATCACCGACTGGCCCCAGGTGTCCTGCAACTTCTGCGCGAGGATGCGGCCGATCTGATCGGTCGGCCCACCGGGCGGGAACGGCACGAGAATGCGAACCGGCCTCACGGGGAAAGCCTGAGCCAGGATCTGCGTGGTCGCCAGCATCATCGACATACCGGCGAGACAGGCGGCGAACGTGCGTTTCATCGGATGACTCCTCATGGTCATCGTCGGGAGGGCTCCCGACGATCCTGCGACTTGCTGCACCCGGGTACGCTGCCCGAGCGGCATCCACCGGTCAGTCGTGACGCGTCAGAAACTCGCGGATGTGAGCATTGAACGCGTCCTGATAGACCAGGTAGAAGAAATGGCCACCATCGTCCCAGATCTTCAGTTCGGCACCCGGGATGATCTGCGCCATCTGCTCGGAAAAGTAGGCCGGACACACCACATCGTTGCGCGAGGCGACGATCGCCACAGGCGTGCGAATGTCAGCCAGCCGGGCCCGCTCGTCAAAGGCAAGCAGCGCGTCGATCCGCTCGGCATCGACCGCGGGCGGACTCGCACGATCCATGAGACCGCTTTCGCGCTCGAGCAGTTCATCGAAGTGCTCGGCAACCCACCGCGGGTCATTCAGCGTCGTCGAGGTAACCCGCATCAGCACCTCGGTGCCAACGGTGAGGAGCAGTTGCTTGCGGGTCTCGAACTGGCGCCTGAAGAACGGATCGGGCCAGGTCCAGGAGCAGCAGATGGCCGCGCTTTGCACGCGATCGGGGTAGTCAAGGCACAGCACCTGCGCAATGGCGCCGCCGGTCGACGTACCGACCATGTGTGCACGATCAATACCCTGGGCATCCATGATCGCGATGACATCGCTCGCCATGGCAGCAACGCTGTACACCCCCAGCGGTTTCGCGCTCGCGCCGGTGCCTCGATGGTCGTGAATGACCACGGGGCGCTCTTTCGAAAAGGGGACAGCCTGCTTGAGGCACGACTGGCGCATGCCGTTCAAACCCGCGATGAAGAACACCGGCACGCCCGGCTTGTCGGCTCCCAGTACCTCGTAGGCGATCTGGACGCCGCCTGAATTCACTACAGCCATGCTCCCTCCTTTTGGGTACCATCGTCGAGTGCACCCGTATGCTAACCAAAAACAGCACAGCCGGAGACCTCGATGAAGACACGCCGCCCCAGCGCCGCGATCGCCCGTGACGGTTCACCTCGCATCACACGGCTTGCAGCCCGACTCGTGGCGAGCACGGTGCTGCTGGCTGCCAGTGGCGCCACGATGGCGCAGGGGTGGCCCAACCGGCCGGTGAAACTTGTGGTGCCCTTCGGACCCGGCGCACCCGATTCAGTCGCCCGCATCGTGGCGCAACCCCTGGGCACACAGACCGGACAGACCTTCGTCATCGACAATCGGGCCGGCGCCAACGGCATCATCGGAGCCGAACTCGTGGCGCGTGCCGCACCCGATGGCTACACCCTGCTGCTCACATCGGTGTCCTTCTCGGTGAACCCCGGCATGGAAAAACGCCTGCCCTTCGATCCGCTGCGCGACTTCGTGGCTGTCAGCAACGTTGCCGACCAGGAGGCGATGTTCGTCATCGTGAACCCGGCACTGCCGATACACTCGGTACGTGACCTGGTCGCCTGGTCACGGCAAGCCGAGGGGCGCCTGTCCTTTGCCTCGATCGGGATAGGCAACACGACCCACCTTGCAGCCGAACTCTTCAACCTGCGCGCGGGCATCAAGGCAACGCACGTGCCCTACAAGGGCGGCGCCCAGGCCGTCGCTGCCGTCATGGCCGGTGAGGTGCAGATGATGGTCGTCCCACCCACTCAGTCGATCGAGCAGATCAGGGCCGGTCGCGTTCGACCGCTTGCCTATACCTACCGAACCCGATCGGCGCTGATGCCCGAGGTGCCGACGACGGCCGAATCCGGGGTGACCGGCGCCGAGTTCGATGGGGGATGGTTCGGCCTGTTTGCACCTGCGCTCACGCCACCGGCCCTCATCGAGCGTCTGCATGCCGAGCTGCGCACAGCCCTTGCCAACCCGCAGACCCAATCGCGCCTCTCGGCGCTCGGACTGCGCGGCATTGGCAGCAGTCCTGACGAATTCAAGCGTCAGGTTGAAACCGAAATGCGCCAGTTCGCGCAGATCATCCAGACCGCGGGCATCAAATCGGAGTGAGTGTGCTGGCGGCGATGCGGTAGACGCGCGCTGCGGTGTCGTGCAGCACGGCCCGTTGGTCGGCCTCGGGCAGGCCCGCCAGCGCGGCACGATGCGCAGCCATCAGGTCGGGGTAGCGTGCCCACAGTTTCTCGATCGGAAAATTGCTGCCGAACAGGCATCGCCGGGCGCCAAAGAGGGTCAGGGCTTCCCGCGCGATGAAGGCAATGTGCGCCGGATCATTCCGATGAATGAAGGTACCGAAAGCCGACAGCTTCACCACCACATTCGGCTGGTCGGCCAGTTGTCGCAACCCCTCTCGCCATGCGGTAATGCCTGCTGCCGAGAGATCCTCGAGCATGCCCGCATGCTGCAGCACGAAGGTCACCTCGGGGTTGTCCTTCGCGAGGCGAGCTGCACCTGCCATCTGGCTGGCAAACACCTGCAGATCGAAGCTCAGGCCATGGGCAGCGAGCACCCGCACGTTGCGTCGAAGGCGTGCATCGTCAGCCAGATCGGGCGTGGCGGCAAAGCGATACAGCGTGTTCTCGTGCCAGTGCATCTGCATGCGCACGCCGCAAAAACGGGGACTGCGCATCTGTTCGCGCACCAGCGGTTCGATGTCATCAGAGAGCATGTCGGCATAGCCCACGATCGCGTGTGGCCAGCCGGTTTCATCGGCGATTGACTGAACCCAGCGCACTTCCTCGAGCGCGCCGCCGGCAGGCCAGTTGGCCTGCACGTAGACCGACCCCGCCACGCCGCAGCCGGCAAGATCGTCGAGAAATTCGCGCATCGGATAGTCACGACGCAGCGGCTCGTACGGACCGAAGATGCGCGGCTGCATCGGACCCTGCAGCCAGGCCAGATCGGCCTGCCGCCAGACGTGGTGGTGCGAATCGATGACAGGCAGCATGATGGAGACCCTCAGGCGCTCAGAAAGGTTTCGAGCACTTCCGGGTTGGCCATCAAGGCAGCCGGCGTGTCGTGAAAGCGGATGCTGCCGGCCGCCATGATGTAGATGCGGTCGGCGACAGCGCCAGTGAGTTTTGAATTCTGTTCGATCAGCAGTACGGTCAGACCCGTCTTGCGCATGGCGAGCAGCGCCTCGCCGATCTGCTCGATGATGATCGGCGCAAGACCCAGCGAAGGCTCATCGAAGATGCACAGCTTCGGATCGGTCATGAGCCCGACGGCCACGGCGAGCATCTGCTGCTGGCCGCCCGAGAGGGTGCCGGCCATCTGCCGACGCCGCTCGCGCAAGAGCGGAAACAACTGAAAGCCGCGATCCATCGCGGCCAGCGTGGCCCCGCGACTGCCCAGCGTGTAGCCTCCCATCAGCAGATTTTCTTCCACTGACATCTGCGCAAAGAGCCCGCGCCCTTCGGGCACCAGAGAGATACCGGTGCCGATACGCTCATGCACCGGCACATCGCCCAGTACCTTGCCAAAGAAGCGTATCTGCCCCGAGGCAGGACGCTCGAGACCGGCGATGGCGCGCGCCAGTGAACTCTTGCCGGCACCGTTCGGTCCGATAAGCCCGACGATCTCGCCGGCGTTTACCGAGAGACTCACTTCATCCAGAGCGAGGAAGGGACCGTAGCGGATACTCAGGCGGTCGATTTCAAGCATGGGCTGTTCCCAGATACTGCTCGACCACCCGCTTGTCGCGCAGGATATCGGCCGGTGGACCATCGGCGATCTTTTCACCGGCCATCAGCACGACCACGCGATCAGCCAACTCGCGAATCACGCGCATCGTGTGCTCGATCACGAAGATCGAACAGCGCGCCTTCAACTCCTGGAGCAAGGCAATCATCTCGCGTACTTCAGTCACCGCCAGCCCACCGACGGGCTCATCGAGCATGATGAGACTGGGACGCTGGAGCAGACGCATGAGCAGTTCGAGCCGCCGTTGCTCGAAGAGGGTCAGACTGCCGGCTGGGCTGGAGAGCCGATGATCGAGCCGCAACCAGTGCACCAGTTCGTCCTGCTCGGCTGCTGCCGGCGCGCCGGACAAGCCGAGCAACAGCGCGGCCTCGATGTTCTTGCGAACTGAAAGGCCGCCAAAGACCCGCACCGCCTGATAAGTGCGGGTAAGTCCCAGAGCCGCCAGATGATGCGGCGCCGCCCCGGCAATGCTCGTGCCCTTGAAGAGCAACCGACCGCCGTCGGGCACCAGGTGTCCGGTAACGATGTTGACGAAGGTTGTCTTGCCCGAGCCATTGGGCCCGATCATGCCCAGAGTCTCGCCTTCACGCATGCGCACATCGACATTGCGCAGCGCGGTCACGCCGCCGAAATGCCGGCTGATACCATCAACCTGAAGGAGGCTCATCGCGCACCGCCATTGCTGGAGACCGCCTCAGCGGCAGAGACGGTGGGGGGCGCGGCTGCCCGCCGAAGGCTGCGCCGACGCATGATCTCGCCATGGATGCCCGCTGGCATCACCAGCGTGACCACGATGATCAGCACACCGGACAGTACATCCTTGAAGGCCTGCAACTCCTGCAACAGATAGGGAATGGGCGCGAGTATCACGGTGCCGATGATCGGCCCGATGATCGTGCCACGGCCGCCAAAGGCGACGCAGAGCCAGATACCGAGGGACGTGAGCACATCGAAGGACCGCGGCGATATGAACCCGACATAACTCGCGTAGAAGCATCCGCCCACGGCGGCATAGAGCGAAACGATGAAGAACGCGATGATCCGGTTGCGGACCACGTCGATCCCCATCACCTCGGCCAGCACATCGTCTTCCCGGATCGCAATGAAGCGCTGTCCAAGACGAGTCTGCACGATCCAGGCTGCGAGCAGTACGCCAACCACTGCCACGACCGACAGTGTGGCGTCGAACCAGACACCAGCCAACTGAACGCCGCCCCAGGCCGGCGGCTCGATCTGGTTCAGCCCGGTGTCCCCGTTGGTGAACCGTGGAAAGAACGTGAAAGCAAGGGTGAGCACCGACTGTATCACCAGGGAACAGAGGGTGAAATAAAAGCCCTTGAGACGCAGCGAGGGTAATCCGAGCAGCACCCCGACGAACGCCGCACCCACTGCCGCTACGGGCGTTGCCAGCCAGAACGACCACCCTGCCTCACGGGTCAGGGCAACCATCGCATAAGCGGCAATGCCTGCAATCCCGGCAAACATCAGCGGCATGAGTCCGACAAAACCATAAAGCAGATTCATCCCGCTTGCCCAGAGCAGGTTGATCATGACGATGCCGAACACGAAGGCCAGAAATCGATTGCCCTCGAGAACAAACGGCGCAGCCAGAGCGGCAACCGCCAACGCAATCGCGAGATGTCGACCGTTCATCGGTTGAACAGCCCGCTGGGTCGAAACAGCAGCATGGCGAGCATCGCAAGCAGATAGGAGAAGGTCGCCGCAGTGGGACTGGCAAAGATGCTGACGATAGCCTGCGTGAAGCCGAACACCATGCCCACGACAAGCGCTCCGAGCACTGACCCGGGGCCGCCCACAATCATGATGGCAAAGGCGGTCACCGACATCGTCCAGGCCACGGTGAGATCGAAACTGTAGGCCAGGGCGAACAACATGCCGCCCAGAAAGATGATTGAAGAACCCAGCAGAAACGACAAGCGGTAGATCGCACGTACGTTCACCCCACGCAGCGCCGCCGCTTCGCGATTCTGGAAAACGGCACGCAGAGCACGGCCATAGGGGTGGTAGCGCAGTGCCGCGAACAGAACCGCAAGTACGCCGAGCGCGATGGCCAGTACCACGATGCGGTTGTTGGTCATCGGAAACGGTCCAATCATCGTGATGCCATCGACCAGCGGGGGCAAGGTGAACTGATCACTCCAGAGCCCCCAGCTCATCGCGAAGATACCCGACATGATCTGGGTGAGGCCCAGCGTCACCACGAAATAGGCGACATTGCGCTCAGGCACATCGTAGAGCCGTCGCACCAGCACCCACTCGATGACAAGCGAAAGCGCAATCCCCATGAAGAGAACGCCGATGATCGCGGCAGCACTCGACCACCCGGCCCCGGCAAGACTCCAGGCGGCCAGTGCCGCGAGCAGGAAGAACTGCCCGTTGCTCGCATTGGGCAGCCAGACGCAGCCATAGACGATGGTGACCCCGGCCGCCACCAGCGCGAAGATGGCGCCCAGGATCAGGCCAGTGCTCAGCGTCGAGGCAAGGACCAGCAGTGTTGCATCAGTCAACAGGCGTACTCCAGACTACTTGACCAGTTCGTAGACCGGAATGTCATCGGCATCCCACTCGGCATAGTGGATCTGCCTGGACTTGTAGGTTCGCTTGCCATCGACCGATACGATCTGCATGAAATAGATGTATTCCTTGCGCGCGCCATTCTTGTCAAAGGCAATCGGAATGCCGCTGGTCACCTCGCGCGTCTTCAGGCGCGTGAATGCCTCGCGCAGCTTCTCCCGATCGGCGCTGCCTGCCAGCGCCAGCGCCTCCTTGAAGATGTACGGTGTGTTGTAGCAATAGTTCTCGACATACGACGGCGGACGGCTGTTGGCAGCATCGAAGCGGGTGATGAAGTCCTTGCCCTCGCGCGTCAGACCGTCCAGCCCATGATCGAAGAAGGTGCCGTAGATTGCACCGGCACTGCGCTGTCCCCAGCCAAAGATCATGGTGGTCATCGCAAACGGATGGATCATCTGCTCGGGTTTCACGCCCAGATCGATCAACTGGTTGTTCAACACATTGTCGAACGCCCCTGCCCCCATGAGAATGACGTAATCGGGGTTGGCTGCACGCACCTGGGCCGCCTGGACGGTGGCGTCACTGGAGCCCTGCGGAAACAGGATGTCGGCCACGATGTTGAGCTTCGAGCGTGGGGCCTGGTACTTGAAGCCTGCCACCACTGCGCGCATCAGCGCCGCATCGGAGTACATCATCGCGACGCGGGCACCGGGCTTGCGCTCCTCGAGGAAGCGCGCCAGCGAATAACCCCAGCCAGCCGCGTTGGGCTCGATGCGAAAGGTGTAGCGGGTACCGGGCTTGGTGAGTTGTGGAAAGGCGGCCACCGGCACCAGGTAGGGCAACTTCTGCTGCTCGGCATACCCGTAGATCGCAAGCGCGGTGTCCGAGTTGGTCGGCCCGCTCAAGGCCACCACCTTGTCATTGACGTCCAGATTGCGTGAAGCGGCGACCGCCTGGGTCGGGCTGGTCTGGTTGTCGACCACCACGAATTCAAGCGGTCGTCCAAGAACACCGCCGGCCTTGTTGATCTCCTCGCTGGCCATTTTCAAGCCTGCTACGCAACTGTTGCCGAAGAAGGTCCACGGGCCGGTCAGTTCCGTGTTGAAACCGATCTTGATCGGCGCACCGGCCTGCGCCCTCGCGACCGGCGACGCAAGGCCCGAGGCGAGGCCCGAGGCGAGGCACACGGCGGCAAGGGTCGCTACCGGCAGCGCGCGGCCTGACGCTGCGCGATTCATCTCGATGATCTGTTTCATGTCGTCTCCATGTTTGTCTTTTTTGCCTGTGCGGCCTGCAGGCCCCACAGGCACAGGGTTTGTTGCTGCGCGCGCAGGCGGCAACCAGCCCCCCTTCAATCGGCCGAAATGCCCTTCTCGCGAATGAGCACACCCCAGCGGGCGGTCTCGGCGCGTCGGAACGCATCAAACTCCTGCGGCGTGCTGGGCGTGAGTTCGATGCCGATCTCGCCAAAGCGGCGCCGGAAGGCAGGGTCGGTACTGGCGCGCGCATAGGCCGCATTGAGGCGGGTGATGATCTCATCAGGCGTCCCGGCCGGCACCATCAATCCTTGCCAGGCCTCGGCGCGGTAGTCGGTATACCCCAGTTCGACCAGCGTTGTGACGCCCGGCAGCAGATCGAGCCGCTCGCGCGTACTCACCGCAATCGCCCTGAGCTTGCCAGCACGCACCAGCGGCAGCGCCGTAGGCAGATCGATGAAGGCTGCATCAAGTTGCCCTGCGAGCATGTCGGCCGCAAGGGGCGCACCACCCTTGTAGGGCACGTGGTTCATCTGTACCCCGGCGGTACGCTCGAAAAGCGCCATGGCCAGATGGTGCGGACTGCCGATGCCGGCCGATCCGTAGTTGAGTGCCCCGGGACGCGCACGCGCCTTGTCGACCAGTTGCTGAACCGACGTGATGTCCGAGCCAGCCGGCACGATCAATCCAAGCAAATGGCGCGCCGTCAGCGTGACGGGGGCCAGATCCTTGCCCGGGTCGTAGGCAATGCGACGATACAGATTGGGGTTGACCGCATAGGTGCCAATATCACCGACCAGCAGCGTGTAGCCGTCGGGTGTCGCTTTGGCCACCAGTTCAGCACCAATCATGGTGCCAGCGCCAGGCCGATTGTCGACCACAAAGGGCTGGCCGAGAATCTCGCCGAACTTCTCGGCCGCGATCCGCGCCCAGGCATCGGTGCCACCCCCGGGCGGCATCGGCACGACGATCTTCACCGGACGCAGCGGCCACGCCGACTGGGCCCAGAGCGGTGACATCACGAAAACCGCTGCAAGCGCGAACACGAGACGTGCGCAACGGGCCAACGCAAACCGGCTCAACGACAACCGCAAGGGCATGCGCATGGGTCTCCTCCTCTTCTGGGCCGCATGGTACCCAATAAACCCGGAGGCGGGGACCCAAGGGGCACCGCAGCCCCCATCGAGGTCAGCGATCGTCGATCGTGACGCGAAGCACCTTCTTGGCGCGGGTATCGTAGTCGCACAGCAACTTCACCCGCTTGAAGGCGCCAAAGCCGTTTTGCATGCTCAGGTGGTTGGACACCATGGTGAGGACACCGGGCGTCTCGACATGCACGAGAAACTTGTCAAAGTAGGTGCCCAGAAAGCCCAGGTCATCCCACTTGTGACTGAACTTCTCCACCGAAGTGACGTGATCTTCGGCAGAGGTGCGGCAGGCCGAGGTTCCGACAATACCGGCGATCTCGGAAAGTCGTTCGGCGTTCCGATCAAGGTCATCGCGCTTCTTTTGCTCGGCAGCGGCGGCCTCGCTCTTCTTGCGCGCCGCTTCTTCGGCGCGGCGCGCAGCCTCCTCTGCCGCCAGTTGCTTACGCCTCGCAGCCTCGTCGGCCGCAATGCGCTCGCGCGCCACCTGGGCCGCGGTCTTCTTGACCTTCTTGCCGGCGGCCTCATCATCGACGAACTGGACAATGGCCTCGACCGAGCCCAGTTCCACCGGATACTTGCCGACACTGGCACGTCGCTGGGCTTCCTTGAGTTCGTCAGGCTGGGACACACCGAGCGCAGAAAGCTTTCGCACATCATCAGGGCTTGCCTTGATCGATTCGGCAAAGGCCATCTGCGCGGCGCTCTCGAATCCACGCGTCCGCGCGGCGAACTCGGCCAAGCCGGCAACCGTCCAGGCCATATCGGCGACCACCTTGTGCCCCACCTTGTCACGCGTCAAGGCAGCGCTCAGCTTGTTGACCACATCACCTGCCGCGATCACGACCTGGCAGCCACCGGACTTCGCGGTCACCGCGTCAAACAGGGCATCGGGCGAGTCGAATTCACGTGGAGTCGCAGCGGCAAAGTTGATGACAGGCTTGCGACGCGACCAGAACTCACCCATGCCAGCGATCGTCTGTGCACTGCCTGCCGTACCTTTCAGGGTGCACACGCCCAGATTCGCAGCAGCGCCATCGAGGGTGATGGCGGCAAGGATCGGCTTGCCGCTCTCCACCGCCGAATTGAGAGCCCACTTGCTCAGGCGATCGGCAAAGGTGTCGTTGAACTGCTGGGCATTGCGATCACGACCTTCGAGCACCCACTCCTGCACCAGGCTCATGAAATCGACCCGAGCCACCTGGGTGGTCTCGCGATTGTCACCTCCCATTGTCAGGGTGATGGCAGAGCCAAGTGATGCATTGAGGCCCCGGGTGGCCACGAGCAGCGGCGAGGAACGGATGCAGGCCCCATCAGTCACCAGCCGAACCCCGCTCGCGCGCACTCCCGCCTCGGCAAGCGCCTTGGGGAAACGCTGACGAACCCGGGCATCGAATCCGGGTAGCGCGGCAGCGGCTGGCGTGAGCACTTCTCGGTAGAAGTTCTCGGGCCAGCACAGCCCGATGGACTGACCAGCCGGCACATCGCGCATCACGAGCCTGCCCTCGAGATTCCTGCGCACGTCGGGCGAATACGGATTGAGATAGATGGCCAGATCCCACCGGGGGGCATCGGCATACTTCTTCACCGTTTCCAGGCCCGCCTGGGCCCGCTTTGCGCTGACATCGGCGCTGGATCGGACCAGTTCGGTAAAGGTGTCGATCGCCTTTTGCGGGTCACGCGGGCCGCCTTCGCCATAGAAGGCCATCTCGGCGTAGGCAAGACGCGCTGGGTCTGTGGTCGACGAGGCGTACAACTCGCGCGCCTTGACCAGATCGCGAGCAACCAGCCGGCCGTCGCGGTAAAGATTGCCCAGGTTGGCACGCGCCTGGAGATTGCCACCGGCTGCCGCCTTGCCCAGGTAGCCGAGCACCATCTCGGTATTGGGCTCGGCATTGGTGCCGAAGAAGTGCTCAAGCCCCAGCCGTGATTGCGCACTGGCATTGCCGGCATCGGCCGAGCGTTTCAAGTAGGCAATGGCCCGCTTCGGATCACGCTCAGGATTCTTCGCCTCGAGCAGCGAGCGGGCCATCATCTCCAGACACAGTGCATCGTCGGCATCGGCAGCACCCTGGCAGGCTTCCTTGACGGCGGCAAAATTGCCCTCGGCCAGTGCTGCAGCGGCACGCGCCGCCGATTCGGCATCGGCCAGGGCAGGCGTTGGGGCGATCGATGGGGCGAGCATCAGGGCAAGCACCAAGGCTCTGAGGGCTGTATGGGCATGGCGCATGATTGGCTCCGGAGCGAGGCTTGTCAGAAGGGGGGCATGAGAAAAACGCGTAAAAGTCTACGGAGGGAAAAGCCGCATGACCATGAAGGTCTGTTGCGGCACCGGAAAAACTTGTCAGTCACGACGCATCTGGACGGCGGCAGCGCACGGGCTTTTTCGGACCAAGGGCGATGCCCGACGCTCGAAATCTTGTGAAGAAGGGAGGCGAGGCGTATCGTGTCTTCACAAAAAATGTCCAGACAACTGTGGCCTGCGATGGCCAACCCGCCCCGTCGGTTCCGTGGTCCGGGCCGACTTCGGGCATCGACACTTCGAAAGAGGACCCCTGCCATGGTCAAGCTCCGCCACATTGCCCTGTGTGTGAATGACATCGATGCGTCAGCCGACTTTTATGAAAAAGCCTTCGGCCTGCAGCGGTCAGAAAAGTCCGAAGGCCCCACTGCCTTTCGGTGCTTTTTGAGCGATGGTGTCGTCAACCTTGCACTTCTCCAGTACAAGGGGGAACAGGGCTCGGGTCTGAAGCAGGCAGCCGGTTTCACCGGCATTCATCACTTCGGATTCCAGTGCGACGACTTCGACGCCCAGCAGGCTCGCATCGAGGCGGCCGGCGGCACCTTCTTCTTCGACCTCGGGAAACCCGAGGATGATGACTTCGAACGCAAGTTTCGTGATCCCGACGGCATCATCTTCGACCTCAACTGGAAAGGCTGGGCGATGACCGAGGGCAAGGTGCGTAGCCCTGCTGCGGCACCGACAGGCCAGACAGCCGACGCAGTGATGGCCCCGTCGACGGTTGACACGAGCAGGCGCTAGAGAGCGATCAGGCACGCAATACTCCACCACCAGGCGCAGGGAGACGACGATGACAGCCAGCAAGGAACAACCCGGGTCGGACAAGCCCAGGGCGAATCGACGGCAGTTCATGGGCAGCATGATTGCCGCCAGCGCAGCCGGTGCAGCAGGTGCAGTCACGCCCGCTGCGACCGTTGCCGCGGATGCCCCAGGCAGCGGCTCGCAACGAACGCCATCAGCCTTGCCACCCACGGGGCGCCAGATTGCAGCCGAAACGCAATCGCCGCCACCCTTGCCGCGACTGGGCGGGCGGGCCGGCTCTGACTTCATGGTCGATGTCATCAAGACGCTGAACATCAAGTACCTGCCGTCCAACTGCGCATCGAGCTTTCGCGCCATCCACGAATCGCTGATCAACTATGGCGAAAACCGGATGCCAGAGTACCTGACCTGCATGCACGAAGAGTCGGCGGTGGGCATGGCCCATGGCTACTTCAAGGCCTCGGGCAAACCCCTCCTGACACTCTGCCACGGCACCGTTGGCTTGCAGCACGCCACGATGGGCGTCTACAACGCGTGGTGCGACCGCGTGCCGCTCATGATCGTCGGCGGCAATGATCTGGATGCCGCATACCGCCCACCCGGCGTACCGACCTACCACTCGGCGCAGGACATCAATGCGATCGTGCGCGACTACACCAAGTGGGACGACACCCCGGTATCACTGCAACACTTTGCCCAGTCGTTTGTACGCGCCTACAAGATCGCCATGACGCCGCCCTATGGTCCGGTGGCGATCTCGCTCGATGCCGGACTGCAGCAAGAGCCGATGGAGGAAAGTCACAGCCAGAAACTCTACATTCCGCGCTACACCCCCACCTCGCCTCCCCAGGGCGACTCGGGCTCGGTCAAGGAAGCGGCTCGCCTGCTTGCGCTGGCCGACAATCCGGTCATCGTGGCCGATCGCGCCGCACGTACCCCGGCCGGCATCGGCCTGCTGGTAGAACTGGCCGAACTGCTTCAGGCGCGGGTTGTCGATCAAGGCAACCGCATGAACTTCCCCAATACCCATCACCTGTGGAGCATGCAGTCGGTGGTTGCGGGTGCCGACGTCGTGCTCGGACTGGAACTGTCCGACTTCTGGGCCACCGTCAATCAGTTCACCGACAACGGGGTGCATGGCATCGGGCAGAACAGTTCGCGCATGAAGGAAGGCGCAAAACTCATCAGCATCAACTCGTCCGAACTCATTACCAAGGCCAACTACCAGGACTTCCAGCGCCTGCAGGAAATCGACGTTCAGATGGCCGCAGACGCCGAAACCACCCTGCCCTCGCTCATCGAAGCGGTCAAGGCGGCCATTCCACAGAGCCGCAAGGACATCATCGCGCGGCGCGGCGAGGCGGCTCGCAAGGCCTGGACCGAGCTGCGTGCACGCAACCTGCAGGAAGCGGCCCTCGCCTGGGATGCAAGCCCGATCAGTACCGCACGCCTGTGCATGGAAACCTACGCCCAGATCAAGAATCTCGACTGGTCGCTGGTCGCCTCGGAGGGCAACGTCAGCAACTGGCCGCAACGCCTCTGGGCCATGGAAAAGCACCACCACAACCTGGGCCGTTCGGGTGGCTATGGCGTGGGTTACGGCGCCCCGGCTTCAGTCGGTGCGGCACTGGCCAACCGCGACCTGGGACGCTTCTCGGTGAGCATCCAGTCCGATGGCGACCTGATGTTTGCCCCGGGCGTGCTGTGGACAGCAGCCAAGCACAAGATTCCGCTGCTCGCGGTCATGCACAACAACCGCGGTTACCACCAGGAAGTGATGCACCTGCAGCGTCTGTCGAACTTCCGCGACCGCGTGCCGCGCACCGATGGTGATCTGGGGCCGGTGGGCACCAGCATCATGAACCCGGACATCGAGTACCACAAACTCGCCGAGTCGATGGGCTGGTGGGCCAAGGGCCCGATCAAGGATCCGGCCCAACTGGGTCCGGCCCTGAAGGAGGCCATTGCCGTGGTGAAATCCGGCCAACCGGCCCTTCTCAACGTCTGGACGCAGCCGCGATAAGGGGAGCGACATCATGATCCGAAACCATCAAGACAGGCACTCGGTGCGGGCCAACACCAGCACGGGCACCCGCCTCGCCAAGCTCGCCTGCGTGGTCGCGCTGAGTTGTCTCACCACCCTTGGCGCCACCAGCGCGCTGGCCCAATCGGCCGAGACGGGCCGTACAACCTTCATGACCAAGGGTTGCTGGCAGTGCCACGGCACCATAGGCCAGGGCGGCATCCATGGCCTGAAACTCGCCCCCGACCCCAAGCCGCTGGCCTACTACGAGGCCTTCGTGCGCAACACGATGGGCATCATGCCGCCTTACAGCGAACGGGTCCTCTCGAAGGCAGAGATGGCCGAGATTCACGCCTATCTGCGGTCGATCCCGAAGGGTGCCGACTACCGTACGATTCCACTGCTCAACCCCTAGGGCCTGCGAAACGACAAGCGCAAGACAAGCCGTACCCCAAGCCCCGCCCAGCGCGGGGCTTTTTCATTGCAGCCTCAGGAGACCAGCGGGAAGGTCACCGCAATGAACCACGCAAAGACCACCGCATTGGCCACTGCGGCAATCGTCGGTTGGCCAGTGCTCTGTGCAATCCACCGGCTGTAGAGCCCGTGGATCACGAAAAGCAGGAGGATCAGCGGCACGATGATCACGAGGAAGAAGAGCCGCTGCGGATCGAGGGCAATCGCCAAGACCAGCGAGACCAGAAAAGCAAGCTTGCTCGCGACATAAGCGCCGCGCGGCGCGCCGCGCGCGCGCGTGAGCCACTCATCGGCCAGGAACCAGGGCAAGGTGCCCGCGAGGAGCGCGAGCACCAGTGGCAGTCGGGCAGGCTCGGGCCACAGATTGAAGGCATAGCGGTCCAGCGGCAGGCCGAGCGCGAGCAGCGCATAGGCAGTGGCAAGAAAGACGACCGCAACACGGCGCGTCAAGACCGACCGCGGTGCCCGACCTGACACGGGCCGGCGCAGAAGACGCCCAGCCAGGACGAGTCCGATGCCGGTCAGCACGCCGTAGAGCGCACAGTGCACCATCAGGTAATCGCCCAGCAGAATCGGCAGAAAGTGCGTGGGCACAGGCCACAGGATGAGTGGCGTGAGCACCGCTGGCGCAATGACAAGCATTGCTGCACCACGCCAACCGATCCAGCGGTGACTCACGACTTCGTCCTGCGTCGATGACACGGCAGGGCCGCTGCCGAGTGCAAACCGCGCGAGGACCAGCGACAACGGCCAGGCGAGCAGCACCAACCCGGCAATGAGCAGACCCAGCCACAGGCCGCGCTCATCAATGAAGGCTGGCCCGGTCATCGGCCGACCGAAGGCCTCGCTCAACCAGTCGAGCGTCGCCTCGAGTGTCGCCGAACTGTAGAGCACACCGATGTGCTCGACGCCCGGCGAGAGAAAGGCACGCCGCGCCGTGCCCTGCCTGAAGTCGCCGTAAGTCGTCGCAAACGCTCTGGCCACCGCCCCGGCAGCTTCGCCCGGCGCCAGCACCCGCAAGGCCTCGGTCGCCATGCCCCCGGGCTCGAGGGCACCATCGATCACCAGCAGATTGCGCGGGCTGTCAGGAGGGGTCTGTGCGTTGATGCTGGGTGCAAAGAGCGATAGCGCCACGGTGGCCTCGACCTCAGCATGGGCCTGGGCATGGCGAACCACGATGTCCGATGCCATCGAATGGCCGATGACGGCATAGCGGCCGCGCGAACCGGCGAGCTGAGCGGCGTAATCTCCCATCTCCTGCATGGAGGCAAGCAGCGTGCGCAGGCTCGCATCGGTGTCTGCAAGCCCGCCACGCATCGGTGCGACATTGCGCCCGTGACCGGGGAAGTCGAAGGTGACGGCGGTGAACCCGCTGTGCGCCAGGGTCGTTGCGAGCGGTTGCATCAACTGTTGGGAACCGGCAAATCCGTGCGCGATGAGCACCACCGGTGCCGAGCCATCGGCAGCGAGCCCAGCGCTCGCACTCTGGCGAAAGACGGTGACCGGCGCAGACCCGATGCGCAACGACTGAACATCGAGACCGGATGCGGCGCGCTCCAGATGCGCGAGCGCAGTACCGATCACGAGCAAGGCGACAGTGGCAACGAGCAGTGCGCGCCCTTTGGATCGTTCGGTATGATGACGCACGATCAGGAGACATCCTTGCAATGAAGGCCCAAGCCATCGTATTCGACGCGCCCCGCACACTCTCGGTGCAGACCCTCCCACTCAAGGCCGTGGAACCCGGCGACATCGAGATCGAGGTCACTTCGAGCGGCATCAGCACCGGCACCGAGCGCCTGCTCTGGGACGGCACAATGCCTGCGTTTCCGGGCCTTGGCTACCCCTTGGTGCCCGGGTACGAAACGGTCGGACGCGTCGTCAAGGCAGCCACCTGGGAACCCGATACTGCACAATCCGCGACATCGACCATTGCCGTCGGTGATCACGTCTTCATCCCCGGTTCGTACAGCTTCCAGGGTGTCCGCAACATCTTCGGCGGCGCAGGCTCGCGGCTGATCGTACCGCAGGACCGGGTGGTTCGCGTCGCGGCTGACCTGGGTCCCCGAGCAGTGCTGCTCGCGCTGGCCGCAACCTGCTACCACACGGTGTCGCTGGGTGGCCTGCGCGAACCCATGACACCGCCCGAACTCATCGTGGGTCACGGTGTGATGGGCCGGCTGCTCGCGCGCATCACTTTGGCACTGGGCTACCCGGCGCCTGTGGTCTGGGAGACACAGGCGGCTCGTCGCTCAGGCGCGACCGGGTACTCGGTGATTCATCCTGACGAGGACAGCCGCAAGGACTACCAGGCCATCTACGATGTGAGCGGTGATTCGACGCTTCTCAACGGGCTGATCGGGCGTCTCGCCCCTGGCGGTGAAGTGGTGTTGGCAGGCTTCTACAAGCAGGACATCTGCTTTGCCTTTGCCCCCGCCTTCATGCGCGAGGCCCAGATCAGGGTGGCTGCACAGTGGAAGAAACACGACCTGCAGGCAGTGAGCGATCTCGTGGCGAGCGGGACACTGTCACTCGATGAACTCATCACTCACACCCTGCCCGTCTCTCGTGCCGGCGAAGCCTACGAGACGGCGTTCGGCGATGCACAGTGCCTCAAGATGATGATCGACTGGCAGGCGTGAGCGGTTTCGCGTTGCCAGTCTGGACGCTTGATCTCATCATCGGGCTCACCGTCGTCGAACTCGTCGCTCTGGGCATGTACCGCACTCGTTCAGCCCTTGGCACCTGCAAGGCATGGGTAGATCTGGCCCTTCATCTGGGGCCGGGGACCCTTCTGATGCTGGCACTTCGGCTCACCGACCCGCAGACCCTGTCCTTGCCCGTGATGGCCTGCCTGGCTGCAGCCGGGCTTCTACACGCCGTTGAAATGATCAAATGGTCTCGTCGTGGCGATGCTCGCCTGGATCGCGCACGCTGACAGACGGATTGCTGAAGCAAGTCGGGTTGAAAGCGTTCTCGCAGTGCTGTTCAGACGCCGCTTGACCCGACACGGCGGAGCGACGCTTCAAGGCACACCCTTGCCAAGCGACGCCTGCAGCATCTTGCTGATCGTTACCCTCCTGTAGACTCGATGCTTCAGCGCCTCGATTGACTCGTGTTGCAAGAGCCGCTGGTGCCACGTTAGAGCTTCCATCAGACGCTCGATTGTGTTTTTTCAACATCAGAGAGCGCAATGAATCTGCAGACCTACCTTTACGAGTCGAACGGCCAGGTGCACCCCTTCAGCTACCGGGGCGGCTCGGTGGGTGACAACGGAGTCATTGATCAGGTCCTGCGCAACCGTGACTACGACCTGACGCGCTGGGCGCAGGGTGCACGTCTGCTGGAGCATCACCAACGATGCAGCCAGACACGGCCTTCTCTCATCGTCGATGCAGGCGCCAACATCGGCGCTGCGAGTGTGTATTTCCAGACCGAGTTCGAGAACGTCTTCATCTTCGCGATCGAACCCGACAAAGCCAACTGGGACCTGTGTGAACGCAATACAAGCCGCTTTCACAACCAGTTCAATTTTCACGGTGCAGTCGCAGCCAGCGATGGCGTGCTTCGTCTGATCGACCCGGACATGGGTGACTGGGGCTTTCGAACCAGTGCGGCGACCCTGCTGCCCGGTGCAGACTCATCGACGCTCGTGCAGAGCCTATCGCCGCGCTCCATTCTGGCTCACCCGGCCACTTCAGGCATGACGCCCCTGATCTTCAAGGTGGACATCGAAGGGGGCGAAGCCGACCTCTTCTCAGGTGATACCGGATGGATGAACGAGTTCGCACTCATCATCATCGAACTGCATGATTACCTGATGCCCTTCAGCCGCTCATCACGCTCCTTTCAGCGGGCCCTGGGGCAGCACGAGTTCGACTTCGTTCATCGCGGGGAGAACTTCTTTCTCTTCAACCGCAACGTGCTCGATGTACCGGCGGCCTGATCCAGGAAGCAGCGCAGACCACCCGACCATCGAACCCGTTGAAGACCATCACGTTGCGTTGAGATTGAACCCGGGTGTCTGACCATCGTCAGTCACGACCTTCATCAGTGTGTCGACATCGTCGCGCAGTTCGAGGCGCGGCAGGGTGATCGCCGCGCCGCTGGTGTAATCGGTCTCCTCGACGATACCCAGTTTTCCTGCCGCGTTGGCGGCCACGAGGTCCGGGAAGCGGGTACTGAGATTCGCGCTGGTATCGGCGACGTTGAGGGTCTGCACATGGACATCGCTGGTTGCTGCAGCCACGCCATCGGCTGCAATTCCCCCTGCCAGTGCGCCGCTCGCATCACCGATGACCAACCGGTAGTCACCCTGGATCTTCCCGATCGCATCGACATCGTTCGCATACTGGTCACCCGTGATCGTGATCGCGGTGCCAACATCAGACTGGACGATCCGATCGATCTTGGCCTGATTGGCCTGCAGGTCATCCAGGCTCGTCGCGAGGTTCGCGCCGGTATCGCCCACGCTTGCGGAGGCGATCTGGGCATCCTGCAGAAGGCCTGCGACATCGGCTGCGGCCACATCGGTCACGTTGAAACTCGCGTTCGGCAAGAGCGCCCGCAGTGCCGTTACACCCGCATCGCCGTACTGCGCGGCAGTCATGGCAATCGGATCACCGTCGGTTTGAGTGACTGACTGCAGCCCCGCGGTCCCCGCGACCGCGCTACTGGCCAGCGGACCGAGCCCATCCAGATTGGCAGCCAGACCCTGTGCCGTATCGCTGACGGTGAAAGTGACCACGTTGGCATCAGCACCCACCGCAGCTGCGGTCGACGCCGACACATCGCTGACATCGGCAAGCCAGGTGCCGCCGTTCAACTTGGCCAGCGCACCGCTATCGGCCGCGTATTGATCGCCGGTGAGCGTCAGATGCTGGTCAGGATCACTTGATGTAATGTTAAGGAGCTTGTCGCCCGGCATGGCTGCGAGCGTATCGATAGCACCATTGATGTTGGCCGTCGTGTCGGCAACCGAGATATGGGCAACGTGGACGTCAGTATTGACAGCGTTCTGGGCGTCGGTCGCATCGCTGACGCTCACCCCGCCGACCGAAAGACTGTAGTTCGTGTTCGACGGATCGGCCATGAGCCCGAGCGCAGCCGAATTGTTGCCGTATTGGGTGACACTGAGGGACAGGAGCTTCGAACTCTGGTCGTTGAGACTGATGGCCGTGAGCTTTCCGCTGGTCGCAAGCGTGTTGAGCGATGCAAGATTGGCCATCACGGCAGAGGCAGAGTCCTGCACGGTGATGGCCTGAATGTGCGTGTTGCCACTTACCAGCGAAGCCGCGCTGCCAGCCGCCGCATTCGTGACCGACAGTTGGTACGGATCACCACTCGCGGTTGTTACCTTGGCCAGTATGCCCGCAGCGCCCGCCAATGCAGAGGCATTGACCGCAAGGGCAGCCCCGTCGCTTTGCTTGACACCGCTGATCTTGGACAGAGTGATGCTGCCGTAGGTACCCGCCTGCAGCGCCTCGCTGATATGGGCACCCGTATCACTGATGGCCACCGAAGCCACATGGCTGTTGCTCGCCACGAGGCTCGCTGCCTGCGACGTCGAAAGATCGCTGACCGCCAGCGTGTAATTACCCTGAATCTTTCCCAGCACGCCGGACGAAGCACCCAGATCGGCGTATTGGATGGCGATCGCCGAGGCAGTACCTGTCTGGGTAACGCTGTCGAGTTCTGCGCCGAGGGCTACCAGACCTGGCAGATTGGCCTGGATGTTGGCACTGCTGTCAGACACGGACACGCGGTTCACGCCGGCGCCAGCCGGGATGGTCGCTGCATTGGCCGCCAGCACGCCGCTCACCGCCAAGCCGGGCGCCGTTGACTGACCTGTCGGCGTGGTGAACTTGGAGAGCACCCCACCAGCAGCCAAGCCGGTCGCGTACTGGGCCGCGCTCAGGGCCATGTTGCGCGCAGGATCACTCACGCTGATGCCGTGCAAGCCCGCACCGATCGAAGACAGATCGTCAAAGTAGCGTGCCACGTTGGCGGCAGAGTCGGTCACGCTGACACTATTCACGGGCGCCGACGCATTGGTAGCGATGCCTTTGGCCATCGATGCTGCAACGCCCGTCACGTCGATGCTCAGAGAATCCACCTTTGCAAGGGTGGTGGTCGACTGCGTGTACTGAGCCGCAGTCAGCGAAATGGCGGTACCCGCCGTGGTATTGGTGATGGATGCAAGAGACGTCTTCAATCCGACCATATCGGCGAGTCGGCTCTGGATGTCCGTGCTGCTGCCCGAGAGGTCGATGCGAGTCACCTTCGCATTGGAGAGCGCACTCAGGCTCGTGGCAGCATGGGCCACGGTGTCCGTGACCGTGATGCCCTGAACGTGGCTATCCTTCAGCAAGCCTGCAACGCTGCTCGCAGCCGCACCGGTAACCTGCAGGCGGTAGGCCCCTCCGATCTTGGCGAGCGTGGCCGCGTCGGCTGCGTAGCTCGCAGCGCTGATGCTGAGGGTGCTACCCGCGTCGGACACCTGCACGGCAGTCAGAGGCTTGCCCAGTTGTTGAAGCTGATCCAGGCTCCCCGCGATATTGGTGGCCGTGTCACGCACCGTCTCGGAGATGAGTTTCGAATTCGTAGCAAGCGCGACTCGATTGCTCCAGAGGTTGGCCGCCGTGTCACGCACGGTGAGAGCCGTCACATTGGCATCACCCGCCACAGCAGCGGCGTCAGCCGCCGCCACATCGCTCACCGCAATCGTGGAGCCCCCCACCAGTTTCGTCAGCGTTGTGCCTGTGTTGGCCTGATAGTCGGTATAGCTCAGCCGGATGACTGCGGTATCTGAAGCCTGGACCGTTGCCAGCTTGCCGGCTGCGATGGCGGTGATATCAGAGAAACGGCTGCTGATGTTGGCGCTCGTGTCCTTGATGGCGACCGAAGCGACGGCAGCGTTGGACGCCAGCGTTCGCGCGGCGGCCGCTGTCGCATTGGTCAAGGCAAAGGTCTTCTGTCCGCTGAACGCACTGACAAGGTTCGGGTGACTGGCATAGTCACTCGCCGTCATGGTCATCGCAGAGCGTGCACCCACCTGATCGATGCTGCCCAAGCGGGAGGCGTTACGCAGCAACGCCGACATGTTGTTGCTCAGGTTGGACGACGTGTCACTCACACTGATGGTCGAAACGCGCTTGTTCGACGCAAGGCCAGCAACCGCATCTGCCGATGCGCCGGTCACGTTCAGGCTATAGGTGCCTGAGATGCTGTTGATGACGCTGCCACCGCGACTGTACTGACCGGCCGTGAGCGTGATGGGCGCACTCCCGCTGGTCAGCGAGATCGACTTGACCTGTGACCCCAGACGCGTCAGGGCATCGAAGCTTTCGCTGATGTGCGCAGCCGTATCGCTGATGCGGTAATTGCCACCGGTGGGCGAATTGCTCGCAGCAGCGAGCGCGGCAGCAACACTCATGGCCTGTACCTGGCTCCTGGCCTGCACCGAGCGCTGAACTCCGGAAACTGCGACGCTGAGCGACATAAGACCCCCTGAGTGGACGACGTGTCCTGACGGGATCAGGACAGGTTCCGCAGTGAGGCCACCGAG
>CAIKRR010000083.1 GCA_903829815.1 uncultured Pseudomonadota bacterium | reverse complement strand
TGTCAGCACCTGCGACGTCAGACCTCCCGCTCTCTGACGCCGTGATCGACCCACGCGCCATCGTGCACCCCGGTGCGCGTCTTGGCCGCGGGGTGAGCATCGGGCCATTTGCCCTCATCGGCGAACATGTGACGATCGGCGAGGGTACGCGTGTCGGCTCGCATACGGTCATCGAGGGTCATACCACCATCGGACGCGACAATCGCATCTACTCGCACGCCTCGATCGGTGGCGACCCGCAGGACAAGAAGTACGCCGGCGAACCCACGCGCCTCGAGATTGGTGACCGCAACACGATTCGCGAGTTCTGCACCTTCAGCACCGGCACGATGCAGGATTCGGGTGTCACCCGCATGGGCGATGACAACTGGGTGATGGCCTACGTGCATCTCGCGCACGACTGCGTGGTTGGCAACCAGACGATACTGGCCAATAGCGTGCAGCTTGCCGGCCATGTGCATGTGGGCGATTGGGCCATCCTGGGCGGATGCACAGGCGTGCACCAGTTCGTGCGGGTGGGCGCGCACTGCATGATCGGTGGCGGCACCATGCTGCGTCAGGACGTGCCGCCCTATGTGATGGCCGAGGGCAATCCGGCGGCAGCGCGTGGCATCAATACCGAGGGGCTGAAGCGCCGCGGCTTCGACGCCGATGCCATCAACGCCATTCGCGACGCGTTTCGCACCCTCTACCGCGCCAATCTCACGCTGGCCGAAGCCCGAGTCGAGATCGGCCAGGCAGCGCTTGCCGCCCCGGCGCTGGCGCCGGTAGCTGCTTTTCTCGATCAGGTCACTCGCGGCATCGTGCGCTGATGCGCATCGGCGAGACGATTGCGAGCACGGCGGTTCGCGCGGCTTCAGCAGCCGGTGACATCGACGCAGGCAAGGTCATCCCGGCCCCGGAACGATCCAGGCTACGCATCTGTCTGGTGGCGGGTGAACCCTCGGGCGATACGCTGGGCGCCGAGTTGCTCAAGGGGCTGCGCGAGCGTCTGCCCGGTGCACGCTTCGTGGGCATCGGCGGGCCGAAAATGGTGTCCGCTGGTCTCGAGGGCTGGTATCCACAAGAGGCTCTGGCAGTGCGCGGCCTGGTGGAGGTGCTGCGCCATCTGCGGCCGATTCTGAAGATACGCTCGGGGCTTGTCGCTCGCCTGGCGCGCGAGCGTGTCGACCTCTACGTGGGCATCGATGCCCCTGACTTCAACCTGCCGGTGGAGCGCACGCTGCGCCGACGCGGGGTGCCGACGGTGCACTACGTGGGGCCCACCATCTGGGCATGGCGCCCCGGGCGCGTGAAGCGCATTCGTGCTGCGGTATCGCACCTGCTCGTACTCTTTCCCTTCGAGGAGCCGATCTTTCGGCGTGCCGGTGTGACCGCCTCGTTTGTCGGGCATCCTTTGGTGCGCGAGGCTGATGCGGCCGCCTCGCGCATCGAAACCCGTCAGGAACTGCGGGTGGGTCAAATGGATGCGGTGGTTGCGCTGCTGCCGGGCAGTCGCGGCGGGGAGATCGAACGCATGGCCCAGGTGCTCATCGAGACTGCGCGCCGGGTGCATGCGCAGCGCCCCGAGTGCGTTTTTCTGGTGCCCTTCGTCACGCGCGAGACCCGCGCGGCGTTCGAAGCCTGTGTCTGGAAACTCGATGCTCGCGACTTGCCCTTGCGCCTGCTCTTCGGACATGCCCGCCAGGCGCTCGCGGCGGCTGACGTGGCTATCGTGACCAGTGGCACCGCCACGCTTGAAGCAGCGCTGGCTGGTTGTGCCACCGTGGTCTCCTACCGTCTGTCGGCCTTCACCTACTGGCTGGTAAAGCGCCTGGCCACTGTGCGTGCGGTGGGGCTGCCCAACCTCCTGTTGGGAGAGTTCGTGATGCCCGAGTTGCTGCAGGGTGAGGCCACGCCCGACAATCTGGCCCAGGCCACGCTCAACCTGCTCGATGAGCCGACGCTGCGTGCTCGTCTGGGTCGGCGCTTTGCTGTACTGCGCGAGATGCTGCGCGAACCCCCC
This sequence comes from uncultured Pseudomonadota bacterium, assembly GCA_903829815.1. Classification (GTDB taxonomy): domain Bacteria; phylum Pseudomonadota; class Gammaproteobacteria; order Burkholderiales; family SG8-39; genus CAIXPL01. The sequence goes on along the minus strand of CAIKRR010000083.1, from coordinate 11,796 downwards.
GGGGGCGCGGCAGCCGACGTGGTGGCAGGGCTGCTGGGTGCGAGGCGCTCGGCGTGACAGATGGCCCTGGCAAGGGACGCAGGGTGGACGTCATGGCCAGTGCGGCTGCCCAGTCCAGTGGGCGGCTCATCGCCGGCGTCGATGAGGTCGGACGCGGGCCCCTCGCTGGCCCGGTCTACGCGGCTGCGGTCATTCTCGACCCAGCGTGTCCGATAGCGGGCCTGGCCGACTCGAAGGTGTTGCGCGAGTCAGCGCGTCTGGCCCTCACCGCGCTCATCCGCGAGCGCGCGCTCTCGTACGCCATTGCCTCGGCCAGTGTCGAGGAGATCGATCGGCTCAATATCCTCGGGGCCACGATGCTCGCGATGCAGCGCGCAGTGGCCGCGCTCGCGATCACACCCGGGGCCGCATGGGTCGATGGCAACCGGGCACCGCGCCTGTCGATGCCGGTGCAGACCTTCATTGGTGGTGATGCACGGATCGACTGCATTTCGGCGGCTTCGATTCTTGCCAAGACCGCGCGCGATGCGCTGATGGCGGCGCTTGATCTGCGCTATCCGGGCTATGGCCTGGCACGCCACAAGGGCTACCCGAGTGCTGCGCACCGTGAGGCGCTCGTGCGTCTGGGCCCGTGTGCGATCCACCGGCGCAGCTTTGCCCCGGTGCGCGCGTGTCTCGAGGCGCGAGGCATGGTGGGGCGGCCCTGATGCTCATGCCGGCCCCGGTGCTGATCAGCTCGCGTGACAATCCCTTCGTGCGTGAACTGCGCGCGCTCACTGCGTCGGCCAGCGCACGGCGCCAGTCGCAGGTTGCACTGCTCGACGGGGCACACCTGGTGAGCGCTGCGGCTCTGGCCGGTGCCGTACTCGATTCGGTGGCCGTGAGTGAAGCGGGTCTGGCTCGCGCCGAGGTGCGAGCGCTCTTCGATTCAACCGCTGCCGCGCGGCGGCTCGTGCTGGCCGATCGCATCTTCGAACAGTTGTCGCCCCTTGCAAGCCCCAGCGGCATCCTCGCCACGGTTCGCGTGCCTGCTGCGCAGCCCTTGCCGGCGCAACTGGGCGATGCGGTGCTGCTCGACGCGGTACAGGACACGGGCAATGCCGGAACCATCCTGCGCACCTGTGCAGCAGCCGGCATCGGTCGCGTGCTGGGCACTGTCGGCACGGCCTTCTTCTGGTCGCCCAAGGTGCTGCGTGCTGCCATGGGCGCCCACTTCGGTCTCATGCTGCATGAGAGCGTCGAGGTCGGGGCGGCGCTGGCTGCTGCCCGTGGTCAGGTGCTGGTCGCCCGCGGCGATGCACAGGAAACCGTCTTTGACATCGACCTCACCGGACCCACGCTGTGGGTGTTCGGCAACGAAGGTAGCGGCGTGGGGCGGGCGGTGCGCGAGTCATCGCACCGGGGCGTGCGACTGCCGATGGCCGCAGGCGTGGAATCGCTCAACGTGGCAGCGGCTGCGGCGATCTGCCTGTACGAGCAGGTGCGCCAGCGCCAAGGGGTTCGACAGGGGGCATGACAGGGCGCCGCCGGGCGAGGCAGGCGCTTGCCTAGAAGCCGCCGTGCCGTTCGAGCTTGACCTCGTGCAGGACCTTGGCGGCGATTTCCTCGATGGAACGCGTGGTGGAATTGAGCCACGGAATCTCGTGTCGGCGCATCATCGCCTCGGCCTGCTCGACCTCGTGCCGGCAGTTCTCGATGCTGGCGTACTTGCTGCCCGGGCGCCGCTCATGGCGGATTTCGGCCAGACGCTCAGGCGATATCGTGAGACCGAACAATCGCTCCTTGCGTTCGAGAAGCGCTGGGGGCAGGGCGCCGCGGGCGAAGTCTTCGGGAATGAGCGGGTAGTTGGCCGCCTTGACCCCGAACTGCAGGGCCAGGTAGAGCGAGGTGGGCGTCTTGCCGCTGCGCGACACGCCCACCAGAATCACATCGGCCATGTCCAGTTCCTTGTGCGACATGCCGTCATCGTGGGCGAGGGTGAAGTTCACCGCGTCGATGCGGTCGCGGTACTCCTTGTTGCCCACCCGGCCGTGTGAGCGGCCGATGGCGTGCGAGGAGCGGGTGCCCAGTTCAGCTTCGAGGGGGTCGAGAAATCGCTCGAAGAAGTCAAGTAGCAGGCAATCAGCGCGGCGGATCACGTCGCGGATTTCCGCATTCACCAGGGTGGTGAACACGAGCGGGCGGCTTCCCGCGGTTGCTGCGGCGTTGATCTGGGTGGCGCAGTCCCGGGCCTTCTCGGTCGAGTCGACGAACGGAATGACCGTCTGCTGGAACTCGATTTCCTCGAACTGGGTGAGCAGGCTGTGGCCGAACATCTCTACCGTGATGCCGGTGCCATCGGAGATGAAAAATGCTCTTCGTGTCGATCTGCTCATGGAATCTCCTGCATTTTCGGGCCGACGGCATGCTCGAGGTCGGCGTTACGGCTAAAATTGGGGGCTGTTCCTTGCAGGTGCGGATTCAATCCCCGCCGCGCCCGTCGTCGCCACCCGTTCAAATGATGGTAACCCGTATGGCTACGCCTCGCCTCGTGATCCCGTTTACCGATCTTCGCATGGCCGATCTGGACCAGGTCGGCGGCAAGAATTCGTCGCTTGGCGAGATGATCTCTCAGCTCTCGAGCGCCGGCATCCGGGTGCCCGGCGGCTTTGCGACTACCGCCGACGCGTTTCGCGAGTTTCTGGCTGCAGGCGGCCTCGATGCGCGTATTGAAGCGCGGCTGCGCCAACTGCCCGCCGACGACGTGGTGGCCCTTGCCGCCTGCGGCGCCGAGATTCGCGAATGGATCATGCAGGCACCGCTCCCCGCATCCTTGCAGTCGGCGATCGAAGCGGCCTATGCCACCATGATGACCGAGGGTGAGGCACCGGTAGCGGTGCGCTCGAGCGCGACCGCCGAAGACCTGCCCGATGCGTCCTTTGCCGGGCAGCAGGAAACCTTCTTGAACATCGTCGGGTTCGACAACATCCTCGTTGCGGTGCGCCACGTTTTTGCTTCGCTCTACAACGACCGCGCGATCTCCTATCGGGTGCACCACGGCTATGCGCATCACGACGTTGCGCTCTCGGCGGGCATCCAGCGCATGGTGCGCAGTGACAAGGCCGAGAGCGGTGTGATGTTCACCATGGATACCGAGTCGGGCTTTCGCGGCGTGGTGTTCATCACCGCGGCCTATGGCCTTGGCGAGAGCGTGGTGCAAGGCGCGGTGAATCCTGACGAGTTCTATGTGCACAAGGCCATGCTTGCCGCTGGCAAGGCACCGATCATCCGGCGAAGCCTCGGCTCGAAAGCCACCCGCATGGTGTTCACGGCGGATGCCCGCGCTGGACGCTCGGTGAGCACCGAGCCGGTGAGCGTCACCGACCAGCAGCGCTTTTGCCTCGGTGATGCCGACATCATCGAACTGGCGCGCGCCGCGGTCGCGATCGAGACCCATTACGGCCGCCCGATGGACATCGAGTGGGCACGCGATGGCATCGATGGGCGCATCTACATTTTGCAGGCGCGGCCCGAAACGGTGAAGTCGCGCGCGAGCAGCGAGACGCAGGAGCGCTTTGCGCTCAAAGGCTCGAGCGAAGTGCTGGCGAGCGGGCGCGCGATTGGTGCGCGTATCGGCATCGGACCGGTACGCATCGTGAGCGATGCCTCGGAAATGAATCGGGTGCAGCCCGGTGATGTGCTTGTGACCGATATGACCGACCCCAACTGGGAGCCGGTGATGAAGCGGGCTTCTGCCATCGTCACCAATCGCGGCGGGCGTACCTGCCACGCGGCGATCATTGCGCGTGAACTGGGCATTCCGGCCGTGGTGGGCTGTGGTGACGCCACGCGCACGCTCAGCGAAGGCTCGCTCGTCACCGTGTCGTGCGCCGAGGGCGATACGGGCAACATCTATGCCGGGCGACTTGACTTCGAGGTGTCGACCGATGCCTTTGACACCATGCCCGCCATTCCGGTGAAGATTGCCATGAACATCGGCAACCCGAATCTCGCCTTCGACTTTCAGGCCCTGCCCAATGCCGGTGTCGGACTTGCGCGGCTCGAGTTCGTCATCAACAACGTCATCGGCATCCACCCCAAGGCGGTGCTCGATTACCCCGATCTGCCAGCCGACCTCAAGGCCCGAGTCGAGACTGCCGCGCGCGGCTACGCCTCGCCGCGTGAATTCTTCGTGGCGAAGATGGCCGAGGGCGTAGCCACCATTGCCGGTGCCTTCTGGCCCAAGCCGGTGATTGTGCGGTTGTCAGACTTCAAGTCAAACGAGTACAAGAAACTGCTTGGGGGCGAGCGCTACGAGCCCGATGAAGAAAACCCCATGCTCGGTTTTCGTGGGGCTTCGCGCTATATTGCCGCGAGCTTCCGCGCCTGCTTCGAGATGGAGTGCGAGGCCATGCGCCGGGTGCGCGAGACCATGGGCCTCACCAACGTCGAGATCATGGTGCCGTTTGTGCGCACCCTCGGTGAGGCGCGTCAGGTGGTCGAGCTTCTCGCCTCGCACGGCCTGGAGCGCGGGCGCGAAGGCCTCCGGATGGTCATGATGTGCGAACTGCCTTCAAACGCGATTCTGGCCGATGCCTTTCTCGAGTACTTTGATGGCTTCTCGATCGGCTCGAACGATCTCACGCAGCTCACGCTCGGGCTGGATCGTGATTCGGGTCTGGTGGCCGATTCGTTCGATGAGCGCGACCCGGCGGTGAAGGCCATGCTGGAACTGGCGATTTCGGCTTGCCTGCGTCAGGGCAAGTATGTGGGCATCTGCGGGCAGGGCCCGTCAGACCATCTGGATTTTGCTCGCTGGCTGATGCAAAAGGGCATCGGCAGCCTCTCGCTCAACCCGGACACCGTGGTGTCGACCTGGCGCGCCCTGGCGGCGCCGGCTGGGGCCTGAGGCGCACCGGTCACCGGGAGACCGGTGACCGGCCCATGAACCCACGTGTCTAACGATTATTTTGTCTGAGCAAGCGTTGCTTCTCGCGGCCCCACTCGCGATCTTTTTCGGCCTGCCGCTTGTCGTGTTCTTTCTTGCCTTTGGCAAGACCGACCGACAGCTTGACCCGTCCCTTCAGATAATGGAGGTCGAGGGGCACGAGCGCGTACCCGGCGCGCTCGACCTTGCCGATCAGCCGCTCGATCTCGGTCTTGTGCATGAGCAGCTTGCGGGTGCGGATGTTGTCGGGCTTGATGTGCGTCGAGGCGGTCTCGAGCGGACTGATGTGTGCCCCGAGCAGCACGAGTTCGCCGCGCTGGATGACCACATAGGCCTCACCGATCTGCACGCGCCCGGCGCGGATCGATTTCACCTCCCAGCCCTGCAGCACGAGCCCCGCTTCGTAGCGGTCTTCGATGAAGTAGTCGTGGCGGGCCTTGCGATTCTCTACGATGCTCATGCCGCATTGTATCAACCGGGGAGGGCGTTGCCGTGACGCGGGTCGAACGATCGGCGCTGGTGCCGCATGCGGCTCAGGCGCTCTTTGATCTGGTGGCCGACATCGAGCGGTATCCGCAGTTTCTGCCCTGGTGTGGCGCGGCGCGCATCGACGCGCGTCGAGGCAATGAGGTGCAGGCTACGCTCGAGATCGACTTTCATGGCATACGCCAGCGCTTTTCCACGCGCAATACGAACACGCCTTCGGGCTCGATCGTGCTCGAGCTCGTGAATGGGCCGTTTCGCAAACTGCATGGCGTCTGGTGTTTCACCGCGCTGGGTGAAGCAGCGTGCAAGGTGGAGCTCTCGCTCGAGTACGAGTTTGGCAGCCTGTTGCTCTCGCGCGTTGTGGGCCCGGTGTTCTCGCACATCGCCAACACGATGGTTGATGCCTTCGTACGCCGTGCGGCCCAGATGGCGCGGCAACAAGGGCTTGGGAGGCCAGGGGGGGCGTCGAGCGCCAGCGAGCCTGGCAAGCCATCCACGCCATGAGTTCGGTGCGGGTGACGGTTGTGCGAGCCCTGTCGGCCCAGGCGCAGATCAGGCCGCTTGAGTTGCCCGCTGGGGCGACTGTTGCCGATGCGCTCTTTGCAAGTGGCTTGGTCTCGTCAAGTGGGCCCGCGGAGTCGCCGAGCCATGGTGCTGCCACGGGTCCATCTGCCGCGCCTGCGGTGGGTATCTTCGGTCGGCGGGTCGATCTGAGCCAGGTGCTTGTGGAAGGCGATCAGGTGGAGTTGTACCGACCGCTCTCGAGCGCTCCGGGGGAGCGGCGTCGGGCGCGGGCGAAGGCCAGGCAGGCAGGCCCACAGGGCACCGGGCTTTAGCGGCGGCACCCGGCAAAAGCCATCAGCGACACAGGTCGGCCACATCCTTGCGCGCACGAGCCTTGGCTTCTTCGACCTGCGCATCGTCCAGGTACTGGCGTTCGCCCGTTTCGCTGAAACGAACCACCCGACCCGTGTTTTCGAGTCCGGCCAGATAGCCACGCGCCTGTGTGCAACGCTCGCGCATCTGATCGGCTCGCTGGGCGTCAGCGAGTTGCTTCTTCTCGGCGTCCTGCGCTTCCATCTGGCGGCGCCGGAAGGCCTGCTCCTGCTCGGCAGTGCTCGGTGGCGTGGGGGTGCCCGCCGCCGGGGTGCTGCCCCGGGCCGTGCCCGAGGAGACACCCGGCAGGGGTTTCAGTCGCGTCGCTGACGCACCCGGCGGGGGCATGTCGCCGTACTCGGTGCGGCCTGATTCGTCTTGCCACTTCCACTGGGCGAAGGCAGGCCCTGCAGCCAGCGTGGCTGCGAGTGCGAGGGCAAGGACTGCGAGGGCGGGGCCATTTTTGTTCATCGCGGATGTTCTCTCCGGGACGCGAGGCATTATCCTAACCCGGACAGCCGCGTATAATCCGATCTTTGCGTCGAACACTCCCATGCGGCTCATCCAGAAAGCCCTTACCTTTGACGACGTTCTGCTCGTCCCCGCGCACTCGAACTTCCTGCCGCGCGATGCAAACCTCCAGACCCGGGTTTCGCGCAACATCCGCCTGAACATTCCCCTGGTCTCGGCCGCCATGGACACGGTCACCGAGAGCCGGCTTGCCATCGCGCTGGCCGAAGAAGGTGGCATCGGCATCATCCACAAGAACCTTCGACCGGCCGACCAGGCGCGCGAGGTGATGCGGGTGAAGCGCTACGAGTCGGGCGTGGTCAATGACCCGATCACCGTGTCACCGGATCTCACCGTGGGAGATCTCAAGCGTCTCACTGCCCAGCACCGCATCTCGGGACTGCCGGTGGTGGAGGGCGGCAAGGTGGTTGGTATCGTCACCAACCGCGACCTGCGCTTCGAGACGCGACTTGACATGCGGGTGCGTGAAATCATGACCCAGCGCGACAAGCTCGTCACGGTGCGCGAGGGGGCGAGCCTCGAAGAGGCGATGGCGCTGCTGCACAAGTACCGACTCGAGCGCGTGCTGGTCGTGAACGAGGCGTTCGAACTGCGCGGTCTCATCACCGTGAAAGACATCCTCAAGTCGAGCGAGCATCCGCAGGCCTGCAAGGATGCCGATGGCAAGCTGCGTGTCGGGGCGGCCATTGGCGTGGGTGAGGGCACCGAAGAGCGTGCCGCGCTGCTGGTGGAAGCCGGGGTTGATCTCATCGTGGTCGACACGGCTCACGGCCATGCGCAAGGCGTGCTCGATCGGGTGCGCTGGGTGAAACGCAACTTTCCGCGGGTTGATGTCGTGGGGGGCAATATCGCCACCGCCGATGCGGCCCGTGCCCTCGTGGACCACGGTGCTGATGGCGTGAAGGTGGGTATCGGCCCGGGCTCGATCTGCACCACGCGCATCATCGCCGGTGTGGGCGTGCCGCAGATCACGGCCATCGGTCATGTGTCGGATGCCCTCGCTGGCACCGACGTGGTGGTGATCGCCGATGGCGGCGTTCGCTACAGTGGCGATGTGGCAAAGGCCATCGCAGCCGGTGCCAATGCGGTGATGATGGGTAGCCTCTTTGCCGGTACGGATGAGGCGCCGGGTGAGATCGAACTGCTGCAGGGGCGCTCGTACAAGAGCTATCGTGGCATGGGGTCCTTGTCGGCCATGCAGCAAGGCGCCGCTGACCGCTACTTTCAGGAAGCCACCAACAACACCGACAAGCTCGTGCCGGAAGGTGTGGAGGGGCGCGTGCCCTACAAGGGCCCGGTGGGCCCGGTCATCAACCAGCTCATTGGCGGCCTGCGCTCGAGCATGGGCTATACCGGTTGCGCCTCGATCGACGAACTTCGCTCGAAGGCCGAATTTGTCGAGATTTCGTACGCGGGCATGCGCGAGTCGCATGTACACGATGTGCAGATCGTGAAAGAGGCCCCCAACTACCGTGTCGAGTGACCCGCACCGCGCGCACCAGCGCATCCTGATTCTGGATTTTGGTTCGCAGTATTCGCAGCTCATTGCGCGCCGGGTGCGCGAGCTCTCGGTGTACTGCGAACTGCACTCGCACGATATGGACGAAGCCTTCGTGCGTGCCTGGGCACCCACCGGGGTCATCCTCTCGGGCGGACCCAATTCGGTCTACGAGGATGAGACCCCGCGTGCACCGCAGGCGGTGTTTGAACTGGGCGTGCCGGTGCTCGGGATCTGTTACGGCATGCAGACGATGGCCGCGCAACTCGGTGGCACGGTGAAGAACGCCAAGGTGCGGGAGTTCGGCCACGCCGAAGTGCGTGCCCGGGGCCACAGCGTGCTCTTGCGTGACATCCAGGACCGGGGCAATGCCCAGGGGCATGGCCTGCTCGATGTCTGGATGAGTCACGGCGACTCGGTCGATGCGCTGCCGCCAGGCTTCAAGACCATTGCGAGCAACGAGGCCACCCCCGTGGCGGGCATGGCCGACGAGACGCGGCGATTCTATGCGCTGCAGTTCCATCCGGAAGTGACCCACACGAAGCAGGGCGCGGCGATTCTCGAGCGCTTCGTGCGCGAGATCTGCGCCTGTGGCGGTGACTGGAACATGCCTGACCATGTGAGCGAGGCGGTGGCCGCCATTCGCGAGCAGGTGGGCACAGAGGAAGTGATTCTGGGACTGTCGGGCGGGGTCGACTCGTCGGTGGCCGCCGCCCTCATTCACCGGGCGATCGGCGATCAGCTCACCTGTGTCTTCGTCGATACGGGTCTGCTGCGTCTGGACGAGGCCGCCCAGGTGATGCAGGCCTTCGAGGGCCGGCTCGGCGCCCGGGTGATCCTCGTCGATGCGAGCGAGCAGTTCATGGGCGCGCTGGCCGGTGTCTCGGACCCCGAGCAGAAGCGCAAGATCATCGGGCGAGAGTTTGTCGAGGTCTTCCAGCGCGAGGCGGCAAAGCTTCCGAACGCGAAGTGGCTCGCGCAGGGCACGATCTACCCCGACGTGATCGAATCGGCCGGTGCGAAGACCAAGAAGGCCCACACGATCAAGTCACACCACAATGTGGGTGGGCTGCCCGAGACGCTGAAGCTCAAGCTCCTCGAGCCCCTGCGCGATCTCTTCAAGGACGAAGTCCGAAAGCTTGGCGTGGCCCTGGGGCTGCCGGCAGACCTCGTCTACCGCCATCCCTTCCCGGGCCCGGGCCTGGGGGTGCGCATCCTGGGCGAAGTCACCCGGCGTGATGCCGACCTCTTGCGTCGGGCCGATGCGATCTTCATCGAAGAACTGCGCGCGGCCGGCTGGTACGACAAGGTGGCGCAGGCCTTCGCGGTCTTCCTGCCGGTACGCTCGGTGGGCGTGATGGGCGATGGCCGCACCTACGAGCATGTGGTGGCGCTGCGAGCCGTGCAGACTACCGATTTCATGACCGCCGAGTGGGCGCCGCTGCCCTATGATCTGCTCGCGAAGGTGTCGAGCCGCATCATCAACGAGGTGCGTGGCTTCAACCGGGTGGTGTACGACGTGTCAGGGAAGCCGCCAGCGACGATCGAGTGGGAGTAGACGTCTCTCACGGACTATCGGCATCTATCGAGATTGATCGGCAGAGTCGGCCGAAGTTTCCGTTCGGGGATGTGGTCAGATTGGGTTGAGATCTCGCGGAGGTGCGATGTTTCTAGAGAACCTGGTCAAAGCTGCAAACGACCTGTTCGCCACGTTCTGGCTGATCGTGATCGTTGCCTTGCCATTCATCTTGCTGATCGGGTGGCTTTGGGGTTGAACTTGGCGCAGCCCAATGGGCTACGCCGTCGGATCAGGCCCACGGGTCCACGACGACAAGACCGGGGAAGTTGACATGCGCCACATTGCGCGTCGCAAGCGCGTAGCCGAATTCGAGCGCAATGGCCGCGATCATGAGATCCACCGATGGCCGGTTGCCGCCAGCGAGTTGAGCAGCGCGAATGGCAGCCCCCTCGTTGAAGGGCAGCACATGGCCTGCGTAGGCCAGGCGAAGCGCGCTAAACCAAGTGCGCAGGGCAGGCCCTTGCGGTGAGTTCTTCGCCTCCTCCATCAGTGTGCCGCGTTCGATCTCCATGATCGTCAACGTCGTGAGATAGAAGGCACTCGCCGGTTGAGTCTGCGACCAGACGCGAACCTTGGAGTCTTGGTTGTGCGGCTTCTTGCGCAGCTCCGAAATGACATTGGTATCGAGGACGATCATGCGGACTCAAAGCTCGACGTCACGGAATTCGACAACCATGCGCGGAATCTCGAGGACGTCATCGGGAAGTTCGGGAAGTTGCTGCATCAGCGCGAACAGCGAAGGCGCCTTGCCTTGCAAATGGTGGTATTCGTCAATGTTGAGCAGCACGAAGGAGGGAAGGCCTCGGTCGGTGATCAGAACCGGACCTGTGAGCGCAGCAGCCTTGGCTGCTGCAACGTCTCGGGTGAAGTCTCGGCTGGAGAAGATTCTGGTGCTCATGATGAGCCTCCGTGGAGGAGTGGGCTCGCAATGTTTGTATGTTAAAACAATGGTGCTTGAGCTGCAAGCGACTCGGACGACACCATCGACATGATCACGATGACGAGATTTCTGTGCTGCGCGGCTGGCGCAGCGTCGTGACGGTAAAAAAAGTGAGAGATAAACCATTCACGACAAGGACTTAAGTCATTTGATGGCGCCATGTTTCGCAGCCAATTTCACACGACCGGCAGCGCCTGAACGCGCTCCTGATGGCCATTGCGCAAGTCGATACACGCCGATAGACCGCGAAAGGTGGGGCTCAAAAGTTCGCCGACAGCCGTCGATAGATACCGATAGATCCTGAGAGCGAGTTTTGAGGCTCAGATCAGATTGACGGTCAAAGTGACGGTAAAAAGTTCGGGAGCGGTGGCTGATCCCTTGTAAATCAACAGCTTGGAACGCTCGTTGATGATTGAGTGGGAATGATTGGGGGTCTTTCGCGCCGAGACGCTGATGGCTGCCTGTGGAAGGCTACATCAAGCGCGTCAATCTGGACGACCGCCTGAACGGGCGGCGCGAGACGCTCACCATCGGTCGCTACGGCACGAAGGACGGGATCTCCCTGCTGATGGCTCGAGAGCGCTGCATGGAGGCGCGCAAGGCCATCGCTCAGGGCATCTCGCCCGCTCAGGAAAAGCAGCGCGAGAAGAGCCGGCTGTGTCTTCCAGAACCGCCGCTTGGCCGAGATCGGTCCCGAGGACCTGCGCGCCCTGTGCGCCAAGATCAAGGGGCGCGGTGCGCCGGCTAGGGGTGTTGAGACACCTCACCGTCGAAGGCGACATCACCGCCTACGGCCTGGTCAACGCCGTCACCCACTACTCGCAGGAGGTGGCGGACTACGACCAGGCCACCGACTTCGAGGCGCTGGGAGGCAAGCTCATCGAGCTGCCGGCCAGTGACTGGAGGGAGGTGGTGACGGCGGGGTGAGGGGGACTCCCGGTGGTTTGGCCGATAGGCTG
>CAIKRR010000082.1 GCA_903829815.1 uncultured Pseudomonadota bacterium | reverse complement strand
GCGCTGCTCGACAGGGCTGCCACACCGGTCGAGGTGAGGGCAGACACTTGCGCGCTCGTCCATGCCGCGATGTCACCGGATGTGAGTCCGGCCGCGTTGCTGCCAAGGCTTGCGATTTGCGCCGTACGCAACGCCGCGATGTCGCTGCTCGAGAGCACGCCCACCTGGGCGGCGTTCAAGGCTGCGATGGTTGCGCTGCCAAGCGCAGCGGCCTGGGCGCTGCCGAGGGCCGCAATCGTGGTGCCGAGGCTTGCAATCTGCTGCGGGGTGAGCGCGCCAGCCGCAGCGGTTCCGAGGGCCGCAACGGCGGCAAGCCCGAGGAAGCCGGCCCGCGTACCCAGGGCCGTGATGTCGTTGGCGCTCAGGCCGGCCGCGTTGGTACCCAGGGTGGCGATCTGGGCGCTCGAGAGGACGGCGATGTCGGTGCTCGAGAGGCTCGCGATGGCCGCTGATGCGAGTACCCCAATGGCCGTGCCCAGCGCCTGGACGTCGCCCGGCGACAGACCGGCCGCGTTGCTCCCGAGGCCCGCGATCTGGGCTGTGTTGAGCGTCGCCACCTGGTTCGGGCTCAGCGCGGCAATGTCGGCGCTGGTGAGCGTGGAGGTATCGACGAGCGAGAGGATCGAGGTGTTGCCGCTCGCGAGGCTGGTGAGGCTCGTGCCGAGGGCGGCGACCTGATCGGTGCCCAGTTGCGCGATGGCCGCCGTCGAGAGCGCATTCACCGCCACGGTGGAGAGCGCTGCAACGGTCGTGCCCAGTGCATTGACGGCAGCTGCCGAGAGGCCCGCTGCATTGCTGCCGAGGAGCCCGATCTGGTCGGTCGTGAGGGCGGCAAGTGCGTCGATGCCCAGACTCGCGAGTGCAGCACTGGACAAGGCGGCGAGCCGGGTACCCATTGCCAGCGTCTGGGCAGCGCTCAGCGCCGATGCGGCAGCCGGTGTCAGTGCGCTGACGGCTGCCGTGGATAGGGCCGCGGTACGGGTGCTCATGAGCGTGATGTCGGTTGCACTGAGCCCGCCGGCGTTCGAGCCCAGCGCTGCGATTTGCGTAGCGGCCAGTTGCGCGATGGCCGCAGCCGAGAGCGACGCCACCTGCGCGGCGGACAGTGCTGCCACATCGGCGCTCGGGAGCGCCGCTGCACCACTCGCGGACAGGCCGGCAATCGTCGTGCCGAGGGTGACAATCTGCGCGCTCGAAAGCGCCGCCACGGCGTTTGACGGAAGCGCTTGAAGGGCGGTGCTTGACAGGCCCGCGATGCGTGATGCGCCCAGCGCCGTGATGTCGGCGCCCGACAGGCCGGCCGCATTCGCCCCGAGGGCCGCAATCTGGGCGCTCGACAGTGCTGCGATGTCGCTCGAAGGCAAGGCAGCGATCGCACTTGAGCTGAGTACGCCAACGCCCGAACCCAGCATCGAGACCGCTGCGCGCGAGAAGCCGGCTGCATTCGAGCCCAGGGCGGCGAGTTGGGCGGTGCCAAGTGCGCCTGCGGCCGAGGGCGACAGGGCGGCGATCTGCTCGGAGCCGAGGCTTGCAACGAGCGAGGCGGGCAGTACGGCCAGGGCGTTGCTTGCCAGAAAACCGACTGCGGTTCCCAGACTCTGCGCCTGCATCGGGCTGAGCGCTGCCACGGCACCGGGTGTCAGCAGACTCAGCGCGAGGCTTCCGAGCGCATTCACGCGGGTACCCAGTGCCACGATGTCGGCCGACGAGAGGCCGGCCGCGTTCGACCCGAGCGTTGCAAGCTGGTTCGCGGTGAGTACGCTGAAGTCGGCGCTCGGCAGGCTCGCGACCTGGAGCGAACTCAACGCGGCCACAGCCTCGGCGGCAAGGCTGGCGATGGCGGTGCTTGCAAGTGCAGACACGTTGGTGCCGATCGCAAGCACCTGGTCTGACGAGAGAGCGGCCAGATCGGTGGCGGGCAGGCTGGCCAGTGCACGGGTGCCAAGATTGGCCGCGCGACTTGCCAGCGCCCGGATGTCGGCGGTGGTCAGACCGGCGGCGTTTGTCCCGAGCGCGGCGATCTGCGGCGCGCTGAAACTGGCCACCAGATCACTCGCGAGCGCTGCGATGGCACCCGAGGCAAGCGTCCCAGCAAGCCCCGGAGCCCGTTGCATCAGGGTGGTGATGGCGTCGGTGCCGAGCGCGCGCACTGCATCACCCGAGAGCCCAGCGAAGGCATCGGTCGACAGGGCCGCAAAGGCAGTTGGCGACAACTGGGTGATGTTGGTGCCCAGGGCGCCCAGCGACGCCGATCCGAGCCCGGCCGCGTTGCTGCCCAGTGCTGCCACCTGCGTCGCGCTGATGAGGGCGAATTGCCCGGGTGGAAGGGCAGCGATGGTTGATGAGGCGAGGGTGGCGATGCCGGTGCCGAGGGCGATGAGGTTGCGCCCCAGGATCTCGGTGTCGGCTGGCGGCAGACTCGCCAGCGCCGTGGAGGACAGTGCGGCGAGCGATTGCGAGGCAGCAAGGAGCGCTGTCATCTGCGCCGTGGAAAGCCCTGCGGCATTCGTGCCAAGCGCAGCAATCTGGGTGCTGGAGAAGCTCGCGATCTCACCGGTGGTGAAACTGCCGATCTGCACCGAGCTGAGTGCCCCCAGCACGGCGGGTGGCAACGCAGCCGCCTGCGCCGGCGTGAGCCCGGCGAGGGCCGCCACCGGAAGCGCCGTGAGTGCGTCACTGGCAAGCGCTGCGAGATTGCCCCCGAGACTGGCGATCTGCACCGCGGTGATGCCGCCGATGGCGCTCGCGCCGATCTGCGCGAGGGCGAGGGGTGAGAGTGCCGCCAGACGGGTGCCCAATGTGGCCACATCCAGCGCGGAGAGCCCCGCTGCGCTCGAACCCAGGGCTGCCAGTTGCGTGGTGTCCAGCCACGACAGGGTGGTGGCGGGCAGGGCTGCGATCTGGTTTGAAGTGAGTGCGCCGATGCCAGCGCTGCCCAGGGCGGCGAGGGTGGGCCCGGCCATGATGCTCACGCGGGTACCCAGGGCGACGACCTGATCGGGTCCGAGCGCAGCGACGGCCGCCGACCCGAGCGAAGCGATGGCTGTGGTATTGAGCACGCCGATCGCACTGCCCAGTGCCACGATCGTCGCGCTGGCAAGGCCGGCGGCGTTCGTGCCGAGTGCGCCGATCTGGGCCGTGGTGAGTGCCACCATCTGGTCGGTACTCAGTGCGGCGATGTCGGCACCCGGGAGCAGCGCAACGCCTGAACCAAGGGCGGTGATCGCGCGCGGATCGAGGGCTGCGGCAAAGCGTGCGGACAGTGCGGCAATCTGGGTTGAAGTGAGAAGCGCGATGTCGGCGGTGGGCAGTGCCGCGATGGCCGGGCTCGATAACGCATTGATCGAGGTACCCAGTGCCGCGACCTGGGCATGCGTGAGCGCGCTCGCCCCGGTACCGATGGCCCCGAGCTGGTCGGTCGAGAGGCTCGCGAGCGCGCCGGTTGACAGTGAGCCCAGAGCGCCGCTCGCAAGCGCGGCGATCTGGAGGGTCGAGAAGGCATCGAGCGCGCTCGCGCTGAGCGCAGCCCCGTGCGTCGAGGCGAGGGCAGCGATGGCAGCAGTTCCAAGGGCGGGCGATTGGGTGCTGGTCAGCCAGGCGATGGCGGCACTGGAGAGCCCTGCCGCGTTCGAGCCAAGCCCCGCCAGTTGCGCCGAGGTCATGGCCGCAAGCTGGGCCGGTGTGATGCCTGCCACCTGGCTCGAGGAGAGCGCGCCGATCTGGCCGCTGGTAAGAGCGAGGGTCTGGTCGTTGTGCAGCGTCGATATCTGGCTGGCGCCGAGCGTGCGCAGTTGCGTGGTGCTGAGGCTGCGAATCACCGACACGGCGAGAGAACCCAGGTCGGCGCCCGACAGGCCGGACAGATCGGGTCCCAGCGCTGCCGCAGTGCCCGCCGACGAGGTGATCGAGCCAATCTGCGTGACCATGGCGCCGACAAGGCTCGAGGCTGGCAGCGCGCTCGCGCTGTCGGTGCCCTGGATGAGGTCGGCACCCGCGAGCAGCACGCCCGTGCCGGCGCTGATCTTCGAGGTGGTGGGGTCCACGGTGATGGCGTCGAGCGTATTGGCAATGCTGCCCGACTGGGTGTCGTAGCCCGCGAGTGCTGCCAGCACCGCACCGTAGCTCCTGGCCGTGGCGCTGCCCGAGCTGAATGTGCTCGTACCCACCACGACCACGGCGTCGGTGGTGACGTTGGCAAGCCCGAAAGCCGTCGATACCGACTTGTTGACCGCATCGACCTGAGTGCTCGACGCGGGCGGGATGACAGCGGTGCTCGAGTCACTGCTGCCGGTGATGACCCGTGCTGCCAGTTCGGTGAGCGGCGTCACGTTGGCCGTGATCGGTGCGCCTGATGCCGCCGAGTAGGTGATGACCGATCGTAGCGGACTCCCGAGCGTGACGCTCTGGCCGGTGGCTTCGTTCACGAAGTCGACGCCCGCACCCGAGTTGTCCGATACCTTGATGAGGAGCGGCCCCGAATAGCCGGTTGCGAGGGTCAGGTTGCCCGAGAAGTGCCCCGAACTGTCCGACAGTCCTCCGCCCACACGCGTGCCGGTCGAGTCGTAGACATCGACCCGCACCGCGGTGATGAAGTTGCCGGCAAAGATCGAGAAGTTGGCCAGAACGCTGACCGTGCTGCCGCTGCCCGCGGTCGATGCCGTCGCGGCAGCGCCACCACCCCCACCGGCCGCGGCAGCCAGTGCACCAAGGAGGCCGATACCGCCCAGGGTGGCGAGGGTGGAACTGATGGTGATGCCCTCCGGAGTCGGATTGCCAGCGGCCGTGGCGTCGGAGCCGACGGTCGCTGCGGAGACCTCGGGTTTTGCGACGGCGGATGCATTGGCAAGCGGCCGTCCGCTACCGGCTATGGCCGATTCGGTGCCACTTGCACCGTCTCTGGCAGCACCGGTGGCAGCAAAGCTGTCTGCGCCGGTCATTGCCCCGGTATCGGCCGTGGAGCCAGTGCCGCCATTTCCGGTGCCCCGCGCGCCATCGGCAACCGCCGCGGCGGAAGGATCGACGCTGCTGCCTGCGGTGCTGATTCCACGCATGTCGGCCGCCGCCCCTGTGCTGACCGGACCGGCCGTGACCAGATTCAGGGTCTGAGGCGCACTGTCATCGGCCTGGCGAAAGAGCGCACCACCGGTGGCATCGCCATCGGCGAACGAGATCACGAACTGCGGTTCCATCACGGCGCGGATCGCACCATCGCGAATCACGATGCGGCGTCCGGCGCGGGTGAGTATCACCAGATCGGTATCGACGACACGGACCGACTGGATGTCGGTCGAGCGGATGCCCAGGCGCACCGGCGCATAGGCCGAGCCGGGCGCGGTCTTGCCTTGCGTGCCCGATGCGTTCGTGTCGTCGTTCATGAGACTCTTCCTGTTGACTGTTGCCTGATGCGTGATGCGTGATGCGTGATGCGTGATGCGTGATGCCCGGTGCCTGCATGCGGGCGCGGGCGCCGTGCTGTTCGTCTGAAAACGGCAGGTTCTGGGGGAACTGGAGGTCTGGCGGGACTTTTGCGTGACTTACTTCACAGGGGCGCGGCGAGGGACCCTCGAGCCGCCGTGTGCGCCCCCCCCGGGGGAACCTGATTGCCCCCAGGCGGGCGCATCGGGCAAACGATTGCAGCGCGCCGCAAGTCCGCATCGCCCGGCATTCTGGGAAGATCGGGTTGCGCCGTCGCCTGCTTTGCGGGTCTTGTCGTGGCGTAGTGCGCGCGCCTTCGCGCTGATCGGTGCTCGCCTGTGGAAAAGTGCTCGGCGGGCGCAGGCCCTTGTCATAATGGTGACTGTCAGGCGGGGGACGTCCCCGGGCAGAGGATGAGACGGATGAATGAACAGTCAGTGAGCTTCGAGTCGGCCGGCCTGCGCCTTGCCGGCATCGTGCGGGTGCCCGAGGGGCTTGCCCCGGGAGAGCGCCGACCCGCGATGATCGTGCTGCACGGCTTTGGCAGCACCAAGGAGGCAAGCAACGTCCTCGGGCCGTGCGCGGTCCTCGAGTCGCTCGGTTATGTGACGATGCGGTTCGACATGCAGGGCTGCGGCGCGAGCGAGGGCGAGCGCGGCAATCTCATCTGCCTGGAGCAGGTGCAGAACACGAGCGACGCGCTCACCTTCCTCGATGCCCACCCGGCGGTGCAGCCCGGACGAGTCGGGCTCATCGGGTCGAGTTTCGGTGCGGCGGTGGCGGTCTATACCGCCGCAGTCGATGAACGGGTTGCCGGCATCATCTCCTCGGGCGGCTGGGGGCATGGCGAGCGCAAGTTCCGCGGTCAGCATCCGGGTGAGGAGGCGTGGGCGCGGTTCATGGCCATGCTCGAGGCAGGGCGCCGGCATCGCGCCGAAACCGGCCGCTCGCTGATGGTGCCGCGCCTGGAGATCGTGCCGTTGCCGCCCGGGCTGCGCCGGCAGATCGTCGACGGATCGCTCGATGAATTCACCGCCGAGACGGCACAGAGCATGTTCGATTTCAAGGCCGAAGAGGTCGTGCACCGCATCGCACCGCGCCCCCTGCTGCTTCTGCACAGTTCGGTCGATTCGGTGACGCCCACCGAGCAGTCGATCGAAATGTTCAAGCGCGCTGGCCGGCCCGCCGATCTGCACCTCTTTGGCGAGACCGATCACTTCATGCTGGCCGAGGGCAATACGCGCGTCTGGAATGTCGTTCGCGACTGGCTCGACCGGTTTCTGCCGCTGCAGCCGCGCGCTGCAGCGACCGGCGGCGAGGGCGCTCACTGACCAGGGCGGTCACTGGCGAGGACGGTCACTGGCCAGGACAATCGATCGCCAGGACAATCGATCGCCAGGACGCTCACTGTCCAGGAGGCTCACTGGCCGGGACGCTCGATGGCGCTTCAGTGCAGGGTCTGTACCGCAAGCCCGACCAGGGCGCAGGCGCCGATCACCAGCATCACGTTGGCCTTCCAGCGCAGAAGGGCGACCGCGGCCCCTGCGGTGATGAGCGCAGCAACGAGGTCGAATCGGCCGGCAATCCCGTCTGGCCACAGCACATGAGCGGCAAAGAACACCGCCAGGCTGCCGATGACCCCGACCACCGCCGCCGTGATGGCGGTGAGGGGGGCTGTCACGCTAACCTGGCTGCGGGTTGACTCCACCAGCGGACCGCCCGCGAGGATGAAGAGAAAGGAGGGCAGAAAGGTGAACCAGGTGGCCACGCACGCGGCCAGTGCGCCCCCGAGGAACCGTGCCTCGCTG
>CAIKRR010000081.1 GCA_903829815.1 uncultured Pseudomonadota bacterium | reverse complement strand
CCGCATGGAGGTGCCCACGGATGTTTCTGCGTGACTGCTGGTATGTGGTGGCCTGGTCGCACGAGGTGCCTTCGCAGGGGCTGCTTGCGCGAACCGTGCTGGGCGAGGCTCTCGTGCTCTTTCGAACGCAGGATGGCAGCGTGGCCGCACTGGCCGATCGCTGCTGCCACCGCCTGGCGCCCTTGTCTCGCGGGCGCCACGAGGGTGACTGTGTGCGCTGCGGATACCATGGACTCGCTTTCGATGCTCACGGCCGGTGTGTCGAGGTGCCCGGCATGGAAACGGTACCGCCCGGCCTCGCTGTTCGCACTTATCCGGTGGTCGAGCACAACCGCTGGGTGTTCGTCTGGATGGGC
Source organism: uncultured Pseudomonadota bacterium (assembly GCA_903829815.1). Lineage (GTDB taxonomy): Bacteria > Pseudomonadota > Gammaproteobacteria > Burkholderiales > SG8-39 > CAIXPL01. The sequence continues at coordinate 1,374 of CAIKRR010000081.1, read as the reverse complement.
GAGCCCGAGCGGGCCAATCGCCGCTGGCTGCCCGACAACTTCTCGTGCGATCACCCCGACTGGGTCTATCGCCCGGGCTATCTGCACTACGAGGTGCCGTGGCAACTCATCGCCGACAATCTGCTCGACTTCTCGCATCTGAGTTACGTGCATGAGGCCACCCTGGGCGGGTCGACCGCCATCGCCCGGGCGCGGCCCCGCATCGATCCGATCGAGCGTGGCTTGCGGATCGGTCGTGAGGTGAAGTCAGTGCCTGCGCCGCCGTACTATGCGGCGCTTCGGGCGTTTGACGGGCCGATCGATCGCTGGTTCATCTATGACTTCCTGTTGCCGGCAACCCTCCTCATGAATTCGGGTGGGCGGTTGCATGGTGCGCCCGAAGGTGACTCGGCGAGCGAAGTGCATCTTCACAGTTGTCAGGCCCTGACGCCCGAGACCGAGTCGAGCACCCACTACTTTTTTCAGCAGGCGCATCCGCGGCACTTGGGTGACGAGAAGGTCACCGAGGGTCTGTACCAGGGTGTCATACGGGCGTTCGAGGAGGACCGCGCCATGATCAGCGCCCAGTATGGGGCGATTCGTCGTGGTGGCGAGCAGGCGATGATGTCGCTCCCGATGGATGCGGCACTGTTGCAGTTCAGGCGTCTGGTCGAGCGTGAGGCGGCGCGTGAGGCAGGATTGACCTGAACCAGAGCCCCGTTGCGCAGCTCAGCGCACATCCGATCCGCCGCCACGACAGGACGAGATCAGGAACAGGCATAGTGGTGAGTCTGGCGTGAACAGGCAGTGGTTCCAGTCGAGCGAATAGTCGCGGTTCGGCAGGATGGCCCCTTGCGGTAGAGTACCCGACGGATGCCGTCGAGATGCATTGCGTTTCGTTTGGCCGAAAACGCAGGCCAGGCGACCTTGGGCCGTGTGGCGATCGTGGCATGGCGCGGTGACGTTGCGATCACCGGCCCCCCGGAGGAGTGACAAGCGATGGAGTGGGTAATGGCGGCTGGATGGCTGGCGCGGCAACCCTGCGGCGGCAGGATGCTGGCGCGACGATGGGCCGGACTTGCGGTGCTCGTTGCTTGCATGAACGCACCCGCATTGGCCCAGCGCGATACCCAGAAACCGATCCGCCTCGTGATCGGCACCGCTCCGGGTGGCCTCATGGATGTGCCGGCGCGCCTCCTCGCCGAGTATCTTGATCGTACCGGGGGCGAGCGACTCATCATCGAGAACCGCCCCGGCGCGGGGGGCAATCCGGCGGCCGATCTGGTCGCCAAGGCGCTGCCCGATGGTTACACGCTGGGTCAGATCCAGTTGGGCAATGTCGCGATCAACCCGTTCATCTACAAGAACATGCCGTTCGACCCGCTCACCGATCTG
>CAIKRR010000080.1 GCA_903829815.1 uncultured Pseudomonadota bacterium | reverse complement strand
TTTGCCGCCGGTGGCTCCTCCGATCTGGCTGCACGCCTCATCGCGCAGCGCATGGGCGATGTGCTCGGGCAGGGCGTGATCGCCGACAACCGGGCAGGTGGCGGCGGCACGCTCGGCTCGGATATCGTGGCACACGCCGCACCCGACGGTTATACCCTGGGCCTTGCCACCACCGGCACCCTCGGCATCAACCCGGCGCTCTATCCCGCGCTGCCCTACGACCCGACGCGCGCCTTCGATCCTGTCGGGCAGATCTCGACGGGCGCACTCACCTTTGTCATCGGTACAGCAGTGCCGGCCCGTACGATGGCCGAATTCGTCACCTGGGCCCGGGGCATGAACGGACGCCTGAACATGGCCTCGTCAGGCAGCGGCACACCGCCTCATCTGGTGGGCGTGCTGTTCAACCGGCTGGCCGGCTTGCAGGCCACGCACGTGCCCTTCAAGGGTGGCGCACCGTCGCTTGCCGCGACCATCGCGGGCGAAACCCATTACGACCTCGACGTGGTACCCACGTCGCTGCAGCAGATGAAGGCAGGTCGCATCCGGGTGCTGGCGGTCACCACGCCCACACGCAGCGCCGTGATGCCCGACGTGCCGACCATGGCCGAAGCAGGATTTGCAGGCGCGAGCGCAACCGTGTGGAACGGGCTCATCGCGCCCGCCGGCACGCCACCAGCCATCATCGCGACGCTCAACCGTGCGCTGAACGGCGTGCTCGCCACCGGCGAGATGCGTCAGCGCTTCGCCGACCTTGGGCTGGAACCGGTGGCAACAACGCCGGCCGCCTTTGGTGAACTCGTTCGCGAAGAGATGACGCGCTGGGCTGCGCTCGTGAAGCAATCGGGCGCGACGGTGGACTGAGCAGGTCACGAACCGCCGTCGCCTCGCCTAGTACTTCAGGTTGACGGTAAAGAACTTGCCGGTCTTGCTCAGGCCCGAACAGGTGGAAGGCGGCGTGAACACCTGACCCGGCATCGTGCATCCGGTTGCGTAGCTCGTGCCGTTGACCGTGAGACCACCGACCTGCTGGGCAACCGTTGCCGTACCGGCCGAGACCGACCAACCCGAACCGCGCACGCTGACCGAATCGTTGGCCTTGGTCACGCTGCCTGACGGCGCGACATAAGCACGGTAGGCCATGCCCTGGTAGGGCGTATCGAGTTGTACCTGATCGACAAGACCCTGATCCAGATAATCGGAGAAGGTGCGGCTGAGCGACCCACCACCCGCACCGGCACCGATGGTGTACACCTGCGTATCTTCCTTCACCTGCTGGCTGGTGGCCTGAATGCTGCCAAAGGATGAACCATTGCCCGGTACCCTGCGGCAGTCGACCAGCGCATTGCCGTTGGCATCCTTGCAGCCGAGCGTATACGTGCTGTCCCCATTCACGCTGAGAATGGTCGTACCACCCACCAGAGCGCTGTTGCCGGACAGCACCTGTCCGGCTGCCAGCGGATTGAGACTCGTGCCGATGTTCACCGCCGACAGGGTCGTCCCACTGATCGTTGCCGACACGATGCCGGTGTTGTAGTCGACCATCTGCCACTGCGGATTGCGAACCACCGTTCCGACCGGCGGTGACAGAGCGGCACTGGCCGGACGGTAGAAAACCCCGAACTGCTCCTGGAAGAGGTGGTTGCCAAAGTTTCCACTGTGCGCGGCGTCGCCGGCATAGGGTCCACCCTGAGCGGCCACGAAGAACCCGATGAGGTCATTGTTGGGCGCACGAAACACCAGGGCACGGGCGTTGACCACACCATTCACCATCACGTCCATGACGGAGTTGATGGTGATGTTGCCGACCCCGGTCTGACCCATCGCCTGAGTGGTCGGGCAGTCGTTGTTCACCGAACACATCACCATCGTGAGCGGCTGAGCGTTCTCGGGACTCGAGTTGCAGAGGGAGGCGCTGTTGCCCATTTGATACAGCCCATCACAGTCATAGACATTCATCGCTGCCACACCGCTCAAAGGGGCGGAGACCGTGAACTGGCGAAAGAAACTCACGTAGAGCGCGCAGATGCTGGCTGGGAGCTTCGCACCCTGGCAGGGAACGCTCCCTCCCCAGGTGTACTGATTCAGGTTCCATTCAACCGATTGCCAGTTGCCCACGCCATCGGCGAGCGTTACACCCGATTGCACCGGAAAACCGAGGGAGAACGTCGAACAACCGGGAAGCGGGTTGTCCGTACAGGCGACCGCGAGCGTTGGCGAGGTTGCTGCGGCATCGGGCGGCGCAAAGCCAGTGGCTACGATGAAGCCCGAGCGAGACACCTGGAAGTTGATGCTTCTCGCACCCGACTGCACGAGAAACTGGCAGGGATTGTTGGCGTTGGGCTGCGTGACGGTGAAGGCCTGCCCCGACCCATCGACCGCCGTCATGGCCGAAAAATCCAGTTTCACGAACCCGAAATTGGGTACGCCATTGCGCAGGTTGCTCGCCCCCACGTTGGCCGTTGCATAGACCCCAGACGCAGCGAAAGGGCACCCGGCAGCCGCACTCGTTGGCAACCCAGCCTGGGTCGCCACACCCGAGACACTGGCAAGGACGCTCGCCGCCCGATTGGACACGGCAGCTGAAAGCGTGTCCATGGTGGTGCTTCCGATATTAAGTGCGCTCATGACCTGGTCGATCGCGCCATCCTGTGCACTGGGTGGCACACCGCTGTCGGGCAGTGCTGCGGTCAAAGCCCCCGTCAATGGCGACGCAAGGGCGGCGCTGTTCACGCCAAGTGCCGAACTCAATCCGGTGACCACACTGGCCGTTGACGTGGCGATATTGGCACTGCTCAACGAACTGGCTACAGCAGCCAGACTGGTTGCGCCGCTGGGCACCGACCCGATCGCGTTGGCGACCACCAGTTGCGTGATGGGCGAGATGTTTGCCGTGGCCGTTCCGGAGGCGCCCGACGCAACCGCGGAATAGAAGGTCGTGGTCGCGCCGGTGGTGTCGGTAGAGGTCGCGCTCAAAAGGCACGGGGCCTTGGCACCCGCAGGCAGGGTGACGCTGTACGACCCATCAGTCGCCGCTATCGTCTGCACAGGATTCACGTCCTGACAGGAAACCGTGATCGTTGCACCCGAGAGCGCCGTGCCGGCCGCAGCGGTGCCGCTGATGGCGCTGACGGACTCAGCCCCCGACGTGCTGCCGCCCCCGCCACCGCCACTGCAGGCGGCCAGAAGAGCACACATGGCCAGCAGCCCTGTCCATCTCACGTTACGCATCGTCCTCAACATGCCGATCTCCTCGATTCCTGCCTCGCCACGGCGCCCCACCGGGCACAGCGCCCGCGAGAGTCCCTCGCGCGTGAGCCGTCTCTGCGGATGACATTCCAGCAGAAGTGCAGTCGGCCGACAAGCCGCGATGTAATCGTTTTGCCGAGAAAGTCACCGACCATCACCGTGCAAGATGAGGTGAACCGGGCGCTCGATAACCAGAAAAACCTGATCGAACTGCAGAATCACACACTCGAGCGAACCGTCACCGAGCGAACCGCCGAGCTCGAGGCCAAGCGACTCGGCATCCAGGAACTGCTGCACAACATGATGCCCAGCAGCATCGCGCAAGAACTCGAGGCAAACGGCACCACGCAACCCGTTCGGCACGATTCGGTCACCATCCTCTTCACCGATTTCGTAGGCTTCACGCACGCCGCTTCGGTGATGCCAGCCAATCGCATGGTGGCTGAGTTGAATGATATCTTAGGCAATTTCGATCGAATAATGGCAGAGTGCGGCGTCGAGAAAATCAAGACCATCGGTGACGCCTATATGGCGGTAGCCGGCGCGCCCGTCTTTTGTGCCGATCATGCGCAGAGATGCACCCGGGCGGGTCAGAAGATGGTTGCGTACATCCGTGATCGCAACACTGCGGCCACTTTCAAGTGGGCGTTGCGTGTGGGGATCCATACCGGCCCCGTGGTGGCGGGTGTCATCGGAACCAAGCGCATCGCCTTCGATATCTGGGGTGACTCGGTCAACGTCGCCTCACGCATGGAAAGCGCATCAGAACCCGACCGGATCAACATCTCTGCGTACACGTACGATCTTATCCGGCAGGAGATTGTCTGCGATTATCGCGGCAAGATTCCGGTGAAGGGCAAGGGTGAGATGGACATGTACTTCGTGAGATCGTGAGCGGGCATTGCCCGGGCTGATCCGATGGCGCGTCGCAGTTGCGCCGAATGCCACCGGCGATGAGCGTTCAATGCGACGAGGCATCGGTACCCGACGCTCGACGCACCAGCGGCCGAAAGCACAGACGCCTGTAGGCTTCTTCCTTCAAGCTCAAAACCACGCCCGGAAAGTGCAGGAACCCATCGGCGGCGATCTCGAGCAACTGCCCTCGCTCCACGCACCCGACCAGGTTGTAATCGACCGCAGCAACCAGAGGCCGGCCACGCACGGCCGAAAAGCTCGGCAAGGCTTCGAGCGCTTCGATCTCGATGGCCTCGTAGAGCCGGCCCAGGAGAAACGCCAGCTCGAACGATCTGTTGGTCGGGAAGACCAGGCTGAAGAAGCCCTCGTGCGTCGCGGCCGCCTCGAAATCCTGCGTGACGCTCTCGGTTGCATTGACGAACAAGGCAGCAATCCGCTCCTTGTGGGTCCCGGCGCCAAACGGCTGCGCCGCGATACCGAATCGCTTGAGGGTGAAGAATTCCTGGGCAAGCGATCGGTCGAGCGCACGCAACTCGTGCGCGTAGTTGGCACGGTCATCCTCGGGCGAGGCATTCATGTAGAGGAAGCCGGTACGGCGCATGCCCGCTCGCGCCTTCCCCTCATCCATGAGCGCGATGGATCGATCGGAACCCATGTTGAAGTCGTAACTGAACTGACGCAGGCCGTCGATCTCGTTCCTCGATGGCAAGTAGATGAAGCGTGCGAGGTCGATCGCCGCCGAGATCCCCAAGCGCTCATGGCTGACGCCAGCCAGATAGTCATCCTCACGACAATCAGCAATGAATTCAAGACATCCGGCCTGAATCTCGGCTGCAACGTGGGACTGATGACCGGCAAGTCGGTTTCGAGCCAACAGGGGAGATCCGTCTTGGGCATACCCTTCGGTGCTCGGGCCACGCTGGGCGCAGATCATCTCGAAGCTCGCGATGGCAGCTCCGGTGAGCGCTCCCACCGTTCGATCATCGACCCATGCCACGTCGATCAGCCCCTTGCGGCTCAGCGCATCGTGCGTGCGTGTCGCCGAGATCAGATAGCGGCCCACCAGATCCACCCCCAGATCGCGTTTCAGCAGGGGTGCGAGGCAGGTCTGGGCCGTCCCCGAATAGCCCAGATCGACCATCATCAGGGTGTCACCCGGCGCCAGGTCAAGTTGCGTCTTCAAGTGCAGGTAAAGGCGTTGGCGAAGCGTTCGGGCATTGTCGATGATGGTCTGCAGCGTGCGACGCTCCTGGAGCAGACCAAGCAGTTCGGTACCCGGTTTGGCAGACGCCTCCACGCGCTTGAGAATGCGCTGCGAATCGGCCTCAGGCAGCAGCAACTGCCGCAGAACCCGCGCGTAGGTCTCGTCGTTGAGGTAATCGACCACAACACGCAGCACGTCCTCTGCGGTCTCGAGCGACGCCGCGATCGCCGTGAACCGACTGATGTTGAGGAGCGCACCGGCCGCACGACCGTTCAGGACTTCGCAGGCCGCGGCTGGAAGGAACCCGTCGCGCATCAGAAAGCCCAGCCTGAGGCGTCGCCCCGGGCGTTCCAGCACCTCGCGCTCGGCGAGAATGAAGGCCGCAAACGCCTGCATGATGGGGCCGATCGACAGGTAGCCGATCTCGCGTTCCGGGCTACGTTTTGCGGCAGCGGCGAGTCTGGGATGAAAAAGACTGGTGAGCGGTTTTTCACTGCGCAAGGCGGGAAAGAGTTGCAGCGCGATCGAATCCCGATCGCGCAGGAGGGCATCCAGTTCCGGGCTGAATCGCCTCAGATGAACGCTGCGTATGCCGCACCCGCGCGGGACCTCGAAATCGGCCTTGTAATTGTCACCGACATGCAGGACTTCACCGGGCGACACCCCGAGCCGCTCCAGGACCACGGGCCACAGACCGTTGCTCTTGCCCAGCCCGTGTTCACTCGAACAGTAGATCTCGTCGATCAACGCAGGCAAGGTCGGGTCGGCTGCCGCCAGCAGTTCACGCAACTGGGCCGAGGCGTAGTAGATGTCGCTCACGACGACGACCTTCAAGCCCAGATCCTTCGCCGCTCGCACCAGACCCGCGATCGGCTGAAAGATGACGCCATGAATCATCTCCTCGGCCATCTCCCGACGCACCGCCGGTGCTATTTCGTCACGCTGGCTGGCGCTGAACAACTGGGCATAGATGTCCTCGATCGACACCTCGCTCGTGCCCTCGAGCAGGAACTTCCTCTTGCGTGCCTTTGCTTCTGCCCGTGCCCTCGTCCCTGCGCTCCAGCACCCCCCCAGTCGGGCAGCCGTGTGCGCCACCGGGTGAAAGACATCGTGCGGCGCGGAAACAAGGCGCCAGTACAGGGTGTCGAAGCAGTCAAGGGACAGGACCCGCAAGGGCAGATGCGCACCGAGCCATTGCGCCGTCAGTTCGCCAGGATGCACCTCGTCACTCATCTCACCCCCCAGATGAAAGGGCGCCATGCACCCCGATCACAGATGAAGGCCCAGCGCGGGCACATGCTGCTTGCGGGTCACCACCGCCACGCCCCGGTAGAGGGCGATCCGCGCGCACAGGGTACCGCCCCGACTGCTGACTGAATGGCGGCAATTCATTGCGTTCTGTTGCTGAGGTTTAGGTATCCGCACACATGTGCGCGATGACGCGGCCCCCGGTCCTGTGAAGTGCCGATCCTGGCCGCGAAAACCCATCAAACCGAGTCTCCCGTCACCGTTCCGTCATCCCGGCGTCATGCTCAGTTCACCGTAATGTCATGTTCGTGTCATTTGTGAAGGGCAGCATCACTGACTCTCTCACGACCCTCTCTTGCCCATGACTGATGCAGGCAGCACGCCCCCTCTGGTCGCCCGCACCGAGGCTGCCGAAGTGGTGTACCCCAATGGCACTCGAGGTCTGCATGCCTGCTCGCTTCACTTCCGGGCAGGCGAATTCGTGGTGCTGCTGGGTGCCTCAGGTGCCGGCAAGTCGACCCTGCTGCGACTCCTGAACGGACTTGCAACACCCACGCGCGGCGCGGTTCTGGACGCGCAGGATCGATCGATCGCCGACCGCGCCGTCCTGCGCCGTCACCGCCGCCGAACCGGCATGGTCTTCCAGCAGCATCACCTCATCGATCGCCTGAGCGTTCTTCAAAACGTGCTCATCGGACGACTGGGGTCGCGCTCGCTTGCAGCCTCCTTGCGCCCGTGGACACAGCCAGAAAAGGTGCTGGCCCTCTCAGCGCTCGCACGTGTCGATCTCCTCGATCGCGCCTTGCAGCGTGCCGATGCGCTCTCAGGCGGGCAGCAGCAGCGTGTCGGGATCGCGCGCGCGCTCATTCAGGCCCCTACCTTGCTGCTGGCCGATGAACCAGTGGCCAGTCTTGACCCGACGACAGCCGAGCGATTGATGAGCCTGCTGGGCTCGATCTGTCGTGCCGATGCGATGGCGGTGATCGTGAGCCTGCACCAGGTCGACCTCGCACTGCGTCACGCCGATCGCATCGTGGGCCTCAAGGACGGGCGTGTCGTCTTCGATGGTCGCCCGCAGGACATGGACAGCCAGACCCGCACCCGACTCTATGCCGCCGCGTCACCCAACACCGACGAGGGCGCGCCAACAGCCACACCCGCCACGACAAGGATTGCCGCATGAACCGAAGAGATGTCCTTCAGACGCTCGCGCTCGCCCTCACCGGGTCGCTCGCCACCCTGAGCAGCAGCGCTTGGGCACAGACGCGCGACCCGTCAAGGCTGCGCCTCGCACTGCTGCCTGACGAGAACGCAGAGAGCCTGCTCCAGATGGCGCAGCCGCTCAAAAGCCATCTGGAGCAGCGGTTGAAAAAAGAGGTCGAACTCATCATCACCACCGACTATTCGTCGATGATCGAGGCGGTCCGCTTCAAGCGCATCGACGTCGCCTACTTTGGTGGTTTCTCCTACGTGCTTGCAAAGTCGAAGGCCCCCGACATCGAAGCCTTCGCGGTGGGCGTCGAAAAGGGCGCACCGACCTACAACGCCATCCTCATCGCCAACGTCGATGGTCCGGTGAAGTCGCTCTCCGACATCCGCGGCAAGCCATTTGGCTTCGGCGATCAGGCATCCACCTCGAGCCATCTGGCACCGCGCGCGCACCTGTCGCGCAAGGCAGGGCTGGAAGGCGAACGAGACTACAAGGTCGTGCACCTCGGAACCCATGACGCGGTCGCACGTGCGGTACAAGCCGGACAGGTGCCGGCCGGTGCACTGTCCGAAGCAATCTATCGCAGCCTGGTGGCTCGCAAGATGATCGACCCCGCGAAGATCGTGCAACTGGACCTGAGCGACCCGATACCGAACTACCCTGTGGTCATGCAAAACGACCTCGCCCCTGCCCTGCGCCAAGGTATCCGGGCCGCCTTTCTCGAACTCACCGACAAGGACGTGCTGAAGGCGTTCAGGGTCGAAGGCTTCATGCCCACGACCGACAAAGCCTACGACGTGCTGCGCGACATGGCCACGGTGCTGCATCTGGACATTGCAAAGCTCAAGTGAACGTCGCCGCCCCCCCACAGGACCAGCGCGCCTTCGCGGCATTGCTCGACCAGAGCGCCAGGACAACGACCAGGCGTGCGTTGCTCTCTGGCCTCGTGCTGGCTGTTTGCGCCTGCGCGCTGGGGTTCACAGGCGCCTTCGACCTGCCCCGACTCGCCGAGGGCCTGCCCGCCATTGGCCAGTTGCTCTCGGAAATGGTACCGCCCGATTTCTCGCGCTGGCGGTCGTGGTGGCGACCGCTTGCAGACACGCTGGCGATGTCGATTGCCGGCACCGCACTGGCGGTGGCGATTTCATTGCCCCTCGCGCTGCTGGCAGCGCCCAACACCGCACCGGGGCCGATCACACGTCACGCGGTGCGACTGCTGATGTCGGCTCTGCGCTCGGTGCCCGAAATCATCCTCGGCATCCTCTTCGTGGCAGCCGTGGGATTCGGCGCCTTGCCTGGGGTGCTTGCGCTGGCGCTTCATTCAGTCGGCATGGTGGGCAAGTTCTACGCCGAAGCCATCGAGCATGTCGATGCAAGACCCATCGAGGCGGCTGCAGCAGCCGGTGCCCGACGATTGCAGATCATCCTCCACGCGGTACTGCCCCAGGTGCTGCCGCAACTGGCCGACATCACCATCTATCGGTGGGAGTACCACTTCAGGGCATCGGCCGTACTGGGCATCGTCGGTGCGGGCGGCATCGGTTTCGAACTGATGGCCGCCTTGCGCCTCATCGCCTACGACCAGGTGGCTGCCATCCTGCTCACGATTCTGGCCTGTGTCGTGGTGGTCGACTCGATCGGCGCGGCGCTGCGAAGGAAACTCAGATGACCCGACCGATCATCGTTGCCAGCAACCGCTTGCATCCTGCGGTTGCCACACGGCTTGAGGCGGTCGGTGAGCTGCATGCGCCAAGCGGCAACAACCCGTTCCCGGGGAAGCAGCTCGATACCCTGCTGCCCCGGGCACACGCCTTCATGGGATTCATGACCGATTGCGTCGATACCCGCTGGCTCGCCCAAGCGCCTTGCATGCGCATCGTGGCAGCCGCGCTCAAAGGGTTCGACAGCTACGACGTGAAAGCCTGCGAACGCGCCGGCGTCTGGCTCTCGATCGTACCCGACTTGCTCACCGAACCCACGGCCGAACTCGCCCTTGGCCTGGCGATTGCACTGGGCCGGCATATCCGCGCTGGTGACGCGCATGTCCGCTCGGGCAGCTTCACCGGCTGGCGACCGATGCTCTATGGCAGCGGCCTGGCGGGTGCCACCGTCGGCGTCGTAGGTCTTGGCGCGGTGGGTCGGGCGATCATCGATCGCTTGCAGGGTTTTGGCACCCGGCAGGTGCTCGGCGTCGACCCCGCAGGCTCGGATGATCGTGCCAGGGCGGTTCCCCTTCATGCCGCGCTTGAAGAGAGCGAGTTCATCTTCCTTGCCGCCCCATTGACGACAACGTCGCGGCACCTCGTCGACGAAGAGGCTCTGCGCCAGGTACGACCCGGACAACTCATGATCAACATCGGACGGGGCTCCGTTGTCGACGAGGAAGCCATCGCATCGGCCCTTGATCGACAGCAGTTGGGTGGATATGCAGCCGACGTCTTCGAGTTCGAAGACTGGGCGCTCCCGGCGCGGCCTCGCGAGGTGTCAGCCCGCCTGCGTGCGCACCCGCACACGGTATTCACCCCGCATCTGGGGTCGGGGGTCGCCAGCGTAAGGCTCGCCATCGAACAGCGGGCAGCCGACAACATCATCGCCGCGCTGAACGGCGAGACGCCGCCTGACGCCATCAATCGACCCCGCGCCCGGTGACCCGCAGCGCGCCGGGGCAGCATCAGCTCGCGAGCTTCAACACCGCCTTGATCGCCTCGTCGAGCGCCTGCGCTGGACGCGCAGGTGAGTTCACACTTCGCCATGCAATATGGGTATCGGGCCGTGCCAGCACGGCGCCCCCGGCACCGATCTCGCACAGGCGCGCCCAGGTGCCATCGACATCCTGGCAGTCGCCGCGCGCACCCACGACAACCACATCGATCTCGATGTCAGTCTTCTTCGCAGCAGCGCGGGCGACCGATCGCCAGCTCGCCCGGTTGCAAAAGAGTGTCCACGCCCCAGGTCGCACGAGGTCATGTGTACCCACCCGCACGCCGTCGCGGGACAGTACGGCATGCGGCAGACGGCTGCCGGGCCGCGTCACCGGATGGTAGATACCCCCCATGGGATCTCGCGCTGGCAGCGCGCTGCCATCGGGCACGAGCGCACCACGCTCGTAGGCGTAGCCGATCTCCATGTCGTGCGCTTGCGGGCCGATCCGCTGGATATTCATGGCCTCGGCAAGAATCGCGCGCGCCGTAGCGCCGCCCGGCGTATCCGAGTAAAGCCGCTCGAAGGCCTCGCGATTGGCCTCGGCCTGACCCGGCGCGAGGCCAATCGACTGATCGATGAGGCTTCGCATCCGAAAGCCGTGCAGGGCCCATTCGGCAACCCGCGCACCCACCGGCTGGCGTTCCGCCTCGTAGGTGTCGAGCAGCGCGTCCGGGGCCTTTCCATTCAGCACGAGGGCAAGCTTCCAGGCCAGATTGTGAACATCGCCAAACGCCGTATTGAGACCCAGGGCGCTCACCGGCGGGTGCCGATGCGCGGCGTCCCCTGCGAGAAGCACCCGGCCAAACCGGTACTGCCGGGCCACAACCCCTTGCACATCCCAGCGCCCGATCTTGCGTACCTCGGGTTTGAAGCTCTCGGGCAGGCGCAGCAGTTCGCGCATGCGCGTGACGACGTTGACCTCGTCGATCTCCTCGGGGTCATCCGGTGAGAGCTCTCGCATGAACACCCAGGACTCCGAGTGCCTGTCCCAACGCGTCGGTCCGGTCTTCACCAGGCCCCCGCCCGCCCACTGCCCACGCCCATCCGGATTGATGAAATAGAAAATGAGTACCCCGTCATCATCGATCCAGGGCGACAGATCGCCTGCGAAATAGGTGTTCACCATCTTGCGCAGATGGCGCGGCCCTGCCATCTGGGCCCCCAGTGCGCGCCCAACCGTCTTGCCGCCATCAGCCCCGATCAGATAGCGCGAGCGCACGGTATACGCCTCACCCGCGTCGTGATCACGAATGTGCGAGGTAACGCCGGTGTCGTCCTGCTCGAAGCTGAGCAACTCGTGATGAAAGCGCGTGCTGCCAGGCGCACGCGCTTCGGCCACCTGGCGCAGCAGGGGTTCAAGCTGCATGAGCGGCAAGTTGGTGGCGCGACAGGCACTATCTGCCTCGTACCGTGCCTTCAGCGCGCCACCCCCATAGCCGTCCAGGTTGCCGATGAGACGCCGATCGAGCGGCCCGTCGCCGCCCAGCGAAGTCCTGAAGGAGATGCGCTCCATGCCGGCCGTGGGCGTACCCTGCCGATAGACTTCGTCGGCGAGCCCATGCTGCCTGAAGATCTCGAGCGTTCGGGTATTGAGAATGTGGGCCCGCGGATGATCGGTCGTTTGCGCGTGACGCTCGAGGGCAAGACTTTGAACCCCGAGGTCAGCGAGCAGGATCGAAAGACCCAGACCGCACCCTCCACCACCGCAGATGAGTACTGGCACGTCGACGTGTTTCATCGTCCTCTCCTTGCCACAGAGGTGATCGACAGGACCACCAGAATGGATGCCGTTGCACGCTAGCACGTGCTGCCACTCATCGAGATCGGATTGCCGATGGTGTTCCACCTGGTGAAATCAGCCCGATCCGGTCAACGCGTTTTCGCGGCCAGTGCGGGTCGGGGTGCACGGCGAGGCTTCAACGGCACCTGAGGTCCAGCCGCCGCTTCGGCCGCAATGTCAGTGGCCGCTTTCTGCAGCAGGGCCAGATAGCGCCCGGCCGTCTCCGACTCGGTATTGAACCGTCGGGGCCAGACGATGTTGATACAGGCAAGAACGGCCGTCCCCGCCATGACCGGCACCGCAATCGCTGCAAGACGGTCATCGGCTTCATCGCTCACCCAGCCCAGGCCGCCAAAACGCAGATCGCGCACGCCGTAGCCACGCTCGCGGGTCTGCGCAAGCACCCGCTCGACGGCTCGTCCTTCAAGCACGCTCGCGTTCGGGTACCGGGCAGGATGTCTGCGCAGGTGCGCCAGGATGCGTTCGCGCTCGGCTTCGGGGCAAAAGGCCAGATAGGCCCGCCCCACCGCCGAGACGAGCATGTCGATGCGAAAGCCGATGGCGTCGCGGTGCATTGCCAGAGAGCTTTCGCGTCGACTGGTTTCGATGAGCTTCATCCCGTAGCCCTGGCGCACCGTGAGGTCCGAGGGCCACACCACGCGGCGGCGCAGCACGGTGAGGTGGGCCGCTGCCCGCTCGGCCAGCTGCAGGTGCTTGTGATCGGCAAGCACCGGTCGCTCGAGAGACACCCGCGCGCGGTAGCGGCCATCAGCCATCGCACGCCAGACCATGCGCTCGGCCTCGAGCGTGCCCAGCAGTCGCAGCAGGGTAGGCTTCGGAATGCCGGTATCAGCGTGCAGTTCGGCCAGCGAACTGCCCGGCCGTTTTTCAAGAGCCCGCAGCAGTTCGGCCGCGCGCTGCAGGACTCGAATCGGTTTCATCGGGTGTATCTCCGGCAGGACGCCTGCCACCGGACCGGCACACAGTTTCACAAGGTGGAACGCAATGATCGCACCGTTTCGCGCAAGCTTGATCGGATGCACAATGAGCGAATCTGGGCAACTGTCCGGCAGCGTCAATGCCGGCCCTACCCCTCAACGACCTGTCCTGGCGAGCGAAGACGCATGTCCACCGTAAAGAACATTCTCTTCATCATGTGCGACCAGTTGCGGGCAGACCATCTGTCCTGCTACGGGCACAAGCGCATCTCCACACCGGCCATCGATGCGCTCGCAGCGCGTGGCACGCGATTCACGCGCGCCTATGTCCAGGCACCGGTCTGCGGCCCATCCCGCATGTCGTACTACACCGGGCGCTACACGCTCTCGCACGGCGCCACCTGGAACTTCGTGCCGCTGCCGGTGGGCGAGCGCACGCTCGGCGACTACCTGCGCCCCGCCGGGGTACGTACCGCAGTCGTGGGCAAGACCCATCACGAGCCCGATGTCGAGGGCATGAAGTGGCTGGGTCTTTCGCCCACCGAGGGGGTGGGTCGGCTGATTGCCACCGGTGGCTTCGAGGATTACTGGCGTGATGACGGCATTCACCCCGACGCGAATACGCCGCACGACCTCGCCTACAACCAGTACCTGCGCGCCAACGGCTTTGCCGGTGCCAACCCCTGGCACGAGTGGGCCAACGCCGGCATCGACGAAGCAGGCCAACTGGCCAGCGGCTGGCTCATCCGCAATTCGCACCGGCCAGCCCGCCTGCCCGAAGCATTCTCCGAGACCGCCTACACCGCAAAGCGCGCCATCGAATTCATCACCGAGCAAGGTGAGAAGCCCTGGTGCCTGCACATGTCCTTCATCAAGCCGCACTGGCCCTACATCGCATCGGCCCCTTATCACGATCTCTTCGGGCGCGAGGATGCACAGGCACCCGTGCGCTCCGAGGCCGAGCGCAGCGACGCTGCCAACCCGATCTTTCGCGGTTTCCAGGAGCACCCCGAGTCGGTCGCCTTCTCGAAAGACGAAGTGCGTCTGAACATGCAGCCCACCTACATGGGGCTGGTCAAGCAGATCGACGATCATCTCGGGCGTGTCATGGCCTTTCTCGAGAAGGCCGGGCGACTGGATGACACGATGATCGTGTTCACCGCCGATCATGGCGACTACCAGGGTGACCACTGGCAGGGCGAAAAGGAGTTCATGTACGAGCAGGGCGTGCGCGTGCCCTTCATCGTCGTCGATCCGAGCCCCGAAGCGAAACGCGGCGCTGTGTCGAGTGCGCTGGTGGAGGCGATCGACCTCGTACCGACCTTCATGGATGCGCTGGGGCTGGCCATCCCGACGCACATCATCGAGGGTCGCTCGATCCTGCCACTGCTGCATGGCACGGCCGACAAGGTGCGCGAAGCCGCCTTCGCCGAACTCGATTTCGCGATCTACCCCACGGCCCGCAAGCTCGGTCTGAAGCCGCGCGAAGCGCGCATGGTGATGTGCTGCACCGAGCGCTGGAAACTCGTGCACTTCGGGCGCGACTTTCCGCCGCAACTCTTCGATCTGCAGGAAGACCCGCTCGAACTCGTCGACCGAGGACGCGACGCAGGCGATCTGTACCGCCGAGCCCGCGACGAGCACTACCACCTGCTCTTTGACTGGATGCGCGAGCGGCGCAACCGCATCGGCATGACCGATGAGGCCGTGGCACGGCGCCCGAGCCCGGCGGCCGCAGGTGGCGTGACCATAGGCGTCTGGTAAGGGCGTCTGGCAAGGGCGTCTGACACGCTAGTCCGCGACGGTTCAGCCGCGACTGCTGCGTCAGACAAGGGGGGGACACATCGCATGTTTCTGCGCAACGAATGGTATGTGGCAGGCTTTGGCCACGAGTTCGGCGAACGCCCGCTGCAACGCTGGCTGCTCGGTGAGCCGCTCGTGCTCTATCGCGGCGCATCCGGTGGGGTGGTGATCCTCGAGGACCGCTGCCCGCACCGTGGCGCACCGATCTCCGCAGGCGAGGTCTGTGGCGATGCGATCGCCTGTGGCTATCACGGCTTCACCTTCGATCCGAGCGGAGCCTGCATCCACATTCCGGGCACGAGCACGATACCGCGCGAGGCGCGGGTACGCGCCTACCCGGCGATCGAGCGCTGGGGCTGGGTCTTTGTCTGGATGGGCGAGGCGGCACAGGCCGATCAGGCCCGACTGCCCGACTACCACTGGCTCGTCGAGCCCGGCTGGGAGGGGCGTAGCGAATATCTGTCGGTCAAGGCCAACTACGGTCTGGTGCGCGATAACCTGCTCGATCTCACCCATGCGCGCTACGTTCACCGCAAGACGCTCGGCACGGCCGCGGTGACCGACCATCCCATCAGCACCGAGGCACGGGGGCGCGGCGTGCGCGTGACCCGCGTCATGACCGACATCGAGCCCTCGCCTTTCTTCAAGCGCATGGGCGGATTCACCGGACAGGTCAACCACCACCAGCAGATCGACTTTGCGCCGCCCTGTCATGTGGTGATCAACACCCGCGTCAGTTCGGTGACGGGCAGCCACGAGAATCGCTCGGCCCAATTCCATGTGCTCAATGCGCTCACCCCCGAGAACGCGCGTTCGACGCATTACTTCTGGGGCCTGGTACGCAACTTCGCCCTGGGCGACGAAGCGGTGACCCAGATGCAGCAAAGGCTCAACCGCGAAACCTTTTTCGAGGATCTGGCCATCCTCGAGCAGCAGCAGGTGCTGCTCGATTGCAAGCCCGCAGGCTGGCGGCCAGTAGCCACACGAAACGACGGCGGATGCGTTCAGGCAGAACGTCTGATGAGCCGATTGATCGAAGCAGAAATCCAGGCGAGGAATGAACAATGAACACAGGTTTGGTCTGTGCTGCAGGGCATGTGCATTTTGTCGGCAGCGTGCCACTGGCCGATGCCACGGCGGTGATCGGTGTGCTGGGCCGCAACTTCGGCACGACCTTGCGCCGTATTCCTGATGGCGAGACCGGCGAGCGCACCAACTGGCTGCAGTTTCAGGAAGGCGTGTTCGAGCGCATGCCCGAACTGGAGAAGGTTGAAGGCGACTTCGACTGGCGCAACCCGACCGCAAGGAAGGCCGCCAGCGCGCAGTTCCGCCTGAAGGCAGGCGCCTCGATCAAGGCGGCATCGTTCGGCGCGCTCGGCTTCGCCCAAAGCGCGATCGCCTCCTGGGCCGATTTCAAGGCCCTGCGCGCCTCGGGCGCAGTCCAACCGGGGGTGCGCTTCATGGTGGCCCTGCCCTCGCCCTACAACGTGATTTCATGGGGCATTGCGACCGAGTCGCGCGTTGCCGTCGAAATTGCCTATGAAGCGCGTGTGCTCGAGGAGTTGGCCCAGATCTGCGCCGCAGTGCCGCACGCAGACCTCTCCATCCAGTGGGACTGCGCGCACGACATGCAGGCCTACGACGGTGCACGAACCCCCTGGTTCACACCGGCCAGGGAAGGCATCGTCGAGCGCCTGGTACGTCTGGGCAACCACGTGCCGGCAGCGGTCGAGCTGGGCTACCACCTGTGCTACGGCAGCTTTGGGGGCAGACACTTCGTCGAACCCAAGGATGCGGCCGCCATGACCGATCTCACCAATGCGCTGATGGCCCGCATCGGGCGCAGCGTTCAGTTCATGCACATGCCGGTGCCAGCCGAACGTGACGATGACGCGTTCTACGCGCCCCTGTCAGCCTTGGCGCTTCGTCCCGAGACCGAACTCTATCTGGGCCTGGTGCATGACACCGACGGGGTCGAGGGCACGCTGCGCCGGATTGCCTCGGCACGACGCCATGTCAACGATTTCGGCATCGCCACCGAATGCGGCTTTGGCAGGCGCCCGGCCGAATCGGTACCGGAGCTCATCGAGCTGCACACGAAGGTCCTGACACACACCGCACAAAGGTAGTATCGACCCATACTGAAAAAGCCACGATCGGAACGCCGCGACAGGCCATGACGGCGCGATCTCGAACAGGAGGAGACCCCATGAATCATCGTATCGGACAGGGAGTAGCGGCGCTGGCAGCAGCCCTTGGCGCCGCAGGTGTCGCAGCACTCGCGCCCTCGCAGGCCTTCGCACAGGCCTACCCGAGCAAGCCCGTCAGGATCATCACCGGGTTTGCGCCCGGCGCTCCGGGCGAATTCGTGATGCGCCTCGTTGCCGACAAGGTGTTCGCGGCATCAAAGCAGCCGTTGGTGATCGAGAACCGGCCCGGGGCCAGCGGCAACATCGCCACCGAGCTCGTGGCGCGGGCGGCCCCCGATGGTTACACGCTCTTTGTCGGGCCAGACACCGTGGTGACCGTGAACCCACACATCTTTCGCAAGATGCCGATCAACCCGGCCGAGGATCTCGTGCCGGTGACCTACCTCACCAGCACCTCGCAGACCATGGTCTGCAACCCCTCGGTTCCGGCCTCCAGCCTCACCGAGTACATCACTCTGGCAAAGACACGATCGCTCAATTACGCCTCGGGCGGCACCGGTGTGCCTGGCCACCTGGCCATGGAGCTGTTCATGTCGATGACCGGCACCACGATGACCCATGTGCCCTACAAGGGGCCCGGACCCGCCATGCAGGACGTGATGGCGGGCGTACTGCCCTGCGGATTTCTCGCCACCTCGGTTGTCGTGCCCCAGGTGAAGGCGGGCAAACTCAAGGCCTTCGCGGTATCGAGCGCCAGCCGCTCGGTGATGGCACCCGACATACCGACCGCGCAGGAAGCGGGCGTGCCCGGTTATGACGCCACCTTTGGTGAATTCGTGCTGGCCCCCAAGGGCACGCCGGTGGCCATCATGCGTCAGTGGCAGGAGGAGATCAGTCGTGCCTTCCAGGATCCGACCGTGCGCGAGCGCATGATCGCGAACGATCTGCCGCCGCTGGCCAGTACCGCTGCGGACTCGCTCGCTCGAGCGCGTACCGAATCGGCGCGCTGGGCCAAGGTGGTCGAACAGGTGAAACTGCAGGTCGATTGACCCTGGAATGGCGCTGTCGCGCGCGCCCTCCCCGTGGAAGGGTTGGGATCTTGAGTATTGGTGGGTCGGGCGGGACTCGAACCCGCGACCAACGGATCAAAAGGGCAGACGCCCGTGCCCAGACCTTCCAGGATTCAACGACTTGCACGCCCGATCGTTCCGGTGTGCGACCCAAGGCCCTTCCCTGTCCGGGTGTCCCATACAAAGCGCCGAGCACACGAGGTCTGGGTATGGCCATGCGTTGTCCAACTGGTCAGGTGTGGCTTTTGATACGTGGCGTTTGAAGAAGACCCGAGACGCAATCCACAAGAAGAAACATGTGCCGAGCGATGAGCGATGGCACAGGCACACGCAATTCGACTCCCTGTGTGAGACTCGCAGTGGTCAGGTGTCACAGGGACCATCCGGGTAGCCCGGACACGCATGCCCTGACCCCTTGACCCCCAGCAGGCTCAGATTGGCTGGGAGACGCCTGCGATGCTCTGAGGGAATCGCTGCCCGGAGCTGGGCAGCAGGTTGGGTGAACAGGGGAAATCGTTCGACGCTCACGACACCCGCGCGGCGAAGCGGTTCGACACGGGCAGCAATCTGTCAGGCACCGTGAATCCTGGGGTATGAGACTTCAACACGCCCGGGCATGTCAGACGATCTTGCCAGCTCGCTAGGAGAGGGACGATAGACCTTCAATATCAAAGGACCTTCACGACCTTCAAGCACGCCCTCGATCTTGCCGCGGGACTTGACGAAGTTGCTGGCCAGTTCAGCGGTTGGCGCATGACCGATCAGCACCAGCAGCCGCACCCGAAAGCGCTTGACTGCCTCCAGTTCGTTGGGAACATAGCGAATCCGGAGATCGTGCGTTATCGCTATGCGATCCTTGACGCCACAGTGCTCGAGCCACTGCTCATCGCTGCCTTCGGGGCGAAACAATTCGCCGTGCCGCTCCACCTCGATGTCTGCCTGAGCAAGGATGCTCGGAAATTGCTTCCCGAGGTTTCGGTCGGTGAAATAGACCCGGCTCACGCCGCCCGGGCATACAGCACCGCCTGCTCGATATCTTCGGGCGACAGGTCGTAATCCTCAGCCAGCGCATCCACCGTCTCTCCGGCATCAATGCGATCCGCGATGGCCTCGGTCGAGATACCTGCCCTCTCGACGATGGGTCGACCGAAAGCGATGTTCGGATCGATCACGATGGAGGTCGGTTCGTGGGCGCGCACGGCGTCTGTGTAGGGATGCAACCGGACCGGGTATTGCCACCTGTCCCATTCGACCCGCTTCAGGTGCTCGGAGAAGAGCTTGCGCATCGCCATCTGGCCCGACGCGCTGAGATTGATCAACTCCACATAGCGGTCCAGGAAGATCTGTCCGGCATCCGTACGCAGGTCAGGACTCAGCAGCAGGCGGCGGATCTTGAACTCGCGTTCAGCATAGGTGATGGCCTTGCGCAGTTCCGCAAGCGCGACGCCGTGCTCGGTGCGCAAAGCACGCAGAACATGCGCCTCGATCAGGTTGTAGAACGAAAGCTGGAGCGGTTGCTTGCGGGCGGGCTTGATCAGCGGATCGAAGGTCGCTTGCGCATCCCCGCGCGGGTAGACGCGCCCCAGCACCCATGTACGCAGCGTGGCAGCCGGCAGGCGCAGATAGCGCGCAGTCTCGGTAGGGCCATACGCGGGCTGGTCGCGAAGGTCAGGTGGCGTTGACTTCATTTTCGCGAAACCTCAGTGGGAAGCGCTGCCCCGACCACCCG
The DNA here is from genome assembly GCA_903829815.1 of uncultured Pseudomonadota bacterium. Taxonomy (GTDB): domain Bacteria; phylum Pseudomonadota; class Gammaproteobacteria; order Burkholderiales; family SG8-39; genus CAIXPL01. The sequence continues at coordinate 5,992 of CAIKRR010000080.1, read as the reverse complement.
GACAGGGCGCAAGTCCCAATTGTATAACGGACTGTCCGATGCGCTCCCGGGCAGCGCAGTGCGCACACGACGCGCACCCCCCTGGAGCGCGGAGCAGACCGAGGGACGCAGGCCACGCACTGTGTTCATCAACACACGCTTGCGCGATGATTGGGCGCAGTACCTGCGGGAGTACAAACCCAGGCGGGACGATCTGCCACTGTTCTACAGCGAGCACGGCGGATTCAGCGCCACCACGGCGCTCTACATCGACACCACCGATGACCAGCGGCGACACGCGGTCGAGCTGCTGTGACCCTGGGCGGTGTGGGAGCCAGAAGACCGCGCGCAGGCCCGGATCATTCTTGCGCATCCAGAGAAAAGACGAAGCCACAGCGTTGACACTGTGGCTTTGAAGTGGTGGGTCGGGCGGGACTCGAACCCGCGACCAACGGATTAAAAGTCCGCTGCTCTACCGACTGAGCTACCGACCCGGTACGCAGGCCGTTCGACCATCGCTCAAGGTCAAAAGGCTCCCTGCCCTGCCGCTCCAACGCACAGGGCGCGCGGGCAAAGCGAGCGCGGATTCTAGGCGGGTGACCAGGGGGTGTCAATGACGGCGCCGATCAGCCAGCCCGCCACAGGAAATATCGAAAGGCGAGGCGGGCGCCCAGCACGATGAAGGCAAGCGTCAGGAGCGAGCCCAGGGCGAGCGTGGAGATCCCGGTGATGCCTTGCCCAACCGTACAACCCAGAGCAGTCACCCCGCCAAAGCCCATGAGTGCGGCCCCGACCAGATGGTTGGCGGTATCTTCCGCGTTGCGAAAGCCCTCGAGCCTGAAACGCCTCGCTGCCAGGGCATGCGCGAGGCTGCCCACAACGGTGCCGAGCACGGTGGCGATGCCAAACGTGACGCCGCGCGAACGGTCGGTCCAGAGCAGCAACAGATCGAGCGTGTAAGCCTGCGGCCCGACAAAGGTCAGCGACTCCGGTCGGCCCGCGCTCGTGCCGATCCAGGCCGCCTGCAAGGTCTCGGGGTGCTCCTCGACAAAGGCCAGGTGCCCGGTGAGATACCAGCCGGCTGCGACCGCTGCGCCGGTCACGACACCACCGACCAGGGCCGGCACGGTGCGTGCCTGGGCGGTGCTAAGGCCGACAAAGCCCAGCACGCAGGCAACCCCAATCGCCAGAAGGGTGCGCACCTGGGTGACATCCCAGGCGGCGAGACGCGCAACGAGACTGCCCACATCCTGCGGCCCACCCAGATCGATCGATACCGCATCAAGCACATTGGCGCGCAAGGGTGCCAGAGCACCGCGCAGCGTCATGCTGGCAACCACCGCAAGCACGATGGCAACAACCAGCGACTTCAGATTGCCGGCCCCTGCCCGGATGAGGGTTCGAGCACCGCAGCCAGAGGCAATCACCATGCCAAACCCGAAGAGCAGGCCACCGACCGCATGCGAGAGCAGATTCAGTCGGGATGATCGATACATCGAGGCATCGAGGAGGCCCGCATGCAGGGCCTCGACACCGGTTGCGCCCAGCAAGGCCACCGCCATTGCCAGGAACCACATGCGCATGCGCGTCCAGTCGCCCATGGTGGCGATGTCGGCCAGAGCGCCCATGGTGCAAAAGTGACTGTGCGCCGCAGCCACGCCAAAGGCGAGGCCGATGACAAGCCCACCCCAGACAACCCCCTGGTTGATGGCGACGAGATCAACGTCCATCAGCGCGCGGGACGGCGTGCCAGACGCTGCTTGGCCTGATCAGCGGCCGGGCTCTTGGGAAAGCGTGCAACGAGGTCCTTCAGCGTCGCCTGCTCGGCCTTGGTATCACCCAGTTCGGCCTGGGCACTGGCGATGCTCAGGAGCGCATCGGGAACGCGAGGATTATCCGGTGAACTGGCCACCATCTTCTGCTGTGCCGCCTTTGCGCCCTTGTAGTCCTTGAGGGAAAAGAGCGCATTGCCATTCCAGTACTGGGCGTTGCCAGCCAGGGGGCTTTCAGGCCAGGCGGCGACAAAGGCCTCGAACTGCTGTGCGGCGGCCTTGTAGTCGGCGGCCTTGTAGGCAGCCAGCGCTGCCTCATAGGCCTTGCCTTCGGCAGCAGCGCTTTCCTGCTCGGCCCGTTCGCGCGCTTCCTTGTCCTCCTTCAGCTTGTCATTGCGGGCCAGGTCTTCCTTGGCCCGCTCTTCCTGGGCGCGTTCCATACGACGCAGGCGATTGTCCAGATCGGCGTAGAAGTCCTTCTGACGCCGCTCGGCCTGCTCGATGCGATTGGCCATCACCTCGAACTGACCACGCATGCGGGCAAGCTCATCGCGGAGCTTGTCGATGGTGCTGCCCAGTTCGATGAGAGCCGAACGATCCTGCACCTGCGCCTCGAGGCTGCCGAAGCGACCATCAACCGACTTCTGGATCAGTTGCAGCTGGTTTCGCAACTGCTCGATCCGCTGGCGGGCCTCGTCATCGTCGAAGACCCCGGCGTGAGCAGCCAGGGTGCCACCGGCAAGGGCTGCCATGACGGCGACTCGCAGGGCCTGGCGGCCACGACAGTGCTCGACCAGGCGCCCGACACGGTGCCCAGCACGGCGTGCCTGGCACAGGGCGGGCAGCAAGACCTCACGGACAGAACGGGCCATTCGATCAGAACTCCTTCACGGCGCCAAAGCTGTAGAGGATGTCACCGCGGCGATTCTCGGCCCAGTCGGCTTCTTCATGGCCCTCGCGACGGGGCTTTTCCTTGCCCAGGCTCACCGCATCGATCTGTGACTCGCCAGCACCCATGAGTACCAGCATGCGCTTCATCGCCTCGGCACGACGTTGGCCCAGCGCGATGTTGTACTCGCGGCTGCCACGCTCGTCGGTGTTGCCCTGAATCAGCATGCGGGCATCGCGATGACTGGAGAGCCAGGTGGCATGTGCCTGGAGCACCGAGCGGAACTCGTCGCGCACGGTGAACTCGTCGAAGTTGAAATAGACGCTACGACGCGACAACACGCTCTTGGGGTCGGTGAGTTCGGTGGCGGCGCCGGCGGCAGGCCCCGGGCGCACATCGATTGGTGCGTTGGCATTGCTGTTGGTTGCCGGTCCGGCCGCGGCGGTGGCGCCAGCCGACCCATCGACGATGGGGGCAGCAGCCTGATCGCCGCCGGTACTGCTGCAGGCAGCCACCACCAGCGCAAGCGCGGCAGCAATGAACGAGTGGGTCAGACGCATGGTGCTCTCCTCTGATCGCAGGGCGATCGGTTCAGTATGAAATCGGCTGGTCGCACCACGCAGGCGCGGCACATCAGTGCAAACTACTGGACAAACGGACCCCAGGCGGGCTCACGAACCTCGGCTGCCGAAATCGACAGTCGCTGCTTGACGCGGCCATCGACGGAAACGGCGGCCAGCGTGCCTCGCCCACCCATCTGGGTCGCATAGATGATCATGCGGCCATTGGGCGCAAAGCTCGGTGACTCATCATTGGGTGTGTCGGTGATCATCTGAACCTGGCGCGTTTCGATATCGAGCACGGCCAATCTGAACTGCCCCCCACCGACCCGCGTAATGTAGGCGAGGGTTCTTCCATCGGCACTGATCGTCGGTGACACATTGTAACTGCCCTCGAAGGTCAGACGTTGCGCATCCCCACCCTCGGCGGGCATGCGATAGATCTGTGGCGAACCGCCCCGGTCGGAGGTGAAATAAAGCCAGCGGCCATCGGCCGAGAAGGTCGGTTCGGTGTCAATGGACGAGGATGACGCAAGTCGGCGTGAACCACTGCCATCGGCATTGATCATGAACAACTGCGAGCCACCCTCACGGGTCAGAACGACCGCCAGGCGCTTGCCATCGGGTGCCCAGGCCGGCGCACTGTTCGAACCGCGGAAGTTGGCCACGGCGATCTGGCGCCGCTCGAGCAGACGCTGCACATACACCACGGGCTTCTTCGATTGCAGCGAGACATAAGCCAGTGCCGTCCCATCGGGTGACCAGGTGGGCGACAGGATGGGCTCGTTGGACACGAGCACCGGCGCTGCATTGAAACCATCGGCATCAGCCACATGCAATTCGAACCGCGGACCCTGCTTCACCACGTAGGCAATGCGTGTGGAGAACACACCGCGCTCGCCGGTCATCTTCTCGTAGATGGCATCGGCAATGCGGTGGGCGGTGGCACGCAGTTGCGCCGCAAGGGGGCCGAAGGCGCCGCTGGTGAGTTGGTCGCCCCGCGCGGCATCGAAGAGTCTGAACCGGACATCATGGCGACCGCCCCCTTCGGGCCGTACGGCGCCTGCCGCAGCCGCATCGATGCCGCGCCCCCGCAGACCGGCAAGGTCCGATGCCGGTGCATCAACCGACATGCCGAGAACGGCGGGCGAATCAACGATGCGAAAGCGGCCGCTGCGGCGCAGGTCGGCTGCGACGACCCCACTCAGATCAACCTGTGCAGCGAGCTCGCCCTCGAAGGGCGCGATCGCGATCGGTATCTGGTTTGAGCCGCCACCGACAATCTGGATCTCGAGCTGCGCCCGGGCAGGCGCACCGAGCGTCAGGGCCAGTGCGGCGGCGAGCCCTGTCACCGCCCCGCGAAACCGCATCGGCGAGCCCTGCACCATCCAACCGAACTGAGCCAGGATCATCAAAGGTCAATCCTCAAAAGCCTTGTGCGTGATCGTCAGTTCGCGCACGAACTGCTCGGGGCGATCCGGACGCGGCAAGGGCGAAGACTTGTAGATCGCACGCTCGACCGCCTCGTCGTAGGCACGAATGCCGCTCGATCGACGCAAGGTTACCGAAATCACTTCGCCCGTGGGCAATTGAACCACATCAAGGACAGCCTGCGGATTGCCCACAAGGTTCTCCGGCATGGTGAGATTGCCGCGAATCTTGCCGCTGATGCGGCCGATCCAGCCGTCGCGCGCCCTCTGCGCCGCTTCGCGACGCGCGATATCGGCCTTCACCTGGGCGGATTCGGCAGCGAGTTGCTGATCGAGCTTGCGCCGCTGGGCTTCCTGCAACTCGCGCTGCGCCTGGCGATCGATGCGCTCGCGATCCTCGCGCTGGCGCTGCTCGCGGGCCTTCTCTTCACGCACCTTGTCATCGCGTGCCTTGTCATCGCGCGCCTTCTGCGCTCGCAGCTTGTCCTCGCGCGCCCGGTCTTCCTTCAGCTTGTCTTCCCGTGCCTTCTCCTCGCGCAGTTTTTTCTCGCGCTCGAGCTGGACACGCTTTTCCTGTTCAGCCCGCTTGCGACGCTCGCGCTCGAGCGCGATATCGGGGGGGCTGGGCGAGCGCTCAGGCTCGACCACAGACGGCGGCTTCGCCGGCAGTGGTTCAGGACGTGCGGGCGGTGCCTGCTCGGTCACCAACGGCGGTGGGGGCGCGGGCGCCTCCTCGATGGGCGGTGACTCGACCGGCATCGGTGCGACCTGCGGGGCTGCAGCCTGATTCCACAACTCGACACTCACCGGCTGCTCGGACCGAATCTGCCAGCGAACGCCGATGATGAGAAACGCCGCAAGCAACAGATGCACGCCAACCGCCAGCAATGCCGGCAGAAGCCTCGAGGGCCGCACCGGCGCCAGGGGCCGAGACGGCATCAACGACCCGAGGCGTCGTGCTTCACGAGCAGTCCCACTCGCTTCACATCGGCGCGCTGCAAGGCATCCATGAGACGCATGACCGCGTCGTACCGCACCTCGCGATCGGCGGCTATCACGACGGGCTGCGTACTGCCGACCAGGTGATCACGCACATAGTCCTCGAAGTCCCTGGCACCCAACCGTACTTCGGCCGCCGCGCCTGCCTTGCGGTCACGCACGGACACGCTGCCATCGAGCTTCAGGTCGATCTCGATGGGGCTCTCGGCCACCTGGGCCGATTTGCCGACGCTGGGCAGATTGACCACACCCGGTGTCATGAAGGGTGCCGTCACCATGAAGATGACCAGCAGCACCAGCATCACATCGACATAGGGAACGATATTGATCTGATTCATCAGCCGCCGCTGGCGCGCCATCACG
>CAIKRR010000079.1 GCA_903829815.1 uncultured Pseudomonadota bacterium | reverse complement strand
GCATTGAAACCATCGGCATCAGCCACATGCAATTCGAACCGCGGACCCTGCTTCACCACGTAGGCAATGCGTGTGGAGAACACACCGCGCTCGCCGGTCATCTTCTCGTAGATGGCATCAGCAATACGGTGGGCTGTGGCACGCAGTTGTCCGCCAAGCGGTCCGAAGCCGCCGCTGGTCAGTTGCTCGCCACGCGCCGCGTCGAAGAGCCTGAATCGGACATCGTAGCGACCGCCCCCTTCGGCGCGCACCGCACCTGCCGCAGCCGCGTCGATGCCGCGACCACGCAGCGTTGCAAGCTCTGCCGCCGGCGCATCCACCGACAAGCCAAGCACCGCTGGAGAATCGACGATGCGGAAACGACCACTACGCTTCAAGTCGGCGGCGATGACGCCCGAGAGGTCGACCTGGCTCGACAACTCACCCTCGAAGGACGCAATCGCAATCGGAATCTGGCTCGATCCACCCCCCACGATCTGGATCTCGAGTTGCGCATGGGCCGGTGACACAACCGCGATCGCACAGCCGGCCACCCACGCAGCCACGAGGGCGTGCACACCGACACCGGAGCGTCTGACCATCGCACAGGAAGCGGGGCTACGCATCAAGGTCAATCCTCCACCGGTTTGAAATTGAGCCGCAACTCGCGCTCGAAGAGTTCGCCGCGCTCAGGACGCGGCAAGGGCGATGACTTGTAGATCGCTCGCTCCACGGCCTCATCATAGGCACGCACCCCACTTGAGCGTCGCAGGGTCACCGAGATCACCTCGCCGGTGGGCAATTGAACCACATCGAAGACCGCCTGCGGATTGCCGACGAGGTTATCCGGCAAGGTGAGATTGCCGCGGATCTTGCCGCTGATCCGGCCGATCCAGGCATCGCGCGAACGCGCATCACCGGCCGACGCAGCGCTCGCTCGCTGAGTGGCCTCGCGGCGGGCCGTATCAGCCCGCACCTGCGCCGATTCGGCCGCCAGTTGCTGATCGAGCTTGCGCCGCTGCGCGTCCTGCAATTCACGCTTTGCCTGGCGCTCGAGACGCTCGCGGTCTTCGCGCTGGCGCTGCTCGCGGGCCTTGTCTTCGCGGGCCTTGTCTTCGCGGGCCTTGTCCTCGCGGGTTTTTTGTTCCGCCTTGACCTTTTGTTCTTGCCTCACCTTCTCGTCGCGCTGCACTTGAGCGCGCTTTTCCGCCTCGAGACGCTTGCGCCGTTCGCGCTCGATGGCGATGTCAGGCGCAGGCGGTGCACGCTCGGGCTCGAGAACCGGCACAGGCTTTACGGGCACCGGCACCGGCGCCGGCGCCGGCGGGGGTGGAGGCGGCGGCTCATCAGGAGGGGCGAGGTCAACCGGCGGCGAGGGCTCCACCACCGGCGCGACCGCCTGATCCCACAGCTCGACGCTCACGGGCTGCTCGGACCTGATTTGCCAGCGCACACCAATGATGAGAAACCCGGCCAGCAAGAGGTGCACGCCTGCCGCCAGCAGCGCCGGAAGGAGCTTTGACTGCGGCACCGGAAGCTCGGGACGCACCGGCATCAGCGCGCCGCAGCGTCGTGCTTCACGAGCAGACCCACACGCTTCACATCGGCTCGCTGCAGCGCGTCCATCAGCCGCATCACCGCGTCGTAACGCACTTCGCGGTCGGCCGCGATGACCACCGGTTGGGTACTGCCCGCCAGATGATCGCGCACATAGCCGGGAAAATCGGCAGCACTCAATTTCACCTCGGCCACAGCACCCGCCTTGCGATCACGGACTGCCACGCTGCCATCGGTCTTCAGATCGATTTCGATCGGACTCTCGGCCACCTGCGCCGACTTGCCGACGCTGGGCAGATTGACCACACCCGGTGTCATGAAGGGTGCCGTCACCATGAAGATGACCAGCAGCACCAGCATCACATCGACATAGGGAACGATATTGATCTGATTCATCAGCCGCCGCTGGCGCGCCATCACG
>CAIKRR010000078.1 GCA_903829815.1 uncultured Pseudomonadota bacterium | reverse complement strand
TGCTCTCTGCCGCTCTGGCCGGTCTGGCCGGTGCCTGCAAGGCGCTGGTAGTGGGGTTCGAGACGCTGACCGACGCGGCCTGGCAAATGTCGGGCGAGGTGGTGCTGATGACGCTGGTGGGCGGCGTGGGTACGCTCTTTGGTCCGGTGATCGGTGCTTTTGCCATCGTCGGGCTGCAGGATCAACTGGCCGATCGGGTCGGCTCCTGGGTCCAGGTGATCCTGGGCGTGACCTTCATCGTCTGCGTGCTCGGCTTTCGCCGGGGTCTGGCCGGCGAAGTGGGCGCCTGGCTCGAGCGGCGTCGCGCCCGGCGCTGATCAGCCTACCGTACCTGCGGCTCTGAGTGCCCCGATTCGAGCCGCGTCGTAGCCCAGTACGCGGCAGAGCACATCATCGGTGTGTTGCCCGAGCAGGGGCGGCGCCAAAGGGTATTCGAGGGGTGTTTCCGAGAAGCGCATCGGGTTGGCAACCGAGGGTACGGTTCCCCCCAGGGGGTGCGGAATGTCCACCCGCATGCCGCGGTGCTGCACCTGCGGATCCTCGAATACCTGCTCCATGTTGTTGATGGGGCCACACGGAACACTGGCCGCTTCCAGGTCGCTGATCCACTGGGCCATCGGGCGGGTGCGAATGATTTCGCGTACGACCGGAACCAGTTCGGTGCGATGGGCGAGTCGAAGCGGATTCGTGAGATACCGCTCGTCGGTGGCCAGGTCAGGATGCCCTGCCACACGACAGAAGTTGCGGAACTGGTTGTCGTTGCCCACGGCCAGAATGATGAAACCGTCGCTGGTTGCAAACACCTCGTAGGGGCAGATGTTGATGTGCGCATTGCCCCAGCGCTTCGGGATGTTGCCTGACATCCAGTAGTTGAGGATCTGGTTGGCGTTGAAAGCGACGATGGCATCGAAGAGCGCCATGTCGATGTACTGCCCCTTGCCGTGGATCTGCCGGTGGTTCAGGGCGGCGGTGATGGCCAGGCAGGCATACATGCCGGTCATCACGTCGGTGACGGCGATGCCTACCTTCTGTGGTCCGCCACCGGGCAGGTCATCGCGCTCGCCGGTGATGCTCATGAGGCCGCCCATGCCCTGGAAGATGAAGTCGTAGCCAGGCCGATTGGCATAGGGCCCGTCCTGACCGAAACCGGTGACCGAGCAGTAGACCAGCTTCGGGTTGAGCACCCGCAGATCGTCCCAGGCCAGACCGTAGCGGGCAAGGTCACCCACCTTGTAGTTCTCGATCAGCACGTCGCAGTGCACGACCAGTTCGCGCACCAGTGCCTGTCCGGCTGCGCTCGCGATATCGATCGCGATCGACTTCTTGCCCCGGTTCACCGAAAGGAAATAAGCCGATTCACGGGTCTCTTCGCCCTCGGGGGTCTTCATCCACGGTGGCCCCCAGGTGCGGGTGTCATCGCCGATGCCGGGGCGCTCTACCTTGATGACTTCGGCACCCAGGTCGGCCAGGTTCTGCGCCGCCCAGGGGCCTGCCAGCACACGGGTGAGGTCGAGTACGCGGATGTGCGACAGCGGCTGGGGCATTGCGGGGACTCCGGAACGGTTGGGCTGAGCGATGGGGTGACCATGACGTTCGACTATAATTCAGGCAATGGCTGTCATGCGAGGAGTCCCCGATGAAAGTGCTCGTGCCCGTGAAGCGGGTTGTCGACTACAACGTGAAAGTTCGAGTGCGTGCCGATGGTACTGGCGTCGAGACTGCCAACGTGAAGATGTCGATGAATCCGTTCGACGAGATTGCGGTCGAGGAAGCCGTGCGCCAGAAGGAGGGGGGCGCGATCAGCGAGATCGTTGCCGTCTCCTGTGGTCCGAGTACCTGTCAGGAAACGCTGCGCACGGCGCTGGCACTGGGGGCCGATCGGGCCATCCTGGTTGACACTGCGGTCGAACTGCAACCCCTGGCGGTGGCCAAATTGCTGCGTGCCGTGGTCGAGCGCGAGCAACCGCAACTGGTCATCCTGGGCAAACAGGCCATCGATGACGATTGCAACCAGACCGGCCAGATGCTTGCCGCGCTGCTGGGTTGGTCGCAGGCCACGTTTGCCTCCAGGCTCGTGATCGAGGGCAACCATGCGCGCGTCACGCGGGAAATCGATGGCGGCCTCGAGACCCTGTCGATCCGCTTGCCGGCGGTCATCACCACCGACCTGCGCCTGAACGAGCCGCGTTATGTGACCTTGCCCAACATCATGAAGGCCAAGAAGAAGCCGCTCGATGCCATCACCCCTGACGTGCTGGGCGTTGACGTGACCCCACGCCTGAAAACGCTGCGGGTCGATGAGCCGCCGCGGCGCAAGGCCGGTGCCCGTGTTGCCGATGTCGCGGCGCTTGCCGACAAGCTGAAGAACGAAGCCAAGGTGGTCCAATGATTCTCGTCGTTGCAGAGCATGACAACAGTGCGATCAAGGGTGCCACGCTCAATACCGTTGCGGCTGCGCTGAAAATCGGGGGCGATGTCACGGTGCTGGTTGCCGGGGCTGCCTGCGAGTCGGCGGCGAAGGCCGCGGCAGGTGTTGCCGGTGTGTCGCGGGTGCTGCTGGCCGATGCGCCACAGTACGCCGATGGCACTGCCGAGAACCTCGCCTCGCTCGTGGTGTCTCTTGCCGGTCAGGCCAGCCATGTGCTGTTCCCGTCGACCGCATCAGGCAAGAATCTTGCACCCCGGGTGGCGGCGCTGCTCGATGTGCAGCAGATTTCCGACATCATCAGCGTTCAGTCGGTCGACACCTTCGTGCGCCCGATCTATGCCGGTAATGCGCTGGCCACGGTGCAGTCGAGCGATTCGATCAAGGTCATCACGGTGCGTTCGACCGGCTTTGATGCGGTGGCGGCCAGCGGTGGCAGCGCGCCCATCGAATCCGTAGCGGCGCTGGCCGATCTGGGCTTGTCGAGCCTGCAATCGCGCGAGCTCACCCAGTCGGCACGTCCTGAACTGACCGCCGCTCGGATCATCGTGTCGGGCGGCCGAGGCATCGGGTCGGCCGAGAACTTCAGCGTGCTCGAGCCCCTGGCCGATCGACTCAACGCAGCCGTGGGTGCCTCGCGTGCGGCGGTTGATGCGGGCTATGCGCCCAACGACTGGCAGGTTGGGCAGACCGGCAAGATCGTTGCCCCCGATCTTTATGTGGCGGTTGGCATCTCCGGTGCCATCCAGCATCTGGCGGGCATGAAGGACAGTCGGGTGATCGTGGCGATCAACAAGGACGAGGAGGCACCGATCTTCCAGGTGGCCGACTATGGGCTGGTGGGCGATCTGTTCAAAGAAGTGCCCGAACTGGTGAAGGCACTGGGCTGATCGCGTCCGAGCGATGCGGTGCAGTGCACTGCTGCTGGGGTAAATCCGGCTGCCGGGCGCCCTGAGGAGAGCGAGACATGAGCGAATACACAGCACCGGTGCGTGACATGTTGTTCGTGCTGACTGAAGTGGCCGGGCTTGCCGAGGTGGCAGCCTTGCCGGGGCGCGAGGACGCATCGGCTGAGCTCGTGGCCGAAGTGTTGGCGCAGAATGCGCGTTTTTCCACCGAAGTGCTCTCGCCGCTCAATCGCCCGGGTGATCTCGAGGGTGCCAGGCTCGATGCCGATGGCGTACACACGCCGGCGGGCTTCAAGGACGCCTACCGGCAATTTGTCGACGCTGGCTGGAACTCGCTTTCGTTCTCGACCGATATCGGTGGCCAGGGTTTGCCACGCGTCGTTGCCGCGCCGGTGATGGAAATGTGGAAGTCGGCCAATCTGGCTTTTTCGCTCTGTCCACTGCTCACCACCGGTGCCATCGAGGCGCTGCTCTTGCGCGGGAGCGACGCACAACGTGCTGCCTGGCTGCCCAGGATGGTATCCGGGGAGTGGACCGGCACGATGAATCTCACCGAGCCACAGGCGGGTTCCGATCTGAGTCTGCTCAAGTCGCGTGCGCTGCGGGACGGGGATTCATTCAGGATCTTTGGCCAGAAGATCTTCATCACCTATGGTGATCACGATTTCACCGAGAACATCGTCCACCTGGTGCTCGCGCGCATCGATGGTGCGCCCGCTGGGGTGCGCGGTATCTCGCTCTTTCTCGTGCCCAAGTTCCTGCTGAAGGCTGACGGGACGCCGGGTGCGCGCAACGATCTGCGCTGCATATCGCTGGAGCACAAGCTGGGCATTCACGCGAGCCCGACGGCAGTGATGCAGTACGGTGAGGCCGACGGTGCAATCGGCTATCTGGTGGGCGAGGAAAACCGCGGCCTCGAGACCATGTTCATCATGATGAATGCGGCCCGGTTCGCCGTCGGCCTCGAAGGTCTGGCGGTGGCAGAGCGCGCCTATCAGCGGGCGCGCGAGCATGCTCGAGAACGCATCCAGTCGCGCGATGTGCAAGGCAGTGCCCAGGCCGTGCCGATCATCCGCCATCCGGATGTGCGCCGCATGCTCATGGATATGAAGTCCAAGATCGAGGCGATGCGGGCGCTGGCCTACGTTGTGGCTGCGGCGCATGATCGGGCCCACGATCATCCCGATGAGGCCGAGCGTGCGCGTGCGCAGGGTTTTGTCGATCTGATGATTCCGATCGTCAAAGGCTGGTTGACAGAAACCGGTACCGAAGTGAGTTCGACCGCCCTTCAGGTACACGGGGGCATGGGTTACATCGAGGAGACCGGTGCTGCTCAGCATCTGCGCGATGCACGTATCACGACCATTTACGAAGGCACGACCGGCATCCAGGCCAATGATCTGCTGGGTCGAAAGATTCTTCGCGATGCCGGCGCGTCTGTTCGCGTGCTGCTTTCGCAAATGCGCGAGACCGCTGTGGCGCTGGGCGCTCTGACGGTGAGCCCCTCGAGCGCAGAGGGCGCTGCGATCACCGCCGATTGTGCCGCCACCGGGCGGCGTCTGGCCCAGGCCGCGGCGGCGATCGAATCGAGTGTTCAGTGGCTTGCCGAGACGGCCTCTGGCGATCTGCGCTCGGCCTATGCCGGGGCGGTGCCCCTGCTGCGTCTGATGGGCATCGCCTGCGGCGGCTGGCAACTGGGTCGTTCGGCGCTTGCGGCAGTGCGTCTGCTGACTGAGCCCGAGGCAGACACCGGGTTCCTGCGCGCGAAGGTGACGACCGCGCGCTTCTTTGCCGATCATGCCCTGGTGCAGGTCGATGCCTTGCGCGACGAGATCTGCCAGGGGCCGGGCTCGGTGCTTGCGCTGCCTGAAGCGCAGTTCTGAAGCGCAATGCTGGGCGGGACAGTTGCGCGGGTCGTGTGCGCAGGCAACAGGCGATCGCGCCTGATCGCATGTGGTCGCCTGTGGCCGGCTCCCTCGTAGTCTCAGTTCGCGGCGGGCTTGCTGTGGAAGGCCAGCGCGCGCTCGAACGAGCGTCGGGCACGCTCGACCGCGCGGCGATCATCGAGCAGTCGACGCTCATGCGAGGCGGCAAGCACCAGTCCGAGTACATCGAAGGTCAGTTGCCAGGGGTCGCAAGCGCTATCGAGTTCACCCGCTTCAATGGCCAGTCGAACCGCCTTGGCAAGGGCGCCACGCAATTCACGATGGCCTTGCACCAGGGCACTGCGCAGGTCACCAGGCCGATCGTCGTATTCAATGGCGGCACTGATCAGCAGGCATCCGCCGGGCATTTCGCTGCAGTCGTCGATCCAGGCGAGCCAGAAATCGAAGAAGGCACGCAGTCGCGCCAGTCCGGGCGGATGGCTCTGTGCGGGCAGCAGGACCCGATCGCGAAAGAGTGACTGTGCCCGCACCAGGATGGCGCGTTGCAGTTCGTCCTTGGACCCGAAGTGCGCAAACAAGCCGCTTTTCGAGAGGCCTGCGCGCTGTGCAACCTCGGCAAAGGACAAGGCTTCGAGCCCGATCTGGCTGGCAAGGGCCAGCGCATCGGCCAGTATGGCTTCGCGGGTCTTTTCGCCTTTGCGCAGCGCGGTCGGCAGAACTTCTGCTCGAAGCGAAAACGGCTCGTCCATCCGAGTTACATGTTCGGGTAGTTGGGGCCACCACCCCCTTGTGGCACGACCCAGCGGATGTTCTGGCTGGGATCCTTGATGTCACAGGTCTTGCAGTGCACGCAGTTCTGGGCATTGACCTGCAGTCGGTCGGTACCGTCGCCCTCGCGCACGAACTCGTACACGCCGGCCGGGCAGTAGCGGCTCTCGGGACCGGCGTAGCGGGCCAGATTGAGCTGTACCGGCACCGCCGGATTTGCAAGATGCAGATGGCTGGGCTGATCTTCCTCGTGATTGGTATTCGAGATGAACACCGAGGAGAGCCGGTCGAAGCTCACCTTGCCATCGGGCTTCGGGTAGGCGATCGGTTTGGCCTTTTCGGCTGGCAGCAACTGCTCATGGTCGGCGTGATGGGCGAGCGTCCAGGGTGCCCGCCCACGCAACAGCCAGGTGTCGATCGCTGCGTGAGCCAAGCCTGCCCACAGGCCGTGGCGGAAGGCGGGCTTGATATTGCGTACCGCGTGCAGTTCGGGCATCAGCCAGGTGGCGTCGAGGCGCTCGCGGTAACTGCGTCGGTCGGCGCTTGCGGCTGCGAAGATCGCATGCACGGTCTCGGCTGCAACCATGCCCGATTTCATCGCGCTGTGCGAGCCCTTGATCTTGGCGAAATTGAGAAATCCTGCGCTATCGCCGATGAGCAGCCCACCCGGAAAGTCCAGGCGTGGAATGGCCTGGTAGCCTCCAGCCGAAATGGCTCGTGCACCGTAGGCGATGCGCCGACCGCCTTCGAAGGTCGGGCGCAAGGCCGGATGGGTCTTCAGGCGCTGGAATTCCTCGAAGGGCGAGAGCCATGGGTTGCGATAGCCAAGCCCGACAACCAGGCCCACCGCGACCTGATTGTCTTCGAGGTGGTAGAGGAACGCACCCCCATAGGTACTCGAGTCAAGTGGCCAACCCATGGTGTGCACGACACGTCCCGCGTGGTGCACCGCCGGGTCTACCTCCCACAGTTCCTTGATGCCCAGCCCATAGGTCTGGGGTCCCACGCCGTCACGCAGCGCAAAGCGTTCCATCAGTTCGCGGGCGAGCGAGCCGCGACAGCCCTCGGCGATGATGGTCTGGCGGGCATGCAGTTCGATGCCGGGCTGGAAAGCCTCGGTGGGCTGGCCGTCGCGACCGACACCCATATCACCGGTTGCCACGCCGCGTACTGCACCTGATTCGTCGTAGAGGATTTCGGCTGCGGCGAAACCCGGATAGATCTCGACGCCGGCCGCCTCTGCCTGGGTACCGAGCCAGCGGCACAGATTGCCCAGACTGATGATGTAGTTGCCCGCGTTGTGCAGGGCAGGTGGTGTCGGAAGATTGAAGCTACCCGACTCGGTGAGCAGCATGAACCGGTCTTCGGTGACCGGCGTGAGCAGCGGTGCCCCTGAGCGCTGCCAGTCGGGCAGCAGTTCATCGAGCGCGCGCGGCTCGAACACGGCGCCCGAGAGGATGTGGGCACCGATTTCGGAGCCTTTTTCGATCAGGCAGACGCTGAGGTCCTCGCCGGCGGCAGCCGCCAGTTGGCGCAATCGAATAGCGCAGGCAAGCCCGGCGGGACCACCGCCCACGACCACGACGTCGTACTGCATCGATTCACGGGTCAAGTCGGGTTCTCCAGAGCAGGTCTTGGCAGCGGGTGGCGCGGTGCGATCAGATCGCAACCGTGAAGTCGCAGCCTGTCTTGCTCCTGACCTCGTCGACGCTGTGGCCGTCGAACACTTCCTTGAGGATGAGCCCGCCTGCGGTGGCAACCTCGAACACACACAGGTCGGTGATGATCATGTCGACCACCCCTTTGCCGGTGACCGGCAACGAGCAGGTCTTGAGGATCTTGGGTGCGCCATCGCGGGCGGTGTGTTCCATGCAGACGATCACTCGCTTCACACCCGCCACCAGGTCCATCGCGCCTCCAGGGCCTTTGACCATGGCGCCAGGTACCATCCAGTTGGCCAGATCGCCGTTCTCGGCGACTTCGAGTCCGCCGAGGATCGACAGGTCGATATGGCCGCCCCGAATCATCGCGAAGGAGTCTGCGCTGGAGAAGAAGCTCGAGCCGGGCAGGGTGGTCACCGTCTGCTTGCCGGCATTGACCAGATCGGGGTCGATTTCGGCCTCGGTCGGGAAGGGACCGATGCCGAGCAATCCGTTTTCCGACTGCAGCACCACCAGGATGCCGTCAGGAATGTAGTTGGCCACCAGGGTCGGGATGCCGATGCCCAGGTTGACGTGATAACCGTCTTTCAGTTCGAGCGCGGCGCGGCGCGCCATCATCGCGCGCACCGGCGACTCCTTCTTCGAGGCGGCTGCGCCGGCCACCGTGCGGAATTCGATGCGCTTCTCGAAGTGCGTGCCCTGGAAGATGCGGTCGACATAGATGCCCGGGGTGTGCACATGATCAGGGTCGATCGCGCCGGGCTCGAGCAACTGTTCGACCTCGGCAATGCAGACATCGCCGCAGGTGGCGATCATCGGATTGAAGTTGCGCGAGGTGCGTCGATAGACAAGATTGCCCGTGCTGTCGCCCTTCCAGGCCTTGACGATGGAGAGGTCGGCGCGAATGGCCGGTTCGAGCACGTATTCCACGCCATCGAACATCCTGGTTTCCTTGCCGACTGCGAGCAGCGTCCCGAAGCCGGTGCGGGTGTAGAAGCCGGGAATGCCGGCGCCCCCGGCGCGCAACCGTTCGGCCAGGGTGCCTTGGGGGGTGAGTTCGAGCTCGAGTTCACCCGCCAGCACCTGGCGCTCGAATTCCTTGTTCTCGCCCACGTAGGAGGCGATCACCTTCTTCACCTGCCGGGTCCGCAGCAGCAGCCCCATGCCGAAATCGTCGACGCCGGCGTTGTTGCCGACGATGGTGAGGTCCTTGACGCCGCTCTCGACGATGGCGGCGATCAGATGCTCGGGGATTCCACACAACCCGAATCCGCCTGCAGCAATGGTCATCCCGTCACGAAGAAGCCCACGTACGGCTGACGCCGCATCGGCAAAAGTCTGACTCATCGTCCTGCTCCCGCTGGTTTTTTGATCTCCTGCCAGCATTGTACGGAAACTGCAGCCATCAGGTCGTCGCGCTTGGAGCGGCGCGCGTCCTGCGGTATCATTGACCGTCCAAACTACCCGTTCTGCAATGACCAAGTATGTCTTCGTTTCGGGTGGGGTTGTCTCCTCGCTTGGCAAGGGTATTGCCGCTGCCTCCCTCGCAGCGATCCTCGAATCTCGGGGCATCAAGGTCACCCTGATCAAGCTCGACCCCTACATCAACGTCGATCCGGGCACCATGAGCCCGTTTCAGCACGGTGAGGTCTTCGTCACCGACGACGGCGCCGAGACCGATCTGGACCTCGGGCACTACGAGCGCTTCATCAGCGCGCGCATGCGCCGCTCGAACAACTTCACCACCGGCCAGATCTACGAGAGCGTCATCAAGAAGGAACGGCGCGGCGAGTACCTCGGGCGCACCGTTCAGGTCATTCCGCACATCACCGACGAGATCAAGCTCTTCATCCGGCGCGGGGCCGAGGGCTATGACGTGGCCATCGTCGAAGTGGGCGGCACGGTGGGTGACATCGAGTCGCTGCCTTTTCTCGAGGCAGCGCGACAGATGAGCCTCGAACTGGGGCGTGACCACACCGCCTTCGTGCATCTGACGCTGGTGCCCTGGATCGCTTCGGCCGGTGAATTGAAGACCAAACCGACCCAGCACTCCACCCAGAAACTGCGCGAAATCGGCATTCAGGCCGACGCCCTGCTGTGCCGTGCCGATCGTCCGATCCCGGAAGACGAGCGCGCCAAGATCTCGCTCTTTTCCAATATTGCCCGCGATGCGGTCATTTCGGTCTGGGATGTCGACTCGATCTACAAGATACCGAGCATGCTCAACCAGCAGATGCTCGACGAGATCATCTGCCACAAGCTGGGCATCCTCGCGCGGCCTGCTGACCTGTCTGTCTGGGATCGGCTGGTCAGTGCGCTCGAGCACCCCAAGCACACGGTGACGATCGCGATGGTCGGCAAGTATGTCGGTCTCACCGAGTCCTACAAGTCGCTCACCGAAGCCCTGATCCATGCGGGTCTGCATACCCGAACCCGGGTCAACATCCGTTATATCGACTCTGAGCATCTGCTCGATGATGGTACGGCCGCGCTGGACGATGTCGATGCCATTCTGGTGCCGGGCGGCTTTGGCAAGCGGGGTATCGAAGGCAAGGTACAGGCGGTGCGCCTGGCGCGCGAGCGCGAGGTGCCTTACCTGGGCATCTGCCTCGGGATGCAGATCGCGGTGATCGAGTTCGCGCGCGATGTGTGCGGGCTCGAGGCTGCCAATTCAACCGAGTTCGACCCGGAAACGCCGCACCCGGTGATTGCACTCATCACCGAGTGGCAGAATCGTGATGGCCGGGTGGAGCAGCGTTCTGCCGATTCCGATCTGGGCGGCACCATGCGTCTTGGTGCGCAGCCTTCCGGTCTCGTGCCGGGCTCGCTGGCGCGTTCCATCTACGGCGCCGATGTCATCAGCGAGCGGCACCGGCATCGTTACGAAGTGAACGATCAATATGTCGAGCGGATCGAAGCCGCGGGTTTGCGGGTGAGCGGTCGCACCCAGGCCGAGCATCTGGTCGAGATGGTCGAACTGCCGGGGCATCCCTGGTTTGTTGGCTGCCAGTTTCACCCCGAGTTCACCTCCACGCCGCGCAACGGCCATCCGCTCTTCAAGGCCTATGTCGAGGCGGCGCTCGCCTACCAGACCCGGCGCGCAGCGGCTTGCGTTGCGGCAGTGGCATTGCCCGGTCCGGCAGGAACGCCAGCGGCATGAGCACGGCCTCTCACCCGGTCATCGACCTGTGTGGGTTCGAGGCGGGATTGAGCCGGCCGTTCTTCCTGATGGCAGGTCCCTGTGTGGTCGAGTCGCGAGATCTGGTCTTCGAGATTGCCGGTCAACTGATTGAATTGACCCGCGCCCTCGGTATTCCCTTCATCTTCAAGGCCTCCTACGACAAGGCAAACCGCAGTTCCGGTGCCTCGTTTCGCGGCTTGGGCATGGATCGGGGGCTCGCGATTCTGGCCGATGTGCGGCGCGAACTCGGTGTGCCTGTGGTGACCGATGTGCATGAGACCGAAACGATCGCCGAGGTGGCGAGCGTGGTTGATGTGCTGCAGACCCCGGCATTTCTCTGTCGGCAGACCGACTTCATCCGGGCGGTCGCCTCGGCCGGCTGTCCGGTCAACATCAAGAAGGGGCAGTTCCTGTCGCCTTGGGACATGAAGCACGTGGTTGCCAAGGCGCGCGAAGCCTCCGGTACCGACAACATCATGGTGTGTGAGCGGGGCGCCAGTTTCGGCTACAACAACCTCGTCTCCGACATGCGCTCGCTGGCGGTCATGCGAGATACCGGCTGTCCGGTCGTGTTCGACGCCACCCACTCGGTGCAGTTGCCGGGAGGGCAGGGCACCTCGAGTGGCGGGCAGCGCGAATTCGTACCGGTACTGGCGCGTGCCGCGGTGGCCAGTGGCGTGGCGGGTCTTTTCATGGAGACCCACCCGCGGCCTGCCGAGGCGCTCTCCGATGGGCCCAATGCCTGGCCGCTCGACCGCATGGGCGCACTCCTGTCGGTGCTCAAGCGTCTCGATGGTCTGGTCAAGGCAGGGCCTCTGGCCGAGTCGGAATTCCAGTAGAAAGAACGAACACAAGGAATCTGCAATGAGTGCAATCGTCGATGTGGTCGCCCGGGAGATCCTCGATTCGCGGGGCAACCCCACCGTCGAGGCCGATGTCCTGCTTGAGTCGGGTGTCATGGGACGCGCGGCCGTCCCGTCGGGTGCCTCGACCGGCAGTCGTGAGGCGATGGAACTGCGTGATGGCGATGTCGCTCGCTTTGGTGGCAAAGGCGTGCTGAAGGCAGTCGAGCATGTGAACACCGAAATTTCCGAGGCCATTGTCGGGCTCGATGCGTCTGAACAGACCTTTATCGACCGTACCCTGATCGAACTGGACGGCACTGACAACAAGTCGCGTCTGGGTGCCAATGCCACGTTGGCTGTATCGATGGCGGTGGCCCGCGCCGCGGCCGATGACAGCGGACTGCCGCTCTATCGCTACTTTGGCGGTATCGGCAGCATGCACATGCCAGTACCGATGATGAATGTGATCAACGGTGGCGCCCATGCCAACAACAGCCTCGATCTGCAGGAGTTCATGATCGTACCGGTCGGTGCGAGCAGTTTCCGGGATGCCTTGCGCTGTGGCGCCGAGATCTTCCAGACCCTGCGCAAACTCCTGGCTGGCCAGGGCATGCCGACCACGGTCGGTGACGAGGGTGGATTCGCGCCGAGCCTGGCACGCAACGAGGAGGCCATCGGACTCATCCTGAAGGCCATCGAGGCTGCCGGCTATGTTCCCGGCGACGATGTCGCGCTTGCACTCGATTGCGCAAGCTCCGAGTTCTATCGCGATGGCCGCTATCACATCGAAGCCGAGGGCAAGTCGCTCAGCAGCGCTGAATTGACCGACTACCTGGCCGGGTGGTGCGATCGATACCCCATCATCAGCATCGAGGATGGCATGGCCGAAGGCGACTGGGATGGCTGGAAAGTGCTCACCGAACGCCTGGGCCGGCGCGTCCAATTGGTGGGTGACGATCTGTTTGTGACCAACACCCGCATCCTGCGTGAAGGCATCGAGCGCGGCGTCGCCAACTCCATCCTGATCAAGGTGAATCAGATAGGGACCTTGAGCGAGACCTTTGCCGCTATTGACCTGGCCAAGCGTGCCGGCTACACCGCCGTGATTTCGCACCGCTCGGGCGAAACCGAGGACACCACCATCGCCGATATCGCGGTGGGGTCCAACGCCATGCAGATCAAGACCGGGTCGCTGTCACGCTCCGATCGTACCGCCAAGTACAACCAATTGTTGCGCATCGAGGAAGACTTGGGGGATGATGCACGCTTCCCAGGTCGTGAAGCCTATTCCCATCTTGGCAAGCTGAACAGGCGCTGATCCCCATGAAGATCCTTGCCCTTGTCCTCGCTATTCTCATCATCGGGATCCAGTACCCGTTGTGGCTGGGCAAGGGAAGCTGGCTACGGGCTTGGGATCTCGACCACAAGCTGGCCGCGCAGCGCGCGAGCAATGCAGGCCTGCAGGCCCGCAACGATACGCTCGAAGCCGATGTGCGTGATCTGAAGAGCGGCTATGAGGGTATCGAGGAGCGGGCGCGTTCCGAACTCGGCATGGTCAAGCGCGATGAACTTTTCTTCCAGTTCATCGAGCCCAGGACGCCCACCCGTCGCTGACCCGTCGCCATGGTCGCCGACATACACCTCGGTCGGATCCTGATCGTCGACGACCAGACGACCGGTCGCGTGATTCTCGAGCAGGCCGTACGCAGCATTGACGCGCGTATCCAGGTGCGCGTTGCCTCTTCGGCACGCGAGGCGCTTGCGCTCGTGGAGCGCGAGCCGATCGACCTGATTCTGGTCGACTATCGCATGCCTGATATTGACGGTATCGAATTCACGCGGCTGCTGCGCAGGGTGCCCGCCAATCGTCATGTGCCGGTGATCATGGTGACGATATTCGACGGCAAGGACGTGCGATACGAAGCGCTCGATGCCGGCGTGACCGATTTTCTCCTCAAGCCAGTCGATCTGCGCGAATGTGCTGCCCGATGCCGCAATCTCTTGCTGCTCCATCGCCAGCAGATCCTGCTCGAGGATCGTGGGCGCGATCTGCAAGCCCAGGTCGATGCCACAACGTCCGACATCCTGGCGCGCGAGCGCGAGACCCTTTTCCGACTGGCCAAGGCTGGCGAGTTTCGTGACGAGGAGACCGGCAATCACGTGCTGCGCATGGCGCGCTACTCACGCCTGATTGGCGAAGCGCTGGGTCTGGATGTCGATGAACTCGAAACCCTCGAACTGGCGGCCCCCTTGCACGACATCGGCAAGATCGGCCTGCCAGACTACATACTGCTCAAGGCTGGGCGCCTCACCGCCGAGGAGACGCAGATCATGCGCCGTCACCCGGTGATCGGGCATGACATCCTGAAGGGCAGTGCGTCGAAGTACGTCGAGATGGGCGCCTTGATCGCCCTGTCGCATCACGAGAAGTTCGATGGGACGGGCTATCCGTCGGGTCTTCAGGGCGAGGACATCCCGCTGGTCGCGCGCATCGTGACGGTGGCCGACGTGTTCGATGCACTGACGACCCGCCGACCTTACAAAGGCGCCTGGGATGCGGATGTTGCGTTTGCCTATCTGCGTGCACAGTCGGGCTCGTACTTCGATCCGCGCGTAGTCGAGGCGTTTCTCGCACGTCGGGAGGCTGTGTTGCGCATCATGCAGAGTCTGCGCGACCCCGTCATGGCTGTCGATCCGAAAGAACTCGCCCCCTGAGCGCAGCGCAGGGACGTGATTGCCACGCCGCAGCAGCCGATTGCAGTGTAGAATCCGGGTCCCCGGGGTGTAGCGCAGCCTGGTAGCGCATCTGCTTTGGGA